>NZ_PVWN01000006.1 GCF_003003885.1 Chlorogloea sp. CCALA 695 | reverse complement strand
AGATGTGTATAAGAGACAGGCGCCATACTGAATAATCATCAATAATCCGCCAAAAATAGCGAGATTTTTCATAAACATAATTTGCTGAATTTGATCGGCAAAATTAGTATGGAAAATTAAGGTAGCTGGAATCAGAAAAATTGCTAAGGCGATCGCACCCCAACGTACTTTATACCCTAGCAATACCGATAACCCGCCCCCTAACTCAACGGCAACAGTAGCGAGATACAGTAACCCCACAAGTGGTAATCCATTTGCTGTCATATACTGTTGTGTACCCGCCGGATTCATTATTTTATTGAACGCTGACCAGAGAAAAAGTGCTGATAACAGAATCCGCGCTATTAGAGAAATTACATTTTTTGAGGTGTATAAACCGCGATCGCGCCCATTGCTGGTTTTTTCAAGTTCTGAATTCATTCTCATGGTTTTAGCACTCCCATTAATGTACTAACACGTACTAATTATTAATAACATAGATTTTGTTCGCGTGCAAACAGTCTTGGTAAGAGTTAAAATAAATTCTTCAGTTTTGCTAAAGCCGCCTGAATTTGCTGCAATTCCTCACCACTTAGATTGTCAAAGCGCTGTTTGAGATGGGAGATATGAGCGGGGAAAGTTTCGGTAAAGACTTTTTCTCCCGCAGGAGTTAGCACGGCGATAAAACTGCGCCGATCTTCTTTGGGTACTTCTCTGCGTACCAAGCCTTTTTTCTCTAAACGGTCAATAATGCCTGTAAGTTCGCCTTTAGTAGTAAGGGTTTTTTCTGCCAGCTTATTAAAAGTCAGACCCGAAGTATTACCTAAGGTGCTAATAATATCAAATTGAGAAGAAGTTAAACCCATTTGACGAATTTGGGTATCAGAGTAACTTCTAAAACTTTGATAAGCCCAGACTAATTCCCGCACTGTTGCCATAAATGGCTGTTTAGCAGCAACTCCAGTTATAGATATACTATTAATTTCTGATAGGTGGTTTTCTGGGGATTGATTCACTTATTTAAGATTCTTGAAGATAATTAATTGCGGCTGCTAGTTTTGTGGGGTAGCCTTCAGCAAATCGTTCAAACCATAACCCCTCGGTGGATAATGGATCTAGTTGTTTTAACCAAGCTTTGGCGCGAAGTTTTAACGTTTCAATTTGTTTTAGTTGCTCTGCTTGTAGTTGTTGCTGTTTTAGTTGCAATCGCTCTTGGTCTTGTTCTTTGTAACTAGCTTTAACTTGCGATAAAATATTATCAATTACTGGCGAGTCATTTTTTAAAGATTTAGACGTAGCTGGTTTAGCAAAATCGGCGTGAACTTCTGCTAACAGGTTATCTATATCGGAACTAGGCTCAAGGGGCGGGGTTTTTGGTTGCAGTTTGGGTATCTTTGCGGGTTCTCTGTCGTCGGCTTCAATTTGGGACAACAGTTTATCGATTGCATCCATATTTTGCCATTTTAAAAGATTTAACGCTGCTATTATAACAGCGTTAAATTAGTTATTGCTAAACATAATTAAAGCAAAGAAATTAATTCACTTATAATTAATCGTTAATAGCATTTGTTAAAACATCAGCAAGACTCATATCTTCCATATCATCTAGAGTAATAGCATCGCAAATATCAAACTTTGCACCCACTCCTTGCAATTGATCGTCTAAAGCTTTAAGAAACTTAGTAGCTTGAGGATCGCTCCCAACTTGAATCATAGAAATTGCTAATTCTTCATCGTTTTCCATTTGTCTTGTAGCTGTAACAATTACTTCCATAACGGCGCGGCGATCGTCTGGTTCACCATCAGTTATAACTAAAATTGTTTCTCCATTTGGTTTAGTTTGTCCGCTACTTTTGCGTTTAAAATAATTATTGGTTGCGTCTTGAAGTACCGAAGCTAAGTTTGTTGTTCCTGACGGATCGTTTTCTTGAAATATTTGCGCGACTTTAGCAGAAGTTACATCATCGTACCGCTTAAACCTGCCCGAAAACACATAAACAGTTATTCCATCTGGATCGAATTGCTCACATTTTCTAGCTAAAGCAAGAGTAGATTCTTGAGCTATTTCCCATCTACTTTTACCACCTTGCTGATCGGGAGTGGACATACTGCCACTTTTGTCAATAACTAAAGTATAGTCGCGGTCTTTCATATAAATACCTAGTGCATACTGAATGGCAATAGTTTAGCTTTTTGGCGCTGGTAAGTCACGATCGCAAAATTAAAGGAGAAAGATTAAATTATCTCTTTCTCCTTTGGATATTTATTAGAGGCTAGTTAAGCAGGGTTTACTTGAGTCTTTTGCTGAAGTAAGGGAAGAATTGCTGCTTTTTCTAATATTCCTAGTAGTACGCCATTTTCCTCAATTACAGGTAGTGCAGACTTCTGTTGTTGTTCGAGGGTAGTTACGGCATCTAGTAGCGATTGACTTGAATGCAAAACTGCTGTATCTATTGGTTGCATTAAATCTTTGACGAACTTTTCTTGCCAGTGATATTTAGGAAACTTATTAAGGTCACTTGCAGAAATCGCCCCTACTAATAATCCTCCGTTGTCTATAACTAAAAACTTACGCCAATTACTACCACTAATAATCAATTCATCGGCAAAATCTCTAATAGACGTAGACTCGACAACTATTGGACTATTTTTTGTTACTGCATCCGCCGCCGTCAAGCCTTGAAACTTCTCTTGTACCGTTGCAGACTGCGCCGATCTGCCTGCATTTTGCAGCAAAAATAGACCAATTAACAAGTTCCAAAAGTTAGCAAAGCTACCAGATACTAGTAGAGGAATTAAACCACTAGCGATCGCAATCCAACCCACAAACTGACCTGCACGGCTGGCAAAAACTACACCTTTGTAAGGATTTCCGGTGATTTTCCAGACTAAGGCTTTAAGAATATTACCGCCATCTAAAGGTAAGCCAGGAATCAAGTTAAATAGAGCTAAACTTAAGTTAACGTAAGCTAATACCCCCAAAATTGCCGCAAAAGGTGCGGGAAGATGAATAGTGGCATTAATCGCGGTAACTGTCCCAAATAGTACCAAACTTACCAAGGGCCCAGCGATCGCTACATTGAATGCTTCTGCGGGGGTTTCTGACTCTTTTTCTAAACTAGCTAAACCACCAAACAAGAACAAAGTAATTGATTTAACACCAATTCCTTGACGCAAAGCGACAAAACTATGTCCTAATTCGTGCGCCAGTACCGAAGCAAATAATAGTAATGCTGTAACTAATCCTAATAGCAAAGGTAGGGGGCTACTAGGCGGAAACTGCGCCGCTAATCCGCTACCATAACTCCAACTTACTAAAGCTAGGACGAAAAACCACGACTTAGCTACATAAAATGGAATCCCGAACAAATTACCAACTCGAATAGTGCCGTTCATTTGCACTGCCTCTTACTTTCAGCGATGTCTCGATTGTAACGAAATAAGAAGCAATTTTAATCTTTTAAAATAGAGGGGTATCCGTCTGATAGAAGTGCGGTTGTGGAAGTCACTCATGACTATCGAAGCGGCTTTCTAAAGTAAAATTAGTTAATAATTCTGTCTGTAGATATGGTTAAGTATACTCTCGCCCAAAGTCCTGAAGTTATTTTAGAAGTTTCCGGTAAAGATTCTGCCAAAGCCCGCGAAAAAGCGATGGATCAACTGATGGAACTCATGGATGACGGATCGTTAGCTACGGATTTAGAAGAAGGTTTTAGTCCGCAGCAGCTAATTGAGGTTAAAGATTTACCCGCAGGCGATCGCACCGATGACGATGGCATTACCCAAGCTGTACAGATACTAAGTAATCTAGCGACGCTGAAGTTAAAAGTCCAAGAATCGCGCGCTGAGGCGTTAGCAGTACGGGCGGCGGTGGATATATTATTTACTGATAAGCTCGTAAGTGAGGAAGAAATCGCCGATTTAAAAGAAGGGTTTAAGGTGTTGAAAACCTTTGCTCAAGCTAATTTGCGCTATCAAGAAGCTAGAGCAAAAGCCGAACAAGCGCGCGCCGTTCTTGATCGCGCTTTAAAATCGCCAGAAAATTAATTGACTGTCGTGAAATGCTGAAGGTTGATAATGAGAAGTGCGATCGCCCTTATTTGTTAGAATCGATTAATTCTGGTGCATGAGCTAAAATTGCCACAATGCTAGTTCGTCCTGTATCTAAGGACGACTTGCTAATTAAATCTGTTAGAGGAATAGCCGTAACTTCTTCAATTGTCGATTTAAGATAAGGCTCAAAAGCCAAATGAATATTTGTTCTTGCTTGTCGCGCCAAGTCTTGCTTGCCACTTTCTATTAATAACTTCTCTGGTTGGGTAACAGAATCTTCAATAATTACTGTTAAATTTTTATCGACCAGTTTACACGAAATCTGCTGAGGTTGATGTCCTAGAATTTTGAAATACACCTCTTGAATGCACTCTAATAATTTTTGCTCTAACTGCTCTTGAGTCTGCATAAAACTTTTTGTTATAAATTATTTTTTATAAAAAGCAACTAATTTAATTTTCAAATATTTTACCTTGGCAAGGTTTAACGACAAACAACCCATAGGTATATTTATATATAAGTAAATAGGGCAGAGTTTCCTATTTAGGAGACTCTACCCTATTGTTCTGTAACCGCGAAGGCGCAAGTAATACTTACGCCCATTTACGATTAATAATCGTAGTCACCGCCACCCATACCACCACCCGCAGGAGCAGCACCATCTTTTGGCTCAGGCTTGTCAACTACAATACACTCAGTAGTTAAAACCATACCAGCGATGGAAGCTGCGTTTTGCAAGGCGGAACGAGTTACCTTAGCAGGATCGACAATTCCGGCTTCAAACATATCAACAAATTCGTTAGTTGCGGCGTTGAAGCCAACATTAAACTCTTTTTCTTTGACACGCTCGGCAATTACTGCGCCGTTTTGTCCGGCATTTTCAGCAATTCGCTTTAAGGGAGCAGCCAAAGCACGAGAAACAATCATCGCGCCAATCAATTCTTCATCTTTGAGATTAGCAGTTGCCCAACTCTCTAATTCAGGAGATAGGTGAGCCAAGGTTGTACCGCCACCGGGAACAATACCTTCTTCTACGGCTGCTTTGGTCGCGTTGATCGCGTCTTCTAAACGCAATTTGCGATCTTTCATCTCGGTTTCTGTAGCTGCACCAACTTTAACAACTGCTACACCACCAGCTAACTTAGCTAGACGCTCTTGGAGCTTCTCTTTGTCGTAGGAAGATTCGGTTTCTTCCATTTGACGGCGGATTTGTTCGCAGCGAGTTTTAACTGCTTGCTCGTTACCTTCAGCAACAATAGTTGTAGTGTCTTTGGTAATGTTGATGCGACGAGCTTTACCTAGCATTTCTAGCTTAGTAGTTTCTAGCTTCAAGCCAGCGTCTTCAGTGATTAGTTGACCGCCCGTCAGTACAGCGATATCTTCTAACATTGCTTTACGGCGATCGCCAAATCCTGGAGCTTTAACCGCCGCTACGTTCAATACACCACGCAAGCGGTTGACTACCAAAGTTGCTAAAGCTTCTTTTTCGATGTCTTCAGCAATAATTACTAGCGGACGACCTGAACGAGCTACTTGCTCTAATACTGGTACTAAGTCTTGAACTAAAGCAATTTTCTTGTCAGTTAACAAGATGTAAGGCTCTTCAAAAATTGTTTCCATCCGCTCAGGGTCGGTGGCAAAGTAAGGAGAGATGTAGCCTTTGTCAAAGCGCATCCCTTCAGTAATTTCAAGTTCGGTGTTCATAGATTTCCCTTCTTCTAGGGAAATTACGCCTTCTTTACCGACTTTATCCATCGCATCAGCAATCATTTGACCAACTTCTTCGTCATTACCCGCAGAAATTGAGCCAACTTGCGCGATTGATTTTGAATCTTCTACTGGACGAGCGTGTTCGGCAATTTTGCCTACTAAAAAGTTTGTTGCTTTATCTACGCCACGCTTGAGGGAAATAGCATTAGCTCCCGCCGCTACGTTTCTCAAGCCTTCTTTGACCATAGCGTGAGCAAGGACGGTAGCTGTAGTTGTACCATCTCCGGCTGCGTCGTTGGTTTTAGAAGCGGCTTGGCGAATCAAGGCTACGCCTGTATTCTCTACGTGGTCTTCTAGTTCGATTTCTTTAGCAATGGTTACGCCGTCGTTAACAATTTGGGGTGCGCCAAATTTCTTTTCTAGCACTACGTTACGACCCTTGGGCCCTAAGGTAACAGCTACGGCTTCGGCCAAAATGTCCATGCCCTTTTCTAAAGCACGACGAGCATTCTCGTTATATATAATTCGCTTTGCCATATGGTTTAACCTGTGTGGTGAGGGGTTGAATTGACTGAGGTATGCAAGAAAATTTATCTTTTAGATTTGCTTTCTATGCAACTACAGCAAGAATGTCTTTTTCTGATAACAGTACATATTCTTCTGTACCGAGCTTAATATCTGTACCAGCGTACTTAGAGTAAAGTACCTTGTCGCCGATTTTGACATCAGGTTCGGTGCGGCTACCGTCGTCGTTGCGCTTGCCAGGCCCAACATTAACAATTTCCCCTACTTGGGGCTTTTCCTTGGCGTTATCAGGCAAATATAGACCTCCGGCGGTCTTTTCTTCTGCGGCGCTGACTTTGACAAATACGCGATCGCCTAGGGGGCTAACTGTCGATACACTTAAAGTTACTGCTGCCATATATCTATGTCTCCTTTAAAAAATTAGCACTCTCTGCTCCTGAGTGCTAATTTAGCTAAATATAGTGACTAAAAGCAACAAAATTTTGTGTACGGGTTTCCGAACTTACTTCGTGAGATCGTTGCAATGGTTATGGCAATTGAGTTAAGAGCGCAATGTTTATTTAAAGAAAAAATTATCTTTCGTAACAATGACTCCAGAAAATACCGCCCCAATTGAAGAAATCCTACCGAGTCAATCTTTAGCTGATAGCGTTAAAAGTTTAGGTTTAGAGCAAATTCAACGCCATTTATTTATCTGTGCTGACCCAACTTTTCCTCAATGCTGTTCTAAGGAGGCAAGTTTAGAATCTTGGGAGTACCTCAAAAAACGTTTAAAACAGTTAAAACTTGATAAACCCACAAGTCTGCGCCCTAGTTGTATATTTCGCACCAAAGCTAATTGCTTGCGTGTTTGTAGCTCTGGACCAATCTTAGTAGTTTATCCTGATGGGGTTTGGTATCGTCAAGCAACGCCTGAAGTTATTGAGCGAATTATTCAAGAACATTTGATTAATAACCGCGTAGTTGAAGAATATGCCTTTTTAACTCATCCCTTACCGCAACCTGTAAGTTTTGATACATCAATAAGTAAACAATAATAACAGTTATTTTTTCACTAAAACAATGTAAAAGCTATTATTAACTATTGCCAGTAAGATTGCGAAGATTTTAGACGGAAAAAATAACACATCACAACGCATTAGATATACTATATAATTCCGTAGCATTACTGGAATCGCCATCTTTCGAGATTAGAGAATTAGGTGCGAACTGAAAAGTCAGCGCTTGCGCTATCGCTTGATGGTATCAAAAGAACAAGATAAGCCACCTATTATAAAATTTCATCAAATTATAAAGTAACCACAGTAGCAAAGTATGAAAGAAACTAGCACTAAAGAACACAAAAGACTGCTATTAATTGATGACGATCCAAATTTAATATTGTTGGTCAAAGATTACTTAGAATTTCGGGGTTATGAAGTTATCACCGCAGAAAATGGCAGAGAAGCTTTAGATGTTTTAGAAACCGATGTCCCAGACATGATTGTTTGTGACGTGATGATGCCAGAAATGGATGGCTATGATTTTGTAAGTAATGTCCGCGAAAATGAGCGCACTAGCTGGATTCCCGTCTTGTTTCTTTCAGCCAAAGGTCAACCCCAAGACCGAGTTAAGGGTTTAAATGTGGGCGCAGATGTGTACATGGTAAAACCTTTTGAGCCAGAAGAATTAGTAGCTCAAGTAGAAGCTTCGCTCAAACAAGCCTATAGGCAAAGACAGCAATCGACGGAGGGAGGCGATAATGAATCAAAAATTCAAGTTCCCTTCGATGTTCACCTGACGCAAACAGAGATGAAGGTTGTGCAGTTTGTTGCTAGAGGGTTGGCAAATAAAAATATAGCTGACGAACTCAATGTCAGTCAGCGTACTGTAGAAAGTCATGTTTCTAATATGTTAGGCAAAACTGGGTTGCACAATCGCACAGAATTAGCTCGGTGGGCAATTGAGAATCAAATGACTTAAACTTTTACCAGCCATCGTTTTGGGGTGTTGATTGACCCCAAATTTCTAAATCCAACTCATTAAGGTAAATCAAAGCGCTTTGAATTTGCTCGGCTTTGCCACGCAAGTCTAATTCAAACCAGCCATCATCACGCATATTTGCGCCCAATAGAGCGGCGGCGATATTTACGGTGATACCGTAATGAGAAACTAAGCGCGAAATTACTGGTTCTTCATGCAAGTCTTTGGGGATACGAATTTTGATTCGTATTTGAGTTGGTCTAGATGTCTGCAAGGAAGAATGAAACGTTGAAATATTGCGAGAATTTTGGGTAGCCATAGCGCGCTCTCCTATTCAATATCTTTGATTTGAGTTTTACGTTCGAGAATTTCTTTTAATACCAGCGTTACTAAAGCCAAACCTGCCAGCAAAACCGCCGCCGCAAAAGCAGATTCGGTTTGATACTGTTTGTAAGCTTCTTCAACAAATAAGGGCAACGTTTGAGTTTTGCCGCCAATATTTCCCGACACTACCGAAACGGCTCCAAACTCGCCCATAACTCTAGCATTGGTCAAAATCACCCCGTAGAGCAAACCCCAGCGAATATTGGGGAGAGTGACGCGCCAAAAGGTTTGCCAATCGCTTGCTCCTAGAGTTCTTGCGGCTTCTTCTTGATCAAAACCGGATTCTTCCAAAACGGGGATAACTTCACGGGCGACAAAAGGCATCGTAATAAATGCACTAGCAATTACCATTGCTGGGAGGGCAAAAATAATTTTAATATTTACCTCCTCTAACAATGGCCCAAACCAACCATTACGCCCGTAGAGTAGCACGAGCATTAGTCCCGCTACTACCGGAGAAACAGCAAAAGGCACGTCTAGAATACTAATGAGCAATGTTCGCCCACGAAACTGATTTCGGGCAATTACCCACGCTGCACAAAGTCCAAAAACGGTGTTAATGGGGACAACAATTAAAGCAATAATGACCGTGAGTTTAACCGCATGAAGAAAAACAGGTTGGGTTAGGTTTGTCAAAAAAGGCCCAAAGCCAGACTTAAAGGCTTGAGCAAAGACATTTGCGGCAGGAATAAATAGAATTAAGGCAAGATAGGCGATCGCAATCCCAATTAAAACAAATTTTACCCAAGGGCGATCGCCACTAGCTAATTTTTTTTTGGTTAAATCAGGATTAAAGGACTTGCCAGCGATATTAGAGTTCATAGCGTCTTCCCCAAGCTTGTAATAGATTGATTGCTAACAAAACTCCTAGAGAAATTATTAGCAAAACTGTACCGATTACCGTTGCGCCCGAATAGTCGTACTGTTCTAGGCGCTGGATAATTAGCACCGAGGCAATCAAGTCTTGAAAAGGGATATTTGAGGCAACAATTACCACTGAACCATATTCTCCCACCGCGCGAGAAAAGGCTAAGGCGATTCCCGTCAGCATTGCAGGCATCAAAGGCGGCAAAATTACCCGCCAAAAAGTCTGCCATCTAGAAGCCCCTAACGACCACGCCGCTTCTTCGATCTCTTTTTCCATTTCCTGCAATACAGGCTGCAAAGCGCGCACCACAAAGGGCAAGGAGATGAATAACATCGCCACCCCTACCCCCAGGCGAGTAAAAGCAATTTTAATTCCGTAGGGTGCTACTAAAGAGCCAAGCCAGCCGTTATTGCTGTAAACCGTTGCCAAAGTTAAACCTGCAACCGACGTAGGCAAGGCAAAGGGTAAATCGATTGACGCATCCACTAGGCGTTTGAGAGGGAAATCGTACCTAACTAACACCCAAGCAATCAATAGTCCCAAAACTCCGTTAATTAGTGCGGCGACAAAAGCCGTAACGAAGGTAACATCATAGGTTGCTAAAGCAACAGGACTTGTAGCAATTCTCCAAAAGTCAATCGGCTTTTCTGTCGCTGCTTTTAATATTAATGCTGATACAGGCAAAAGCAGCACAATAGTCAAGTAGCCTAAAGTAATTCGCCAAGGTATAGATAACCCTAATAGTTTGTTTAAGGGTTCCCATCCTGATTTTTTTTGTTTAGAGTAAGAAGATACCATTTATAGTTTTTTGGCTCGAATATTTGCCTAACTAGCTTGAATTTTGTCGAAAACTGCCCCATCTTCAAAAAACTTTTTCTGAATTTCATCCCATCCCCCCATATCTTGAGCAGTAAATAAGGTTTTAATCGGCACGTACTGCTTTGACACCTCCGTAGCTACGCTAGGATCTACTGGTCGAAAGCCTACTTTAGCAAATTCTCGTTGTGCGTCTTTACTGTAAAGATATTCAACAAATGCTTGGGCAATTTCTCTTGTGCCGTGTTTGTCAACGTTGGCATCTACCACCGCTACAGGATTATCGATGGAGATGTTCACGTCAGGGACTATGTAGGGCAGTTTTTCGCCATTTAATCCCGCTAAAATTACTTCATTTTCGTAGTTAATTAACACATCTCCTTGTCCTTGCTTAAAAAATACATCGCTAGATTCGCGCGCATCTCTAGGCAATACGGGAGCATTTTTAATTACTTTAGTTACAAAATCTAGGGCTTTTGCTTCATCCCCTCCGGTTCTGGTTACGGAACCCCACAATCCCAAAAAGTTCCATCTCGCACCACCGGAAGTTTTGGGATTAGCAGTAATTACGCCTACTCCTGGCTTAGATAAATCTGCCCAGGTTTTAATGCCTTTGGGGTTGCCTTCGCGGGTAACTAATACTGCTACAGATTTATGTACGATCGCATTGTTAGGTGCTTTTTGTTCCCATCCTGGCGCAATCAGTTTTGCTTGCTCAATTTTTTTTGTATCCAAGGCTAAAGCTAAAGCTACAACATCAGCTTCCAAACCATCAATTACCGCACGGGTTTGAGAACCGCTACCGCCGTAGCTTTGGTTAAAAACAATGTTTTGATTTTTTTCTTGTTTCCACTTTGCCGTAAATTTAGGAATGATTTTCTCGTAGGCGGCGCGGGTTACAGCATAGGATACAAGGGTTAATTCTTTATCCCCTCCACCACTAGCCGCGCTGGGAGAATTGCTAGTGCTGCTTCCTCCCGAACAAGCTGCGATCGCACTTGTTAATACTACCCCTACCAGAAATAACGCTACAAAGTTTTTTAATTTGCCTTTAGTTATACTTCGCCACCAACTCATACTCTTTTCTCCTCTTAATCCCCGGTTTATCGGTCGGAATACCGGACTATTCTATCAAAATAATGATACAGGATAATTAAGCAAAGGATAAAATTTTTACTATAGATTTGCCACCAGGCATTTATTGCCCTCTGCCTGTACTCACACATCGGCAAGAAGTTGAGGAATTATTATTTAGTGGCTCAATGGAGGATTTTCTAATCTTGTCATTAACATTAGGTGAGCATTTTCCAGACTGGAAATATGCCCAGGATGTATGTCTACGTCTAGCTGAACATCCAAGCGATAAAGTACGCGCTAACGCTTGTTTGGGGCTTGCATACATTGCCCGTACAAAACAACGTTTGGAGAAACACCTTGTGTTAAACCTGTTCTTCTTCAAGAACTTCGCGCTTAGACAGAGTTTCGCTGGCGGGTTGAAGATGCGATTAGATATATTAACATCTATCTAAAATGGCGTTTAGTGTTCAAGCATGAGGAGAAATAAACAGGTGAAAATCAGAGAAAGTTTTTGTAGCGCTTTAAGCACTGGCTAAGTGTCCACGAGGCAAACTTAGATATTTAGTTCATGCCATGTTTGGCTGATAGCTTGCTCAAACTAATTAGCCAGTAAATTATCTTCTAACTTATTCCTTATATTTTCCCCCTTTTTTAAGGGGAGTCAAAAAGCGGTGTAGCTATGCTTCCCGCTTTGTTGACGTGGGTTAGGGGGGATCTCTTTATAAATAGCCATTTTCCGCCAAAAACGCCGGAGTCAATTCATCCTGCGGTGACTTAGGAATTAATTTTTCCATATACTTACCCAAAATATCCGCTTCCAAATTCACCGCCTCACCTAGTTGCAAATAGCTTAAATTTGTCTCAGTGTAAGTCAGGGGAATAACCGCCACTTTAAACCAATAGCGTGCATTGTCATAATCGGCAATAGTCAAACTGATACCATTAATCGCAATACTACCTTTGGGGACAATGTAACGCGCGATCGCCTCTGTCGTAACAAAACTCATTTCCCAAGAAGTCGCCGTTTGCTCTGTAGAATCTAAGTAACCAATCCCATCTATATGACCCATCACAAAATGTCCCCCCAACTTGCTCCCGACGCGCAAAGAAGGCTCTAAGTTAACAAAACGCTCATCTTGCTGTCTTTGAGCTAAAGTAGTACGCCCAAGAGTTTCCGGGGAAACGGCAGCGACAAAGCCTTGCGGCAAAACTTCCATCACCGTTAAACAAATACCATCTACCGCCACGCTGTCACCAAGGGCAAGATCGGTCAAAATTAGACTAGCATTATCGTCGTGGCAATTGATACTTAGTAAGTCGCTTCCTAAAGAACGAACTTGTCCCAAAGCTTGAATTAATCCTGTAAACATGACATTTTTACTCTGCAAGTTTGCCAAAAATTTTCTTAAAAAAAAATTAACTTAAATTCTTCTAATTGGCTTTACATAAATCTCATCAAGAGGGGTCATACTTGGGTAATGAGCATTTGTTTGACACAGACTCAAAAAATTAAATCCGGCTCCTACATTGATTCAGCTATGAATATAAATATGTATAACGTACCTACCACCTTATATTTAGCTCTAGTTTACCCCCTTGCCCCCATTGCTATAAGCACAAAGGATTTTAGAGGCTACATCAATGATTGAAATGAGAGTTGCTGGCATTGCTATAGATGCTGTAAACCGCAGCCCGATTGTGTTGCTAAAAGACGGAACTGAGCGGCGGGCGCTGCCAATTTACATAAATCAAGACCAGGCTAAGGCAATTATCAGCGCCTTAGAACACCAAAAACCGCCCCGCCCCCTCACCCATGACTTGATGGCAAACATGATCGAAGTTTGGGGTATGGCTTTAGATCGCGTGGTGATTCACTCAATTCAAGATGGCACGTTTTACGCCATTTTAAGCCTCCGCCAAGGGGAAGTCAAAAAAGAACTTGACGCGCGTCCTAGTGATGCCATCGCGATCGCCTTGCGTACTAATAGCCCCATTTGGGTGATGGAAGAAGTAATCGCCGATGCCTCTATTCCTGTCGATAGAGACGCTGATGAGGCTGAACAACGAGCTTTTAAAGAGTTTCTTTCTACTCTCCGCCCAGAAGATTTAATTCAAGGGAAAGGCTTTAGCGCTGGAGAAGCTTAAAATTTAATTGTTATGCGTTACCGACGTTTTGGTAAAACAAACCTCTATTTATCTGTGTTCTCTCTAGGCACGATGCGCTACTTAGCTTCTCCAGCAAATGCCCAAGAGACAGTAGAAAAAGCTCTTTCTTGTGGCATTAATCATTTTGAAACGGCTAGAGGGTACGGCAAAAGTGAGGAATATTTGGGGGCGGCTTTAGCTCAAATTCCCGCAACACGAAGTCAAATCTACATTACAACCAAAATCTCGCCAACGCCCGATGCTGACTCTATGCGGTGCTACATTGACGAGTCTTTAAAACGCCTACAACTAGACTATATTGATTGTTTGGCAATTCACGGCATCAACACTTGGGAGCAGCTTGAGTTAGCTAAAAGTGAAGGCTGCCAGCAGGCCATGCAAGCCGCCGTGCGGGAGGGGAAGGTAAAACACGTTGGTTTTTCAAGTCACGGATCTTTAGAGTTAATTAGTGCGGCGATTTCTTCTGAGTTATTTGAGTTTGTCAACTTACATTACTATTACTTTTTTCAACGCAATGCTGCCGCTCTAGAATTAGCCAAAGCAAAGGATTTAGGTGTATTTATTATTTCCCCAGCCGATAAAGGCGGTAAGCTTTACACCCCACCCCAAAAACTAATCGATTTGTGTTATCCCTTGACACCGTTGGGATTAAACTATCGTTTTTTACTTAGCGATCCTCAAATTACTACTCTCAGTGTGGGGGCGGCGAATGCTGACGAATTAATAGAACCCCTGAAATATAGCGACTTCGATACGCCGTTAAATTCTACCGAAATTGCCGCTTGCGATCGCTTATTGGCGCAATTAACTACTATAGAACCGCAAAAGTGTAGCCAATGCTACGCCTGTTTGCCTTGCCCGGAAAATGTCAATATTTCCGAAATTTTACGCTTACGTAATCTTGCAGTTGCCTATGATATGAGCGACTATGGTAATTACCGATACACAATGCTAGAAAATGCTGGTCATTGGTTTCCTGGAAATAAAGGCAACCGATGCACAGCTTGTGGCGACTGCCTGCCTCGGTGTCCCGAACAATTAAATATTCCGGCTTTATTAGCTGATGCTCACCAAAAGCTCAACGGTTCTGCTCGTCGTCGCCTATGGAACTAAGTATAAAAAGTAAGGTAGATTTCAGCCAACTAAAAATTAGTTTATCTAGATTAAAACTATGAAAATCAATTCTCTTGCGGAGATAAAACCTTTAGAAAATACTCAGTTTTGGTTGTTGGCAATTGCTGGCAGCTTGAGTGCCGTGTATGTCAGCATATACATGAGGCTTGATGGCACCTTAAGTCAGGTAACTATTAGCTTGCTGGGTTTGGGGGCAGTGTTTTCTCTATTAGCAGAAAAACGTCAGACTTTAAAATTTGAAAGTGATATTTTTTCTAGCTTGCTAGGTATTTTACTAATTGCTTTTGTCTTGCTGCGAAGTAACTATGTTACAGCAGTAGATTCTTTTGTAGAACTTACCCCATTTATAGCATTTCTTGGTCTGGCACTCTTGGCTTCTGGAATTAAAGGGTTGCGTCAGTATTGGCTAGAACTACTAATTATATTTGCTTTTAATTTACCTGTAGGATATATTGCCCAACGCATAGATATATCAATTTTTACAGCCAAATTTTCCTTTGCATTTTTATCTTACGTAGGCTTGCCAGTGGTGCGCCAAGGAGTAAATATTATTATGCCCACAGGAGCAGTGGAAGTATATCCAGGCTGTTCGGGAATGGAAACTATATCACAGTTAGTAAAACTAGCAATCCTGTTTATAATCATGTTTCCTACTAGCTTGGCTAAACGAATTATTGTCCCAATTGTTGCCATTGCGATCGCCTTTTTGGTTAACTCCGTTAGAGTAGCTTTAATGGCTTATTTGGTGGCAAAATCAAGCCCCGAAGCATTCGATTACTGGCACCTAGGTACAGGTTCGCAGATATTCTTTTTAATTTGTACTGTACTTTTTGGTGGTTTCTGCTACTTGATCACAAAACAAGATGATGATAGCGAGCTTGACGATCACCTGGAGTTGCCTAATTCATGATCTCTAAACAGTTACGCATACCGTTACTGATATTTATTTTTGCTGGTACTACTATAGTTTTGGGCAAACTAATTTTAGATCCAAACATTGGCAAACGCCAGCCTACCCCCGTTGCCTTTCCTCAAAATGTACCTTTAGAGGGATGGCAATTTCAAAAAAGCGAGCCTTTTATTAGCAAAACTGATAAAAAAGGTCAAACGGTAGGTAAACCTTTTGCCAAAGGGAAATATTATCGCTATAGCCAAAACAATCTGCTCTTAGATATTGAAATGGTTTATGAACTAGAAAGTTTTAGCGCCTATCAGCAGTTTTTATCAAACTATAGTCCTGTAGAGTACGGATCTAACGAACAATTTTTTGTAACCAGGCAGAAACCAGGAATCGGAACGTATGGTATGTATGTTGCCCAAAACCGTGCTTATCTAACTACCTGTATGAACTCGAGAGGAGGTGGTACTTTGACTAGACAGGAGTTTAATGATAATCGCGATCGCTACGATTTGATGAGCGATCGCACAATTCCTTGGTTACTGGGTCAGCGCAATTTGCGAGATACTCGTTGCTTATGGAACCATTTTTCCATACCCTTAAATAAGTCTTCGCCACAGACGGCTTACTTGATTCTAGAAAAAGCGTGGATTTCTTGGTATCAGTGGTGGATTGTCCGCTACCCCCAAGGATAATTTGTAGTTAAGATTAATTTTGTAAAATAAGGTTTTGCCTGCGTGACAAAAGCAAACAGTAATGAATGGTGGTTCGCTCCTCTTTTTCGCGTCGTTGGTTACGCCTTATTAGCTTTATCGTTATTTGACGTAATTGATATTTTTGTACCAGCACTATTTACAAATCCCGCTTGGGAATTTCAAATGGTCAGAAGTCTGGTTGAGCGAGTACCTGTACCTTTATTAGGTGCAGTGCTGGTATTTTCTGGCGAAAAAAGCCTAAAAATATTTAAGGTTTTATCTTGGGCGTGTTTATTAGTAGGGGTGTTATTTTTCTTATTAGTACCGTTAGGAATTAGTGCAAGTTTGAGACTCAACAACCAAAGCGCTCAAGAACTCAATACTAGAGTTACGCAACAAGCAACTCAGTTGCAACAGTTGCAAGGGGTACTTAATACCGCTACTACTCCTGCACAAATTCAAAGTGTATTAACACGCCTTAATCCCCAAGCGGGTACTGTACCGACTCAAAACGTCGCTCAGTTAAAAACTCAATTATTAGCAAAAATTGTTGAGGGGCAAAATAAATTAAAAGCCCAAGCAGCAACCAGTCGCACCAATGCTGAACGACTGCTGCTCAAAAATACCGTTAAGTCAGTTTTAGGTGCTTTAGTTTCGGGGACAATATTTACCATTCTCTGGCGACAAACTACTAAGGCGCTCAAAGCAAACCGTCAAAGAGCCTAAAAGCTTCTAACTTGTCGCACGGCGAGGCTACTAAGTTAGTATAGGAACATTACCCCATTATTAAATTACACGGCTTTTTGTTTTGGTAAAAGCAAAATCGCTATCATTCCTAGCTATTGGTCTTGCTTGTGCGGCTTTTATCCTTCCTTCCTTACCCTTGGCTACGGCAAAGACTGCTACTGTACCATCTCCAGCTAAGGAAGGATTAGAGCTAAGTTTGCTTGCTCCTAATGCCGCCGTCAAAAATGGTGTAATTACGGCAAGCAATATTTCTCAAAAACAATTAACTATCCCTAGTATCTGGTGGGCAAAAGAACAGTTTGGCGGTAAATTGCTAGATAATTGGTTAGCGTACCCAACTAAAGGTAGCCGCACAGCACGTATAGACTTAATTGTCAATCGGCAGATTTGGAGTCTGTTAGATTATGTAGAGCGGTATAAGTTTGTCAATAATTTTGGCAATATTGCCCGCGATTACGGCTACAACGTTAGGGTATTTAATTATCAACAAGAGCTTTTAGCTACCTATACTTGCAACTTCAAAGTCCAGCCTCGTTTGTGTAGCATGGCTAATCTAGAGGCGTTAGGTAAAGCCAGCGTTCGCGGCTCGAAAACAATCCCTTAAGGCTTCATTGCTTGCCACAGCAATTCAATTTGTGACATAGTTTCTTGGGGTAACGGCAATAAAAACTCGCTCTTGGCTAAGGTTTCGGCTTCAACTAGCAATAGGCTTCTTAATGTTTCTTGAATGTCTGTCGGGTTTATTTTTACCCCCATTGGCGATGCAGCTTTACTCAATATAGAAATCTGTCTTTGACTTTGATCCAGCCAACAAAAATCAATCCATTGCTGCGCTAAAAGCTGATTGGAACTGCTTTTTGTGGGACTAACCCAAACATCAGCCCAAATTGCACTACCAGAGCGGGGAACGATCGCCTCAAGTTCTTTATAGCGTTGCAAAACAGGGATAACATCGGTAGACCACCCTACAGCTAACCAAGTATCGCCCAAAATTAGCGGCTCCATATAGCGATCACTACTATAAAACTTAACTTGCTGATGTAGGTCTTTTAGTCGCTGTGTCAATCCTGTGACTTGCTGTAAGTCTTTGGTTTTGGGGTTGTAAGAGAGGTTAAGTGCTTTTAAAGTTAAACCAATTACTTCTCGCGGCTGATTGGGTAAAGAAATCCGACCTCGCAATTCTTTGCACCACAGATCGCACCAATCTGTCGGTGTCCACCCCAAAGACTTGAACTTATCGCGGTTGTAAACAATTACGGTATTACCCCAACGATAGGGCGCTGCCCAAATTTGCCCATTGAGATCATCACGAAAGCCTTGGGCGTTACGTTTTACAAGTTCTTGATAACGTTGGGGTAGCTTTTGCCATTGGGGTAAGCTGGCAATGTCTAAGGGCTTAATTAACTTTTGGGCGATCGCATCACCTAACCAAAAATCACCTAAAGTTAATAAATCTGCAACTTCTGGCGTTGCGGGATTGATTAAAGGAATTTTTGGTAGTTGCCAAGGGCTAGTGGTTTTGTCGGCTTTTGGTTGCTCCCAAGACTTTAATAAGTCGAAAGCCGCTACTAATTGTTCGACTGGGGTAAACTCTAGATTCGCAGGTTGTTTTAAACTTGCCTTAAATTTCTCCAATAACTGAGCAGGGATAGAACCTTTTAACAACTGCACTCGCAGCCTTTGTTTTTCTCGCTCGTTACAGCCTGCTAACAATTGCAACAACGTAATTGTTCCTGCTTGGATTAAAAAGTTCCTGCGATCCATACCTTTAAACGCTATAGCGCCGCTCTCCACCGAAACCAGTTAGATTATTAAAAAAGACCAGCCTACCACAGCTAGTCTATAATTTTATTTTTACATTGTCATTTAATTCCAGGAAACCCAACGGCGCTATCCCAAAGCTTCAGTTGGTAGAAATCTCTTTTCCTACTGTAACAGGAACTACAGACTTTTTTATAAAAATTCATGAAATCTTGACATAAGTACCCCACTAGAGAGATGCAAAACAGAAAATTGGCTCAAAACTATACTTAATTGCTGCTGTCCTGATTGACATATGCTGCCCCTTGGCTAGGATTGCCCCACAAAAGGCGCGCTTGCTTATAAATAGCAATACCAGGTTTAGCTCCCTTTGGTTTATAGACGTGCTTGGGTTGAGTATAAACTACTGGAACGCTGGTACTTTGACGCGAACGGCTGTAGTAAGCAGCCAAATCAGCAGTAAATTGTAAATCGCGCTCCTCGGCTACTTTGCCGGGTTCTAGGCGCAATAGTACGTGAGCGCCAGGAATTTCTTGAGCGTGGAACCACAAATCGTAATCATTGGCTAATCGAAAAGTTAGGCGATCGTTTTGGCGATTGTTGCGTCCAATTAATACCTCAAACCCACTAGGCGCTAAAAACCTATGAAAATTTGGCATTGAGTCAGCGCTAGAAATTGGACGAATGTATTGCGTACCTTCTAAAAGTTTTTGCCCGATTAGTTCGTCGCGGATTTCGTAAAGAGCTTCTAAATCTGCCGTCGATTGATACTTATCTATTTGATAAATTGCCGCTTCTACCTGTTCGAGATAGTCAATCTCTGCCTGTACGTCGTTTAGCAATGGCTCCACCGCACCACGAGCGCGTTTAAGCTTTCCTACTTGTTTATATAACTTTTGGGCATTTTGGACAGCGTTTTTTTCGGGTTCTAAACTAATGGCTACAGGTTTGCTAGTTTCAAAGTCAAGCAAAATAATTTCTTTCATCCCTGGTTGCCATGCTGACAAATTAGCCATCAATAAGTCGGCGTGTTGACGGTAAATATCTACTCGCGCTGACTGCTGCAAGCGCTCTGTAAAAGTTCGCGCTTTTAGCCGCAATTTTTCTAAAATACTACTCAGCTTTTGCAGTAGTTGATTACGCAATTGAGTAAATTCTTGCCCGTCTAACTCCTGTATATAGTAACTACTTAGCAACTCCTGAATATCTGTTACTTGCTTGATTACTTCCCAACCCATTACCGTGTAACCTTTAGCCGTCCAACCGGGGGAAAATTGTAATTTCTCTAAGTTTTGTAACCATTCTTGCCAACGGTTAAATAACCTTTGCCAATCTTCCGGCTCTAAGCTAGTAGTAGGCTGTTCTGGATCTAACCCCGATACTCGTACCATTGACTGTACTAAAGCTGGGCTTAAACCCCGGTAGTTTTTC
Organism: Chlorogloea sp. CCALA 695; assembly: GCF_003003885.1. Classification (GTDB taxonomy): domain Bacteria; phylum Cyanobacteriota; class Cyanobacteriia; order Cyanobacteriales; family Chroococcidiopsidaceae; genus Aliterella. Next base: position 126,196 of record NZ_PVWN01000006.1, on the reverse strand, counting down.
AGCAAACAACGTCCTATCGCTCCTGGAACTAAGCCTACTCGCTCTTGCCAACGCGATCGCATTTCACTTTTTGATGGTACAGCACCACTTAATGATGGTGGCAATTCGTAAACTTGCCCGGTTTGAATCGGACGGACACTTGATTGCTGTTGGCTAACTTGGTGCGCCGCCGTAACAATTACTTTATTGGCATCAGTAAGAATAACATTGCTATATTTGCCCATAATTTCTACATACAAATGCCCTAAAGCACTTTCTCCAGGACGAGGAGCAAATTGCAGATCGATTACTCGTTCCCAAGGCGCAACCTCCACAATTGCCACTAGCGCCAAACCATGCAATTGATGGATTAATTGTTGGCTAAATGTAAAAGTATCAGGCGATCGCGGTGGTGGAGAACCCATACAAAAATGCGCCGCTTGGGGATGCCAGCAAATTTCTAGCCATCCCCGCGTGTTTAGCGTCCGTAAGGCGATCGCAATTGTAAAGCGGTTTCGTTGGTATACTTGCTCAGTACGTGCGGGTAGCCAATGGTTACGAATTTCGCTGCAAGCAGCAATTAAAGTTGTCAAGTCAACAGGTTGCAAAACAAATCTTCTTTAACTAAGAGAATAAAATTAAGTGCCTAATCTACCTTTTGAGCGATTTCTAAAGGTATAAAAATCAAAAAACAGGGTTAAATGCCCTAAAAATCAGGTTTTTCGCGCTTTTCAGGCTTGTAAGTCACGCATTTTTGTATATACCATTGAAGTTAGGTTTTAATGCTTGTTATACGGCGCGTCGCGTCATTTTTGCATGGATATTCAGCTTATAAATATCGGTTTTGGTAATATTGTCTCTGCTAACCGAGTAGTTGCCATTGTCAGCCCCGAATCTGCCCCCATTAAGCGTATTATTACAGATGCCCGCGATCGCGGTCAGCTAATTGATGCTACTTATGGTCGTCGTACTAGGGCGGTAATAATTACCGATTCAAGTCATGTTATTTTGTCAGCAATTCAGCCGGAAACGGTGGCAAATCGGTTTGTACTCAACCGCGAACAGCCAGATAATTAGCAAGATTGCTGTAAATACTACAATTAAATAGGTTGGATTTGTGCCAAGAAATGCAAGTTTCTAATTCTACGTCTCAAGCAAATGAACACAAGTTTAGGGGAAAGTTAATTGTTTTAACTGGCCCTAGCGGTGTTGGTAAAGGTACTTTGGTGCAAATTCTCTTGCAACGCCACCCAGAAATATATTTATCAATTTCTGCAACTACTCGTTCGCCGCGTCCGGGTGAAACCTCTGGAGAACATTATTACTTTGTTAGTCGCACCGATTTTGAAAAAATGATTAGCGATCACTACTTGCTCGAATGGGCGGAGTTTGCAGGCAACTATTATGGCACTCCACGTTTGCCTGTAGAACAACAAATCGCTGAAGGCAAAACAGTTTTGCTAGAAGTTGAGCTTGATGGTGCGAACCAAATTTATACTTCCTGTCCTGATGCGTTGCGGATTTTTATCCTACCGCCGTCTTTTAGCGCCCTAGAGCAACGTTTGCGCGATCGCGCGACCGATTCAAGCTCTGCTATCAGTAGTCGCTTGAAACGCGCCCAAATAGAAATTGCCTCGGCTGGCGACTTTGATGTGCAAATTACTAATGATGACTTGGAAACAGCTTTGCATCAACTCGAAAGTGTCATTCTACCTTAGCGAAAATTTCAATAATTTACTAAAAAAGAGCAGAGAAAAAAAGTTGAAGTTTTCACTAATAGCAAATACATTCCACTTTTTTTACCTACTCTCTAATTACGCCCATTAAAAATCGGCGGAATTTTTTGATAATTAACTAAACACCTTTTGGATCACTTCTATATTGTCAAGCAGGAAGTAGGCAACTACAGCGCCACCAACGCCACCAATTAAAAAGCTAGTCGCGTAACTATTCCAACCTTCGGGAGATTTGAAAGCATCAGGTACTCGATTGGCAGTTGTTACATTTGCAACTGGTTGGGGAGGATTGCTATTAGCGTAAAGGGCGATCGCAAAAGCAGAAATTGCTACCATTCCTAAAGTTGATAACAATCCAGCTAAATTAGCAATATCAGCATCCCTTAACGGGCCGAGTTTGGCGAAAGGACCAAGCAGCCAATAACCATGAGCCATCCCAGCTTCTAAGCCTCGGCGTTGGGTAGTTATACCCTGACGGTAAGCTGGCAAATTATTAATGTACCATTTAACCAAACCAGAATTATTGATTGGTGTCTCTAAGTCTCCCCACTGCGGATCGCGGTTGGGAGGAAACACAACTTCTCTATTTCTAGGATCGCTGGGGCGATCTTTTGATGCATCTATTGCTTGCGCCATATTTGCTCTTAGTATTTAAACATGATAGTGGCATTATTTTAGGTTATTAACTGTAACCAAATAACAGTTTTCCTCACTAACTTTAGAAAAATTAATTAAACTAATTTTGATAAATAAACACTAAAAAAACTCGCAATCTATGTTAAAGAAAATTGCAAGTTTACACCTTTAGAAGTATGACTTAATTACATTTATTAGGTACTAGCTAAATAAATTACTTGAACGACAAGTAATTTATTTAGCTAATAAACATCGAACTAGCAATTAGAGCTACTTCTACGGCATGGGATGGAAAAGCAAATCAGGGAAGATGCTGTTGAATATAGCCCAAGTAGTGAAAGCGATAGAAACTGAAACTACTGCCAGCACTGGCGCTAGAGAAAGATACTGAAGAAAGTAGGTTTTTTGGTCTTCTTTATTTTTCATCAATCGACACTCAAAATAAGCGGATAAGTTAAGCTAAATTAGCGTGGTGAAACAGGTATTTCTTCATCTTTGGCGTATAGTTCGCCTGATAAAAATTCCGAAGTAGCTGCCAAGGGCCAAGTAGCACCGCCTGCGGTACATTTCAGCGCCAAAGGCACGTCAATGATAATTTCCCTACTTTCGGGAGAACCTTCCAATTTTTTGCTTGCTCGGATATAGGAGCGACCTGCCCAACCAATCCAACCAGCAATATAGAGAAAGAGAATGCTAGGAATAATGAAGTCCCCAGCACGGTCGAGACGACCATCAACAATTAAATGGGGTAAACCTTCAGGGCCGCACTGAGCTTGAGCATAACGCTCGAAACGTTTTGCGCCAGAATTGGGATCGCCCGTTGTGTTACGGGCATCTTTTGCCCGTTGAAGAAAGGCTGGTGATTCACTACAAGGAACTAGATTAGCTTGCGCTGAAGCTGAGGCTGGAGGCGCAAAGTTAAACCAGAAACCAATGACTAGAACCAAAGCAAACAATCGTTGCATGAAATTGTTTCCCTTTGTTACAAAACAAATAAAGTTTTCAGAACTTGGAAGCTATCATACTCTTGCCAGAGAGCCGACAATAGATTAAGTAAATAAAAGTTTAAGTTTCCCAATCAATAGCAGCCAAAAGTAGTAAATTAATCGCTAATTTCAACCAAATGTCAACTATTCTAGCCATAGAAACTAGCTGCGACGAAACTGCCGTCGCGGTAATAAATAATCGCACAGTTTGCAGTAGCGTTGTCACCTCCCAAATTCCCATCCATAAGCAGTATGGCGGGGTAGTGCCAGAAATAGCATCACGCCAGCACTTAGAAACAATTAATAGCGCGATCGCCTTGGCTTTAGAACAGGCCCAAAGACCAATCACAAAAATCGATGCTGTGGCGGTAACTTGCGCCCCCGGACTTGTGGGAGCGCTAATGGTAGGTATCTCTGCCGCTAAAACCTTAGCAATTCTGCATAACTTGCCCTTAATCGGGGTGCATCATTTAGAAGGGCATATTTACGCCAACTGTTTAAGTGAACCTAGTTTAGAGCCGCCTTTTTTAAGCTTGCTAGTCTCTGGTGGTCATACCAGCTTAATTTATGTCAAAGACTGCGGTGAATACGAAACCTTGGGACAAACCCACGACGATGCGGCGGGAGAAGCTTTTGATAAAGTAGCGCGATTATTAGAATTAGGATATCCCGGCGGGCCAGAGATTGATAAATTAGCCCAAATTGGCAACCCCCAAGCTTTTAAACTCCCCGAAGGCAAAATTTCTTTAGCAAATGGCAAGTTTCATCCTTACGACTCGAGCTTTAGCGGCTTAAAAACAGCAGTATTGCGGCTAGTGCAAAAAGTGAAGCAAGACAATGGAGTTTTTCCAGTAGGGGATATAGCGGCAAGTTTCCAAGAGACTGTAGCGAAAAGTCTGACAAAAAGAGCCATTGCCTGCGCTACGGATTTCGGTTTAGATACTATTGCTGTAGGTGGTGGAGTAGCGGCAAATAGTGGACTAAGGCAGCATTTGCAAGCGGCAGCCAAAGAGCATAACTTGCGCGTCTTATTTCCACCAATGAAGTATTGTACCGACAATGCAGCAATGATTGGCTGTGCGGCGGCGGAACACTTCAATCGTGGTCATACATCACCAATAACTTTAGCTGGGCGATCGCGTTTACCACTAACGGATGTTATGCAACTATATCAGCAGTAGGAAATTGGTCATTTAAAACTACTTAATTACCAATTACCAATTCCCAATTACCAATTACCAATTCTCAATTCCCAATTCCCAATTACCCATGTCGCGCCAAAATACTCCGAATTTCTGTAGCAACGGTATGTGTTTGTTCCAACATTGCCAAGTGTCCGCAGTTAGGAATTTCTAATACATTACCGCGATCGCTTTGAAACAAGGGGTGAAAGCTTGCCAGATGACGGACATATTTAGGCTCCATAATCTTGTCTTGCTGTCCGGCGAAGAAATAAACAGGCTGGGACAAGTGAGAAACTAGCGACGGTAATCGGTTCACTTCTTCCTCGGTGGTCGAGTCTAAAAGGGTTCCTAAAGCGGCTTCGGGATTAGCCATCACAAAATCAATTACTCTTTGGCGACCCCATTGGCGAGCTATAGGATTGACTACATTAGCGCGGGTAAATATTAAATCAACTAAAGGTAAGTAACAAAGCCAACGGGGACGAATTTTTAATAACTGCTGACCCGCCGCGCGAAACTGCTCAAAGGCTTCTTTGAGGTACACTCCCCCTCCAGCATTGATACAGATTACGCCTTTTATTTGGGTGCTGCGAAGTTCGGCGGCTAATAGCGCTACCGTTGCCCCTAAAGAGTGACCAATTAGCCATGCACTACTGATATTCAACGTTTTTAAGAGAACAACTAAATCCTCTGCGTAAGCCGCCGTCGTATAGCAATTAGAAAAATTCTGCGGGTTATTTGAGCGTAAATCAGGGACATTTTCTGTCTTGTTTACAGCACTATTTAAGAATGGATTAACTACAGGAGCATCAGTTATTGACGTTAATCTGCCTGGAGATTGACCAAAGCCGCGCAAATCATAAGCTAAACACTGGCGATCTGGTGCTAAACACTTAATTAAAGGTTGCCAGTATTCACGGCTTAGTAGCCACCCGTGGATAAAAACTAAGGTAGGAGAATCTGACGCAAAGCCCGTCAGTTCGTAGCTATGTTCAATTCCCGAAATTTCAATAGTTGCCATAACTATATTTTATCCTTAACACTCCTCCGCTTTGACACTAAAATTGCCAAAAAATCGATCCCCGTTGTCTAGCAGGTTGTTAACAAAGTGTTAAAGTTTTAAGATGGCTAGGTAAAAGCATATTGACTTCTAGGAGCTTATTTTGTTTTTAGAGGGGAAAATCAACTTTTCTATTGATTTGCTTTTATCTCAAGATCGAGCTTTGCTTTTTGCTAATAGCTTGACCTTTCCTAGCTAATATAGGCAAAATAATTTTTACTATCGAACCACGTTGGCATGGGTTTTTGGAAAAGCTGGTTTAACGGTGCTGAAACTACCACTGAAGCCAAGATAACGTCGGGCGAAGATTACACGGCTCTAGAATCTGTGAGCGGTTTTTCGACTAATAGCGATCGCACAATTGTGTTTAGTAGCGATCGCAACATTGATCTGTACGAATTAGAAGAACTTTGCGATGCCGTCGGTTGGTCGCGTCGCCCTTTGCGTAAGGTAAAAAAAGCCATTGAGTTTAGTTTCCTCGTTGCCTCAATGTGGGAAGTGCGCGGAACGAGAAAACGCCTGATCGGGTTTGCTCGTGCCACTTCCGACCATGCCTTTAATGCCACTATTTGGGATGTAGTCGTTCACCCAGATTTTCAAGGCAAAGGTCTAGGCAAAGCAATGATGAAATATATGATCAAAAAACTTAGAAGCGAAGATATTAGCAATGTAACTTTATTTGCCGATCCTCAAGTTGTCGATTTTTATCGCGGTTTAGGGTTTACAGCCGACCCCGAAGGGATTAAAGGAATGTTTTGGTATCCAAGTTAAAGCATCTTACCTACTGCTTAATTAGAGGCAAGTTTGTGATAATTGTACTTCTGTGTTAAGTTAGTGTACGAGCTAAAATACGGGATGTAGCGCAGCTTGGTAGCGCGCCTGCTTTGGGAGCAGGATGTCGCAGGTTCAAATCCTGTCATCCCGATTTGTAAATAATATATAAAATATTAGTCAAGAATTTTATTGCAGACTAATTTACAAAAGTAGTTACAATCTTGTAGATTAGTAACCAATTATAAATTGGTGAAGTTTGATAAACTCATTCAGATAGTGTTAGGTAGGAACGATTTGTAGTAATGTAGCGTCAGGCAAAAAGTGGAGTAAATTATCAGGAATTAAAGATTTTGTCCAAAGACTTTATTGCTTGAAAGCACCAACAAAAAATCGTCGCAATTTACCAACAAGCCAGTATAAAAAAATTATATTGAGCAGACAGAAACAAAAATGAACGATAAGATAGCTCACATAAATTGTTTCTCCTTCTATGGAACCAATAGTAAGTAAGATATTACCGTTTAGCTCAAAATAATTGGCTATTAATGCCAGGAGTATTCATGAAATCAATGTTTAGCTTGGGTGCAAAGTTAGGAATAGTTAGCAGTGCCATTGTTGGCTCGGCAATCTTTGGCACAATGAGCGCGTTTTCTTTGCCTCAAGATCAAATTGTCCAAAAGCTAGGACCTGTACCTGTATTTACAATCACCGATGCCAAGGGAGCGCCCTTAGTAGCTTCTAATAACGACAACAAAAAAGAAGGTGGAGTTGCGGGAGTATTTATCAACCAAAAGGATGCGGAAGCATTTGTAAATCAACTCAAAACCAAAAACCCAGAACTTGCCAAAAATGTTCGGGTAGTTCCTGTTTCTCTAGGGGAAGTATACAAGCTAGACCAAGCTAGTAGCACCAAGCCTAACTCCTTAGACTTTGCTTACGTACCCGCCAAGCAACAAGTAGATGCCGCAATGGCATTACTCAAGAAATCAGGTCAAGATGAGAAAAAGTTTCAGGGAACACCGCTATTTGTCGCTAAAGCCGGGAAAGAAAAAGGCTATTTAACAGTCAAACAAGCAGATAAGCAAGTAATTCCTTTCTTTTTTAACAAAGAAGAATTGCAATCAATGTTAGACAGGTTTAAAAAACAACAACCAAACTTGGCTTCTACCGTTGAGATTCAGGTAGTCAATTTAGAAGGGGTGATTGAAACAATGCAAAGTCGCAATGATACCCAGCTAAACCAAATTATGTTGGTTCCCCCCAAAGCATCCATCGACTTTGTTCGCAGTCTACCCGCAGCGCAACCACGTAAAAAATAAGTTTGGGCATGAATCAAAAGCTGCGGCGGTTTGTTTCAGGTGAAGAACTTTGGCAATGGCGAAAAACAGCCCAAAAAGCTGCAATAGCGGCTAAAGTTTCCCCAAGCGAATTAGACTGGCTCTTACAAGAAGTAGCTGGGCTAGAAAGATTAACTCTCTGCTTAGAGTCTTTCCGCGATTTGCCCCAAATTCCTATCCAGCTTGAGATTGAAGAATTAGACCGATTGTGGCAAAGAAGGTTAAGCGAGTTTTTGCCAGTTCAGTATATTGCTGGAGTTGTGTATTGGCGTAACTTCAAATTAGCAGTTTCTCCAGCAGTACTGATTCCCCGCCCAGAAACAGAGCAACTAATCGATCTGGCAGTGATGGCGGCAAAAAATAGCTCAATATCACTAGAACAAGGACATTGGGCAGATTTAGGGACAGGGAGCGGCGCAATTAGTCTGGGACTTGCGGAGATATTTCCGCAAGCAAAAATTCATGGCGTTGATTGTAGCAGTGCAGCAATAGAAATCGCTCGAAAAAATTCTCTACTCTTGGGCTTTGGAAGTCGCATTAAATTCTATCAAGGTTTTTGGTGGGAACCCCTAGCACTATTTAAGGGAAAATTGAGCGGCATGGTATCCAATCCTCCTTATATTCCCAGTGCTTTAGTTGCAAAACTACAGCCAGAAGTAGCCCAGCACGAGCCTAGGCTGGCTTTAGATGGAGGCGACGATGGCATTGATTGCTTGCGCTATTTGGTAGAGACTGCGCCCGATTATTTGCTACCTGGGGGCGTGTGGTTGGCGGAGACAATGGCGGGACAAGCAGAAATAGTTGCGTCGTTACTGCACGATCGCAAAAGTTATACTAATATTTCAATTCATACCGATTTAGCAGGTATCGAACGTTTTGTTTTAGCCCTAAAAATTAATTAAATTGCGCTCATGACTCAAGGAATGCTGCAAGAATTGGTAGAAGGAATTTTTGCAGGTAAATTAGTTAGTTTTCCTACCGATACAATTCCAGCTTTGGCAACTTTACCGTCAAAAGCCCAATTAATTTTTGCAGCAAAGCAGCGTAGTCAAGATAAACCACTAATTTTGATGGCGGCTTGCGCTACGGATCTTTGGCCCTATGTTTCTGGGAATGCGGCAGAATTATTAGTATGGCAACAAATGGCTGCAACTTATTGGCCCGGTGCGCTTACTATGGTACTGCCAGCGAGCGATCGCGTACCCAAGGAGATTAATTTAGCAAGTCCTGGTACTGTTGGTCTGCGCGTGCCAAACCATGCTGTTACTAGGGCTATTTTGGCTCGTACTGGGGCGCTGGCTACTACTAGCGCGAATAAGTCGGGCGAACCACCATTGCAGACAATGAGGGAGATTAGAGCAGCGTTTCCCGATGTCCTAACTTTCTCCCTTGAAGCTACGGAGCCGTCCTCTAGTGCCATACCTTCTACAGTTATTAAGTGGATTAGCAACAATTGGCAGATTTTACGCTCTGGTGCGGTTAAGTTAGAGTCGTGATTTATACAATTAATTATGGATTTGGCTAACTGGATATATTTGGCAACGGGGTTAGGAGTTGGGTTAGCAAGTCGGTGGTTATTACCGCCAAAATTATCTACTGATTTAAAAGGTATTCCACCGCAACAATTAGATGGAGTTTTGCCGCAAACCCAATTGGCTTACTTGATGGCGCAACAAATCAGCCAGTTTAAAGGGGGCTTTTTGGCGCGAACTTCTCATGAATTGCGATCGCCTCTAAGTAACATTATTGGTCTGCATCAGTTGATTTTGTCTGATTTATGCGACGACAGAGACGAAGAACGCCAATTTGTTGCCCAAGCTCACGAAGCGGCATTGCAGTTAGTTAAGTTAATCGACGAAATCCTTAATGTTGCCAGATTAGAACATGGAACTAATAAATTAGAAATTCAACCTTTGCAATTAAGCTTTGTTTTGGAAGAAGTTTGTAATATTTTACGCATGATTGCCGCAAATCGCTCTCACAGGCTACAACTATCTTCACCACCTCCAGAAATTTATGTTTTAGCCGATCCTCTATGGTTGCGACAAATCATCTTGAGTCTTATTGATGCAGCAATTTTCTGTATAGAGGATGGCGGAATTTTTTATTTATCAGTTCAGCTAATCCCAGAAAGTAATTTTGTTTATATTTGGATAGATGCGCCCTTAGCCGTTAGTATTTGGAACGATCCTGTCGATTTGCTCCAAGGCGATTTTAGCTGTGAAGCAAGTTTAATTGCTAAGTCTGCTTTGAATATAAGTTCGCCAGGATTAACGCTGTTACTTGTGCAAACGTCATTAGAAGTTATGCAGGGCAAACTTGAGATTTTTCCTGCACCTACAAATAGCGAGACATCGCCCACAACGCGAATGCAAATTTCTATCCCGTTATTAACTCCTGATACTGCGCTTCTAGAGATTGAACCTTAGCTATTGGCTGATTGTACAGTACCATTGTGCTGCTTGAATTAACTTCAAAACCGATTCTTTCATAAAAGCTTTGTTGATGAGTTGTAGTTAGATAAACTCTCTCTACTCGGTTCATGCGGGGATGGCTCAAAACCGTTTGTACTAACTTGCGTCCCAAACCTGCACCCCGGTATTCGGGATCGATTACTACGTCCCAGATTGTCGCGCGATAAATACCGTCGGATGTCGCACGAGCAAAGCCGATCAGCTTTTGGCTATCCCAAACACTAATTACTGGTTCGCTGTTTTCAATTGCGATGTCTAAGTCTTCGATTTTGCGCTCTGTTGCCCAAAACGCTCCTAACTTAAATAGCGCTTGTAACTGGGTAAGATCGACAACAGATTTGCGATCGCAAAATTGGATATGGCTGCAATCCATAGTTTTTTGTGTAATCCACTATCTATCGTAAATTTTACTTTACATTTCTTCAACAGTTGGCAAGGATATTTATTTTAACCACCGCTCACTGGTGGAATTAAGACTACTTCATCGCCATTAACTAAAAGCGTATCAGGGGAAACAAACTGACAATTGATCCCAAAGCGAGTAATTTCTTGCCATTTTTCAAGTTCGGGATGCTGAGAAATTAAGCGTTCTAAAACGGCAATTGCTGGAGTTTGGGGAGGAAATTCTAAGACTATTTCCGATTGCCCGTAAGCCTCTTGATAGGCAGCAAATAGCTTAACAGTGACAGTAATTGCGCTTTGAGACATAAAAGATTGGTCATTGGTCATTGGTCATTGGTCATTGGAAACTGCTTAATTACCCATTACCCATTATCCATTACCCATTACCCCTTCCCTATTACCCACTACCATATTTTTTCTAACCGCCGAAATTCTTGCTCTACGTGCGACCATAACTGACGATTGTGGGGGTCGGTCTTTAGAGCTTTTTTAAGAAAAATTCGGGCTTTATCTGCTTGCTTTTGGTTAATTAAATAACTTCCCCAACGCCAGTAGGAAATTGCTTGCCAAGATTGGACTTCTTTGTCTGAAGGGAAACGTTGCGCCAAAGCTTCAGATAATGCGATCGCCCTAGGAAATTTCTGGTACTGCCATAACTGCTGTAACTGCTGATGATAATCGTTTTTCAGCTTTTGTTCGGTGGCAGATATTGGCGGCGATGAAGGAGGGCGGGTTACTGTAATTTTTGGCGTTGCTGGGGCTACTTCTGGCAATGGTTGCTGCCAAGACTCCACCAGCGCTTGATAGGCAGCCGTTAGAGCGATAAATTTTTCATTTTTGGTGCGATCGCCCGGATTGATATCAGGATGGTATTGCCGTGCTAGTCGTCGGTAGGAAGCTTTTATTTCGACAAGCGTTGCTACGGGTGTCAATTCTAGCAATAGATAACAAGCGGCTTTGTCCATAGGTGGCTAAATATTGAGTAGCCTTTAGATTTGACTCTAAAGGCTCACTGACTTACACGCGATCTTCAATTACCCGGTCAATTAAACCGTATTCTTTCGCTTCTGCCGCCGACATAAAATAGTCGCGATCAGTATCTTTCTCAATTTTTGCTAAAGGCTGACTTGTCCTGTCTGCCAGCATTTGATTGAGTTGATGACGCAAACGGAGAATTTCTCGTGCTTCAATTTCGATATCTGTAGCTTGACCTTGAGCGCCCCCGGCGGGTTGGTGGATCATAATTCGTGCGTGAGGCAGAGCTAAACGCTTGCCCTTAGTACCCGCCGCCAGCAGAAACGAACCCATAGAAGCTGCCATACCCACACAAATTGTGACTATATTTGATTTAATGTGCTGCATGGTGTCATAGATTGCTAATCCGGCTGTAACCGAGCCACCAGGGGAGTTGATGTAGATAAAAATATCTTTGCTTTGATCTTCTGAATCTAGATACAACAGTCTAGCAATAATTGAATTTGCCATTCCATCGTTCACCTCTCCACTTAAAAAGATGATTCGCTCCAAGGAAAGGCGCTCGTAAATATTAATCCATTGAGTGTAAGGCTCCCCTGGAAAGCGATGGGGGACTCTAGGAATTCCAATAGGCATAAATAAATTCTCCAGGAAGGGGCAATCGAGATTATCGAGCAACAGCAAGAGGTTGAGGAAGGTCTTTGGCACTTTCCAAAACTTTGTCAATCAAGCCGTATTCTTTTGCTTGATGGGGAGTCATGTAGTACATCCGATCCATATCTTTAGCAATTTTCGTTTTTTCCTGACTGGTGTTAGCGGCGAGAATATCTAAAATAATCTCTTTGTTAACAAAAACTTCTTTAGCGTGGATTTGGATATCGGTAGCTTGACTGTAAGGAGCGCGGCGGCGGGCTTGATGCAAGACGATGGTAGCGTTGGGCAAACTTGCTCTAAAGCCTTTAGTTCCCGCCGAGAGAATCATTGCTGCTGTCCCCATAGCTTGCCCAATACAGATAGTATGAACTGGGGGCTTGATGTAGTTGAGCGTGTCGCAAATTGCAAAAGCCTCGGTTTCCGCTCCGATCGCATCGCCGCCATACCAAGAAGTTCCGGTAGAGTTGATGTAAATATAAATAGGTTTTTCGGGATCGTCGTATTGCAGGTAAAGTAATTGAGCAATAATTAGCTCTGTTACATCTACCCCAAGTTGCTGTTTATATTCATCCGGTGTAACTAAAGGTAGTCCTAGGTAAACAATTCGTTCTTTTAAAAGCAACGAGGGCAAATCCGGTGGCGGACTGCGGTAGGAAGAATCGCCAGAATAGGGGGCTTGGACGGCCTTTACTTGTGTCATAGCAACTAATGCCTAAAATAATACCAATGTCTGTAATACATCCTAGCGCGAGCCTAGGGCTAATAGAGGTACGGATTTCTAGCTATGGCAATGGTGATAAATCGCATTTTAGCGATTAATAGGTTGGCGATCGCTTGCTTTGTTTGTTTGGGCTTGTTTTAAGCAAAATTCAAATTTTGCGGCGAGGACTTCTACTTGTGGTTTTTCTATTAACGATAAATGATTGCCAGGAACGTTATACACTTTTACGCCTTTTACAGCTAGTTTATCCCAACCTAGTTGAGTGTCAAAGTACCAACTTGCACCCATCGGTTGATTCATCGCCCGAAACAAAGTTACTTGCAACGGATAAGCTTGTGGCGAGTAAGCTTTCAAAGCTTGTTTATTAATCGCCTCCACCTCTAAGCGGAAGTTGCGAGTAACTGATGGTAAATTTGCCGCGTCTTTACCAGAGGTTCTCCTAATTTGCTGCTCAATTTTAGATTTGAGTAAATTTGTTTTAGCTTTCACTCTTGCTAGAGTAAATTGATAGCCTTGTTTTAAATGATTAACAACTTGATTACGTAAGGAAAACTGTTGATAAACTGGGCTAATCGTATCAAACAATGCTACTAGGGCGATCTTTTGTCCTAAGTTCTGTAATTGATGGGCGATTTCAAAAGCTATTAAACCACCCATAGAGGAACCTGCTAAGAAATAGGGTTTTGAGGATGGTGGCTGGACAGTGAATATTTGTTCAATATAATAAGCTGCCATGTCTTTAATTGAAGTAAATGGCGATTCTTGACCGTCTAAGCCCCTAGCTTCTAGACCATAAACTGGCTGATTTGGATCTATATGTTCAACTAAGTTTCTGTAATATAAAGCTCCTCCTCCGATCGCATGAATGCAAAATAATGGTGGTTTTTGAGCCGGATTACCTGCTGTAATAGCGATCAGTGAAGACCAAGGTTTTGATGATTCAAGTTGAATAACTTTGGCTAGTTGTTCAATAGTCCCAGCTTGCAACAGTGTAGGTAGAGGCAATTTTTTACCAAAAGCATTTTCAATTTGCACAAACAACTGGACGGCAACTACAGAAGTTCCACCCAAGTCGAAGAAATTATCGTGGATGCCGATATTTTCAACTCGCAATACCTGGCTCCAAATTTGGGCTAGTCGCTGCTGCGTTTGATTTTGGGGTGCAATATAAGACTCTCGCAAGTCTGGACGCTGGCGTTTTTGCAATTGAATTTGCTCAAATACTTTGCTGGCACTATAAAATTCTGTAGCAATACGGTGTAAGCGATTTAACCTTTTTTGGACTGGAAGCGATCGCTTAGTTTTTTGGGTTGGCACAGAAGCGCTCTTAGTTTCAATCACGTCCTTAGCTTGGGGGTTATAAGTTACCGATTGAGCGTAATCAACAGGCAACTGCCAACTAATACCTGCCAGAGTTTGCTGTTTGTATTGGCTCCCAACGGCGGTTAAAAAATTTAAGGCTGGTTGATTTTTTTCGCTGGGTACGTAAGCTAATTTTACTCTTTTCATCCCTTTTTCACGGGCAATTTCGCCTAAACGGGCAAGCATTTTGTACTCTACTCCCCTACCCAAAACCCGACAGCTAAGTAAAAATGTATCGGCAATTAGGCTGTCATTATCGGTTGTGAACAGTATTACCCCCACTAATCCATAGTCACCAAAGCGATCGCTTACTTCTACTGCCAAGCACTCATAATTGCTTTCACATAATTGCTTAATTTCTTGCTGGGAGCGGCGAATAGTGGTGAGGTTAAATTGATTAGTGCGTTGAGTAAGTTGGGCTATTCTTTCGTTTTGCTGGAGCGATGGGGGGACAATTTTTATTTCTAAGCCTAACCCGTCTAAAAAGTTCTCTAGGGTAGGTGACTGCTTAAGAGCGCGATCGCGTTCTATATTTTCTTTGTATAGAGATGTTCTTTTTTTATCTTCTGTAGTTGTTTTCAAGCGATCAAAAGCCCATATATGCTGCAAAAAGCGTGGGATTTCGGTAATCTTTGCGGGTAACAGCAGAGTTAATACCTCTGGACAATTTGCTTGGACTTCCGCACATTCTACAGGATTATCGTCGATAAAAATAAAGCTGTCTAAACCTAAATTTAATTCTTCGGCAAGGGACTTGATATTTTCTGACTTTGCTACCCAGTTTACACGCCAAGAAATAATATGTTCTCGTTTTAATGGCATATCTTGGCGGCGCTCAAATACCTCTACTACATCTTCCTCGTTGTTTTTGCTGCATATACAAAGCAGCATTCCGCTATGGTATTGAGCTAACATCAATTCTTGCAATGCTTGCCTGGGTGCGTCGAGTTCGATTCCCCTTATTCCATCTTCACCGCAAACTCCTTTCCATAGAGTATTGTCGCAGTCTAAGACAATGACTTTGGGTGACGGACTTTGAATTGCGTATATTTTACGAGCAATGGCTGTACCAAGCGCTGCAAAATATAAGGGTGTAAAGGGAATATGACCTAACTTGTCTCCTTGCTCCTCGTAGTACGTATCTACAGGATAAGTTGTGTTTAATTCCTCGTTAGAGATTAGATAAATTCCATTGATGCCTGCTAACTTTGATAAAATCTCTGCCTCTATCTTTTCAACCTCGTTACTTGCTTCGGGAATTGGTGAATTTGGACACAGACAAATTATGTAAGGAGTGTTACCATCTTCTACTGCTGTTTTGACGGCTTGGATAAATTCTTGAACTATTTGTTCGGTTTTACTTCGCTCTCCTAAAGATGACCCCGTACCAGAATATTTTTGCCAGTCTTCTAGTCTCAGCAATATTACATTAATTCCTTGTTTGTTGTTCCTAATTAGGCTATTTGGCGCTAGTAATTCTTGAAATAATTGATTATAAGAAGCAAAATCTATTTTTCCGGCAATTTCTAGCTCTTGTAGCCAGAATGCTAAGGATTCTTCTATTGGTTCTGCCGTAAACGTTGCAGCAACAGCAATTGTTTGTATTGGCTGGAGTAATTTATCTTTCAAAGAATCTTCTTTAAATTCTCCGCTCGAAAATTCCTCAAACTTTTGTGCCATAGTAATTGCAGCCTACTTTTTAAAGTGCTATAGTGACAACGAATCGTAATATTTTACTACCTTTTCACTTGAAAAATTCTATTTTATAATACTTGCTCAATTTATATAATTAATTTATCTATCTTTAGTAAGATGAATCATTAAGAAATTATCTTTCCGTAGTCAAACTGAAACCTATATCTACTGCATCTTGCGTTGCGAAAATATTCCCATCACTTTATAGTTATATATAAGTGAATGTTATACTTATTAAGCTAATTACTAAAACTTGGGTGATTGACAAGTTAAGCTAATTAATAAAACTTGAATGATTGACAAAGTTTTAGTCAAAACTTTATACATTAATTTTCAGTTTCAATTGTGTGGAAATATTCAAAAATATAGAGCTTGCAGCTAGAGATATTAGTTAATATTTGGAAAATAACAGTTATAAATAAGATCATAACTTTGTAAGGGCGATCGCTAAATTTTAGAGTTGATATTTTGCCCCATTCTGATGAAAAGTCGGCTCCAATTGGGTAAAAACATCAAAAAGCTTTGAGATTGCAGTAAAAAAAATAGGAAATAAGGCAAAATATATAATAACCAATAGTTTTTTTAGGTTGACTGAAAAAATTATTTTACTGACAATTGCTTGTATCGTTAGATCGTTAGGAGGGAATTGTTATGAAGGTGTTGTTACAGCCAGCTTTAAATGATGTCAACATAGATGCAGGTCAACTAAATAGCCAGCGTCAGTTGGCAATTTCTATTAGTGCTGTTTCTCCTAGCACTGATCGCACTGTGCCGCTAAACTTGTGCTTGATCCTCGACCGTAGCGGTTCCATGAAAGGGCGACCGATAGAAACGGTCAAACAAGCCGCCAATCGGATAGTAGATCGGTTGACTTATAGCGATCGCCTCTCGATAGTAGTATTTGATCATCGTGCCAAAGTATTAATACCCAATCAATTAGTAGAAGATCCAGAGGCAATTAAGGCACAGATTAACAAACTTAAAGCTGATGGAGGTACGGCCATTGATGAAGGGATGAAGTTAGGTATTGAAGAACTAGGAAAAGGCAAAAAAGAAGCAATTTCTCAAGCTTTTTTGTTAACTGACGGCGAAAACGAACACGGAGACGACAAGCGTTGTTTGAACTTTGCCCAACTAGCTGCCGAATACAATCTAACTTTAAACACTTTAGGCTTTGGCGACCATTGGAACCAAGATATTTTAGAAAAAATTGCTGATGTAGCTGGTGGAAAGCTGTCTTATATTGAAGAAGCCAATCGTGTAGAAGAAGAATTTGGTCAGTTATTTAGTAGCATTCAGTCCATTGGTTTAACTAATGCTTATTTGTTGTTTTCTTTGGGGGCAAATGTGCGTTTAGCTGAGTTGAAGCCCATTGCTCAAGTGTCTCCTGATACCGTTGAATTATCTAGTACGCAAGAAGCTAATGGACAATTGGCGGTGAGGCTGGGAGACTTATCAAAGGATGTCAGCCGCGTAGTGCTGGCAAATATTTATGTAGGTAAACTACTTCAAGGTAAGCAAGAAATTGCTCAATTGCAGGTACGTTACGACGATCCGTTTCAAAATAAATCGGGGTTACTTTCAGATATTATTACTGTAGAAGCTAATATTGCCAGCAATTATCAACCGCAAATCAATCCCCAGGTACAGACAAATATTTTGGCTTTGGCAAAGTATCGGCAAACCCAAATGGCTGAAGCAAAATTGCAACAAGGTGACAGATATGGGGCGGCTACACTGCTACAAACTGCTGCTAAAACAGCGTTGCAAATGGGTGATAAAAATGCCGCTACTGTATTGCAAACTAGCGCCACTAGGTTGCAAGCGGGAGAAGAATTGTCAGAGAGCGATCGCAAAAAAACCCGAATTGTCTCTAAAACTGTTTTGCAATGAGCGTAATTACTACTGCTTTTTCTGAGTCCAAGTACCGCCATAGGTATAATGAGGGTTATTTTGCTTAACTGTAGGCAAACAGAAGTCGCAGATAAAAAACCATTCCCCCAGTTCTTTGTCTTTAACTCTGTATAAAATCGGTACAGTTAGATTACACCTCTCGCAAGACTTTACTCTATTTTGACGTACCATCTTAAGCCAAAGCTGAGGCTTGGGTTTTGGCAAAAATCATTCTCCCGGCGGAGGTTTGTAAAGCGCTAGTTACAACGACTCGCACCTCTGCGCCCACAAAAGGGCTACCTTCTTCTACCACAACCATTGTGCCATCTTCTAAGTAGCCAATACCTTGACTAGCTTCTTTACCTTCTTTGAGAATTTTGATGTCTATATTGTCGCCGGGGAGGTAGCTAGGACGAACAGCATTGACTAAATCGTTGACATTTAAAACCGGAACTTTCTGGACGCTGGCAACTTTGGATAGATTGTAATCGTTAGTTAGGAGCGTACCATTGATATCTTGGGCGAATCTTACTAACTTGGCATCTACCGTCGGGATATCTTCGTAGTCTGTAGAGTTAATAATAATGCGTTCTGGGTAAGATTCTTTAATACGGTTGAGAATTTCTAACCCTCGTCGTCCTCGAACTCTTTTTAAATCTTTTGCCCCATCCGCTAGTTGCTGTAATTCTTGCAAGACAAACTGAGGTACTAAAATCTGCCCTTCTAAAAATCCCGTTTCTAGTAAAGCTTCTATACGACCATCAATAATACAGCTAGTGTCTAAAACTTTAGTAATAGAAGGTTTGAGCGTACCTTCAGCTACTAGCATAGATTCAACAGTATTAGGGTTAATGATCCGCAAAAAACTCCGTCCGTGAGTATCGGCTAAACTAATCCCTGAAAATGCTGAGATGAAACTACCAAGAATAGCGACTAAAGGTTTAATAAAAGCAAAGTCTTCAGGAATTGGCAGCAAAAATAGCGGCGCTAACATTAAGTTTGCGACCAATAAGCCTGCTACTAAACCGATGGTGCGAGTTAGGAGAACATCGACAGGCATTTCTCTAACTTTGGTTTCCAAACGACGATAGGTAATTTGGAAACTCAAGCCCACCGCGCCGCCAATAACCGCGCCAAACACGCCAACGATTGATCGCAGTGCATCTTCGTTTGTAACTTGCTGTTGGACTGATATAGGTAATAATTCGAGGCTGTAGAAGCCGATTCCGGCTCCTGCTATGATAAATGAAAGGATTATAATTGCATCAAGCATGGTTTTAGCCACTTGAATAATTTGGTTGTAATTTCCGCATAGAAGATCGATCAACCAATTTGATATTGTTCTATGATAGTATTTTTACTCTTTTAAGCGTTGTTTAAAATGGGTATCGGCGAAAATATAAGTTATGGGTTTTTTAAAAAATCAAAAAACTTTTAATATATTAGAGCAAAAATTGAACTATTAATTAAGTTTAAGCTTGGCAATCGCCAGTTAAATTAAGGTGTTAAGCGAATTAAAACAAGTTTTTGAGCCTCTAATTATAGAAATTCCTAGTTCTGCCTACGTGCATATACCTTTTTGTAGGAGACGATGCTTTTACTGTGATTTTCCGGTAAAAGTGGTAGGCGATCGCGCCAGAGGCGAAAACTCCCCTAGTATCTCTGATTATGTTCGCGCAATCAAGAGAGAAATTGCTGCTACTCCAAATATCGGCAAACCGTTAGAAACAGTGTTTTTTGGCGGTGGTACGCCTTCGTTGCTGTCCGCAAATCAAATTACCCAAATTATAGAAAGTCTCGTTCAGCAATTTGGGCTATCTTCCTCGGCAGAAATATCGATGGAAATAGATCCGGGAACCTTTGATTTAGAACAGTTGCAGGGCTATGTCAAAGCTGGGATAAACCGAGTGAGTATGGGAGTACAAGCATTTGAGCAGGAGTTATTACAAGTTTGTGGGCGATCGCACTCTGTTGATGATATTTGGCGATCTATAGACATAATTCGTCAAGTAAACGTACCAAGTTTTAGCTTAGATTTAATTTCTGGTTTACCACACCAAACTTTAGCTCAATGGCAAGAATCCTTACTGGCGGCGGTAAAAATTGCGCCTAATCATATTTCTATTTACGATCTAACCATTGAGCCAGTTACAGCTTTTGGCAAGTATTATAAACCAGGAGTAGCGCCGCTACCCACCGACGAACTTACAGCCCAAATGTACCGTCAAAGTAGGGAAATACTCACCGCCGCAGGTTACGAACATTACGAGATATCTAACTATGCTTTGGCGGGGTATCAATGCCGTCACAATCGAGTTTATTGGGAAAATCGCTCTTATTATGGCTTTGGTATGGGTGCAACTAGCTACGTGGAAGGACAGCGCTATACAAGACCCCGCAAGACTACCGAATACTACGACTGGGTGAGAAAATATACGGCGGCTTATGGGGTTATAGATTGCCCGTTAACGCCTGTAGAGGAGATGTTGTTAGAAACGCTGATGTTGGGATTGCGTCTTCAAGAAGGGGTAAATTTATCAAGTTTAAGTCAGTTATTTGGTGTCCCTACAGGAGAAAAAATTGAGCAGTGTTTGCAACCTTACCAAAAGCAAGGTTGGATAGAATTTGTAACTAGGGAAAAGTTTAAATATGCCAGGTTTACCGATCCTGAAGGCTTTTTATTTTCTAATGTGGTCTTGGCGGCTTTGTTTGAGCGGTTGACTTAGAGGATGAGAGCAAAGTCTTTCGGTGGTAGCGATAGTTTTACTCCCCCTTAAAAAAGGGGGAAAATATAGATTTTGTCTGTTTTAATAGGGCTACAAAATTGGGTAGCGGCCCTCAATTGCTCGTTACTTTAGAAAAATGCTGCTTGATGGCGAATTAAATTAAAAAATTCTTCGCGGGTTTTTTGCTCATCTTGAAAAACGCCTACCATTGCACTTGTAACTGTCCAAGAACCGGGCTTTTGTACGCCGCGCATGACCATACACATATGACTTGCTTCAATCACAACTGCTACTCCCTTTGGTTCTAAAATAGTCTGCACTGCTTCAGCAATTTGACGGGTTAACCGCTCCTGCACTTGCAATCGTCGAGAATACATCTCAACAATTCGCGCCAATTTGCTTAAACCTACTACTTTTTGATTGGGAATATAAGCAACATGAGTTTTGCCCATAAATGGCAACATATGATGTTCGCAGAGGCTAAAAGTGCTGATATCTCTAACCAGTACCATCTCATTATGCCCTTCATCAAAAATTGCTCCATTAACCAAGTCTTCTAAAGATTGGTTGTAGCCGCTAGTCAAAAATCGCATAGCTTCAGCGACGCGCTTAGGAGTTTTTAACAATCCCTCTCGCTCCGGATCTTCTCCTACACCTAATAACAACGTCCGCACCGCTTCTCTCATTGGCTCGTTGAGGTCTTCCGATGGCGGCTGTAAATTCGGTTCTTTACCGTTTTGAGTGTTGCGATCAGGTCTAGTTGAAAGGTTAAGATTTAAAGAATTTTGTCCGTCCATAGATTCTCTCATGTCAGAAATTAAAAAAGATTCGGCGCGATCGCTATTAGTGTTCATTTATAAGCTTCCGGCGCTGGGCATTAATGTCAATTCATCAATTACGGCGCTCTTAGGCAATAGTGCTGTATGCAAAACTGATTGAGCGACGATTTGCGGCGTTAACATTACTTTGCGGTCAAAATTTGATTCCAGCGTGTCCCATAGTTCTGTATCTACCGCTCCAGGACAAATAGCTGTAACCCTGATGCCACGATCGCGTTCTTCGGCGGCTACAGTTTTAGATAGGGCAATTAATCCCGCTTTACTAACGCTATAAGCTCCCCAACCAGGAAATGGTTGTTTACCTGCAATCGAGGCAATATTAATAATTGTCCCTCCGTGACTTCGCATTGTGGGCAGTATGCCGACAATGCACTGAAATACACTTGTAAGATTGAGATTAATTACCATTAACCAGTCTGCTAAAGGTGTTTCGCTCAACGTTCCAATGTAACCGATTCCGGCATTATTAACTAAAATATCAATGCCGCCAAAGTCTAAAGCAATTAATTGGATTTGTTCGCGTACCTGCTCAACTTTTGCCAAATCTAGCTCGTAAGCTTTAGCTTTTACTCCTGTAGCTGCGGCTGCGCTGGCAACGGAAGTTAATTTATCTATAGAACGCCCAACTAAGGCTACATCTATTCCAGCTTTAGCAAATTCTAAAGCTGTTGCCTTGCCAAGTCCGCTACTTGCCCCAGTAATTAACGCTTTAGGCTTACTCAAATTATTCATACAGCTTTTTTACTTTCCTTGCGCCAAGTATTTTTAGTTTTGGCATAAACTGTAATCGTCAAGATAAATTCAATTACCTAAAACCATTAATTGACTAGAAATGATCAAAAAGTAATAAAAATTTACATATTTTTCCAACTATACCACCTAGAAAGAATCGGTGACTAATGGTGCAGTTCTGAAAACTTCCCTAATTGGCGAAACTTTTGATAACGCATTTGTTTGCGATCGCTACAAGGCAAAGCTGCTAATTCGTCTAAATTGTCAATCAATGCGCTCTTAAGCGTTGCGGCGGCGGTAACGGGGTCAGAATGAGCGCCGCCGACGGGTTCAGGGATAATAAAGTCGATAATGCCCAGATTTTTTAAATCCCAAGAAGTAATTTTTAAAGCTACCGCCGCTTGGGGTGCTTTGCTGGCATCTTTCCACAGAATCGCCGCACAAGCTTCGGGAGTAGCGACGGTGTAAACCGAGTGTTCAAACATTAATAAGCGATCGCCCACGCCAATACCCAAAGCGCCCCCTGATCCGCCTTCCCCAATTACTGTACAAATAATTGGCACATCAAGGCGGAACATTTCGCGCAAATTGTAGGCGATCGCTTCTCCTTGTCCTTGGTGTTCCGCTTCAATACCCGACCATGCGCCGGGAGTATCAATAAACGTAATAATCGGCATCCCAAAGCGGTTGGCGTGATCCATCAGCCGCATGGCTTTACGGTAGCCTCCAGGGGATGCCATGCCAAAATTACGGGCAATATTATCTTTAGTGTCTCGTCCTTTTTGTTGCCCTAACATTACGACAGGACGACCTGCTAACCGCCCAACACCACCAACTAAAGCCGGATCGTCAAAGCCCCGGCGATCGCCATGAAGTTCTAGCCACTCGTCGCTAATAGCTTGAATATAATCAAAGGTACTAGGGCGGCGGGGATGACGGGCTAGTTGCAATCTTTGGGCGGGGGAAAGGCTGCTAAAAATTTCTTGACGTAGGGACTTTGCCCGCGCTTCTAGCCGCCGAATTTCCTCGGACACATCAACGCCGTTTTCGGTTGCTAATTCGCGGATTTGGTTAATTCGCAATTCTAGATCCGTTAACGGCTTTTCAAAGTCCAACAGTAGGGGCTTGCGCTCAGTTGTTGCCATTGCTTTGTTTTTTTGCTCTGGATATTTTGACTAATAGCTTAAAAGCGGTTGAAATCCGTGCTTAATAGAAGCTGCGCCAATTTGCTCCATTTTTGCCACAGTAATTTGGTTGCGCCCCCAAGAAAAGTTGGTATGTATTTTTTCAAATTCCAACAGCATCGACTCGGCAAAACAGGCAAAAAGCTGACGTGTTGGCACATCCATCAGGCTGACGATGTGCATAATCCGCCAGTCAATATCTAAAGAATGCTCGACAATGCCACCATTTAAGACATGAATGCCGGGATGCTGTAGTTTAGTGCCTAAGTTTTTGGGATAACCGCCATCAATTAGCAAACATGGTTGCTTTAGCACCTTTGGATCAATTTCTACACCTTTAGGCATACTAGCAACCCAGACAATTATATCTGCTTGGGGTAAGGCTTCCTCTAAGCCCATAATTTTACCCCGTCCTAGCTCTGCTTGGAGTTCTTTGAGTCGTTCTTGATTTCGCGCAATTAGTAGCAACTCTGCAACGTCTGTACGGCTTTCTAACCAGCGACAAACCGCGCTACCAATATCTCCCGTTGCACCACAAATGGCAACAGTAGCTTTTGATAATTCAATTCCCAATTGTTTAGAAGCTTGTTCTACCTGACGGCAGATTATATATGCTGTATGAGTATTTCCGGTGGTAAAACGTTCAAATTCTAGCTTTATATTACGAACTTGCTTATTTTCTTGTAAATTAAAGTTTTCAAAAATAATTGAAGAAAAACCGCCTAAAGCTGTAATGTCAATCCCGTGCTTTTGGGCATGAGCCATCGCGTTTAAAATTTTGCGCGTCGCGGCTTTAATCCGACGATTGGCAAGCATTTCTGGTAAAAAGCATGATTCTACATAGCGCCCTTCGATTTTTTGCCCGGTGATGCTAGTAACCGTAATATTATCGACAATTTGGGGCGGGGCGCTGCACCAAAAATCTAGCCCTTGATCGGCGTATTCAGGGTAGCCTAATTCTTTGGCTACCGATTGGGCGTGCTGCAAGCTGGTAAGGTGTCCGATTAGACCAAACATTAATTGCTTTATTAGACCTATAAATCCGGTCAAATTGGAGTAAGTGGATAAAAAATTAGAGTACCTTGGCTATTATTGGGGCAATAGACAATTGCCCCCAAGTTATTTAAGCCGCACTCAAGCCGTAGGCTGATAGGCGCATGATGTCGCGGGTAGTAAAGCCAATATTACTTAAAGCTTCACCGTACTGAATCATAAAGTCTTCAACCAACGCCTCTTTTTCCATAGCGAGAACTTGGGCATCCTCGGCTACTTGATTAAGCATTTGCCAAACTATAGGTAGATTCTGGCGGTTGGCTTGTTCTAATTCAGCTTTTGCGGTTTCAAAGTTGTTTTTTAGCCAAACTTCGCCAAAGTTGAGATGGCTATATTCGTCTTTGACAACACCTTCGGTGATTTTGCGCGCAAAATCATCAGCAACGGGGATGTAGATGTTGTAAGCTGCGATCGCAAAACATTCAATAATTAGCGATTGAATCAGCAAGCAGGTAACTACTCGTCCCTCTTTGGCTGCATCTTGAAAGTTCTGATGCAGGGAAGCAAAGAATGATTTGGCGAAGGGCAAATCTGGCGTTACCTTTAAGTTACGCGCGCAGGCTTCAAAGCCTTTTTTGTGGCGGCTTTCCATCTTGGACAAACGAATTAAATCGTCCTGATGTTCTGGCATCATTTGCGTAAGTGTGATGTAATTTTCGTGGGCTTCTTGTTCCCCTTCAATTACAATGGCGTTGACGCGGCTATAAGCATCCTTATAGACTTCGCTCTGAAAATCGAGTTCAGAGTTGGCAGCAAGTTGCTGCATAGGTCTATTCACTCCTATTTAACGTGAATTGGTGGACAGCATTATTGCGATGACTCCTACTTAGTTAAGAGTAAAAGTCACTGTGGTTAATTTAACTTAAACAAAGCACTATTTTAAATATTAACGTCCTAGGGGAAGAAGTCGCTCTTTACACCCGAAAAAACCTTTATTTAGATAAAAACTGATGGATAATGATAGTAAAAAGCCTAAATTAGAAAGGCTTTTCGACTTTTTAAGCTTGTTTTTACTCATTCTAGGAGCGCTCGTTGTACTGTTACCTCTAGGCGTAGTGTTCCTTACATCTTTTACGCCCTCCAATACCCTGGGCAAATCAGCCCAAAGGGGTTTGACTCTAGTTAATTATCAAGACGCTTGGAGACGGGGAGAGTTCCTGTTAGCTTTTGCTAATTCTACTTTGGTGGCTTTGGCAGTTACAGGCTTACAAATTATTACTTCAGCGTTAGCAGGCTATGCTTTAGCAAGGTTAAAGTTTCGCGGTAGGCAAGCTTTGTTATTAATTGTATTGGCAACGCTCGTAATTCCGTTTCAGTTATTAGTAATTCCTATATTTTTAGTTTTGAAATGGGGACACTTAATTAATACCTATGGGGCGCTAATTTTGCCTACGGCGGTAAGTGGTTTTGGGATATTTTTAATGCGGCAATATTTTCAAACTATCCCTGTGGAATTAGAAGAAGCCGCCGCTATCGATGGCGCTAATCGCTGGCAGATATTATGGCGAGTTATGCTACCGTTATCGCGTCCAGCTTTAGTAACACTGTTTTTATTTACATTTATTGGCGAATGGAACGATTTATTTAAACCTTTAGTTTTTACAACTAAGCCGCAATTAAGAACAGTACAACTAGCTTTAGCAGAGTTTCAAGAACAGTTTACTAATAATTGGCCCATATTAATGGCGGCAGTGGCAATTTCTACAATACCTGTAATTTTATTATTTCTAGTCGGGCAACGCCAATTTATGCGCGGGATTGCTACTACAGGTATTAAAAACTAAGATTGGGTGGTAGTTTCTTGAATTTGCAGGCGAATAGTGCGAAGCCCTGCGTGCGCGCTTGCGCTATCGCTATTTTCCCCTAATTGAATCTCCATTACTTCCCCAGTTAATTGCTCTAGGCAAGTTAAAAGGCTGCGTAAATTTGGGGTACTTGCTCCTGTATCTACATACAATCTATCGGATAAGCTGCCGATCCGCTTCCAGGTAGTATAAAGTTTAGCGATGGTTTGTTCTAATTGCGATGCTTGATTAACCAAGTCCGCCGCCGTATTAATGCAGCCTAATCTTAAAGCTTCTTCTAAAGCCATTTCTAAGTCTACCGCACCGCCATCAAATACTTGAACGCTAGTTGCAGCATCGAGGTATTTTGCTAAGTATTTAGCCTCAGAAGTGACTTGTTTTACCGTTTCTACATCAGGATTAAGGGCGATTTCTTGCCGCAAAATTGTTTGATGAGACTCTGGCAACTTTTCAATTTCTCTGACCATAGGCGGTAAATAGCGGCTAGGTAAAGTGCGATCATTGACTTTTTCTTTTACGCTATCAGGGACTAAATCAGAAGTCATCGCCGTCCATTCATCGGCAATTTGACGTACTTCTCGGCGGGTAATGCGATCGCCATTTTTAGCTGCATCGGTAACTAATTGCTGTACTTCTGGATCGGCTTTTGCTGTCTCCATAAAGGCGCGTTTGCTAAAACACCTCACCGCAGCCGGATCTAGCTGTCCTTCTGCCATTAAGGTATCAGCACTGTTGGCTAAGGCGATAATTGCGTAAGCTTGACTTTTGCTAATTTCTCTTATTTTAAGCCAGTCAAGAAAACCACTCCCACGGGCATCACCATGTTTTTTTTCGCGATCGCGCACAGCGCGTAAAATTCGCCCCCGCCAAATTTCT
Organism: Chlorogloea sp. CCALA 695; assembly: GCF_003003885.1. Taxonomy (GTDB): domain Bacteria; phylum Cyanobacteriota; class Cyanobacteriia; order Cyanobacteriales; family Chroococcidiopsidaceae; genus Aliterella. The sequence goes on along the minus strand of NZ_PVWN01000006.1, from coordinate 99,113 downwards.
GTTTGCAAATCAAAGCGATCGCATACTTGCCAAGCGCTATCAATTTGCTGTTGAAAATCTAATTCAGGGATCTCCTCATCTTCTGGATCGGGCAATTGAAAAGTTAGATCCACTGGTTCAGATAATACGGCAGCAAGGTCTGTGGGAGTTTGGGGTGATGAAACCATAGCCAGGAGAAGTCAGTTATTACAGACCGATTATTATGGCACGATTCGGATCGGTTGTTCTAGATAAGATTGACGCTAAATGCCATCGATATTGAATGCTTCAATTTGTGGAGTTGAGGCTCCTACGATATATTCTGTTAAATTGGCAAGTGGCAGTAGAAACCGATGAAAGTCTTTTTAGCAAACATTGAACACCTTGAAGCGCTGTCTGTGTTGTTTGACCAATATCGCGTTTTTTATCAGCAGTCCTCAGACCTTGATGGTGCAAGGCTATTTTTAAAAAATCGATTTGAATATTGCGACTCGACTATTTTTGCTGCAAGGGATGGCGATCAAATTGTAGGCTTTACTCAGCTTTATCCTAGTTTTTCCTCTGTGTCCATGAAACGAGTTTGGATTTTGAACGATTTGTTTGTTACTTTTTCACACCGAAATCAAGGAATAGCTCGGTTACTTATGGCGATCGCAAAGCAGTACGCTGAGGAAACTGGAGCCATCCGTATAGGTCTTTCAACACAGCAATCAAATCATGCGGCGCAAGCGCTGTACGAATCATTAGGGTATGAGGAAGATGAGGTGTTTCATCATTATTCGTTGCGCTTGCAGTAAATCACGGCACTTTATCAGTAATTGAAATTTCAGCAGTAAAAGTTAAATTTACAACTTATTATCGAGGAATTCGCTGTAGCAAATCTTGCAAACTGCCTCCTAATTGGCGCAATTGGCGATAAGCACGCTCTAAAACTTCCCCTTCCACTTCAATTTCTGAAGTAGGATAATTTTGGATTACCTCAATTAGGCTAATACTATTGCTTTTAGCGCTACTACCATTGCGATCGCTACTTGCTGATAAAACTAACGCTGCTCTTAAAGCTTGGCGATCAGCTTTGCGTGACGGTGTATGTATAGCTTCACCAATTTGATCGAGGACAACATTACCAATAGGGCTATTTAGTATTCGATCTAATAATACTGGACTAACTGTTACAGATTCAGTTAAGTATTTGCGAATCTTTTTTGGCTCTTGTTTTGCTAAAGCTAAATTAACTCGTAACGATGTTGACAATTCACCAGTTTGAGCAAAAGTTGTTAGCTCTTTAACTGCAATTGATTCTCGAAAAATACGGTATTTTAACAACACACTTTCTGCTGCAAAAACACTTCCATTAGATAGAGAAAGTGAAATAATTACAGATAGCAGTAAACTTCGACGTAATAATGACATTTTTAAGTAGATTTAACAAACTGTTTTGTTGACGATAGTTGTTGAATATTAGTTGCGGCATCAAGCTTAAGCCATAGATAATATTTTATTTATCATCTAAGTATTTTCGGTTTATTTTAATACGCTTGATTGGGTTTACTTACTTACATAAGTTACTCGCAGGTGGGAACTCTACTCTAAAAGCTTTAGTCATGGGCTTTTACTGCAAAACTTTAAATTGAGAAACTTTTTGTTAAAGAAAAGTAAAAAGTTTTTGCCTTTTTACCAAATCAACGTAACGTAATTCAAGACATTAATATTAGCAAGCACAATGCCTAAACAGGGTTTCGATCAACATCAATTGAAGACTTTTTATACCAATAGCTTACATTTACAGGCAATACTAGCCGCAGCTTTAGTTGTGGGCGGTGGAGCAATATTATTTAAGAATAAGGCGATCGCATCTACCATTGCTCAAGTTATTGTCCCCACTGTACCCAACTCATCGCCATCGCCTACCCCTACAGTTACACCATCGCCAGTAGTTGTACCAACTTCATCGCCTACGCCAACCCCGCTATTTCCACCCACGCCTACACCATCGCCTACCCCTACAGTTACACCATCGCCTACCCCTACAGTTACACCATCCCCTACAACTACCCCAAATCCTACAAGCGGATCGGTTATTTATGTAGATCCGGTAAATGGTGCAGATAATGCCACAGGGAGCGCCCAAGCGCCTTACAAGACCATTTCTTCAGCGCTCAATCAAGCACAATCGGGCAGCGTCGTCCAACTAGCGCCAGGAATTTATAGCGCGACGAGTGGCGAAGTTTTTCCCCTAAATATCAAGTCCGGCGTAACTTTGAGCGGCGATGAGTCTACCAAAGGTCAAACTAGAGTAATTATTGGTAGTGGTAATTATGTTAGCCCTACTTTTGCTCGTCAAAACGTGACAATTCGTGCTGACTCTGGCGGTACAGTTGCAGGAGTGACGATCGCTAACCCTAGTAGTCGGGGTACAGGTTTATGGATTGAGTCTACTAATCCCACCATCAAAAATAATACTTTTACGATCAATAACCGCGATGGTATTTTTGTGACGGGTAATGCTAACCCCATTATTGAGAACAATGTTTTTACGCAAAATAGTGGTAATGGTATTTCTATAGCTAAAACTGCAAGCGGTCAAATTCGCAATAACTTATTTTTGGATACTGGTTTTGGTTTGGCTATTGGTGGTACTTCTACGCCACAAGTTGCTAATAACCAACTTTACCAAAATCGAGTAGGGCTGTTTATTTCTGATTCTGCTCGTCCTACACTACGCAGTAATTTCATTGAAAACAGTAAACAAGATGGGGTGGTTATTACCGCCAGCGCCCAACCAGATATTGGTACGGCGGAAAATCCAGGGAATAATCTCATCCGCAATAATACTCGTTATGATGTCTACAACTCAACGCGCAGTAATACAATTACGGCAACTGGTAACGATATTGAGCCAGAAAAAATCTCTGGTAATGTAACTTTTGTTGCGGCTACAGTCAACCGCCCAGCAATTAGACAAGGTACATTCCGCGATATTCAGGGTTATTGGGCGCAACCTTATATTGAGGCTTTGATTGCTAAAAATGTAATTGCTGGTTTTCCTGATGGCTCATTTAAGCCCACAGATCCAGTAACTCGCGCTCAATTTGCAACAATTCTTAGTAAAGCTTTTGCGCCGCCATCAATGCGAGAAGCGCAAGAATTTACAGATGTTAAGCAGAATTTCTGGGCTTATCAAGCAATCCAAACTGCTTACAAGGGCGGCTTTGTAGCAGGGTATCCCGGCGGATTATTTCAACCGCAGCAAGCAATTCCTCGCGTACAGTCTCTAGTTTCTTTAGCTAATGGTCTAAAACTCTCAGCGAATAATCCCAATGCTTTGGCTACTTACGCTGATGCGGCGCAAATTCCTAACTATGCTACCGATCCCGTATCGGCGGCGACAGTAAGGCAATTAGTGGTAAATTATCCTATTCCTACACAGTTGAACCCTAACCGCGATGCTACGCGCGCGGAGGTTGCAGCCTTTGTTTATCAAGCTTTGGTGAATACTGGACGCGCTCAAGCGATCGCATCTCCCTACGTTGTCCGAGTTCCTTAATTGCAATTAAAAAACGCCAGATCCGATTAGAGACTCTGGCGTTTTAGTTTTATGATCGGCTGGGTCTTATATATAATTGACCCGATGTTAAAGTGTTCGTTTTATATTCAGGGTTTTTAAATTATTTAACCCTGTTGCAATTAATTTCTATCATTGCAGCATCTAGCAAATTAAGTAGATTCCCTAATAATTTCTTTATCTTTGTTGTCTGTAGGTGTTTATTTTTTAATTAAAGTAAATAAAATTGCTGAAATAACAATAATCTTACTTAGGAATTTTTGGTGATTCTTTGTCCCAACGGAATAGGAAAACCATTAAAGCAACAACTCCTACTTGCAAAGCAAGGTTGGATAGCGGCGCATCCGCCTCTTTTCCGGCGGCTATTTGCGCCAAAAATACCAGTGCGCCCACAAAGCCCGAAGCACCAAAAGCTATATATATAAACTTTCGTAGCCCTCGGTAAGGTGCGGCGGCTTCAGCCTTTAGGCGATCATATTGCTCGTTTGTGAAACGTTTGTTATTCGGTGGTTTGACCATGATGATTTAAAACTGATAAGATAATAAATTGTGTGCCGATGTGGCTCAGTGGTAGAGTAACTGATTCGTAATCAGTTGGCCGCGGGTTCAAATCCCGCCATCGGCTTTATTTAAAACAATGCCTAGACCAGCTTTGAGAGTTTGAGCGCCAACAAAAAATTTAAGGTTTAGCCTTAGTATGACTATTTTGATAACGATTTGGTGATCGGCGAGTAAGGTAAAAGTAGCATTTTTTAAACACCGTGCTGCTTAAACCAGGCTTGGAGGCGTTGCCAGCCAAGTTTTGCTTCTTTTTGGCGGTAGGAGGGGCGATAATCGGCAAAGAAGGCGTGGGGTGCATTAGGATAAACAATAATTTCAGATTTATTGTTTTTATTCAAGGCTTGGCGCATTTGCTCTACAGTTTCTAAAGGAATACCTGTATCTTTACCGCCATAAAGCCCTAAAACAGGGACTTTTAAGTTAGAGGCAATATCAACAGGATGATTGGGAGTTAAATTAGTTTTATCCCCCACTAATCGCCCATACCAAGCTACACCAGCTTTAACTTTTGGATTGTGAGCGGCGTACAGCCAAGTAATGCGCCCACCCCAGCAAAAGCCTGTAATTCCTAATCTATTAGCATTACCCTTTGCTGACTTTATTACCCAGTTTACCGTCGCATCTAAATCGGATAAAACTTGCTCGTCGGGTACTTTGGCTACTACTTTGCGGATTTCGTCAATATTACTTAGGCGCAGAACATCGCCTTGACGGATAAATAATTGCGGCGCGATCGCACTATAGCCAAGTTTAGCAAAGCGGCGGCAAACATCTTGTATATGTTCGTGTACACCAAAAATCTCTTGAATCACCAAAACAATAGGGAAATTTTCACCCGTGCTAGGCATCGCCCGATAAGCTGGAATTTCGCCATCTTTGACCGGAACTTTGACCATTCCGGCAATTAATCCCTTGGAGTCAGTGGTAATTACTTTGGCAGAAATAGGTTGTACGGCTAAAGCAAAACCTGTGGCGAAAGTTGCTGTAGTAATAAAAGTACGGCGGGTTAGTTTTTTCATGTTTCTAAGCAAGTATTTAAAACAATTGTTAGTTATGACGCTGGGGACTTCGCCTAAAATATTATTAGTTCAATTCTTCTAGGAGAACATAAGCGGTATGGATCTAGATCAAACAACTGATAATCAATCTAACCCACTCCTAGAAGATAAAAATGACGCAACACCTAATATTGGAGGCAGTTTACCAATAATTGAGTATTGGGCAAAGCATACTCTATCACCAGAAGGGGCGAAATTGTGGCAAACCTTACTACATAAAAGCGCTTGCTTATCCTGTGCTTGGGGAACGGGGGGACAAAAAGGCGGCTTTACTAATGAAAATGGTGAAAAACTCCAGCGCTGTATGAAAAGTGTTGAGGCAATTTCAGCAGAAATTAAACCTCCCGTCCCAGTTTCTATTTTTACTGAAAATACTATCGAACAGTTGCAAAAGCTGACTTCTTACGAAGCTGATAGATTGGGGAGACTCAGCTTTCCGATGATTTTGAGAGAAGGACAATCTCATTACGATCGCATTTCTTGGCAAGAGATATACAATATCGCTACTGATGCCTTTCAAAAGCAGCCGGAGAGAGTCGCCTCTTATAGTTCGGGACGTTCTTCTAATGAAGCGGCTTACTTATTACAATTAATGATGCGGGTGCTTGGTTCTAATAATTTGGCAGATTGCTCGGATTTATGCCATGCCCCTTCAACTACAGCACTTAAACAGATGTTTGGTTTTGGTACTTCGATGGTAAGTTTGGAGAACCTAGAGAAGTCAGACTGTGTAGTATTAATTGGTTCAAACCCCGCCTACAACCATCCGCGTTTGATGAACGAACTAATTAAGTTGCGCGATCGCGGTGGTAAAGTAATTGTCATTAATCCCATTGTTGAAATTGGTTTAGTTAAGTTTGGTTCGCCAGCTTTTCCCATAAAGTCTTTGCTTACAGGATCAGATATAGCAAATCTTTACTTACAACCAATTCCCGGTAGCGATGTTGCTTTATTTGTGGGTATTCAAAAATATCTAATTGAGCAAGGTTTAGTTAAAACTGCTTATTTGCAAGCTCATACCGAAGGTTGGGAAGCAGTATTAGAAAGCGCTACTTCTACCAGTTGGGAAACTATTACTAATACTTGCGGCGTGACAAAAAGTGAGATAGAATCCGCCGCTAAAGTAATTTCTAGTTCTCAATTGGTTGTCTTTGGTTGGGCGATGGGCGTAACTCAGCAAGCAAACAGTGTAGATAATGTTTTTAGTATTGCTAATACTGCTTTAATTACAGGCAATGCAGGCAAAGCAGGCGCGGGAACAATGCCGATACGCGGACATTCTAACGTCCAAGGCTTCGGATCTATGGGTGTAACTATTCACCTGAAAAAAGAGATTAAAACGGCTTTAGAGAAACTTTTGGGGCGAAGTCTTGAATTGGCTTCAGGATACGATACGCGCAAGCTTATAGAAGCGGCGGATGCTGGGAAAGTAGATACTCTAATCTGTTTGGGTGGAAATTTATTTTCAGCAAATCCCGACTCTACCCAGGCAAAACGAGCTTTAGCTAAAATTGACACTGTTATCTATCTTGCCACTAAGCCCAATCTCGGACATTTTCACGGGTTAGGGAAAAAAAATACAATCGTTATTCCCGTATTTGCTCGATTTGAGAATCCCCACAAAACAACGAGTGAATCTGGTAATAATTTTGTCCGATTGAGCGATGAAGGTACAACCCACCTTAAAGATGCAGATTTAATTTCTGAGGTGGAGTTTTTGACGCAACTTGCCCATCGCTTGCATGGCGTTTCGCCGATTAATTGGCTAAAGTTGCAAAATCCGCAATACGTCCGTCAACTAATTGCCCAAACAATTCCTGGTTACGAAAAAATCGCTCAAATTGATGCAACAAAAGAAGAATTTACAATTTCAGGACGCATTTTTACTGAACCAAAATTTCCCACTCCTTCGGGAAAAGCAATAATGTTTGCGACTCCTTTACCCGATCTTACCTTACCAACTCAGGAAGATTTTGGCGTGTCTGAGTCTGTGCCAAATGTAGTTATAGCTTTGATTACAGCGCGTAGTTATTCCCAGCACAATACGGTTGTTTATAAGTTACATGACCAGTATCGCGGAATGCCCCATCGCAATTGTATTTTAATGAACCATAAAGACGCAGAGAAAGCAAACTTAGAAAGTCGCGCTCTTGTCACTGTCCAAGGAGACGCAGGCAAATTAGAGAATGTAGAGGTTATTTACGGCAGCGTTAGGCAAGGTGCGGCATTGATGTTTTACCCTGAAGCTAATGCTATTTTTAAAGCCAGGATTGATGTGCGATCGGGTACGCCAGCTTTTAAACGAGTTCCGGCGATCGTTTACGCTCAACCTATTTCAACACTCTAGTAGCGTTAAAAATCGCTGCTAAAGCAACTCTTACGTCAGCAAATACCGCTCCCACATCGTTGCTAATCCAAACACACCCAAAGCGCGATCTAAAAACCAATGTAGAGACATTGCATTGCAACGTCTCTACATCAAAATTCGTAGTCTACAAAAATATAAACAAAGCAATATTTTATAATTGCTAAGATGCTTTTCCTGTCTATCTTGTAGGCTTTTGCACCGATACTAATCGAACGCTTGTTATTGATAATTTGCTAAGATTATGAAAATATTATGAGAACAGCAAGCGGCAAAATGAATGACTACCCCAGAAAATCGTCCTAGCCTCCCGGAAGTTCATCGGAGTATTAAAATCCCTGAAGGTAAAGGCTTTTGGCGCAAGATGCTGGCTTATGCTGGGCCGGGTTATCTTGTTTCTGTCGGCTATATGGATCCTGGTAACTGGGCAACAGATATTGCTGGAGGGTCTAAATTTGGCTATACATTGCTATCGGTGATTTTGGTTTCAAATTTGATGGCGATCTTGCTACAGTCGTTGTGTGTGCGGTTGGGTGTAGCCACAGGACGAGATTTAGCCCAAGCTTGCCGAGATTATTTTAGTCCCCGGATTAACTTTTGTTTGTGGGTACTGTGTGAAATTGCGATCGCAGCTTGTGATTTAGCGGAGTTATTGGGAAGTGCGATCGCTCTGCAACTGCTGTTTGGGATTCCTTTACTATGGGGAGTGTGCATTACAGCGATAGATATACTTGTATTGTTATTTTTGCAAAATAAAGGCTTTCGGTACGTGGAAGCACTGGTAATTACGCTAGTAGCAACGGTGGGTATCTGTTTTACTGCCGAAATTATTTTTTCTCAACCTGATGCTGGAGGGATTTTACTAGGATATGCACCTAAGTTGGAGATTTTACAAAATCCAGAAATGCTTTACATTGCGATCGGTATTCTAGGGGCGACGGTAATGCCGCACAATTTATATTTACATTCATCTATTGTGCAAACCCGCGACTTTCAACCCACTAGCGAAAAAAAATGGGAAGCGATTAAGTTTGGTACGATTGATTCGACAGTGGCTTTATCTTTAGCATTATTTATCAATTCAGCTATTTTAATTGTTTCGGCGGCTACGTTTCATTTTTCCGGTAATCAAGATGTCGCAGAAATTCAGGATGCTTACAAACTTCTCTCACCATTGTTAGGAGTTGGCGCGGCTAGTGCTATTTTTGGGTTGGCTTTACTGGCTTCAGGGCAAAGTTCAACGCTGACAGCAACCTTGGCTGGGCAAATTGTAATGGAAGGCTTTTTACACCTACGTTTACCTTCTTGGTTGCGTCGTTTGGCAACTAGAATGCTGGCGATCGTTCCGGCGGTAATTACAATTATTTTGTTTGGTGAAGAAAGTACCGGAAGTTTGCTAGTTTCTAGCCAAGTTGTTTTAAGTCTACAGTTATCTTTTGCGGTATTCCCACTGGTAATGTTTACAAGTAAACGTCGCCTGATGGGAGAATTTGTTAATCCTTTATGGTTGAAGATACTTGCATGGACAGTAGCCTTCACGATCGCTGGCTTAAATATCTGGCTGCTAATCCAAACTTTTTTAAGCTGGTTTAATTTAAACTGAAGCCACAAATTGACTAATTTGTTCTAGTTTTTGGGCAACTTCACCGCCAATTAATAATTCTTCTGCTTTGGCAATACCCGATCGCATATCGGAGCAAATACCGCTACGCCACAGATAAAAACCGCCATTCCACAAGGCACTTTGCATTAATTCAGAGGGTTTACCTTGCAAGACTGTTTCCATAGCGGCTATTAACTCTGGAGTGGAAGTTAGAGGTACATTTCTGTTACTAAAATCATAGTCACGGGCGGATAGGTGCAAGTGTTCTACTAAAGCATTGTCCTTAAATACGCCGATAATTGCCGTGCGATCGCGCGGTAAGTCACAACTACCTTCTAATCCCTTAACGGTTGTAAAACTACTTGTTCCCCGCAAAGTTAAAGCGCCTTGAAACATTCCTTCAGTGGGCGGATGTACAAAGCCAGCAATAATATGAGCATCCCCAGCATAAGGACACCAGACTAATTCCATTGTCGCAAAGGGCGGACGTTTGCCGATTTGATCGCGGTAATCAAATATGACTTGTGCTTGACTAAAGTGTTGAGGTAAGTAGACAAATCCTAGTCCTGTTGTCTCAAATACCTGTTGAGTTTGCGCCAAAGATAGCTTACTAAAATCAACGCCTAAGCCTTGCCAAATCTCTATTAATGGTAATCCGTACTTAGTAGGCGATCGCTCGCTCCCGTGCATAATTACTGGCTGATTTGCCGTAACTAAAAGTAACGCTGTTATGGGGCTAATTGGTGCAGTACGCGACCTGCCATCATAGGGTATTCCCATCACAATTGGCGAGATCGCTGAATTAATTGGTTGCAGTTTTGCCCCTAATTCTGTGTAAGCATCAAGCATTCCGGCTAATTCTTCTCCCGTCGGGCGCTTAATCCGGTGGGCGATCATAAATGCACCGATTTGGGCGGGGGTTGCCGAAGCTAGTAGCATCATTTTTGTTGCCGCCATTGACTCCGCGCGGGTCAAATCTTCTCCCGTATGCACCCCACTACCTACTTTTTTTAAAAATTCTCTAAATACAATACTCATCCATTACCTATTCCCAATTACCAATTACCAATTACCAATTCCCAATTTAAGCACTTGTTTCTATCTTTTCCGGCACTGGGATAGATGCTTGTACCAAGTCCCAAAAACGACGAATTGGGGGAATTTTTAGCCGATCTTGGGTAGTTACCATCACAACTCGGCGTGTCAAATCGTTTCTGCCGTTGCCCAATACTCGCACTGCCAGAGTAGGATCGTTACGAGCTTCTATTAATGCCGATTGTGGCAGCAAAGCAACCATATCCCCTTGACGTACTACCCCCCGGAAAGCATCAAGAGTATTTACCTCTACAACTGCTTGGAGTATTGCACCTTCGCGATCAAACCTGTCTTGTACCAACCGTTGCATCCCATAGCCATCTTTAAATACTACCTGTGGGTAGCAAGTTAACTCCGCCCAAGGTATCCATTCATAGGCTGTAAGCGGGTGAGTTGCTGCCATTAGCACCTCAATAGGTTCATCGTATAGCACTTGTACTACCATCTCAGAACTAGCAGTTAAAAAGCGATTATTCATGACGATCGCCAAATCTACCATGCCATCTTTAAGCACTTTTAAAGCGCGATCGCTGCCTAAAGATGTTACGCGCAACTGTACGTCTGGATAGTCGCGGCAAAATTGTTGCAGCACTGGCGGCAAAAAATGAGAGCAAATTGAATGAATTGCCGCAACACATAATTCTGGCTGTTTTCCTGCCACTAAATCGGCTAATTCTTCTGTTGCCGTGCGCCACTCTTGGCAAATTTTGCGGACGCGAGGCAAAAAGCGATCGCCGCCTAAAGTTAAGGTAGTAGCCGCGTTGCGATGAAACAAAGCTACACCTAAATCGGCTTCTAATGCTTGAATTTGGCGACTAATGGTTGATTGAGTCACCCCACATTTTCGCGCTGCTTGCTGAAAACTGCCCGTATCGGCGATCGCTAAAAAAGCTTGCAACTGCTCTAGCCGCATTTTGTTTGTAGCCTGAATTACATTTATATCCCCAAGTCTAAAATTACTCGATCTAGAACTAGGTTTTGGTAGAGATTGTTACAACTAGCTTACGACTGCTTATATTTGTTGCCATTCTTGCAATGCAAATTCTATGCCTTGAGTAAGTTCTGAGGTAATTTTAGAATCGTTATTTAGATGTTGTAGTTGTTGGTACGCTTGAACTGGGGCTAGTTGTTGTAAAGCTGCGATCGTGTGTAACCTAACTCCTGTATCTGGATTAGCAAGTAAATTTATTAAGGGATCTATTGCTTGAAGTTCGCCCAATCGTCCCAATGATAAAGCGATCGCGCTAGTCAGAGTGTTTGATAATTGCAAAGCTTCGATTAAAATCTCCCCGGCGATTACTTTTAATTTTTGTACTTGTCCTAAAACCTTGACAACCTCTTGTTGCACGGGGAAGGAATGTTCGTTTAAGCAAGAGCGCAGATATTGCAAGCTTAGAGGTGTCTCTATTCTACCCAAAGCTCTGATACATTCTAATTGCAAGTTTATCGGCGTAAGAGGAGAAGTTAGCACAGATTTTAAAGCATTGGTAGCGATGTCGCCTCCCAATCTACCTAGAGAAACTGCCGCAGTACAGCAAACCTCTAGATTAAAGTCGTACAACCGAGGGATTAACTTATCTACTAAGTTTAATTCTTCTCGCACGTCAGAGCGAAAACCTAAACCTGTAACAGCTTCTTTTCTCACTGGTGCGGAAATATCGTCTAAAGCCTCAAGCAAAACTGGCGGAATCTCTGCGTTATGAAAACTCCCCAAAGCTTCAATGGAAGTTTTTCTAATCTTGGCATCTGGATCTTTAACTACTGTTAATAATGGGGCAATTATTTCTGAGCGCCGGATGTGAGATAGTGATTGTACAGCGATTAGGCGTGTAGTTTCCTCTGCTAATAATTCCTTTAATGCAGCAACAGCCGGGTTGCCAATTTGTCCTAAAGCGCTGGCTACCATTGAGGTTAATTCGTCATTTTCGGAGGATTTGAGCAAGTCAACTAAAGCTGCGATCGCTTTAGTCGGATGATTAAATTCCCCTAAAATCCTGGCTGCATACCAGCGCAATTCTTCATCTTCTTCATTTTTAACAATTTCTACTATTGGAGCGATGGCGCGATCAATACCAATTCCCACATTTGCACCTAAACGGGGAAACACTTTCGCAATATCCCAACGCTGAGAAAAATCGCCTTCAATCAAAACTGTTTGAGCTAAATCCAATATTTGACTTGCTTCTTGCTCAATATCTACAATTACCAGTTGTTGCAAGCATTGAATAACTATTTCCCAGTTACCTACATTGTGCGCCGCCTGTGCCTGTTGTAAAAGTTGAACTTTGATATCTGCAATCATTAAATTAGCTCCTACACAGAGTTTTGGCTCATAACTTGCGCTTCTCAGAAATTCCCTCCTTTTTAAGGGCGGAGAATACCTCGCACTTCACAGCGATCAGCAAGAGTGCAACTATCAGATACCAATTAAAAGAATTTTAACTCGTTCTCTAAGTATCGGGACTTATTTTGACCTCAGAATTATTTAGGCAGACAAGTAGGGTGTTGTAGTCCCTATTGCTTTGATAAAAAATTCTCTAAGTCTTTTCGACCAAGAACAGCAATTACTCAATTTCTACCTTCAATACTATTGCTAGTTCGATGAGTTGACCCATAAACTTAAATTTAGTCCGGAGCAAAAAGATTGTTCTCTCATTTGATATATAAAGTAACAACGTTGATGGTCTTCGTCAGTTAGGGCGGTAATGTCACGCTAATTAAGTTTTAGGGGCGAAATGACGAATTTCGAGCGCAATCAAGTTTACGAGACTCCGTTGAGCGATCGCCAGCAACAATACATCACCTTAGGAGATTTTTAAGGTACATTTACAAAAATTACGCCCCAACCGTTTACGAGAATTTGATTTAGCTATATTAGCCAAAGCCAGCCCTAATTTTAGCGGTGCAGAAATCGAGCAAGTAATTGTTGATGCGATGCACCAAGCCTTTGCAATGAAAGATGGACAGCGCCGGGATTTTGTTACAGAGGATATAGCACAGGCGATCGCCCAAACTGTGCCTTTAGCTATGAACGCAAATTGAAGCTTTGAAACAATGGGTAGCCGAAGCAGGCGCAAGAACCGCGTCTAGTGACACTTAACTAGCCGCAGAATTGAGCAACGTATAATTCAGCCAGAGATTTCGCCGTTAGAAGTTGATTGAAGCAAGTTAACAACAGTATCAAAAACTAAAATGTCTCACTTTACAACAATCAAAGTTCAAATTAAAAACAGCGATACTCTTTTTCAAGTATTGCAAGAATTGGGTTATCAAGTTGAATGCAATATTAATGTGCTTGGCTATCATGGCAATACCACTCAATCGGAGTATGTAATTCGCCAAAAAAACGGTTACGATTTAGGATTTCCCCATTGCGGCGAAATTTACGAAATAGTTGCCGACTTTTGGGGAGCGAAAATTAATCAACAGGAGTTTGTTAACTCAATTACTCAAAAATACGCCCACAAAACATTAATGGCAACAATCCAACAGGGGCTTGAAGTTGAGGAGGAAGTTTTAGAAGATGGTAAAGTGCGAGTAGTTGTAGGGCAATGGGTATAGTTGATTAATTAGATATTTGCGATCGGCGATTGTAGTCACGATTACAGGAGTAATTATTTATAGTGTCATCAATAAAGTCCCAGTTGTTGATATCTGTTGAAGATTTCTTGCAGTTGCCAGAAACAAAACCAGCTAGCGAATATATCGACGGGAAAATCTATCAAAAACCCATGCCGCAAGGAAAACATAGTATTGTTCAAACTGAGTTGTCATCTACTATCAATCAAGTCGGTAAATCCCGTCAGTTAGCTTTAGCATTAACTGAGTTACGCTGCACATTTGGAGGACGTTCTCAGGTTCCAGATATTGCGGTATTTGAGTGGTTACATATTCCTGTTGATGAGAATGGGGAGATTGTCAATAGGTTTGAAAGCTACCCAGATTGGACGATTGAAATTTTATCACCCGAACAAGCTGCTAATAGTGTCATCAATAAAATTATTTTTTGTCTTAATCACGGGACAAAACTAGGGTGGTTTATCGATCCTGATGATAGATCGGTGATGGTATTTCAACCAGAGCAATTACCAGAGGTAAAATACGGTAGCGATAATTTAACCGTTCTCGATGTACTGGAAAATTGGCAAATTTCGCCAGCAGATATATTTGGTTGGTTGAAAGTTAAATAAGTGCTTCTAACACTAAGATATCTGTTCAGGCAAACCCCAAATTTTGATTTCTTCATGGCTGCTTGCACTTATAATTGACTGTCCATCAGGACTAATAGCAACGCATTTGACATAGCCCAAATGCCCACTAAGTGTCTTCTTCAATTTCTCTGGGTTGATTGAGATTTTCTGACATGGGAGTTTTACTTATAGAGCAATATTAGTATTACCAGTTACGGATGCGCGATCGCCTTTCCCATTAATTGATCGGGAATCCGCTCTAAAATTCCCGAACCAAATACCTTATCTAACTCCAAATAATCTAGGTGAACGTAACCGATATGACAATGACAGGAGGTATTAGTACAGAGGCGTTCAAACAATGCAGATTCAAAGGTGCGATCGTAGATATTGCCAATTGGTTCAGCAATAAAGTGACAACGGCGCATATTGCCATCACCATCAACAGAAATTACCGATTTTCCGGCGCGGCAACTATGACCCAAGCTAGGATAGTTTTGAGTATTTACTGAAAATAGAGGATCGACTTCCTCAAAGAAATTTCGGTCTTCTAAGGATAAATTAGCCAGTTCTTTCTTAACTGCATTAATCCACAGATAAATGTGGGCTGGTAACTCTTGACGCAAAGTTGCAATCTCGTCTTTGAACTGCGAAAAACCCACAACACCCGCACTGAAACGAACACCGCGACGATCTAATTCTAGGCATTTGGCAAGGAACAAGCCGCGCGAAACCCATTGCGAATGAAAAGTTGCCCACAATGCTAATTTGCCCTTGTTGCATTCCTCCACCCAATCTAATTGACACGATAGATTAGTTTGGATTGCAGCTTTATTAACATGAGGCATTTGGGTTAATTTTATCAATGCCTGTTGGTAATAGGAATGAATTAACGCTTCTCCCCAAGGCGTGAACAGAATTGAAAACTGGTGCTGTGGGCGATCGCCTATCCAATTAACAAAGCGTTCTAATTGCTGTTTATCAATTGTTAACTCGGCGGCGGTTTGCTGGCGTTTGGCAAAGGGACAATATTCACAACCATAGTTGCAACTAACTAATGAACCGCGATAAAGAATAGTTAAATTCATTGGTAAATTATTTTGGCTTGAATTATTCACTAGCAGTACAGTATCGCTCACCTCGATAGGTGAAATTGTCGCAGATGATTTCTATATCTAACTGTTTTAACCGAGTCACCATATCATTAGATAAACAATTGAGAGAGATATTGAGAGTATCTAATTGGTGTACTGCTGGACAATTTAACAAAAATTCCGCGCCATCATCTTCTAAGTTGCCCATAGAGATATCTAACTCTATTAATTGCTCAATTAATGATGACTCAATTAAGGCAAGAGCAATATACACCGAATCATTGCTATGACGCAGCCCTAAATATTTAAGTTTAGAGAATCGCTGACCGGAAATAATGGGCATCACGGGTTTAAGAGGTAAATTTTCAAAATGATCTGTTTCTTCTCCTAGCCATAACTCTAGATATTCCAGTGCAGGTAGTTCAAGAGCGCAAATTTCATTTAGGACTTCGGGGTGCAGTTTATCAGATTCAATTATCAGCGCTTTTAATTTATTGTGATGTAATGGCTCGAATGCTAATTTATCTAATCCATATTCAGAACAACGAATTTTTAATACTTCTAGATTAGGGTAGGCGATCAAAACTTTACTAATATCATTTAATATAATCGAACGAGAGTCGCATTCCGAATTGTCAATGTCTCCAAAGAATACAGCTTTAAGATTTTTAAAATTTTCGCGCGCAGAAACTAATATATCAACTATAGGGTAAAGTGTATAACCACAGAAGCCAAATACCAAAGCTTCGATTTCCTTAGCCCGACGAGCTTTTAGAAGTGATTGAAACTTATCTAGGATAGTAATATTAGATTGATGTGCCTCTTGACTCCAATCATTGGAGACTCTTAAAGCATAAGCCGTTTTTGCTGGATCGATAATTTGAGGAAAAGAGTCAACCTCTATGACTTTTCGATTAGCAAAGGTAGTAGCGTGTCCGTATGGAAGCGGAAGCTCGTTTAATCGTTCAAAGCGAAAGTTACTACAAAATTTGTAATTTTGTACAGCTAATTTAGCTTTTTCCTCTCTTCTTTCTTTCAACAACTGCATAGCTGCATGACGTACCTTTCTAAACTTATCTTTTAAAGCTGCAGTTACTAAATCTAAACCTTCGTTGCCGTAATTTAGCGCCTCACTTAATGCTGCAATTCGGGCTTCAAGACTTAAACTATTCAAGCGATGTTTAACGCCTTGTATTCCTCCCAAAATAACGCCTTGGGATGGGGGTGGCGAAACTCCTCCAAGCACTGCATCATATTCTGTAGGTTGATTTTGGTTGTCATTCATGTTTGATTAGGCATTGGCAAATATAGATTATTTACTAGCAAATTTCACTATTATTTTAATTCGTAGGCTTGCATTAATTGATTAACGCGATCGCTAAATAACCACGCCCCAATTACATCCGACTTCTCAATTCCTGTTGCGGTTAGCTGCAAAACTTGCTGATGGGCGATCGCTAATTTCAAAGCAAAAAGTTGAGATAGTTCGGGAAAGTCTACCATTACATCGCTACTAAACTGCTGCTTGTAATCTTGCTCATTCAAGCCCTCATCAGATAAAAGAGATAACAAAATGTAGCGACGGCGGCGATCTTCCGCGTCTAGTTGAAAGCCATAATTTATGTAATTAAAGGCTTCTGAGGGGGTTTGAATATACGCTTGGAGAATGTCTCGAATTTCTTTAGCTCCTACGGCATAATCATTCGCATAATGTAAAGTATCGGTATAAGAACGCGCCCCGCAGCCTAAGCCTAGCATTCCATCGGCTTGACAGCAGTAGATGGGGGAGGGGGAAGATAAAGTGTTGCGGCTAAACATTCGCATGGAAACTTGAGAGTAGCCTTGGGATAAAAGTAGCGATCGCCCGGTACGATAGCAAGCAGTGCGAACATCATCCCATTCTTTGTCTGTACACCCCAAACCTGTAAGCGGTCGCACGTACAGGGGATAGAGATAAATTTCTTCGGGATCAAAGCGCAAAGCCGATTCAATCGATTGCAACCAGCTATTTACAGTTTGACCAGGTAAACCGTAGATTAAATCGATATTTATGGTAGGAAATCCCGCCTCGCGCATTCGGGTAAGTGCGGCTTCTACTTGGGCGGTGGTTTGACGGCGTTGAGTTGCTAATACTTCGGACTCGATAAAACTTTGTACACCAATACTTACTCTAGTTACACCGCGATCGCGTAACAGTTTCAGTTTATCTCCTGTAGCGGTTTCCGGTGACATTTCCACAGACGCAGGAATATGTTGCAAATTCGCGCCCATCGTTTCTTCAGCAATGTTGAGGATTGTTTCTAAATGGTGAATTGGTAATTGTGTGGGCGTACCACCACCGAGGGCAAATCTAGCAAAAGAAGTCTCTCCCAATTCTGCTTTTACCTTTAAAGCTTGACGCTGCACTGTGCGGATATATTGACTTACAAAGTCTTCATTGTGGGTAACGGTAGTAAACAGATTACAAAATCCGCAACGCATCTCGCAAAAGGGGATGTGGATGTAAAGAAATAGTGATTTTTTATTTTGCTTTGACCACAAATCGGCTAAAGATACAGCAGGATTTAGAGGGCGGTAAGCGGTTTTATGAGGATAGGAGTAGACGTAAGCTTGATAAGGAGATGCTGCGAGGAGAGATTGCAAGTCTTGAATTTTGGGTTGGGGATTTTGAAACTTAGTTGTAATCATTGGATATAAATTTGTGTTGTGAATAATGAAAAATTAGACTTGATCCCGCTAATTCCCAGACATAGCACTGCTACGTCTCTACATCTTTCCTGTCTCCAATAGGAACTCTGCATAGGGAATCGTCCACACTAAGGGATGACTAAGACGATGACCTGTATACCCATCTTCGCCGTAGGTTGTGCCATGATCGGAACAAAGAATACAAAAGGTAGGGCGTTGTCGTAATGCTTCCCAAAGTTTGCTTAACTGGCTATCTATATATTCCAAGGCGGCGGCGTGAGATTCTATCGTGTCTGTTGTAGCACCGGGGAGATAGAAATAATTTGGTTGATGCAGGGCGGAGATATTAATAAATAAAAATAGGCGTTGATTTGCGGGTGTCTTAGCAATGATTTGTTGGGCGATCGCTACCTGATTTTCTGTAGAGTTAGGATTAGTAACTCCTAACTCATGACTCCAATAGCTTTCGGCAAAAAGAGCGGGGAAAACACTACCAAGGGGGTTGAGTTTGTTAAAAAAGCCGACACCGCCGATACAAACAGTGTGATAGCCAATGGCTGCAAGTCCGTCGACAATATTAGAACCATCAAGTACGTAAGTGAGATTATTTGTAGTGGTACTACCTTCAAACCCTAAAGCAAACAGTCGTGGGTGTATTCCTGGGGCGATGGGTGTAGGCAAAAATCCAGCAAAAAAGGCATGATGGGCAGCATAAGTAAAGTTTCCTGGCGAATGGCGTTCTTCCCAACCACTTTTTGGTAAAACTGCGGCTAAGTTGGGGGTGCGTCCTTGTGTTAATAATTCTTGGGCTACGTCATAGCGCAGAGTATCGAAGGTGATAAAAAGAATATCGTGCGTACCGACGATTTGATTTAAATCGATCATAAAAGCTAAATTATTTTTGTTTTTTCAAGAATTGCCTTAACTTCGCTGGTATAGGTGTCTAAACCATTCCAAATAATTCCTGGTAGTAAATCACCAAAAGCATTTATCTCTAAAATTACGTGCCGTTGCCAATCCGGTAATATCAATAAATCGACACCGCAGTACAAACTATGAGGAAATAACGCGGCGGCGGCTGCGCAGGTTTGTTTCATTACTTGCCAATTTTCTAAACCAACTTTTGCTAAAAATTCTTGAGTGTCCCCACGTTCGTTACCCAAATGCAGATTAGTCATTGGGCTTTTACCTAGGCGCACTACTATATGTTGGGCTTCACCATTGATGACAACTACGCGCACATCAAAGCCGCATCCTTGCAACTGGGCTTTAGGTTGCCATTCTTCAACTTGAACGCCCTCGGCGGTCAAAATGTTGATAATGTCGGTAATTTCTTCAGTTTTGGTATAGTGGCAAATTCTCCGAGAATTGTAGAGTAGAGTTTGTTTGTTTTCGCGCACTCTTTCGACGGTGGTAATTGCCGCCTCAAAGCGCGAATTGGCGCGGTAGGCAACAACTCCAGAAGCCGCCGAACCGTGAGATAATTTGACAAATACGCGATCGCATTCCTGTTTAAGCATCTGTTCGCGTAGATGTTCGTAGTTATAAATTTTACCTAAAGAACGGGAAACAGGGATATTGTGGCGAACAAAGACTTCGCAGCATTGCGGTTTATCAAACATAACTGCAATATCTTGGGGATGATTCATTGTCTGACATTGCAATTGTTTTTCCCATTTTTGCAATAGATTCCGCCAGCCTAAATACCATTGTCGAGGATAGAGAATTAGCCCTTTATCAAACTCTAATTGGGCAGCATCCGCCGCGCTAATATGTTGGTGCTGTCCATCGTCTATTACTTCCGCACCTGCGGCAATTATGGCTTTATCTACATCAAAGTTTTTTTCAGGAGAATCAAATCTGATAATAGTATTTGGTGCGTTAAATCGTTCTAAAGTGTCCTTTTCGGCAATTAAATCAGCGTAAGAGATTACCGTTGCAGTTGGTAAATTAAAGTGTGCTAGTGCTTGTTGTAAGAAGCTAATTCGTCTATTTTCTGGATTAGCTATGATGACGAAGTTTAGCATAATTTTACTCTGTCAAAGCATAGTAGCGATCTGCTTCACTGTTAGCCTGTGTTTCACTAATTACTCGACAATTTAACTGATTAATCTCTAAACAATTATGTAGCAATTTCACTCCTTTTCCCGTCAGCGTTCCCATTGATAAATCTAATACTTTTAGGCTGTTAATCAGTGGAGAATTTACTATAGCTTGAGCAACAGCATCTAGTTATTCCGCTACAGAACAATAGCGACCGTGAAGATAGCTATCTTCCTCTACATCTTTCTGTCTATCTGCAAGCACTTGAACGGTTACTTCCGAGCCAAGATTGGGGGAGAGTCGCTCAATCGTAGCTGCTAAATGCTCTAATTTTTGTACTATTGGAGGTGAAAGAAAGTTTTCGGAAACATTGAGAATATCTAACTGAGAAATAGCTGGACAGTTAATTAATTTCTCCGCTCCCTCGTCGCTCAACGTACCCATTGAAAGATCCAAAACGCTGATAGATTCAATTAAAGGCGATCGCACTACAGCATCAGCAATTTCATCGCTAAACTGGCTATTACGCAGCCCCAAATAAGTCAAATTAGGAAATCTTTGTTCAGTTAATATCGGTGTCAAACTCTCAATCCAACAATCGCCGCCATAATCTTCACTCCCAAACCACAACTCAAGATGTTCTAATGCAGGCAAATTAAGGTTGCAAATCTGGGCAACGGTTGTTCGACTCAAACCTCCAGTCTCAACAATGAGCGCTTTTAAATTGTCGTGTCGTACTGGTGGAGTAAATTCTAAGCCATCGCCTCCGCGCACTTGCAACACCTCTAGTTGGGGATAAGCCATCAAAATCGGGCTAATGTCGCTTTGACGAATCCAAGAAATTTCGCATTCGCTGGCGGCAATATCCCCAATGAAAACTGCTTTAATGCTAGTTAACTTATCTTTGGCAGCAACTAAAGCATCTATAAGTTGTTTGCTAGATGAATTTTCATCCGCTTCCAGCCACATCCCAAAAACCAACGCTTCCAACTTGCTAGCTAGTGGATCTTGTAGAAGTCTTGCAAGCAAGCAAGCTAAATCTTCCGCATCGTCATATTCACATCTCAAGGCATAAGCCGTATTTACATGATCGGTCATGCCTGTTTCAGGGCAAAATTCTATAACTGGGCGATCGCTAAATCGATTAACGTGTCTATCTTTGTACCCTAAATATTCCTCTAGTCGCTCAAATCGTTGCCAAAGACTATACTTTTGTAACAATTGCTTGACTTGCGGCTCTTGTCTTTTGCGTAATAGCCTATAAGCAGAATGCTGTAGCTTTCTCGATCCAGTTTGCAAAGCTTGTAGCACTACTTCCAAACCAACATCGCCAAAGTTCAAAGCTTCCTTGAGTGCAGCCGTTTGTACTTCTAGCACTGGATTTGATAGACGGCGTTTAATGCTGTCAATTCCGCCTTGGAGTGGAGACAGGGTTTCTCTCCCCAAAACTTCATCTTTACTTGGTTGATTCTGCTGTTCTGACATGATGCTACCTATGTACTCTTTTTATAATTCCCATAAACAAAGCTATTGCGATCGCACTCAACCATCGCAAATTATTAAGATTATTTATTTTATATAGTACATTAGTTCTATAAAACTCAAAGAATCGCTCAGATTATTTGAGTTTAGCGATCGCACCTTTTTCAACTAGCATTTTGCCTGTAAGCAAATCCTTGACTGTAGCCACCAATACTCGCTGCTCATTTACCTCAAATTGCACCTGTATGTGGTCTATTCCGGCTTGACCTGCGGGTTCGAGGTGAGCGACACAAACTTGCTGATGGGCTTATTTAACTTCACTCGTCCCCGCCCAAAATAGGCATTTACAAGTTGCTGCACCGCCGGAATTTGACAAGTTCCCCCAACTAACAACACCTGTTCGATAGCAGCTTTGCCAATACCTTTAGAAAGAGCGATCACCAATATTTCATTTATGCAATCTCGTAATTGTTGTAGTAACTGATGGTTTTCGAGAATCTCTGCTAATTCGTCCCGTTGCAATTGCAAATCGTAAGACATAAAATTTTCACGATCAAACCAAGCTTCTTTTGCTGATTCGGCAGTAGAGAGGCGAATTTTTAGCCTTTCTACGACTTCTAACAGGTTCCTGAAGCCGATTTCTCCTACTTGCTCTTGCCCTGACCGCCTTTAAGCAAGTAGCGTTCTACAATCCATGTGTCAATATCAATACCGCCAATAAAAGCATCAGACTTAGTAATAACTTCTGCTTTAATGGTTTGTTGTTCGGCAGTAATACTAATAGTTTTTACTAAATTTAGATCCAAAGTACCGCCGCCAAAATCAATTACCAAAACTATAGCGCCAGGACGATTAACGGCACAGCCAAGGGCGGCGGCGGTAGATTCGTCTACAATCTGCACGTTGAAAATATTTAGTTTTTCTCCCAAATTGCGAAACCAGTTTTGAAAGCGCTCGAAAGCGCCTACAGGGCAGTAAAAACAACTAAAATACTGATTGACGTAAGGTAAATTTATTTGGGCGATCGCATCTTTGTTCGCTGGTGATGTTGCGATTGGAGTTTAACTAACGCTAACTAGGAGATCACACAAGCAAATAGTAGGCTGCCTAAAAACGCTATTTTTCAACCAATTCCATTGAGATTGTTTGCTAGTAAACAGTTTCCTCAAAATAACTCGTTAAAATAGTAGAAGCAGTACAGCTTTATTGTCGTACCCCGTTGAGTTATAGGTTTACAAATTTTTTATGGACTCCAGTAGTACACCGTCTGTCAATCCCCCTAGATCGACTCATAGATTGGCAGACATTTTTGGCACAGCGATCGCACTACTAACTTTAACTTTGCCCCTGTGGGTAATTGCTCATTACTCCTCAAACAGTGTTAGTAGTTTTATCACACCGATCGCCTATCCCCTACAAAGCCCCCCATAAAACTTACTACGTTAACGCCGTAGTTAAGCTAAGAGATTTTTCTAAATCGGCAGCTATGGCGGTAATAAAGTTAACTTTTTGCTCTTTGCGATCGCCAGCAGTACGCATAAAAAATACTAGCACTACTATTACTTCGCGATCGCATTTAATCGGGATACCAAAGCCAGCTTTGACACCACACGCTTTAGCGATCTGATTGCGTAAAAAATACGTTTCCGACCTAGCAGAGACATCTACAATCCATTCTGGTTGTCCTTTTGCCCAAACTCTGCCTGGTAAACCTTGATTTGGCGGAATCACAAAAGCTTCACTACAAAGGCGAAATTTCTCGATTGCTTCGGTATCTGGGCGACTGTACCAAACTGGACTAAGTTCTAAAATGTCAGATACAGGAATCCACGCCTCGCCATAATCCCAGTCGCCTGTTTTGCAGACAAGTTTGATCGCCTCGTACAGTTGAGATTGGAAATATGCTGAGTTGAGCATGACTTAAGCTAGGCTTTGTAGCAAATGGTTATGGCGATCGCTCCTGTTCATTGTAAGGTATGCCAAAGAAGCAGGATATTAATTGCTGCTAACAGTTAAAAATTCTTGTGGTACAAAGCGTTCTGGCGATTGCTTTTGTTTTGCACCAAAATGTTCAATTAACAAGTCTTTCAGCACTGGTTTAAGGTCGTCGCAAGGAATTTGTTTCATTATCCGGCTACCAAGTTCAGCTTCAAAGCCTACTTTTCCACCCATCCAAATATCTACAGCTTCTACAACCTGCCCGTTTTTGCGTCCTTTTGTCCCCATTAAGCCAATATCGGCAACTTGTGGCTGTCCGCAAGAATTAGGGCAACCAGTCCAATGAATACGCACAGGTTGCTCTACAGTAAGTTCAGCTTCTAAAGCTTTTATCATTGCCAAGGCGCGATTTTTTGTTTCAATTAAGGCAAATCCGCAAAATTGACTCCCTGTACAAGAAACTAACCGCCGCGATAGGTTTTCAGGATTGAGAGAAAAACGCTCTAAAAGTGGCTCTTTCAAAAATGGTTCTAGCCTAGAGTCAGGAATATTAGGAATAATTAGATTTTGTTCAACAGTGAAGCGAATTTCCCCAGTACCATAAACCTCCGCCATCCGCGCTAAATCAAACATATCTTGAGCATACAAGCGCCCAATGGGAATATGTACCCCCGCAAAGTTTAAGCCGGGTTGCTTTTGTTTAGACACGCCTATATGGTCGTATTTATTCCACATAAATTCGTCTTTCTCAGCAGCAATTTCTAGGGGATGACCAATTTGGGTTTCTACTTGGGCGCGGAACTCCTCTATTCCCCATTTGTCAATCAGATACATCAGGCGCGATTTTTGTCTATTTGCTCGTAAACCATGATTTCGATAAGTCAGTAAAACAGCTTTACTTAGTGCGACTACATCATCAGGACTAACCCAAACATTAAGCGGTATGGCGGCGACGCAAAGTTTGGGTGAAAACATCCCGCCGACAATTACATTAAAGCCGATAGTATCGTTTTTGTAAGCAGGGATAAAAGCCAGGTCGTTAAGTTCGGCGTGGACGGAATTATCTTTGCAACCAGCGATCGCAATGTTAAATTTGCGTGGTAAGTTAACCATTGCTGGGTTGCCTTCACCATTATTTGTAATCATGTCTTGCACCATGCGACACAATCCTCGCGTATCGATTAGTTCATCGGGATCGATACCTGCTAGAGGCGAACCTGTAATATTGCGAACGTTGTCTACACCCGACTGCACCGAAGTTAGCCCATATTGATGCAGTTTTTTAAAGATATCTGGTACATCTTCAATCCGAACGCCGCGCAACTGAATATTTTGCCTAGTGGTGATATCTGCGTTACTTTCATCGCCGTACTGTTGGACAATTTCAGCTAAAGCCCGCATTTGACTTGCGATAATTATGCCGTTAGCTAGGCGCATTCGCAGCATAAATTTACCGGGAGTAACGGTACGATAAAACAACCCTAAGTCGCGCAATCGGTAATCGCGGTCGGCTTCGTCCATGGCTTCCCAGCCAATACTTGCTAAATAATCTAGTTCTTGCTTGAGGACTAAACCATCTTTTTCAGCTTTGATTTTTTCAAATTTGTTTAAAGTTGGCTTACTTTCTCCGGCTTGAGTCAATTCTTGAAATTCGGTTGCTTCTTGGGTGGCGTTTTCGTCGGTCATAGCTTTAATTTGATGGGATTTATTAATTAAGGGCTGAAATATATCTTTTCTATTTAAGCTATGCCTTTTAGTTATTCGGTTTTGTAGAAGTAGTTACAAAAGCCGATTTAAACCATTCAAACCTACCTTTTGATATACCTGTCAATATTTATACTTGGTTGCTTATACAGGAAATAATTAAAAGATTTTATTGGAGTGCATTAGGCACAAAACGTAGATAAGTAATTTTTCAATTTGACTAGGGCATCTTAGAGATGTCTATTAGTTATAATGCTGGTGATGAGTAGGGCATAAATAAAAATGTCACCAAAAACTTTCGATATTGCTAACTTATCGGATAATTTAGCTGATTTATTGTCAGACATCCAAAATCATGTTGAAGTGACGCTAACTCGGCAGGGAGTACCTTGGGCGAAGGTTTTGCCTTTGTCTCAAACCGAAGAACAGCCTGTAATTCCCAAAGCGGGTTTAAATCGTGACTCTATGGTAATGAGTAATGATTTTGACGATCCTTTGCCAGATTCTTTTTGGGGTTTATGAATGTTTTATTAGATACTCATATTTTTATTTGGTGGGACGCGCGAACCTGAGAAGTTATCACCAAATATTTTTAGCTTGCTACAACGAACGGATACAACACGATATGTCGGTGTTGTTAGTTTGTGGGAATACAAATTAAAAATCAATTGGGCAAGCTAGAGCTTAATCAATCACTAGAGAACATTTACAATAGCCAAAGTAAAAATGGGATTTCTTTTCTGCCAGTTATGCCTGCCCATGTTGCCAACTTGAATAATTTACCTCTACATCATAAAGATTCCTTTGACCGAATGTTAGTTTCTCTAGCTTTAGTAGAAGGTTTAACACTGATTTCGGTAGACAAAATATTTAAACTTTACAACGTGCCATTATTGTCTAGTGACTTCGGATTGAGTGTTTAGTATATCCTTATGGAAGGAGAAAGAGTTTGAGCATTTTTAGCAAAAAGCCGTAAAAGATGCGGTTAATTCTAAGAGCGAGTTTGCAACAAACTAACACTACTGTAATCGGCTGGTTTAACCGCCAAACTAACTATTTGCACAGCACAAGCTTTTAATTCTGGCTGCAATGAGTCGGGACAAGATATTGGGTGAGTGAGGGCGTTTGCTTCAGATTTTTCTGCCCACAAATAACCCCAGTGCATCGGCACAAAAACTGTATTAGGTGCGATCGCTTTAGTAATTTTAGCAGGGAACTGAGCAATGCCCCGACGACTTCGTACTTCTACCCATTCATTGTCTGCAATGCCTAGTTTATGCGCATCGCGGGGATGAATTTCGATAAATGGTTCGGGGTGCATTTGTCTAATTTTATCAATGCGTCCGGTGCGAGTTTGGGTATGCCAATGTCCGTATAACCTGCCTGTAGTCAAGACAAAAGGATATTCTGGATCGGGAGGTTCGGCAAGTCCCCGCGAGTGACAAGAAGTAAATTTAGCCCGTCCGTCTGCTGTCGGAAAACGCAAATCGGTATAAAGCCTTTTAGGGGAAATATCGCCTTTGTCGGGACAGGGCCATTGAATTGCACCTTCAGTTAAAAGCTTTTCGTGGCTAAGTCCTGTGATATCGCAAGGGCGATCGCGCGTTAGTTGGACAAATTCATCGTACACTTGGGCGGAACTTGTAAAAGCAAACTTATCGCCAAATCCGAGCCTTTTTGCAACTTGGGCGATAATGTCCCAGTCAGCTAAAGCTGACCCCACCGGAGGACGAAAAGCCGAACATAACGTAACCACTCGTTCGGAATTGGTCATTGTGCCAGTTTTTTCGCCCCATTGTGCCGCAGGCAATAAAACATGAGCGTAGGCGGTCGTTTCTGTAGGGTAGTAAGCGTCTTGACAGATAGTAAAGGGCGACTTAGAAAGTGCAGCTTTGACGCGCTCTAAGTCCGGTAAACTAACGGCGGGATTGGTTGCCACAATCCATAAAAACTCGACTTCACCCGTTTCAAGTCCAGTAATAATATCCCAAGCCGTGCGACCGGGATAAGGCGAAATCTGTCCGGGGGGAAGTTGCCAAAATTGTTCCAAGTCTTGCCGATGCTGGTCATTACTCACCGATCGATAGCCGGGTAATAGGTGCGCTAACCCGCCTACTTCCCTTCCCCCCATTGCGTTAGGTTGACCTGTGAGGGAAAAAGGGCCGCTCCCAGGCTTGCCAATTTGTCCGGTAAGGAGGTGTAAATTAATCAGACTGCATACTTTAGCTGTACCTTCAGAAGACTGGTTTACTCCTTGCGACCACAAAGATAAAACCCGCTCTGATTGGCTCCAATAACGCGCCGCAAGTTCAATATCTGCTACAGAAATTCCGCAGCGTTTGGCAACTTCTTGGGGTGGGTAGTGCTGGATTACTTCAGCAAAGTCCGAAAATTGGCTCGTGCATTCATCTATAAAACTTTTGTCTATCTCTCCCCAATGCCGCAGTAAGTAAGCAATGCCATTGAGCAAGTCAATATCTGTACCTGGTTGAATGGCTAAATGCAGGTCTGCAACTTCTGCTGTAGGGGTGCGCCTAGGATCAACAACAATTAGTTTGACATCATGGTGGCGCTTGTGGTGTTTTTGCAGGCGGTTAAAAACAATTGGGTGACACTCTGCCGCATTTGCCCCAATAATAAAAGCACAGTCTGTTAGTTCTAAGTCGTCGTAGCAGCAAGGAGGCCCGTCAGAACCCAAGCTTTGCACGTAACCCGCTACTGCCGAAGACATACAGAGGCGCGAATTTGAGTCAAAATTATTTGTACCGAGACAGCCTTTAAGTAATTTTTGGGCAACGTAGTAGTCCTCGGTCTGCATTTGCCCAGAACCGTACATACAAACGGCATCGCCTCCCGACTTTTCGTACACCGATTTGAGGCGACTAGCGACTAAATCTAGAGTTTCATCCCAACTAGCGCGGCGAAAAGGCTGGTCTAAAGATTCGCGTATCATTGGATAAAGAGCGCGATCGCAATCTATCGACTCAGTAATTGTTGCACCTTTAACACACACCATTCCTTTACTAGAGGGATGAGCGCGATCGCCTTTTACTTTCCAATTTGAGTTTCCTGGACTTGAAGCATTAGGGGGCAACACTTCCAAACCGCAGCCTACACCGCAGTAAGGACATAGTGTTTTTACATTATCTGTCACCGTTTGTCACCCCTTTATACTTGCACTACCATTTTTTATAAGGTAGAAATTTTCCTGACATTGTGATTTTGACGCGATCGCCTTTTGGATCTGTTTCTTTTTCGACATTGAGTGTAAAGTCTATGGCGCTCATAATTCCGTCGCCAAACTCCTCTTGAATCAAGGCTTTGAGGGGCATTCCATAAACCTGCATAATCTCATAGAACCGATACAGTAAGGGATCTGTAGGCATTACGGGGTCTAGAGAGCCTTTAACGGGAAATTCCGTTAGTTTTTGAGCGATTTGCGGCGGTAAATCTAAAGCTTGAGCTAATTTGCTTGCTTCATCTTCTGAAGCTGTAGCTTGACGATAAATTAAGGCTGCTACCCACATTGGATCGCGCCCTAACAGTTTGCCCAAGTCTTGAAAGCTCATGCTTTTAACTTGTTTGGCTCTTAATAGTTCTGCGGTAATTTCTAAGTTTGTCATTATTAATCGTCGTCGTGAGCAAAACGGCGAAATAGGAAATCAAGGGCGTAGTTACGCAAGTTGTAGTATTCGGGATCTTCCAACATCTGGGCGCGGTTGCGGGGACGAGGGAAGGGGATATTTAAGACTTCGCCAATTTTTGCCGATGGCCCGTTAGTCATCATAACTAAGCGATCTGCCAAAAACAGCGCTTCGTCGATGTCGTGAGTAATCATCAATACCGTTACTTGATAATCTTGCCAAATTTTCAATAATTCTTCTTGCAATTCTTCTTTAGTGATTGCGTCCAATGCCCCAAAAGGTTCATCTAAAATCAATACTTGAGGGCGAATCGACAAAGCACGGGCGATCGCCACTCTTTGTTTCATCCCTCCCGATAACTGCGTCGGCTTTTTGTCAGCCGATTCTGTTAAACCCACCATTGCTAAATGTTCATTGACAATTGCTCTTTTTTGTGCTTCTGGCTTGTCAGGATAAACCGAATCTACAGCTAAATAAACGTTTTCAAAGGCAGTCATCCAAGGCAATAAGCAATAGTTTTGAAACACCATCATCCGGTCGGGGCCGGGTTCAGTTATTGCTTTTGATTGCAGTCTAACTTCACCATCGGAGGGGGTATTAAATCCTGCCACCATATTTAGCAGCGTTGATTTTCCACAGCCAGAGTGACCAATGAGGCAAACAAACTCACCTTCACCTACGCTAAGTTCTACGCCATCTAAGACTGTGTAGGGGCCTGTGGGAGTGGGATAAATTTTTGAGACATTCTCAATAACTAAGAAAGGTTCTTTTTTAGGCGTTGTCGTAGTTACTGGAGAAGTCGCGTTATTAGTTGTAAGTATTTGCATAGTTTTGGAGGATTGAATGCTAAATTGTGCGCTTAAGTAAGTTTTGGTGAGGGTTTGCTTATCTACTGGCGGTTAAATCAAACATACTTCTTGAATCCGTAAAGGCTGTTTAATTTTCAGACTGTTGAGATACTTAATTGGATCTTCTGGATCAAAAACAATCTCGTCAAAGATCATTGTTCTAGGATCTCGTCCAGTATCCAAAAAGCCTAATTCTCTTGCGGCTTCACCAAATATATCCGCACGGCAAACGCGATCAAGGATTTCTTGCCAGTTTTTGGGAAATGGTGCTAAACCCCAACGGGCTAATTGCGTCATCATCCATAACCTTTCTGCCCGGTCTGGGTAGTTGGTTTTGTTGACGTAGAATTGGTTAAAGGTATACATTTGCACGGGTTCTGTGCCATCTCCGCGCTCGTAAGGATCGAGAAATCCGGGGCGAGTATAAACGGGTGCTGAACCAACGTATTCTGGGCGGCAGAGGATTTCAACAATTTCTTCTCGATTACGCCAGTCGTCACAGTATTCGCAAGCTTCAAGCAAGGCTTTAACTAAGGCTACATGAGTTTGGGGATATTTATTTGCCCATTCTTCTGTTACACCTAAAACTTTTTCTGGATGCCCTGCCCAAATTTCTAAATCTGTCGCAATCACAAAGCCTAAGTCTTCGTACACGGCGCGAGAATTCCAAGGTTCGCCAGAACAGTAGCCGTCAATATTACCCGCTTTGAGGTTTGATACCATCTGCGGCGGTGGAATTACTGTTAAGCTGACATCTGTATCGGGGTCAATTCCGCCAGAAGCTAACCAGTAGCGCAATAGTAAGTTGTGCATCGACGCAGGATGCACCATCCCTAAAGTATGGACTTTATCAGGAGAAGATGCGATCGCTTCTTTAAAATCTGCTAGGGTTCTTACCCCTTGGTCGAACAGCTTTTTGCTAAAAGTAATTGCGTTACCGTTGCGCGACAAATTCATGGCACTAACTATAGGAATTGGCGGTTTATCACCCGCGCCCAAAGTTAAAGCTAAGGGCATTGCCGCGACCATTTGCGCCGCATCTAAGCGCCCCGTACCGACACCTTTAGCAATTTCTTTCCAACTTGGTTCACGGCTAAGGGTTACTTCTGTTAAGCCGTATTTTTCAAAAAAGCCTTTTTCTTTAGCAACTACTAACGGGGCGCAGTCGGTGAGGGGAATAAAGCCAAGTTCTAAATTTACCTTTTCTAAACCATTGCCTGCTAAAACTACTTTTTGCCTTGCTTTACGCTGTTTGGCGCGTTTTTGCTGATTGAGGAAATAAATTATTTCGTTCCGCAAGCCGTAGTAACTGGGGTGGTTGACTACTTCCATCTTTTGACGAGGGCGAGGTATTTCAACGTCAAGAATCTGCCCAATTTGCGCTTCTGGCCCGTTCGTCATCATCACAATGCGATCGCTTAATAGCAATGCTTCATCGACATCATGAGTCACCATCACGCAAGTTAAGTTGCTTTCGTTGCAGATTTTCATCAATTGTTCTTGCAAACCACCGCGCGTTAAAGCGTCTAATGCCCCAAAAGGTTCATCTAGTAGCAGTAGTTTGGGGCGAATTGCTAAAGCACGGGCAATGGCAACTCTTTGTTTCATTCCTCCCGATAATTGCCCAGGACGCTTATTAGCTGCGGCGCGCAGCCCTACTAAATCGATGTGATGTTCGACAATTGATTTGCGTTCGCCTTTTGGTTTATTTTGATAAACTTCGTCTACTGCCAAGCTGATATTTTCCAATACGCTTAACCAAGGCAATAAAGAGTAGTTTTGAAACACTACCATGCGATCGGGCCCTGGTTCTCTAACCTCGCGCCCTTCTAAAATCACTCCGCCCGTGGTTGCTCTATCCAATCCAGCAATAATATTTAATAAAGTGGATTTGCCACAACCAGAGTGACCAATCAAGGAAACAAATTCGCCTTGAGGGATCTTGAGGTCGATATTTTTTAAGGCTGTGTAGCTGTTGCCGTTGGGCAAGGGAAAGATGCGATCGATGTGGTCTACTTCAACAAATACAGACATGACTTATTTAAGGCTGAAGGGTAAAGGCTACTAGGAAAACTTGGGAAATTCTTATTTACGCTTGATCTTGCGTAAGATACTCTATTTTTGCCACTTATTTCTGTTCTTCTGGAACTACTTTGCTGGCAACAAATGCTACCAATCGATCTAGTATCAGACCTACAATCCCAACGTAGATTAGTGCCAAGATAATTTGACTCAACAGCGAACTATTGTAAGCATCCCAAATAAAGAAGCCAATTCCCACACCCCCAACGAGCATTTCCGCCGCTACAATTGCCAACCAAGATAAACCGATGCCAATTCTTAACCCTGTAAATATATAAGGAACGGTAGCCGGAAATAGGATTTTAAAGAAATACTTAGAACCAGACAATTTCAACACTCTAGCCACGTTGCGGTAGTCTTGGGGCAATTGTTGAACGCCTACAGTTGTATTGATAATAATCGGCCAAATCGACGTGATGAAAATAACAAAAATTGCCGAAGGGTTAGATTGCTGAAATGCTGCCAAGGAAATCGGCAACCATGCTAAAGGGGGAACCGTCCGCAATACTTGAAACAAAGGGTCTACAGCGTTATATACCCACACATTAGCCCCAATTAAGATTCCCAACGTAATCCCGACAATCGCTGACAAAGAGAAGCCAATAGCAACCCGTTGTAAGCTTGCCAATAGTTGCCAACCGAGTCCCTTATCTGTACCACCGTTATCAAAAAAGGGATTAATAATAAAAGGATCCCAAGTTTCTTTGACCATCGTAATCGGCGATGGCAATCTAGGGCTATCACCTAGAGTTAACAACAGCCAGATACTTGCAAAGATAGCGATCGCAATTATTGGCGGTAGAATTTTTTTTGTAACAATTGCAGTAATTTCTTTTTGGGCAGTTTTCTTTTTACTTTTAGTTCGACTGGGAAGGGTAGCGGTCATCCTTTAACTTCTCCTAAGTGTGGCGATTTACTTGATAGGCGGATGTCAGTGCAGTAGCTTACTTCTCTGCACTAACAAAGGATTAAGCTTTTTTAATCTTGAGAGATTTCAAGTAAGCGGCGGGGTTTGCGGGGTCGAACTTGACACCATCAAAAAACGTTTCTACCCCGCGTGATGTACTGGTAGGAATTTCGGCGGCGCTTACTCCTAGTTCTTTAGCGGCTTCTTTCCACAAGTCTTCACGGTTTACTTGATCGATAATTTTCTTTGTATCTGTATCGGCTGGAAGCTTACCCCAACGGATGTTTTCTGTCAAAAACCATAGGTCATGACTCTTGTAAGGGTAAGAAGCATTGTCTGCCCAAAACTTCATTCTGTATGGGTAGTCTTTGACTGTGCGACCGTCGCCGTAGTCAATATTGCCTTTAGAGCGCTCAATAATATCTTTAGCTGGCACTTTAAACCATTTCTGCTTAGAAATAATTTCCACCATTTCGTCTTTGTTTTCGGCTTTTTCGCACCATTGTTGAGCTTCTTGAACTGCCATTAGCATTGCTTTGGCGGCATTAGGATTTTTATCTACCCAATCAGCCCGCATCGCAAAAGCTTTTTCGGGGTGGTCTTTCCAAAGCTCACCTGTAACTAAAGCCGAGTAACCTTGCTTCTGGTTTACTAGCTGGGCATTCCAAGGCTCTCCAACGCAGAATGCTTCCATATTGCCTACTTTCATATTGGCAACCATTTGGGGCGGCGGCACGGGAACTACAGAGATGTCTGAATCAGGATTGACCCCCCCGGCGGCTAACCAGTAGCGCATCCACAGGTCGTGATTACCGCCTGGAAAAGTGATCGCGGCTTTGAGTTCTTTCCCAGAGGCAACAGATTTACTAAAAGCATCTTTTAGCGGCGCGCTGTCTAAGCCCACCTTCATATCTTTATAAGTATTAGCAACCGAGATGGCTTGCCCGTTGGTATTTAACCGCGCCAAAATGTACATTGGTATCGGCTTACCTTGGGTAATCGTTCCTAATGCCATTAAGTAAGGCATTGGTGATAATATATGCGCTCCATCAATACCGCCGCCGCCAGAACCCAATACCAAGTTATCGCGGGTTACGGGCCAAGAGGCTTGTTTTTCTACCTTTACATCGGTCATGCCGTACTTGGCATAAATTCCTTTTTCTAGCGCTACAATCAGGGGTGCGGAATCTGTAAGAGCGATAAATCCTAACTTAGCGCTGGTGGTTTCTACTTTTGGGGCATTAGCCGCAGCCACAACACTCGCAACAGGGCTTGCAGTTCCACCACTACTATTAGTATCCGTTGAACCAGAGGAGCAACCATGCGCTAATAGAGTTCCGGTAGTAGCTGCGCCTGCGGTGATAATAAATTGTCTTCTGGAAATGTTTGTCATTGTCTGCTGTTAATTAAATTTTCGTAAGTTGTCTAAGAGATTTGTAGTTTTGACTTCAGGTAGAAACCAAAACTTTTTCTCTCGGTTTTGCTTGAAAATGCTCGATTAGCAAGTCACGCAATACAGGTTGCAAGTCTTCGCAAGAAATGCCTTTAGTTACGCAAGTTCCTAAATGCGCGTCTTTACCAACTGTCCCACCCATATAAATGTCAACTCCTTCTACAGGTTTGCCATTTTTACGGGCTTTGGTTCCCATCAATCCGATATCTGCAACTTGGGGTTGTCCACAAGAATTGGGGCAACCTGTCCAGTGAATGCGGACAGGACGGCTTAACTCTAATTCTTGAGCTAAGAAAGCAATTTCTTTTAAAGCGCGATTTTTGGTTTCAATTAAGGCAAAGTTGCAAAATTGCGCCCCTGTACAAGAAACTAATCCGCGCATTAAGGGTTCTGGATCAATAGAAAATCTCGCTAAGATGGGTTCATTTAGTAATGCTTTTAAGCGCGAGTCGGCAATATTGGGAATAATCACGTTTTGCTCGACGCTAAACCGAATTTCGCTATTACCATACACTTCCCCTAGTCTTGCTAGATCGAACATATCTTGAGCAAATAAGCGCCCAACGGGAATATGTAAGCCTACATAATTCAAGCCTGGTTGTTTTTGGCTATAAACGCCAATATGATCGCGTTTTTCCCAATCTATTGCATCTTTTTCGGCGGCGCTAACTAAGGTTTTACCTAATTGCTTTTCAACTTCTGTACGAAATTTCTCTAAACCCCATTCATCAATTAGCCACATTAGCCGAGATTTTTGTCGATTCGCTCTTAGCCCGTTGTCGCGGTAAACTTCTAAAACTGCTCTGCATACGGCTACTACGTCCGATGGTGCTACCCAAGCATTTAAAGGAATCGCCGCATCGCAGCGCTTGGCAGAGAAAAAGCCACCAACTAAGACATTAAAGCCAAATTGCTCGTCTTTATAAGCGGGAATAAATGCTAAATCGTTGATTTCGGCGTGAATTGAATTGTCTCGCCCGCCCGAAAGGGCAATATTAAACTTTCTGGGTAAGTTTGTAAATTCTAAATTACCTTCACCGTTACCCGTAATCATGTCCTGAATTTGACTTGCTAGTTCCCGCGTGTCAAATAGTTCGTCTGCATCTAATCCAGCTATAGGATCTCCTGTAATGTTACGAACGTTGTCCATTCCCGACTGGACGCTGGTTAAGCCTACTTGCTGCATTTTATTAAAAATATCTGGCAAGTCTTCTATTCTTACGCCGCGCAATTGAATATTTTGCCTAGTTGTAATGTCCGCGCAACCGTCATCGCCGTAATTTTCGACTATTTCTCCCAAGGTTCGCAACTGCTGGCTATTTATAATCCCGTTAGGTAAACGCATCCGCATCATGAATTTGCCGGGGGTGACGGGACGAAAAAATACGCCCAACCACTTTAGCCGATGTTCTCTATCGGTGTCGTCCATAGCTTCCCAGCCTATAGACGCAAATTGAGCCAATTCTGCTTTTACCGCTAACCCATCTTTTTCTTTTTTAAGCTTCTCAAATTTATTTAGGCTCGTTTTGGCGATCGCATCTTCTGTCATGAACTAAACCTTATATTTTCGTTTACCTAGCTTTGAAGTCGCATAAATTTAAAAAAGCTGCTATTTGTTGCTAGGTTATTAGACTTCAAGCACTAAGTTCGTATCTTGCGCTACACCATTTGGAAGAACTAAGAATCGTTCTGTTTAGGCGCGATGCTTGTATTTAGGCACTCATTGCTTAGACAATTTTTAAATGCTTGTTATTATTCAAGTTAGGATTAATTAACAATTAAGTTCGTATCTTTAGTAACAAAATATTGAGTTATATGACTAAAACGCATAAAAATTATGCATTTTTTTCATAAAATACCTGTCAAAAGAGAGATGAATTAATAAAATAACAGCTAAAAATCTGGGGATACTGTTAATTTTTGCAAATTTTTTAAATCAAAACTAAGGACAATGGTATGAATCGTCGAGCTTTTTTGAACTGGGTAGGTGTAGGTTGGTTAGCAAGTTCTTTGCCCATTGCGATCGCCGCGTGTACCCCCACTACTCAAGCAGAAGCGAATAATAAAGGTGGGTTTAAGCCCGTAGGTACAACAGCACAGTTAGGTAAAAATAATCAGTTGCTTAACAAAAGGTCTCCAGTTGGTGCAGTTTTAGTAGTTCGTACCAGTCCCACCAGCAATCTTAGCGCTGTAAATCCTACCTGTACTCACGCTGGTTGTGCTGTAACGTGGGCTGCGAAGTCACAAAAATTTGTTTGTCCTTGCCATGCTTCAGAATTTGGCACAGATGGCAAAGTATTAAAAGGGCCCGCTTCTAAGCCTTTGAAAACTTACAAAGCTAAAATTGAAGGCAATTCGGTTTTAGTTAGTTTGTAAATAGCTAATCTTGTAGATAGCCGCCATCATGCAATAGGTATTAATTATCTATGAAGTGGAAGACTATCGTTGTTTAAAAATCTTAGAGGAAACTTAAATTAATGTCGTCAGCACAACTGTTATTGGTAGATGATGAGCCAGGATTGCGCGAGGCTGTCAAAGATTATTTAACCGAAAGTGGCTTTAGCGTTCAAGTAGCAAGTAATGCTCGTGAAGGCTGGGAATTGATGCAACAAACAACCCCCGACTTGGTAATCTCTGACATTATGATGCCCCAAGTAGACGGCTACCAGTTTCTCAAACAATTGCGCGACGATGCTAGATTTACAGCCCTTCCTGTGATATTTTTAACCGCCAAAGGCATGACAGGCGATCGCATTCAAGGCTATCAAGCGCGGTGCGATGCTTATTTGTCTAAACCTTTCGATCCTGACGAATTGGTAGCGATCATCGAAAACTTGCTTGAACGTCGTGTAGTTGCACCTACCAAGGAAAACGGCGAAATCCCCGATCTTGCCGATTTAGCTAATCAAATTGCCCAAATTAAGGCGATTCTTACTCAAAAAAACGGTATTGTGCAAACGCCGATGCCATTTAAAATTGACCTCACACCTAGAGAACAAAGCGTACTAGATTTAGTTACAACCGGGCTAATGAATAAAGAAATTGCCCGTCAACTGCAAACTAGCGTCCGCAATGTCGAAAAATATGTTAGTCGTCTATTTAGCAAAACTGGGACAAATAGCCGCACAGAATTAGTACGTTTTGCTTTAGAACATGGATTAGCTAAATAGTTCTAAGCGGCGATCGCGGCAACTAAAAATAAGCTGTCTACTAAAATTGTACTCAGCACCGCTCCCCCAAAAGCCCACCAATGCAGTTGTTTAGATAGCAAAGGCAACGTCCCACAAACTAGCAACACAGTAGCGAGAATTATTGCTAAACCTTGCCCTAGGGGTGTTTGCACTTGCGCCAAGGCACTATGTAAAATACTTGGTGTCAATTCTGGCTCAAGCATAATCTGCCGCCAGTGAGGAATCAAATCGACTGAATAAAAATATATATCTGTTAATACTGTTCCGAGTAAGGAACCTAGATAAAAATAGTTGCCTACTTTCCCCCAGCCGCGCTTTAAAGCGGCGATCGCAAAAGGCAAGGCGATCGCTTCTACAGGCAAATGTAACAAAGGTTCCCAGCGCATCCAGCCCCAGTAAACCGAGCCTGCTAACCAACTCCAACTAAAACCTAGTAATAAGTCTCCCCAAATATAAGTTTTGGGTGTACTCATCAACTTATAACTCAGCCACAACCACCCCGCCGTTAGTACCAAGCTCAACAGGGGAAGTACCCGCACTAAAGGCGCTTCAATAAATACGGGTACGGTTACTAAAAAAATCGCCGCTCCAAAAATTAACCAAGCTTGCCGAAAGCCAACTTGCCAAGAAATATTTATATTGCTAACTCTGGGCGATTCGGCGGTTGCTAACGCTGTAGTTGCGACGCTGTAAGGGGGCAATGTTTGGTTAACCAAGGTACTATATTAATATTATTTACTTAACTTAATCTTACTTAACGATAACATAAGATCGATGCCCTGGGGGGGCATATTAATAATACCTTAATTATTACGAACTACCGAGAAAGAGCAAGATTTAATGTTGGCAAAAGCGTCAATTTAAGGCGACACTGCGTAAGTCTTCTCAAAAAATAAATTATGTTTTCAATAAAATATCGAATTTTGGCGCTTTTTAGTACCGTTGCGGTTGTTGCCATACCAGTAAAAGTATGGAGTCAAATGCCAGCAACAACTACGACTCAACCGAATGTTTTTCAAGCAATTATTCTGGGGATGGTGCAAGGACTTACAGAATTTTTGCCTATTAGTAGTACCGCTCACTTAAAAGTAATCCCTGTATTGTTAGGCTGGGGAGATCCGGGAGTAGCTTTTACTGCGGTAATTCAGCTAGGAAGTATCGCCGCCGTACTATGGTATTTTTGGAGCGATTTAACTCAAATTACTATTGGGGCATTTACGGCAATTAAGCAGAAAAATTATAAATCCTACGATTTGCGCCTAGCAATTGGAATATTGCTGGGAACTTTACCTATACTATTTTTTGGACTATTAATAAAAACATTTATTAAAGATTTTAATAATTCCCCAGTACGAAGTTTAGGCGCAATTGCGATCGCATCTATAGTAATGTCACTGGTACTAGGATTAGCAGAGCAAGTAGGCAAGCGCCAGCGTAACTTTGAAAAATTAACCGTCACTGATGGGATACTAATGGGACTTGCTCAAGCTATAGCTCTTATCCCCGGTGTATCGCGCTCTGGATCGACACTGACGGCGGGGTTATTTATGGGCTTAGAAAGAGGTGCGGCGGCTCGATTTTCTTTTTTGCTGGGTATCCCGGCAATTACTTTAGCCGGACTTGTAGAACTAAAAGATGTATTAGAGACAGGAATAAGCAACGACGGGATAGTTACAATGGTTGTGGGCGTAATTTCTGCTGCGATATTTTCTTATTTAGCGATCGCTTGGTTACTGCGCTTCTTACAAACTCAAAACACCTGGGTATTTGTTTGGTACAGACTAGCTTTTGGCATAGCTATTTTAAGTGCGATCGCTACTAACTTATTGCCAAATAGCTAAAAGCTGCGCCGCCTCAAAGATTTATGAATGCCATCAATCCCGCCAAAATTACTAAAATTCTCCCTGACTCCATCGCCGCCGAAATGGGTTTTGAAGTTGGCGACGCTATTATATCTATCAACGGCACAAACCCCCGCGACTTGATAGACTATCAATTTTTGTGCGCCGACGAACTGTTAGAGCTAGAAGTAATCGACACTACAGGAAAAACTCATCTCTTAGAAATTGAGAAAGATTACGACGAAGGCTTGGGATTAGAATTTGACAGCGCTTTATTTGATAATTTAATTCAGTGTAATAATCGCTGCCCTTTTTGCTTTATCGATCAACAGCCCCCTGGTAAGCGCGAAAGCTTGTATTTTAAGGACGATGATTACCGCCTCAGCTTTCTTTATGGCTCTTACCTCACGTTGACTAACTTAAGTCAAAAAGAATGGTCAAGAATAGAGCAAATGCGTCTATCGCCCTTGTTTGTATCTGTCCACGCCACGGAGCCAGAAATTAGAACTAAACTATTAAAAAATCCTCGCGCTGGGGAAATATTACAACAAATCACGTGGTTTCAACAAAAGCGGCTACAAATTCACGCTCAAGTAGTAGTATGTCCCGGAATAAATGACGGCGATCATTTAGAAAAAACTCTCTTAGATTTGGCATCTTTTCATAAAGGCAAAAGTCCCGCCGTAGCATCGGTTGCTGTTGTTCCTGTAGGTTTAACTAAGTTTCGCCCCACCGAAGACGAATTAATCCCCGTTTCTCCAGAAAAAGCCGCCGAAGTTATCCAACAAGTGCAAAATTTGCAAACCAAATTTCGCACTTCTTTAAAGTCTACTTTTGCCTGGTTAGCTGACGAATGGTTTTTGATTGCAGGGCAAGAAGTACCGACTGAATCTCATTATGAAAACTACCCGCAGATAGATAATGGTGTCGGTTCAATTCGCTCTTTTCTCAAAGAATTTGACTTAGCCGCCGAAAGCTTGCCCAAGCAAATCTCCACAGTCAAAAAACTTACTTGGGTAGTAGGTAACGCTGTTGAAAAAGCTTTTCAGCCAATTGTAGAGCGGCTAAATAAAGTAGAAAACTTAGAAATAACTATGGTTGCCCTATGTAGCAATTATTGGGGACAAAATATTACAGTTACAGGCTTATTAACTGGACAAGATTTGTTATCAGGGTTACAACAGAACTACTTAGGTGATGGAGTGCTGCTACCTGCTATGATGCTCAAGCATGATGATACTTGTTTTTTAGACGACATGACCGTTACCGAACTTGCATCAGAACTCAATACGCCAATTTTGCCCGTCCGGGGGATTGCCGAGCTAATCGAGACTTGTATTAAATAATGCCAACAAAATTAAGTTTACCCGTGCTGCGATTAGTAGGAATGGCTACTTTTAGCCGCAAAAAAGTAGCAAATAAGAGTTTTTGTGCTTGGTTAGGAGTAATTGCTTGGAGTGCAAGCTTTTTGCCCCTATTTACTTTACCTAGTGAGGCTGCGGAAACCGAAATATTAGGCGTAGTCAAAAGCGAAGAAAATACTCAATACTGGCAAACTATTACTACACGTTTGCAGGCATCGGGAATAAATTATT
This sequence comes from Chlorogloea sp. CCALA 695, assembly GCF_003003885.1. Taxonomy (GTDB): domain Bacteria; phylum Cyanobacteriota; class Cyanobacteriia; order Cyanobacteriales; family Chroococcidiopsidaceae; genus Aliterella. The sequence continues at coordinate 58,187 of NZ_PVWN01000006.1, read as the reverse complement.
GTGTTATTGATTTAGCAAGTGTAAGAAGCGTAACAGATTTAAGCGATCGCCCAGTGGTATTTTTGCCGAATATCGAGACAATTTCCCCCGCTCAGGCGATCGCTTTAGAAGGATGGATGAGTAAAGGCGGACGGGTAATTACTAGCGGCGCAGTAGGTAATAGAAGTCAACCCGGAGTTAGGCAACTAATGCGGAGTCTTTTGGGAGCTTATTGGGGGTTTGGGTTTAAAGCGCCATCAAAGTTACAACCATTAAAAACTAATTCCCAACAATGGGTAAGAGATTCTTTAGGCGGTACAGCTTGGGGAGGATCGGTAATTCCCACAGGCGTAACTAGCCAAACCGCCGCCGTTTGGCAATCGCCTAGCACTCCCTCCGCCGTTGTTACTACTGAGCGCACGACGCTTTTAGGTTGGAATTGGGGAACAAATGCTGCTACTACTACAGAATTTGATACCGCGTGGTTAAAAGCCGCCCTCAGCCGCCATGTCAAATTAGCTGCAAGTACAAGTATTAATAAACCCAAAAATTGCAATGGCGCAGTAGCCACAAACACAAATAGAGTTGCCGTCACGCCAAACAAACCTGTAACAAGACAAACAACTCAAACGCCTACAAATATAACAAGACAAATTGCACCGCCCATAGCTGATCGTCCAAGTAATAGAGTAGAAACAAGCTTTATAACGCCAGCCTCCGATGAGCCATTAGACAGATTAGCACCAAGGGGATTAGTTTCCCCCAATGCCAAAACTCCTATTACAGGGTTAGAAGCGATCGCTCTGCGTCAAGAATTAGATAACTTGATTGGTAGATTTGAAAGCGCCCAACTAGCCGCAAATTCCCGCAATCATCGCTCCCCAGAAACTACAGAAATAGCTAGTTCTAAAATTACCGCTATACCTCAAAGTGCAACTCAAGCCTTGGATAAAGCTAGAGAAATTGCCAAAACCTTACCTGGGCTAGTTAACACCAGAAACTACACCAAAGCAAGAAGTGAGTGGCTGAGAGCCTCTCAATTGTTGTGGAAAAATTACCCCACTAACCGCCCGATTTCTCAACCCGAAATTCGTGCTATGTGGTTAGATAGAGGCACAATTGTTCGTGCAGGCTCCGAGTCAGGGTTAGCAAAAATATTTGACAAATTAGCAGAGGCGGGAATTAATACTGTTTTTCTTGAAACCGTTAATGCTGGTTATCCCATTTATCCGAGTAAAATTGCCCCCCAAGCAAACCCTTTAGTCAAAGGTTGGGATCCTTTAGAGTCGGGAGTCAAGTTAGCTCACGAGCGAGGAATAGAATTGCACGCCTGGGTATGGGCTTTTGCTGTCGGCAATCAACGTCATAATAAGTTAGTTAATCAACCTGCTAACTATCCGGGGCCAGTGATTGCGGCTAATCCCGATTGGGCAAGTTATGATAACCGGGGTAGTTTGTTTCCACCCGGTCAAAATAAGCCGTTTTTAGATCCAGCAAATCCCCAAGCGCGTCAGTATTTACTAGCTTTGTGCGATGAAATTGCCCAGCGTTATAAAATTGATGGCTTGCAACTAGACTACATTCGCTATCCTTTTCAAGATCCCGCCGCCGATCGCACTTACGGTTATGGTACAGCTTCAAGGCAGCAGTTTAAGCAGTTAACGGGCGTAGATCCTACTGAGATTAGTCCGCGCGATCGCCTATTGTGGCAAAAATGGACAGATTTTCGCACCTTGCAAATTGATTCTTTTGTCGCTCAAGTAGCGCAAAAATTGCGAAAAACTCGCCCAAATATAATTATGTCTGTGGCAGTGTTTCCACTTTCGGAACATGAGCGCCTAAATAAATTACAGCAGCATTGGGAAGTCTGGGCGCAAAGGGGAGATGTAGATTTAATTATTCCCATGACTTACGCGCTAGATACTTACCGTTTTCAGCGTCTTGCTCAACCTTGGATTAATTCAACTAAGTTAGGATCGGCGCTGGTTGTACCAGGAATTCGTCTACTTAATTTAACGTCTCCCGTAGCAGTAGATCAAATTCAGTTAGTGCGAGATTTGCCCATTAGTGGTTACGCTCTATTTGCTGTAGATAATCTCAACAGCGACTTGCAAGGGATTTTTCAACGCACCCAAGGGGTTGCAAAAGAGCCAATTCCTTACCGTCAGCCTTTCGATGCGGCGGCGGCTAGATTTACCTCTTTACAACAGCAATGGGATTATTTATTAGCTAATAAACAACTTATTTTAGTAAAAAGCGGACAACCCACTTTTAACGCCAAAGCAAAGGTATTAGAAACGGCTTTAGCCGAACTTGCAGCTAATCCTACACCTGGGCGATTGAGTACCGCCAAAGGGGCGCTGAGTGCCTTTGAGTCGCAATTTATTGATGGAATGCGTTTTTATCGGTTAGAAAATCCTTACCAATTTAAAGTTTGGTTGAATCGGATCGATACTATAGAGCGATTATTAGTTTATGGCGATCGCATGGTTATCAAAAAGAACCGCTAATTCTCGCGTTTGGGAATCACAATATAACCGTTAGCGCGACTTCCTAACACTATATTTCTTTCTTTTCCCCAAAACCACCAGTAAGCGCCAACGTAAGCGCAAACTATACTATCTAACTTGTCTTCTAAAGCTTTTAAAGCTTTTCCTGTTGTCGGGATTTCGGCAAACAATACCGGATGAGAATTTAGATTGAGAGCGGGTTTAAAGGTGGGCAAAACATCCACAATATATCTATGCAGTTTAATTAGTTCTAAGCGCCGCTCTAATATGCGTCCTTTTTTGTACTTGAGAATTAAAGGTAAGTTAAATAATTCTATGATCGCCGGATGGGGGAATACTTCAATTTGATATCTACCTAGTTGTTGAGGTGTAATTTCTGGCGCGTGGACAAAACCTCGGTTTTCTAGTTCTATGCCAAAACCAACAGTGCGATCGGCAAAAGCCAGACCAAGATTAGCCGGATAACAACCCGCATGGTAGCGTCCAAAATATTTATGGGTTAGTTTGTCTGGTAAGCGGCTTCCCGTCAGGTTGGGGATGATTGTTGGGGCATCTACAGCCACGATCGCGCTATCTTGAAGTTGAACGCAGTTGTCTAACCAAAAAAGCACATCAGAAATTGCTTCAAGGCGATCTAAATTGAGTAAATTTAAGTTTAAGTCTACCAATTCCAAGCAACATAACCCGCTTGGTTGCGATTTCCAACCTAGATCGATCCCAATAAATTTCATTTAATAAAACTGAGTTTTTAATTTACACCTAATGGATTTGTGGCTTGAACAACTTTTAATAAATAACCGATCGCCATTATTCAATGCAGCACGGGTTAAAGCTTTTGGCATTACACCATTGAATATAGAATATGAGCCTATTTTTCGCTCTATTTACCCAAATTGCAGCCAGTTTAATCAACAAATTCTAAAGCTTCCCGCCGATAAGTTTGCCCTCAATCTATGGACTTTGTGGCTACCTTTGGCAATGCTGATCGCAACGTGGCGGAAGTCGCAATCAAGACCTTTAATTCAAGGTATTTTAGCCGGACAAGGCACAGGGAAATCTACTTTAGCTTCTATCCTAATATTGATTTTGGGTGAGATGGGTTATCGCACTTGTAGCTTGTCTTTGGATGACTTGTACAAAACTTACGAAAGTCGCCTAATTTTAAAACAGCAAGACCCGCGTTTAATTTGGCGTGGCCCTCCCGGTACTCACGATCTAGATTTGGGTGTCAATGTCTTGGATGCGTTACATCAGCCTAGTTCTGACGCAGTAATACAGCTTCCCCGCTTCGATAAATCGGCTTACAACGGTGCGGGAGATCGAGGAATTTCTGAAGCCGTTTCTAGGGCGGATATCATCTTATTTGAAGGTTGGTTTGTCGGGGTTCGACCCATCGATCTGGGAGTTTTTGACACCGCGCCACCGCCAATTATTACCGATAGCGATCGCCAATTTGCCCGTGATATGAATGCAAAATTAGCGGATTATCTACCTTTATGGGAACGCATAGATCGGTTAATTTTGCTGTATCCTCTTGACTATCGTTGGGCTTTGCAGTGGCGACAACAAGCCGAACATCAAGCTAAGTCTTTGGGTAAATCAGGAATGAGTGACTCAGAGATAGTGCAGTTTGTCAATTACTTTTGGCAAAGTCTGCATCCAGAATTATTTATCAAGCCCTCACTCTCGGTAGATTTGGTAATTGAGATTATAGGCGATCGCTCTTGGGGTAAAATCTACTAGCCGAAAAAGAGTTACTTTTGTAAAGCTGCAAACCAAGTTTACCAATTACCCATTACCAATTACCCATTACCCATACAGCGTGATAGTTACAGAAAATAAAATTAAAGTTGGCTCAATTGATTGGTTTTACCGTGAGTCTACCCCAAGAAGCGAAACAGACTTAGTACCAGTAGTTTTATTACATGGTTTGCCTACCCATAGCTACCTTTGGCGGCAAATTATGCCAGGTTTAGCAAATCAAGGGACAAGATGTATCGCTCCCGACTGGGTTGGTTTTGGCTTTTCTGCTAAACCTGAACTCAAAGAATTTAATTATACTCCTGACGCTTTTATTAATGCTTTAGCCGAATTTCTGCAAGCGCTAAAACTCGAACGTTTTTCTTTAGTAGTCCAAGGCTTTTTAGGTTCTGTAGGCTTACAGTATGCTTTACGTCATGCCGAGCAAATTGAAAGTTTGGCAATTTTAAATACGCCCCTTGCCTCTAGTGCCAAATTACCTTGGCAAATGAAACAATGGGGTTTACCTTTAGCAGGAGATATGTTGACTCAAGATCCCTTGCTGGTAGATCGAACTTTAGAAAGTGGTAGTCGGTATCGAATAGGCGATCGCGATTTAGATATTTACCGTCAACCTTTCCTAAAAAGTTCCTCTGCCGGACGAAGTTTAATGTCTGTGGTGCGAAATTTACAGTTGCCTTCAGCAATGGCGGAAATAGAAGCTGGATTTAAACAATGGCAGTATCCCACCGCAATTATTTGGGGAATGACCGATCCTTGGCTACCTCCCATAATGGCCCAAAATTTTGCCGCCGCTATCCCTCACTCAAAATTTATTCAGTTAGAAGAAGCGGCACACTACCCGCAAGAGCATTTTTATGATGTAGTTCTAGAAAGCCTTTTACCTTTTGTTCGCCGGGTTAGTTAGCAGCTAAAACTATTCCCCTTAGTATTCATGCTTAGGGGGAAAATGCTCCGGGTCAGCAAATTCCTAAAGCTTGCTCTCTAAAACGGCTAATTGGGCTAATACTTTAGCTACACTTTGTTCTAAAGTCTCACTATCGGTTTTACATTCTACTTCAGGATTAATCGGTGGCTCATAAGGGTCATCTATACCAGTAAAATTTTTAATTATTCCTGAACGAGCTTTTTTATATAACCCTTTAACGTCTCTTGCTTCGCATACTTCCAAGGGTGCATTCACATACACCTCAATAAAGTTGCCGATGCGATCGCGTACTTCGGTGAGAATTTCTCTGTAGGGTGATATGGCAGAAACTAAGACAATTAGTTGATTTCGGGTCAATAAGTTGGCAACAAAACCAATACGCCGGATATTTTCGTCACGGTCTTCTCGACTAAATCCTAAGCCTTTAGTCAAGTTTTGGCGAACTACGTCACCATCCAAACTCTCAACTTTATAATTAAGTAACCGCAGTTCTTTTTCTACAGCCTGACTAATTGTAGTTTTACCCGCACCGCTTAAGCCTGTAAACCACAAGGTCACACCAATTTGTCCCCGCTCCATTAAACAACTCTTCTTTGATAATGTATTTGAACCTTAAAATTATCAACTGAATAATTAGGCTTCAGGGGAGTTGACAAAATAAATTAATAGCCTTCTGTAAATTTACTTAGAGATTTTTTGCAGTGATAGAACTAATCGTATAAGTAAACCATCCAAATTAGATAGATAATCTCTGTAATAGCTATGAAACTCTACTTAAAAACAAAAGCACTCTTAGTTTCTTTGGCTTTCTGTGGTGCAGTACAGTTAATGGCAACAGCCGAAGCTCACGAAGCCTCTACACGTAAAGGCGGGGAATTAACTACCAATACAATATTATTAGCGCAAACCCGCTTAAATCGCTTAAGTGAATCAGAAACCAAAGATTTATTAAAGGATGTAGATAAAAATACTCGTGATTTTCAAAAAAGTGTCGATCTCGCTGTAGATGACAGCCGCTTAAATGACTCTAAACGGGAAGATAATCTAAATAATTCTATTAAAGAATTTAAAGACTCGGTTAAGCAAATGCGCGATCGCTATTCCCGTGAAAAAACCTTCTCCTCTAGTGAAGTTCAAGACGTGCTTAATCGTGCGGCTAAGATGGATACTTTCATTAGTAGAGGTCGTTTAAAAAACGACGCTATTAAGCAAGATTGGGAAGATGTCCGTGCCGATCTTGATATTTTTGCCCGTAGTTCTTATGGTAGAGGAACTTCCTACAATCGCCGCTAAGAGCCATTCCTGACAAATACTTTGATTCAGGGGACATTAAAAGCTAGAGTTCCCCTGAATAGTTTTGTAGGCGTTCAAAGTTTCTTTGGCGGTTCTCTCCTAAGAATACAACTTTGCTTGGGCTTTGCCTTTAATAATTAGCTCGTTACGCAAGTTGTGATCACCCACTACACGCAAAATTGCCTCTGCTAAACTAATTACATCCTTGGGATCGACTAAAATAGCTGCGTCTCCGGCTACTTCTGGCAATGATGAAGTATTAGATGTTACCACCGGAGCGCCTAAAGTCATTGCTTCTAGTACAGGTAAGCCAAACCCTTCATGGTAAGAATGATAAACAAAAATGTCAGCTTTTGCATAAAATAAAGCAACTAATTCATCTGGTAAGTAATCGAAATAATAGATGCAATTTTGTTAACTGTTCCAGAAAGTGTAATCGGTATATTCTACTCTCTGAATAGTTACTATATAACTAAGTTTATTACTAATATATTGGTCATAAACGATAGTTTTTAGAATATTTCTCGTTCTAAATTACTTTTTTATAAGCTTCATATAGTTTATTAACATAGTTATTAACACTAAATAATTTTGCTCTTTCTTTTCCGGCTAATGAAAGCTGTGATTGTAAGCAAGGATTATTAATTAACTTTTCTATTTCATCTCTAATATTAATTACATCATAAGGATCTACATATAGAGCCGCATCTCCACATACTTCTGGTAAAGAGGAAACATTAGATACAATGGTTGGACATCCTAAAGCCATCGCTTCTAAAGGAGGTAAACCAAATCCTTCATATAAGGAAGGAAAAACAAAGCAACAAGCACCTTTATACAAGTAAGTCAAATCACTTTTTGATACATATTCAAAAAACCTGATTTTTCTAATAAAGTATTTACTAAAAACTGTTTGAAGTCTACCAATTTCATCTTCCCATAGCCAGCCTTTCTTACCAACAATGATTAAAGGCATAGAAGTATCTAGTTTTATATAGGCTTCTATCAATCTACCTAAATTCTTTTTTGGTTCTATAGCTCCAACAAAAAGAATATATTTTTTAAAATGTAATTTATATGGTTTCAAGAAAGTTGAGAGTTCATCTTCATTAAATATATGTTGTATTTCTACAACTGGTTGGTATGTCACAAAAACTTTATCAGAAGAAACCTTAAAAACTTCTAATATATCTTTTTTAGTATTTTCTGAAACTGTTAAGATAAGGTTTGATTTCTCAATAGCGTTTTTTGTAATGTTAAAAAAGAAATCTTTATTATCTAAAGTTGTATATGGTAGTTTTAACGGAATTAGATCGTGAATAGTAGTTATCTTTTTTGCCTTATTTACTTCAAGCGGGAGAGGATAAGTTGCGTGCCATATATCTATTTTTTTATCAAATCTAATTTTATTTATTTGTTTAAAGTTTTTGTACAAAAAGTTAGCAATATCGTAACAATTATAAATGTTAAAAATGTTGTCGTAGTCTACTAAGTCAAAAAATGAATCCGATTCTTGCTTAATTGTAAAATCACTATTTTGTATATTTTTTCCTTTTTGATAAAATTGAGTAGCTATAGAAATTAAACTTTTAATTTGACCAAATTTGGTGTAAGTTTTAGGTTGTCTGTCAAAAAATAACACTTCATTCAAAATTGATTTATTACTTACACTAGAACGGCTGCATAATAAATTGACATTTGCTTCAAGTAAATTTAGAGATTTAATTAGACTCACGCCGTAAGTTTTTATACCTGTGCCTTGAATGAGTTCTAAGTTATAGCAATCTATTAATACATTAATTCCATTTAGGTTCATTGTATTTTTTCACTGAGATGATTTATGCACTATATAGATTTCTATTTATACTACAAACAGAATAAACTTTAACCCAAATATTAAACTACACTACTTCTATAATTATTTGATAGTCCTGGATATGTAAGGAGCTAAGACAGATAGATCTCTGTAAAGAGAACATAGAAACAAAACGATATTTTGCGGGGGAATCCTTCCCCCGCAAAAGAGTTTCTCATCTGGTTAGAAAAACCTTGTCATTCTCTAAAAAACTAGAAAAACACATCGGAGCTATTTGGTATTTCATCTATCACTGTAATGAATTGCTAGGGTTTTAAAGCCATCTGTCCTTACCTATTTAGGACTACCAACTATTTTATAACTTTATTACATCTGTTTATATTTTTTTAATTTGATTGTAGTAAAACTACTTTCTAGCTTAGAAGTCTAACTACTTAATGATTGTTTTTTAAAAGGGTAGCTTAATTTATACTTTAATAAGTTCAATATTTTAGCTTATTAATATAGATTCGATACTTTCAAAGTTTACTATATTGAAAAAAGTTAGAGATTGCACTATCTAATACTTTATAAACCTGTAGGTTGACATATACCATAAGTAACCTACTAAGTACAAGTGATAGGATAACGCTAAGTTACAAACTTGAAGTTTATACTTTATCTATTATCTAATCAAACAATATTGAGGTAACGAGAAACTGCTTCCTGAGAATTGCCAATGAACTTCAACTGCCCTTTGTCTAACCACATCACTTTACTGCATGACTTTTCGATGAACCCTAAATCATGAGATACAACTAAAATAGTTGCATTTGCACTCCAAAATTCATTAATACGCTGCTGGCACTTATTTTTAAAACTCTCATCTCCCACAGAAAGAACTTCATCTAAAATTAAAATATCTGGTTGTACATCAGTTGCGATCGCAAATCCTAATCGCGCTACCATGCCAGACGATAGGGCTTTTACTGGCACTAAGGCATAATCTTGTAACTCTGAGAACTCTAAAATCGTGAGTGTTCTTTCTCGCATCTGCGCTCTTGAAAATCCTAACAGCACACCGTAAAGAAGAATATTGTCTTTTACAGAAATTTCTGGATCGAACCCTGCTCCTAATTCAATTAAAGGGGCAATGTGTCCGCGTACCCGAACCTTGCCGCTTGTTGGTTGCAAAATACCGCAAATTATTTTTAATAATGTTGATTTACCAGAGCCATTAGCGCCTATTATTCCAATTTTTTCCCCAGAATTTACTACCAAATCGATTGTATCTAATACCAAATTCTTTGCTGGCTGACGATATTTACCTTGCAAAATAGATAAAACTGTCTTTTTTAGATCGTAAGAAAATTCTTCTTGGGTTCGTCGCCAAAGCGAAACTTGAGCTAGACGAATTACTTCCATTTACAGTAAATCCATAAATTTATGTCGCCACAGATGAAAAACAGTCCATCCAAATGAAATAATAACAATACTACTCAGCAACGCACCCCAAATTAAACTTAAATCTGGCGGTATTGCTTCTAAGGAGATTTGACGCAGACTCTCAATAATCGGAGATAAAGGATTTAATAATAAAAAAGGTTTTATCTGCTTGGGAACAATATCTGCGGGGTAAAATATAGGACTACTTAATAATAACATAAATACGACTAGCTCATAGAAATATGGCAAGTCCCTAAAAAATACATATAATGCACTTACTAAAAATCCAATGCCAGTGCAAACTAAAACTAAAGCAATACATGGCAATAAAAGTGCTAGTAAATTAACTAAACTTTTTGATTTAATTAAAGTAATCAATGCCAATAAAGGCAAAACACCTACAGCAAACTGAAATACGTTTGCTGCAATTATTGATACAGGGAAAATGCTTACTGGTAGATGGATCTTGTTCAAAATAGCTCCATTACCCACTATGCTTGTCAAAGCTTGTGATGTAGAAGCTGAGAAGAAATTCATAACTACTAAGCCTGTAAATGCTGCCAATACATAGTTAGTAATAGAATTATTGTAATAGGAGGCAAAAGCTGCCCCAAAAATTGCTGTGTATAGCCCTGTCATAATTAATGGGTTTAATAAAGACCAATAAACCCCTAACAAAGATCCCCGATAACGTACTTTTAGATTCCGTGACACCAGAACGTTCAACAGTTCCCAATAGCGCCATATTTGTGGGTGTTGCAAGTTTCCTTGTTGTTTAAAACGCTTACTATACATAAAATACTTATTAAGAAACTTTTGCAACAATTTTTGCGTCCGCACTAATTATTTATTTACTTTTTGGCAATGAAGCTTATTCTTATATAAAACTTCTATCCTAAAAAGACAGCCACTAGCAAAATAACTCGAAATTATCATGGCAATAGTACCATAAATTAGTTGAAGCTCTAGATATTTGCATGATTGGGCTTAGTTAAGGTAAATTGTATAGCAGTTTCAATCGTCGTCTTGTAAGTTTAGAGCAAATTTGACAAGTGCTGCCAAAACAAAGTCAGTACAGTAGTTTTTTTGCGCGGAATTAATCAGACAATTAGGCTTGCTTACAATACGGTCGTCAGCATTATTCGCACAGCAAGTCAAACGCAACTGGTTTGAGCAAGATAAAAGATAGCAGTGGAATAGTAAGGACTAAGTTGGATATAAGCGATTTTTTTCGTCTGATATGCCACATCACGGCAAAGACAAAACACAACGCCTAGAACAGATAAATGGCATTGTCTGAAAAGAAACCCGGCGATGGTATCGCCAATGACACAAGTTTGGCAAGGTTTGGGAATAAACGAGGATAATTGCAGCGCAAAAATTATTAAAGTAGTAGCTGGGGAAGATTGAGAGAGTTTAGAAATTAGTAGTATTTATAATACTATTATTGATACCGGAATTGATTAGGCTACATCAATTAAAGTAGCAAAAACTGCCAAAATCATTGAAAACACGCAGCGAGACTTAAATATTACTTTAATGCACAAACTTTCTTTAATATGCGATCGCTTAGGTATTCGCACTCACGATGTATTATCCACTGCTAATAAAGAACTACGGGCAATAATTATACTGGATGATATTTGTTCTCATTTAACTTTATTAGTGGATAGTTTAGGCGAAATAAATAGCTTGAGATTTTCTCAGAATATTTGGGAGTTTAATTTTATGGCTAACTCTGGATTTTATACTAATAGGCTAAGATACTCACAATTTTTAAAACTGTTTAGAGAAGCAGGTTTTGCAACGGAAGTAGTTCAAATTAGGCAGTGGGATGCTTTACCAACACCTAAACCGCAATTGTTTAAAAGATTTATTGCTAGGTCAGATGAAGAATTGAGTTTATATAGCTTTTCAGTAATTTTACAACCAGAATAACAAAACTATGAGGAACATTTTAGTAACTGGTGCGGCGGGTTTTATTTGCTTTCATTTATTCAAACATTTACTCGAAAAAGATGACCAGGTTTTTGGTGTTGACGATCTTAATAACTACTACGATGTAAATTTAAAATTAGCTAGATTAAGTCAATTAAAAAATCAGCCGAATTTTCAGTTTTACAAAATCAATTTAGCGAATAATGAGGAAACCTCTAAATTATTTACTGAAACAAAGTTTGATGTAGTTGTTAATTTAGCAGCCCAAGCTGGCGTACGTTATTCTCTGGAAAATCCCCATGCTTATATAAATAGTAACCTAATTGGTTTTACCAATATTTTAGAAGGCTGTCGTCACTCAAGGGTCAACCATTTAGTATTTGCGTCCTCTAGCTCTGTCTATGGGGCTAATACCAAAATGCCTTTTTCAGTTCATGATAATGTAGATCATCCTATTAGCTTGTATGCTGCTACTAAAAAAGCTAATGAATTGTTAGCTCATACCTACAGCCATTTATATAAATTGCCAACTACAGGGTTGCGCTTTTTCTCTGTTTATGGGCCGTGGGGAAGACCGGATATGGCACTTTTTATGTTTACCAAGGCTATTTTGGCAGGACAGCCAATTGATGTGTTTAATCAAGGGAAAATGCAACGAGATTTTACCTATGTTGATGACATCGTAGCAGGGGTTGTTAAGGTCATGGATAAATTACCATCACCTAATCTTGAATGGTCGGGAGACACGCCAGACCCTAGTAGTAGCAATGCTCCTTATAAAATATATAATATTGGCAACAATCAGCTTGTAGAGTTAATGTATTTTATTAAAGTGTTAGAAAATTGTCTTGGCAAAGAAGCTAAAAAAAATATGCTACCAATGCAATTAGGTGACGTTCCTGCAACTTATGCAGATATAGACGATTTATATAAGGATGTAGGGTTTAAACCAATTACTTCTATTGAAACAGGGATTGAACGTTTTGTAGCTTGGTATAAAGACTACTACAAAGTGTAATGAAGATTCTGCAAGTTGGTGCCGTTGGTTTTACTATTAAATATCTTCTGTCTCAAATACATTACTTTTCGGATTTGGGTATATCAGGGGAAATTGCCTGTTGTCCTGGTAATGAGGTAATAGCTTGAGTTAAGCCACCTATAAAGGCAATTCAGGGTAGCAATCCCGCAAACAACATAAGCCAAAAGTGATGTTATTTGCTGGTACTCCTTTTAAACTTAGCTTTACCTGCTTGCGCGATCGCAAACACATAGGTATAAATTAATAACTAGGAAAGTTGGTTGAGTAAAGGCCACAAGTTACCTAAAACTGAACCTTTGTATCGTGCTTCTAAGTCGCGTCTTACCAGGGTTCTTAACAGATTAAACTTAGTTTACCAGGGTTTGATTATAGGTAGCCAACGGGCTTTTTGTAAAACTCTTTTCATTCGCTGCTTTTCAACTACCTATGCAGTCTCTTAAAAAAACGTACACCCATCGCCATTTTTGCCAGATTTAGATTAAACCTATACTCCTGCTTGGTGACAGATTCCGCTAAACTGAGTCTTGGTTTATTACATTATTTTAAGTTGGCATGGAAATAGGACAACAAGTAAAAGTTTGCCGTTTAAGAGATCGCGTACCAGCGACAGTTGTTAAACGATTAGGGGCAGTGGGGACAGTTAAAGGCTTTAAAGTTCTAGATGGGATGAATCTAGGTGTAGTCGTTCAGTTTGAAGACGAATTTGCTACCTGGTTTTTTGAAGACGAACTCAAAGCGGTTTAAAAATTGCGATCGTTGGGGATATCTCTTGGTAGGTAGCCCTAACTATCCGTTGAAGAATTACCCTTTTAAATAGACTTAACCATTTAAAAACTACAATGTCACTGATATTAACCTTTTTGGGTAAAGGCGGCAGTGGTCGCACTACAATAGCGATCGCTGCGGCGAAGAAATTAGCAAGCCAAGGCAAGCGCGTACTTTTGGCGGTACAAGATACAGGTTTTGCTCTGGATTTGCTGATAGAAACCTCGGTAACACACGAAGTACAACAAATCGCTCCTAACCTCGATGCGGTGCAATTCAAAGCCTCAGTGCTGTTAGAACGCAATTGGGACGAAGTGAAAAAGCTAGAAGCGCAATACTTGCGGACACCAGTTATTAAAGACGTTTACGGGCAAGAATTGGTAGTATTGCCAGGAATGGATAAAGCTTTAGAACTCAACGCCCTGCGAGAGTTTGACGCTAGTGGAAAATACGATGCGATCATTTACGATGGCAGTGGCGATACTACAACCTTGCGAATGTTGGGAATGCCGGAAAGTCTTAGCTGGTACAGTCGTCGCTTTGGTAAGTTGATTACTGAATCGGATTTAGTTAAAACAGTTTCGCCTTTTCTACAACCTTTAATTGCGACGGTGCTTAATGTCAGTTGGACGGGTGATAATTTCGCCGCGCCTACTAGCCAAGCTACAAATATTTTAGAACAAGGTAAAGCTGCTTTAGCTGACCCCAAACGCTTGATTGCTTATTTAGTGACGACAGATAATCCAATAGCGATCGCAACGGCTACTTATTTATGGGGTAGCGCTCAACAAGTTGGGTTAAACGTTGGGGGTGTAATATTTAATCAAACTGCTGATACACCTACAACCGAGGAATTTGATCCTTTAACTATTAGCACTATTCCAACTACTCCTTTAAGTAGTTGGCAACCGTTAATAGATGCCTTGCCAGATTTTATGCAAACAGTAGACGTTCCCAAACCCATTGAGTTTGATGTCGTAAATCGTCAAGTAAAGCTATTTTTGCCGGGATTTGATAAAAAACAGGTAAAACTTACCCAATCGGGACCAGAAGTAACAATCGAAGCTGGCGACCAACGGCGTAATATATTACTACCACCGGGATTGAGTGGGAGAACAGTAAGCGGGGCGAAGTTTCAGCAGGGTTACTTGATAATTTCGTTTTAATTAGAGCAATGTAGGGGTAAAGACTAAGTTTCTGCCCCAGACTAATAGTTGCGCTACTAATATTAAATTAGGCGATCGCCTGTACCAACAAGTGCAGGCTATAAATTTACTTAAAAAATCATGTCTGAACAAACTCAATCGTCTCCTGAAACTAAATCAGAGCAATTAGAATTTCTCGAACCTGAAACTAAAGCACCATTAGATGTCCAACCAAGTACCGATGCGCCTTTAGTAAGTGATCGCTCTGCCAAAACTCGGCAAATGCTGGGGATGAAAGGAGCTTCTAGCGGTGAAACCTCTATTTGGAAGATTCGTTTACAGCTAACAAAGCCGATTACCTGGATTCCTTTAATTTGGGGCGTTCTATGCGGTACAGCGTCTTCGGGTAATTTCACTTGGTCGCTAGAAAACGTGCTAAAAGTAGCTACTTGTATGTTGCTTGCTGGCCCACTACTAGCTGGTTATACCCAAACTGTTAACGATTATTCTGACCGCGAAATTGACGCAGTAAACGAACCCTATCGCCCGATTCCATCGGGTGCAATCACGACACCGCAAGTAGTTACTCAGATTTTGACATTATTGTTATCGGGAATTGCGATCGCTTTTACCCTTGATAAATGGGCAGATCATCAATTTCCCACAATTACGGCTTTGGCGTTAGGCGGCTCATTTTTAGCTTATATCTATGGCGCTCCACCCTTCCAACTCAAGCGCAACGGGTGGTTGAGCGGTTATGCTTTGGGGGCGAGTTATATTGCTTTACCTTGGTGTACGGGTCATGCTTTATTTGGCGATCTCAACTGGACAATTGTAGTTTTGACGCTCATTTACAGTATGGCGGGGTTAGGAATTGCAGTAGTTAATGACTTCAAAAGTGTAGAAGGCGATCGCCAATTTGGTTTACAGTCTCTTCCTGTTATGTTTGGAGTCAACACCGCAGCTTGGATTTGCGTAGTCATGATTGACTTATTTCAAGCCGGAATTGGCGCTTATTTGTTAAGTTTGCATGAAAATGTTTATGGTGCGATCGTTTTACTGCTAATTGTGCCGCAGATCGTTTTTCAAAAGCTTTATTTCCTCCCCGATCCTCTTAACAACGATGTTAAGTATCAAGCCAGCGCTCAACCATTCTTAGTTTTGGGAATGTTGCTTACTGGAATCGCGTTAGGTCATGCAGGAATTTAAGGCAGATATTAACTAAACTGATGAAATACATTAACATGGCTAATAATAAGTTGTTAGCCTGCCTAAAATGATTGTGTTTCGACTACTGCAAGTTTTAATTCATTTCGTCCAGCCAATGCTTATGCCGATTTGTTTTTTGTCTGCTTGGTCTTTAACTTTTCTGTTCTGTTGGAGTTTGTGGAATGCCATCCAAGATGGCGCAACTGCTACGCAGAAAATGCATCAGATTCCTTGCTCCGGTTGTCAGTTTTTTACTAATGACTATCGCCTAAAATGCACTGTGCAGCCTTCAATCGCTAATACCGAAGATGCGATTTCTTGTAGGGATTATCAGCCAAAAACTAATTCGATGTTTTACTAAAGTGTAATTGTCAAATGCTGATTCAAAAACTGCTTGATTGTGATGAATTTGTGGCTGGGGATAATACCTTGTTGCGGGAATTGCTACACCCCGGTAAACAGGCGATCGCATTGGGTTATAGTTTGGCTCATGCAACCTTACCTGTAGGCAAAACTTCTCAGCCTCATTCCCTGACTACTTCGGAAGTTTACTACATCCTTAGTGGTGAAGGGGAAATGCACATCGATTCAGAAATCCAAATCCTTGTACCTGGGGATGCGGTGTATATTCCCCCCAATGCAAAGCAATTTATTTATAATTGTGGCGACGAGGCGCTGGTATTTATCTGTATTGTCGATCCAGCTTGGCGCAAGGAAGATGAAACTGTTTACTAAGCGCCGATTTCTGTTTGCTATTTCGTTAGTAGTTGTTTGGTTAGTGGCTGTACCTGCTTACACGCAACAAGTAGATAGTTGTCGCCCTCAAATAGTTTTACCGCCACAAGTTACTTCTATAAATACTGCGGCTTATACTAGTAATTTTAAAGCGTGTATAGACTCCAAAAAGCGGATCATTGGGCGATCGCAACTATTGCACCAACTAGCACTAGCCAAGGTTGTTTATTTAGGCGAAACTCACGATAATGCGGAAGATCATCGCCTGCAATTAGAGATTGTTCAGCAACTATACAAGAAAAATAGTAAGCTTGCGATCTCGCTCGAAATGTTCCAACGTCCTTATCAAGGGGTTGTGAACGATTATTTAGCCGGGAAAATTGACGAGCAAGAGTTATTAGACAAAACCGAATATAAACAGCGCTGGGGTTATCCTTGGGAGTATTACGCTCCGATTGTCCAATTTGCTAAAGCCAAAAAGCTACCGATTTTAGCTTTAAACACTCCTACAGAAATTACGCGCTTAGTTGCCAAAAATGGTTTAGAGAGACTCACTCCAGCGCAAAGTAAATTTATTCCTCCCCTTGCAGAAATCCATACAGATAATGCAGAATATCGCCAGCTAATGCTAGGTATTTTCCAGCAACATCAAGCCGAGGCTAAAGGTAATAGTTCCGGTTTTGAAAAGTTTTTTCAAGCTCAAGTATTGTGGGATGAAACTATGGCGGAGGGAATTGCTGAGTTTATCCAAGCCAATCCAGGCTACCAAGTTGTAGTTTTAGTTGGACAAGGGCATATTGTTTATAACTACGGTATTCCTAGCCGTGTAGCGCGACGAGTAAAACGCCTTAATCAACGCTCAGTGTTATTGAGTACCGATTTAGATGAAAAAACTGAGCGAAATGCACCAATTGCCGATTTCATTTTTTGGCAAGAAAGTAACTAAGTTTTTGGTAGAGAGCGCGTTGTAAAGAAAGGTTCAAAGCGCTTGCTAAAAGCTTGACTTTTTGTTAAAATATCTTCATACTAGAAATCTGTGCAGCGATATTAATTATACCAAGATTCCGATTATAAGATTATTTTAAAATAAAGCAAGAGAAAAGTCAAGAAAAGCGCGAAAAAAGCGATTTTTTTGTTAAAGTTTTATTAAGTTTACGAAAGGTTGAAAAATAGGTAATAAATCGGGGCGGCTAACGAGGAGAGTAGGAAAAGAGAAACTACCGTAATCTTTGTTAGGCGTTAAGGGAAACATAGGCTGAGGATTTAGCGACATCCACGTGCAACCCGCAGCTTGAGCAATCACCCAGACCGCCGCAATATCCCAAATTTTGGGCGTAGACTCTACAGCGCCTAAAGCTGAAGCATTAGCAACCGTAAGTAAATTGTAACTTGCAACGCCAAGCATCCGAATTTTGGCAGGAAAGCCTTTGATCGGGAAGCTTTGCAAAGTGCGAGTACAGATACTAAAAAAGTGATTGCCCGTTAGTTGTTCGGAGCTAGAGTGAATTGGTAAGTCATTGCAAAAAGCGCCTTTAGGTGGTGGAGATAGTTCCAAATCGTCGCACCAATAGCCATGAAAAGCTTGATTAATTGGCGGAAAGTAAACGTAACCGAAAACGGGAGTACCTTTATATAGCAAACCTAGAGAAATGCCCCAAATTGGAATACCTCTAGCAAAATTGGTAGTACCATCAACAGGATCGATAATCCAACACCATTCGGTATCGGGGAAGGTGTGCGAGCCTTCTTCTGTGAGAATGCCATGATCTGGAAAATGAGATGCGATCGCATTTTGAATTTCTAAATCCGCCCATTTATCTGAGCGTGTAACTAAGCTACCATCAGCTTTTTCATCGGCGGACACTTGACCGAAATCTTTAAGTAATTGCTCTCCTACTCGACGAGCGGTAACTTGGGCAAAATCGAGAACTTGCTGCCAAAAATCAGTATTCAATCTAATTCACCTTTTAAAACCGATGCGATCGCGCTTCTTGTCTTCGTTTGAAATTCTGCCACATTAACGCGCCGCAAACACATTACAGCAAGAAGCATTCCCACCGATTGCAACCCAAATACCAAACCATAAGATAACACTGGCGCAGTAAACATTGATTTACCTAATTGCAGCACCGCACCACCCGTAACCGTTGCAATTCCACGCGCCATTGCTTGCGACAAACCCCAAGCACCGATAAAAGTACCCGCAGTTTCCGCCGCCGTTAAATCCAACATTAAACTAATAGCTCCCGTTGTAGTTACGCCGGAAGCCAAACCAAATATTAATAGTGCGCCTTGAAGCATTTGGGGATTAGCGGTTAAACCTGCGGAAATTATCAATCCAAAAGTTGCAGCTACAGCAATACAACCAATTTGAGCAGTTTTTTGTTTGCCCAGACGCGGCACAATTAAAAAACCCGTCGTACTCATTCCTATGAGCGTACCTGTACCCCAAAAAGCGTTTAATTTTGTAGTTTGAGCTATCGTCATGCCAAAAACCTCGCCGCCGTAGGGTTCTAATACAGCTTCTTGCATAAATAAGCTGATTGTCATTACCAGCAGAAAAGTAAAAAATATCCCTGTTTGGCGGTTAGCTGTTAAAACTCTTAACGCTTTGCCTAGACTAATACTATCTTCTCGGTTTACAAAGCGCGATCGCAACCCATACTGAGAATACTTTTTTTCTACACCTACCGTAGCGATAAAAGCTAATCCCACAACTAGGACGGGAACAATTAAAAATAACCGATTTATAGAAGATTGCAATAATTCCAACGGCGCGTCTATTGCAATTTGTTTCAATAAGCTGCTGCTGATAATTGCGCCGACAATAATACCTACCATCAACATCGACCAAACAATTCCAACGAGCTTAGAGCGATTATCTTCCTCAGAAACATCGACTAACAGCGCCGCAAACGGGGTAGAACTCGCACTAATAGCTAAACCATAGAGAGCAAAAACTAGCCCTAGTAATCCTACTAAACCATAGGTTTGCATTGTCCAGCCCGATCGCAAACTTGAACCAAGTTGCCAAATTACTTGTACTGCTAAGAAAGATGAGATCGCAAATAGTACAGATCCCGTCCACACATAGCCCGTACGATGATAGCCGTATAAAGGTTTAGAATCGGACATTTGCCCAAACAATACCCTTGTGGGGGCAATAAATTGGTGCATAGCGATCGTTCCCGCCGCCACCAGAGCAGGCACTTTCAATTCATCGATCATTACTCGATTGAGTACGCCGAGAGTCAGGACAGCCATAATTCCTAGTCCCATCTGAAACAAGCCTAGCCGAAACATAGTTAAGAGATTTAACTTGGGCGTAGTCAAACTCGGTTGCGAATCATACAAATCAATGCTTGCCATAGTTTTATCAAAAGAAATTAGTATAAAGTGCGATCGCCTGATCAATTGTAAACTTCTTGGGCTGCTCAACTAGAAACCAAGCATTCGGGCGTAATATACTGCAAAAATAAGCATAGATATTGTCGTGGCATTGACTACTTTTTGATTAAAAGCTATGTTCCCAAATCATCGCCCTCGCCGTTTAAGAACTCATCCCCAATTGCGCCGCATGGTGCGAGAAACTGTTTTAACTACTAACGATTTAATTTATCCTTTGTTTGCCGTGCCTGGCGAAGGAATTGCTAAAGAAGTTAAATCAATGCCCGGAGTCTACCAACTATCGGTAGATAAGATTGTTGAAGAAGCTAAAGAAACTTACGATTTGGGCATTCCGGGAATTATTCTGTTTGGCATTCCCGAAGATAAAGACACCGATGCAACGGGCGCTTGGCATGATTGCGGGATAGTCCAAAAAGCTGCTACAGCCGTTAAAGCCGCAGTCCCCGATTTGATTGTCATTGCTGATACTTGCTTATGTGAGTATACTACTCACGGACATTGTGGTTACTTGCAAGTTGGCGACTTAACGGGAAAGGTTTTAAACGATCCGACTTTAGAATTACTAGGGAAAACTGCGGTTTCTCAAGCGAAAGCGGGTGCAGATATTATCGCGCCTTCTGGGATGATGGACGGATTTGTACAAGCAATTCGCAGCGCTTTAGATGCGGCGGGTTATCAAGATACGCCAATTATGTCCTACGCGGCTAAGTATGCCTCAGCTTATTATGGGCCCTTTCGAGATGCGGCGGATTCTTCGCCCCAATTTGGCGATCGCAGAACATACCAAATGGATGCCGGAAACGCCCGCGAAGCCTTAAAAGAGATTGGTTTAGACATAGCTGAAGGCGCAGATATGTTAATGGTGAAGCCAGCTTTGGCTTACATGGATATTATTTGGCGCGTGAAAGAAGCAAGTAACTTACCTGTAGCTGCCTACAACGTTTCTGGTGAATATGCGATGGTAAAAGCGGCGGCGCTGAATGGTTGGATTGACGAGGAGCGAGTTGTTATGGAGACTTTGACGGGGTTTAAACGTGCTGGCGCAGATATGATTTTGACTTATCATGCCAAAGATGCGGCGCGTTGGCTGGGATAATAAAGTGCGATCGCGCTTTTTTCGGTAAGGGCGATCGCATTATTATCAGTCTCAAAACGCTAAGATTTTAGACTAACAAACAAAATAACTATCGATCTAATGGCAGAAACATTATTTTTTAACGCCCTCAATCAAGCTATAGATGAAGAAATGGCGCGGGATTCTACGGTACTTGTGCTAGGTGAAGATGTAGGTCATTACGGCGGTTCTTACAAAGTTACCAAAGACTTACATGGAAAGTACGGCGATATGCGCGTATTGGATACGCCTATTGCTGAGAATAGCTTTACAGGTATGGCAGTCGGCGCAGCTATGACAGGCTTAAGACCGATAATTGAGGGTATGAACATGGGGTTTTTGCTCTTAGCCTTTAACCAAATATCTAATAACGCTGGGATGTTGCGCTATACCTCTGGAGGTAATTTTACAATTCCGATGGTAATTCGCGGCCCTGGGGGTGTAGGTAGACAATTAGGTGCGGAACATTCCCAGCGATTAGAAGCCTATTTCCAAGCTGTTCCAGGAATCAAGATTGTTGCTTGTTCCACTCCCTACAATGCCAAAGGACTACTAAAATCGGCCATTCGGGACAATAACCCCGTGCTGTTTTTTGAACACGTCTTGCTTTACAACTTAAAAGAAAATCTCCCTGACGAAGAATATTTACTTCCCTTAGATAAAGCCGAAGTAGTCCGTAAAGGTAAAGACGTGACAATTCTTACCTATTCGCGGATGCGTCACCACGTCATGCAAGCCGTGAAGCCTTTAGAAAAAGATGGTTACGATCCAGAAGTAATTGACCTAATTTCTTTAAAACCTCTAGACTTTGAGACTATTGGCGCTTCAATTCGGAAAACTCACCGCGTCATCATTGTTGAGGAATGTATGAGGACTGGCGGAATTGGTGCAGAATTGACCGCTTCCATCAATGATCGCTTATTTGACGAATTAGACGCGCCTGTATTGCGGTTATCTTCTCAAGATATTCCTACCCCTTATAATGGAAAGTTAGAGCGCTTAACAATCGTGCAGCCAGAGCAAATTGTTGAAGCCGTCCAAAAGATGGTAGCTTTGCGCGTTTAGCGGGAAGTAATGGATTTTCTGCTACGACCCGTTCAAAACCGATTATTATACATTTGTTTAGGAGCGGGTCATGGTATGCAGAAACAGCGAGGGGTATTAGCTTTAATTTTGGCATTAATCGTCGGAGCGATTGTAACGATTTCTACGATTAAGATTCCATTGGGGTTGGATTTACAGGGGGGTTCTCAGTTAACAATTCAAGTAAAAACCACCGATAAAATTAAGCAAATTACCCAACAACAGCTAGAAGACGTACAAAAAGTAATTGAAAATCGCGTCAACGGTTTAGGCGTGTCTGAACCTGTAGTACAAACCGTAGGACAAGATCAAATTTTGGTGCAATTGCCGGGAGTCAGCGATCCGGTACAAGCAGAAAAGGTTTTAGGCGGTACAGCGCAGTTAGAATTTAAAGCCCAAAAGCCCGGTACAGAGGCTCAATTATTTGCTTATCAACAATCACAGAGCGAGCTATTAGCCAAACAAGTAGAGCTAAGGAAAACTGAAGATAAAGCAGCAATAGATAAAAATATTGCAGACTTGCAAAATAATTATAGTGCGATTTCTGAATTATTTGAAAGCAAGGGGTTAGGCGGCAGAAATCTTAAAGATGCTTTTGGCGAACCTACCCAATCTAGCAATAATTGGAATGTAGCTATCCGCTTTGATGATGAAGGCGGGAAATTATTTGCAGATTTAACAAAAAATCTTGCGGGGACAGGGCGCAGTATAGGAATTTTCTTAGATAATAAACTAATTAGTTCGCCTAATGTTGGGGTCGAATTTGCCGCTAATGGAATTAGCGGCGGTGGTGCAGTCATTACTGGGCGCTTTACAGCCCAAGAAGCAAACGAGTTAAGCGTTCAATTACGGGGTGGTGCTTTACCTGTACCCGTTAAGATTATGGAAATCCGCACTGTAGGGGCTACTTTAGGACGTGATAGCATTCAACGCAGTATCTACGCTGGGGTAGGTGGTTTGCTTTTAGTTCTAATTTTCATGGTGGTGTACTACCGTTTACCAGGATTAATTGCTGACATTGCTTTAATTATTTACTCTCTACTTACTTGGGCTACTTTTGCTCTTTTAGGCGTTACTCTGACACTCCCAGGAATTGCTGGGTTTATTCTCAGTATCGGGATGGCGGTAGATGCTAATGTTTTAATTTTTGAACGGACGCGGGAAGAATTACGCGCAGGTAAAACATTATATCGTTCGGTAGAATCCGGCTTTTTCCGAGCTTTTTCTAGCATTTTAGATGGAAATGTAACAACGGTAATTGCTTGTGCGGCGTTGTTTTGGCTGGGTTCGGGTTTAGTGCGAGGCTTTGCTTTAACTTTGGCGCTGGGCGTAGCAATGAGTATGTTTACGGCACTTACTTGCAGTCGGACATTAATGTTTATCGCCATTAGCTTACCTGCGTTGCGTAAACCAGAGCTATTTTGTCCAAATCTACCAGCAGCTAAAAAGGCATCGGGGGCTTTATGAAGTTTAGTGTCAACAAAAAAAGAAATCTCTGGTGGAGTATATCTTTGGCGCTGATTTTGGCTAGTTTAATTTCAATGCTCGTTTCCTGGCAACAAATTAATGCACCGTTGCGCCCTAGTTTAGATTTTGTCGGCGGTACTCGGCTACAACTACAGCGCGATTGTACTATAGAGGGAGTATGTGATCGCAAAATTGATTTAGCGGCGGTACGTCAGATTATGACAGACCAAGGTTTAGGCAATAGTACAATTCAACTTGTAGATAAAGAGCGCAACTCTAACGATCAAATTCTATCTATTCGCACCAAAAATTTAAACGGTGAAGAACGGACTAAGTTGCAAGATGCTTTAAGCCAAGCGATAGGTTCATTGGACTTAGAAAAAAGTCAAAATGATACTGTTGGCCCAACTATTGGGAGACAATTGCTTAGTTCGGGTTTAAAGGCGCTAATTGTTTCTTTTGCAGGGATTATTATTTACCTCAGCTTCCGCTTTGAGTTTGATTATGCAATATTTGCGATCGTTGCTTTGTTCCACGATGTCTTAATTACGGCGGGTGCTTTCTCGGTTTTGGGCTTAGTGCAAGGTGTGGAAGTAGATAGCTTATTTATCGTTTCTTTGCTAACGATTACAGGTTTTTCGGTTAACGATACTGTAGTTATTTACGATCGCATTCGAGAAGTAGTCAAACTCAATCCTGACCAGCCAATTAAAGAAATTGTCGATGATGCAGTCAATCAAACCTTGACTCGTTCGATCAATACTACTTTAACGGTGTTACTAACATTGTTTTCGATCTTCCTATTTGGGGGTGAAACTCTCAAAAACTTTGCTTTAGCGCTAATTATTGGTTTTACCCTAGGGGCATATTCCAGTATCTTTATTGCGAGTACGTTGTTGTCATTGTGGAGAGAAACAAGGGTTCGACCCAAGCCTGTAGAAATACTTGAGTAGTTAAAATCCCGGCGTTGTTGATTAGGTGTAGAGACATTGCAATGCAACGTCTCTACATTAGTTTTTAGAGCGCGTCTTCATGAAGACGCGCCCTGAATTGGACAACGCCAAAACCTCTCCTCAATCTTAAGAAGTAGGTGAAAAACCTGCTTTTTTAGTAGCTAAATCTATACCCGACAAAATAGGTCGGGTATGTTTGACGTGGAAAATACCCCGTGTTAGTATCAAGCGACTGACGGAAAACAGAAGGTATAGAGCCAATGACCAAAGAACTCGCAGAACCAATATCTTTATCGGCTACATTTAGCGCTTTGAAGTGCAAAGAATGTAGCGCCGAGTACGAACTAAAAGCTATTCATGTTTGTGAAGAATGCTTTGGGCCATTGGAAGTAACCTATGACTACGACGCTATCCGTCGCACTGTTACCCGCGAAAGTATCCAAGCTGGGCCAAATTCAATTTGGCGCTACCGAGCATTTTTACCCGTAGCCACCGACAACCCCATCGATGTTGGTACGGGAATGACCCCATTAGTACAGGCGAATCGCTTGGCGCGGCGTTTGGGGTTGAAAAAGCTTTTCATTAAAAATGATGCCGTCAATATGCCCACATTGAGCTTTAAAGACCGGGTAGTTTCCGTCGCTCTTACCCGTGCTAAAGAATTGGGCTTTACAATGGTTTCTTGCGCCAGTACGGGCAACTTAGCTAATTCTACCGCCGCGATTGCTGCCAGCGCTGGTTTAGACTGCTGCGTGTTTATTCCCGCAGACTTAGAAGCTGGGAAAATTTTGGGAACGCTGATCTATGGGCCTACAGTAATGGCGGTAGAAGGCAACTATGACCAAGTTAATCGCCTCTGCTGTGAAGTAGCAAATACACACGACTGGGGATTTGTCAATATTAATTTACGTCCTTATTACTCCGAAGGCTCAAAAACCTTGGGTTACGAAGTCGCCGAACAATTAGGCTGGCAATTACCAGATCATATAGTTGCGCCTCTTGCTTCTGGTTCGTTATTTACCAAAATCTACAAGGGTTTCCGAGAATTTGTTGATGTTGGTTTAGTAGAAGATAAAGACGTGCGTTTTAGCGGCGCGCAAGCTGAGGGGTGTTCGCCAATTGCTCAAGCTTACCGAGAAAACCGAGACTTTATTAAACCAGTCAAGCCTAACACGATCGCTAAATCAATTGCGATCGGTAATCCCGCCGATGGAGTTTATGCCCTTGAAGTAGCTAGAAAAACCAACGGAAACATTGAATCAGTCAACGATGCAGAAATCATTGACGGTATCAAGCTTCTAGCTGAAACTGAAGGCATATTTACAGAAACCGCCGGGGGAACAACTATTGCTGTCCTCAAAAAGCTTGTAGAAGCAGGTAAAATTGACCCTGAAGAAACAACAGTAGTTTACATTACCGGGAATGGATTAAAGACTCAAGAAGCGGTACAAGGTTACATTGGCGAACCACTCACTATTGAGGCGAAGTTAGATAGCTTTGAACGAGCGTTAGAGCGATCGCGTACATTAGATCGTTTAGATTGGCAGCCCGTGCTAGTTTAAGAAAAAATCATTGTTGTAATTTGTCCTCCTTGCTACCTTTTCCCTATGTCCGTCAAAGTCTTAATTCCTACTCCCCTGCAAAAATTCACTAATGACCAAGCCACTTTAGAATGTAATGGCGCAACTATTTCTGAATTAATCGAAGCTTTAGAGCAAACTTGTCCTGGTATCAAAGCGCGTCTGTGCGACGAACAAGGACAACCTCGGCGGTTTTTGAACCTTTACGTCAACAGTGAAGATATCCGCTTTCTAGAAGGGACAGATACCCCGCTAAAAGAGGGTGATGAAGTCAGTATAGTTCCGGCGGTGGCTGGCGGCTGATAAAGTCAATAGTTATTTGTAAGTAGACTTGAGCAATTAATAGCTGAAGTCTACTTTTTAGTTTTAGACTAAAACTGAATTTATACTTGCTCTCCATAGTGGATATTTATCAATCCGTAGTTAGTCCAATTTTGTTTTCTGGCTTAAAAACTGATCCTGAATGGTTGCAAAAACAGACAATTAGCAACCTTGTCAAACTAGACAAAAGTAAAAATATTATTTCTCAAGGCGTAAAAGCTCAATTAGCAAAGTCTTTGAACTTCAGCCATGATTCTTTGCAACAAAACCTCTGGGGTTTAGAATTTTCTAATCCTGTAGGGTTGGCGGCGGGATTTGATAAAGATGGACTAGCGGCGGGAATGTGGTCGAGTTTTGGGTTTGGCTTTGCAGAAATAGGTACTGTAACCTTACAAGCGCAGCCTGGAAGCCCACTGCCGCGTTTATTTCGTTTACCTGTCGATAAAGCCGCGCTTAATCGCATGGGGTTTAATAATTGCGGTAGCGCAGCAATGGCGGCACAATTAGCAGAGAGATTTAAAACGGCTAAAAGTTTAATTCCGATTGGGATTAATTTAGGTAAATCTAAAGTTACGCCTTTAGAAGACGCACCCGCCGATTATTTGGGGAGTTTTCGCGCTTTGCAAAAGTGGGGAGATTATTTTGTAGTTAACGTATCTTCCCCCAATACTCCAGGATTACGCAGTTTGCAGGATGCGGGGAGTTTGAACGCCATAATAGACGCTTTGCAACAAGAAAACCAAGGACGTAAACCAATTTTAGTTAAAATTGCTCCTGATTTAGAATGGGAGGCGATCGCAGATATTATAAAAGTTGCTCAAGTTCAGCAACTTGCCGGAATTATTGCTACAAACACAACTATTCGCCGCGATAATTTGCAAACCCAAGTTATTGCTACTACAGGTAAATCTGTACATGAAGAAAATGGCGGTATTAGTGGCTTACCTGTAAAAAATCGCTCTACTGAAGTTATCCGGTTTATTTATTCGGAAACTAAAGGACAACTGCCTATTATTGGAGTTGGGGGGATATTTACCGCCGCCGATGCTTGGGAAAAAATAACGGCGGGTGCAAGTTTATTGCAAGTTTACACCGGATGGATTTATGAGGGACCGTTAATGGTGCGGCGAATTTTAATCGGTTTGCAGGAAAAATTGTTAGAACATCAATTAACATCTGTTTCTCAAGCGATAGGTTTAACTAATAACTAGCTTATTTTTCGAGAGTGTAATCAATGCCCATCAATAACCGTTTAAAGCTAGCAGGTTTGTTTAGTATCGTGTTGATAACTAGCATTGCCTATAAAAATACTGTAGCCGTAGCTGAAATAGCTATTAAGCAACCATCTACAACAAAGCTTAAACCCAAAATCAAGATCGCTCTAGAACTTGCAAATAACTATAAAAATATTGATGAACTTCTAGCGGCTTCTGATGTGGTTGTATTCGGAAAGTTTACAGGTAATCCTAAAATAATTTTACCTAGCAAAGAGCAATCTTTACCCCCAGGCTGGACAGAAGATCGAAGAACAAAACCTCTAGATTCTGTTGTTATCAATCAAATTTTAGCTTCAAGAGATCCCGGTTATCGTACTATAACCTTTGTGCCGAGCAAAACTCTCAAAGGAAGTACAAGCAAAATCATAACTGTAGGACAACGTGGGATATTTACCGAAGCTTATAATGCACCAGATCAAGGCGATAAGTTTTTTCAAGTAGGAGATTTTTACGTTTTATTTTTGAAGCTAGAACCTTCTCGAAACGATAATTTTTATTGGACTACTGGAGCGTTTCAAGGTGCTTTTCAAGTAAATAGCGATCGCGTAAATCACCCCGTAAATAAAGATATTCCGCAAATTAAAAGCGAATCTCTAAATAATTTTTTGCAAGCTATTCAGGCAAAGGTAAATAGAACCTCAATTCCAAAGGCTGTTTCGGAACTATAACTAAACAATAAAAAACTCAATGTGGTTTTAGAGCAAAATGGTAATTTCTTCCTAAAAATGGATTAGATGAACATCTAGCTGACAAATTAGATTAAGACAAGTTTGATAACGACGGCTAGGAATAGCTGGATAAAGTTTTAGGAGTTTAAGTTTATCCGCAGATCGATTAAGCGGAGTTTCTTGACGTTTATGTATGTACTTTGTAGTATAAATGTAATATGTACTATAAGTAAACGTCTATGCCCTACGAAAAATTAGATTTATCTACGCCCAAGCCTGTACTTTCTTGGGCAAATCATGCTTTGGGCGGACAAGAAACCCAAATGGCAAAAAATGTTGCGCTTTTGCCCTTCGTATTTAAGCACGTAGCGTTGATGCCAGATGTTCATTTAGGGAAAGGTGCATTAGTTGGATCGGTAGTTGCAACCACTGATGCGATCGTTCCGGCGGCCATTGGCGTTGATATTGGTTGTTTTGTAGGAGATACGCTAATTCCCCTAGTAGATGGAAAATCTTACAAAATTAGCGATCTTGCTAATCTTAGTGAAGAATTTATAATTTATGCCTGCACGTTGACAAATAAGATTGTTGCAGCCAAAGCAACAGCTAAATTAACTAAACGAAATGCAAGTCTAGTTAACGTTACCTTAGATAATGGAGAGACGGTTATTTGTACTCCAGATCATAAGTTTATGCTAAGAGATGGAGCTTATGAAGAAGCACAAAATCTCAAAGCTGAGACTTCGTTAATGCCCTTCTATTCCAAACTCGATAGAGACGGTTATACATTGATTTCTCAACCTTACTCTGGTAGATGGCAAAAAGCTCACTGGATAGTAGCTCGTTCAGGTTTACTGGGTAAAGTTCCCTCCTTCACGGGTCAAAAAACTATAATTCATCACAAAAACTTTGAGGAGTCCGATAATAGACCTGAAAATTTAGAGTTTATGAGTGCTAGAGAGCATTCAGCTTACCATCGCTCTTTAGTAGAACGAAACCAACATTTTCAGTCTCCAGAATTTGAGCAAAAACGATTAGCAGCGATAGCGCCAGCGCGCTCGCAGAGCTTCGCCAAAAAAGCCCAAACTCCAGAAGGATACAAATACTATGCAGAACGAGGAACTGTAAATATTCTTCATTATATGCAAGAGCAGCCTGAGCATTTTAAACAAGCTGTTGCAAATAACGGCAAGCGAGGCAAGGAATATTTAATTGCCTACAATCAAAGTGAAAAAGGTAGAGCAAAAACCAAAGAAATTGCTAACAGATACTACCTTTGTAATATTTGTAAGGCTGAAGTCAAAAGCCCCATAGGATTGCATAATCATAAAAAATATGAACACAAATGCAATCATAAAGTTGTAAAAGTTGAAACGCTCAACTACCAAGAAGATGTTTATTGTTTGACTGTACCTGAGTACCATAATTTTGCTTTAAAAGCTGGTGTTTTTGTTCATAACTGCGGAATGGGTGCAATTAAGACTCCCTTTACCGCCGAACAACTAGAAGGTAAGCTGAAAAAAATCCGTTTGGATATTGAAGCAGAGATTCCTGTTGGATTTAATCAAAATAAAGTTGTCGAGAAATCTGTAACTAATTGGCAAGGTTGGGCTGATTTTAGAGATTTGCATTCGGGAGTGCAGCATTTAGAAAGTAAAGCCATGAATCAAATGGGTTCTCTTGGTGGTGGAAACCACTTTTTAGAAGTTTGTCTTGATAGCGAAGATCAAGTTTGGCTAATGTTGCATTCTGGTTCGCGCAATATTGGTAATATGTTGGCTCAAAATCATATCAGCACTGCTAAGGAATTAGTTAAGTTGGCAGATATACGTTTACCCGATCAAGATTTAGCTTACTTTGTTGCTGGTACGCCAGAATTTGCAGCTTATTGGCACGATTTGCAGTGGGCGCAGAATTACGCCCGTTTTAACCGAGATGTGATGATGGTGCGGTTTAAGCGGATTGTAGAAAAACATTTGGCTGGTGGTAAACCAACTAAACCTTTGCTATCGGTCAATTGCCATCACAATTACGCCGAGAAAGAAGTACATTTTGGCGAGAATGTATACGTAACTCGTAAAGGTGCAGTACGAGCGCGAGAGGAAGACTACGGTATTATTCCCGGTTCAATGGGGGCAAAATCTTTCATTGTTAAAGGTAAAGGTAATGCAGATAGTTATTGCTCTTGCAGTCATGGCGCAGGGCGTTTGATGTCTCGAAATAAGGCAAAGCTCAACTTTACCCTTGACGACTTGATCAAGCAAACAAAGGGCGTAGAATGCCGCAAAGATGAAGGTGTTTTAGACGAAATTCCCGGCGCTTATAAGTCAATAGAGACAGTGATGAGCAATCAAGCCGATTTAGTGGAAATTGTGGCAACTTTAAAACAAGTTGTCTGCGTGAAAGGTTAATTATTTGGGCGGGCATTTTGTCCGCTTTTTTGTGAATGGATTTTTATAGTATTCGAGCAATTAATCGAGAGGATGTACCTTTTTTATGGGATATGTTGTACGAAATTCGGAGCTTGCGTTGTGTACGAGAAGGAAAAATTTTACCATCACGAGATGTTTTACAAACTCCTGATTTAGTAAAGTACGTTCAAGACTGGGGGCGTAAGAGCGATCGCGCCTTCATCGCTTTTGACGCTCAAACACCTGTGGGCGCAGCCTGGTATCGTCTTTTTAATGCAGATAACCCCGGTTATGGATATGTAGATGATCGCACTCCCGAACTTGCTATCGCCATTCTCCCCCAATATAGAAATAAAGGGTTAGGAAAATCTTTATTAAATCATCTATTTGCCCAAGCAAAAGCCGATGGTTATCAACAAATTTCTCTAAGTTGCGATTCAACAAACAATAATGCTCTGCATTTGTATCAACAACTAGGATTTGAGCAAGTTGGCGTACATATTATTCAAAACTGGATTATGCAAAAAGTTTTAATTTAGCATATTAGTAAAGAGGCGATCGCACTATGGTACAAGCACCCACAAAAATTACCCTAGATGAGTTTCTAAAACTCCCCGAAACTAAACCTTATAGCGAGTATATCAAGGGTCAAATTATCCAAAAACCAATACCCCAAGGGAAACACAGCAAGTTACAAGGTATGCTGGTTACTGCTCTTAACAACGTAGGTGAAGCAAAACAAACTGCCTTAGCATTTCCGGAATTGCGCTGTACCTTCGGGGGACGTTCAATTGTGCCAGATGTAACGCTATTTGCTTGGTCAAGAATACCCGTTGATGAAGATGGAGATATTGCTAATGTATTCAGAATTGCTCCTGACTGGACAATTGAGATTTTATCTCCAGATCAAAGTCAAACAAAAGTAACAGGTAATATCTTGCACTGTCTAGATTGTGGCAGCCAATTAGGTTGGCTCATCGATCCAAAGGAAAAATCCGTGCTAGTTTACCCAGCGAAGCAGCAAACGAGACTATTAACGCGAAATGATGTCTTACCTGTTCCCGATTTAGTTGCAGACTTGCGCCTGACGGTAGCTGATTTATTTAGTTGGTTGAAATTATGAGGTGTAAGGAAAAATTTTTATGCCAGAAAATATTAGCGAGTACAAGCAGAGAATAGTTACTGATTTCAATTCTAGAAGTAATTACGATAATCAATGGCGATACAACTTTGCCCACCGTTTGGTTGAAATTGCAAATCTTGAAAGCGGACAAAAAGTTTTAGATATAGCTACTGGTACGGGAATAGCGGCGATCGCCTCTGCAAAAATTGTCGGTAAGGAAGGTAAAGTAATCGGCGTAGATATATCTTCAGGAATGTTAAAGCAAGCACAAAGTAAGATTGATGCTGAACTGCTAAATATTGAACTTATTGAAGCAGATGCAGACTATCTCAACTTTGCCGATAACAGCTTCGATGCCATATTATGCTCCTCAGCAATTGGGTATCTGACTGATATCCCGGCGGCATTGCGATCGTGGTATCGTTTTCTAAAACCAGAGGGAATTGTTGCCTTTTCTTGTTTTGCCCAAACAGCTATGACAATATCTGTCTTATACAGAGCAAAGTTGCAAGCTTACGGCGTTATAGTTCCTAATCCTAGCGAAATTCTCGGTACGCCTGAGAAGTGCCTGGAAATGTTACAGAAAGCAGGTTTTAAAGATATAGAAATTCAAACAGAGCAATTCGGGTTCTATCTTAGCGAAGCCCAGCGTGCTTGGCAGGGAAACTCAAATAGTGCTTGTGGATATCAAGTATTCCAACTAGCACAAGAGGAAATAGCGCAATTGAAGGCTGAATACTTAACAGAACTTGAGGCACTAGCTACAGACAAAGGTATATGAAATGATGCTTTGGCATTCTTTGTAGTAGCCCACAAATAAGTATAAAGCAGGTGGGATCTACGGATTAGGGCGAGATTTGAGATTTTGAGCTTTATAGAAGGTTTCTAAGCTATGGCGATCGCCTACATAACGCCAATGCCAAGGCTCATAGCTCACTCCTTGGCGGTTATTCTTAGCAAAAGACAATTCAAAGCTATAACGCGCTGCATTGGCTGCCAACCACTTGTAAGCTCTAGTTTTGTCAAAGCTGATACTCAAATTTGTAGCAGGCGCTCTCCCATCACCAATATCTACTGCGTAGCCCGTATGATGTTCGCTATATCCGGGCGGGGCGCTGACTTCGGCTCGTTTGGTGGCGGTTTGTCCTCGCTGCGCCTTCACGTCGAAAAATAAGTGCTGTTGGTCTTTAACAGTGCGAAAACCCGAAATTGGCACTATCACTACCCCAGAGGCTCGTGCAGAGGCGCTCATGGCATCAAATTGTCGGGCGGCAGCTTTGCGGAGTTTGAAACGGCGATCGCTATTAATTGGTTGTAAATCTTTTGGTGATGCTTCAGGATAAACAAAGTGTCCCAATAGTACGTTTTCAGGAATTGGGCGATTACTTGTAGCAGGAACCGTTGTAACTACATCACTAACCTTGGGCGGTGCGGTAGTCAAAGACCATAATAAGGCGATCGCGCCAATTACCCCTAACCCTATTACACTACCAATTATCGTCACCGATTTAGAGCGATGACGAGGGGTAATTTTACGATTGTCCCTTAATGCCTCTGGAATATCATCTAAAGAGCGGGTCGGAACCTTTTTTAGTTTTTTAGAAAACCTAGCCTTATCCACAAACCAACTCCTGCAATTGTTGACTCGCCACTAGCCAATTTTAGACTAAGGAGTAATTAAGTGCCGAGATGCTTTACAGTCTTCACAACTATGCTTAAAGTATTTTTACGTTTTGGTGGTTGATGAAGCTTTTACAACTATACCTACCGCTAATCGCTTTAGTTTTATCAGGGTTTGTGTTAGGTGGCAAACTTCCGGCAACTATTCCCTTCTACTTAGGACAATTTTTGTTTTGGGTAGGAGTTCCTTTCAGCATTATGGCGTTTTTGCGTCAAGCAGATTTATCGGGAGCTATTTGGGTTGCACCAATTGTTGCTTGGGTGGCAATTTTTTTAGGTGGGGGTTTAGCATGGGTGTGGATTTATTGGCATTCTCAAAAAACCGCTCGAAATTCTTGGTGTAAGCCTACTCAAGGTAGTTTTATCTTAGCGGCAATGGTAGGAAATACAGGTTACTTGGGCTATCCGGTAACTTTGGCGTTTGTGGGGACTCAGTATTTTGGCTATGCGTTATTTTACGACTTGCTAGGGACAACTTTAGGTGCTTATGGGTTAGGAGTTGTATTAGCGGCGGCTTATGGTGGCGGTGGGAAAAGTCAATGGCAGTTAGTAAAAGAAGTCGCTATTAATCCTAGTTTATGGAGTTTTGGCACTGGTTTACTATTTCGGCAAGTCCCTTTACCGACACTTGCGGAGACAACTTTACAGGCTTTGGGTTGGGTAATTGTTGCTTTGTCGTTGGTGTTAATTGGTATGCGTTTGCGTGGGCTAAATTCTTGGCATAGCTTACCAAAAGCATCTATTAGTTTGAGTATCAAAATGCTAGTAGTGCCGTTACTTTTGGGCTGTAGTTTATCTTTGTTTGGATTAACGGGGGCGGCAAAATTAGCGATCATTTTACAGATGGCAATGCCTCCAGCCTTTGCGACATTGGTAATTGCAGAAGTTTACAATCTTGACCGCGATTTAAGCGTTACTGCTTTAGCTGTGGGTTCTGGGGGATTGTTAGTAACTCTGCCAATTTGGTTATGGCTGTTTAGTTGATGTTTTTCGAGATAGACGCGCCTGCTTTCAACGTCAGTTCAGCTAAATCGATTTGTTCGTACTGTTCAAAAGGCTGATGAATCCAGGGATTATCAGTTAAATAGTCTACATAATAATCGGGGACAACTTCCGAACAAGCTTTGTACCAAAGTACGCCTGTGCGAATTTCTTGAATTTGCGAACTGTAATTTTTGTTTAACCAAGGAATTGTTTGCTTAATTGTCACCCCCGAATCAACTAAATCATCTACTAACAAGATGTGAGAACCCAAATTACTGCTAGTCATAGTTAAGTGTTGGGCAACCGTCAAACTTCCTCTTGTTTGCTTCCCTTCACCTGTATAAGAGGAAGTAGCCAAAATTCCCAAAGGTAGCTTGTAAATCCGAGAAAGAATATCGCCTACTCTTAAGCCGCCTTTAGCAAGACAGATAATTTGGTCAAACTGCCAGTTTGATTGATAAATCTTTACTGCCAATTGCTCGATTTTTTGGTGGTATTCTGACCAAGAAACATAAAGGTCTGGCATAAAAGTGGCAATTGTGAGCTAATACTTATTGCAAAGCTAATATTTTAATCTTTCTTGCCATATTATGAGCAATCCTTCCCCAGAAGCAGATTTTTTAATTCCTAAAGCAAACAAACTCAACCTCTCCACAAAACTAGCCTATGGTGCGGGAGATTTGGGTCCGGCTATTACGGCTAATATTAGTGTCTTTTTCCTACTAATTTTCTTTACGAACGTTGCCGGGATTCCTATAGGACTCGCTGGGAGTATCTTACTAATTGGCAAAGTTTGGGATGCTGTAAACGATCCAATTGTAGGTGTTTTGACTGATAAAACAAAATCTCGCCGTTGGGGTCGTCGCCTCCCTTGGTTGCTGTATGGGGCAATTCCCTTTGGAGTTTTCTTTTTCTTGCAGTGGGTTGTACCGCCCTTTGCGGGCGATCGCACTGCTCAAATTTCGGGCTTATTTTGGTACTATGTAGCGATCGCCCTCCTATCCCAAGTATTTTACACAGTAGTCAATTTGCCCTACACGGCAATGACTCCCGAACTTACCCAAGATTACGACGAACGTACAAGCTTAAATAGTTTTCGGTTTGGGTTTTCGATTGGGGGAAGCGTTTTATCATTAATATTGGCGCAAATTATTTTTGCAAGTGTGAGCGATCGCGCCATGCAATATATAGTTCTAGCAGCAGTATGTACAGTTATATGCGTACTATCATTATATTGGTGTGTTTTTGGGACGCGCGATCGGGCTTTGGCTTTTGAAGCAAAACGGATTGAATTACCCCAACCACCAGCTATCCCCATTGGCGAACAACTAAAAATTGTTTTTAATAACCGTCCTTTTTTATATGTAATTGGGATTTATCTTTGTTCTTGGTTAGCGGTGCAGCTAACCGCCAGCATCATTCCCTACTTTGCCGTTAATTGGATGGGTTTACCTGAATCAAACGTTCCGACGGTACTTATCGGGGTTCAAGGTACGGCTTTAGCAATGCTATTTGTGTGGACTAACTTAAGTAAGCGGTTTGGTAAAAAAGCTGTTTACTTTATGGGAATGAGTTTCTGGATTATTGCTCAAATCGGCTTGTTTCTTATTCAACCCAATCAAATAGCTTTGCTGTACGTTTTAGCAATTATGGCAGGAGTGGGAGTTTCTACGGCTTATTTGATTCCTTGGTCGATGATTCCCGATGTAATTGAATTAGATGAACTCCAAACAGGACAACGCCGAGAAGGAATTTTTTATGCTTTTATGGTTTTCCTGCAAAAACTAGGTTTAGCTTTGGGGCTATTTTTGGTTAGCCAAACTTTAGAAAAGTCTGGATTTAAAGAAGCTGTTGTTGGGCAAAGTTTACCTATTCAGCCCGATTCAGCCTTACAAGCTATCCGGTTTGCTGTGGGCCCTTTGCCGATGTTTTTTTTAATTTGTGGTTTAGTTTTGGCGTATTTTTACCCACTTACCCGCGAAGTACACGCGGGAATTTTGCTACAACTCAAAGAGAAACAAGATAGTAGAACTTAATGACATCCGTTGCCAATTTTGAATATTGGGAAAATCGCTACATAGAAGGTAAAACAGGCTGGGATTTGGGACAAGCCGCGCCGCCCTTTGTCAGCTTACTTAATTCACCTGCCGCACCAAAGGCAGGGAAAATCGCTGTTTTAGGCTCTGGAAGCGGCTATGATGCTTTGTTGTTTGCCCAAAGGGGTTTTGAAGTAATTGGGTTTGATTTTGCCCCCAGCGCGATTGCATCTGCCACAGAATTAGCCCAAAATAGCGGTATCTCTGCTCAATTTCTCCAACGCAACATCTTTGATTTACCCGCCGAATTCCCCCATTATTTTGACTATGTACTAGAACACACTTGTTTTTGCGCCATAGAACCAAGACTTCGCCCAGCCTATGTAAACTTAGTCAAATCTCTTTTAAAACCTTCTGGAGAGCTTATAGCTTTATTTTGGGCGCATAATCTGCCTGGTGGCCCACCTTTTGGCACAACAACGGCAGAAATTCACCAGTATTTTGAGCCAGATTTTAAAATTAATAGCTTAACTCTTGCCAATAACTCTGTATCTCAACGACAAGAACAAGAGTATTTAGGTAGATTTATAGCTAATAGCTAAATACCTTTCCCTTGGTCTATGCGTTGACTAAGTAAAAAATGGTAATTCTAAAGTAAATAACAAGTAAAAAAGGTAATTTTAAATACATGGCTGAACTTAGCCTACAAGAGATTTCCGCGCAATTAGATAGTCAAGATTCACGCGATCGCATGATTGCCCTGGCTTCTTTACGTCGCTTCCCTTCGGCGGATGCTGTACCCTTAATTAAAAAAGTATTAAATGACGAGATATTGCAAATTCGTTCAATGGCGGTATTTGCTTTAGGTGTTAAACAAACTGACGAATGTTACCCAATTTTAGTAAAATTGCTGGAAACTGACCCAGATTATGGCATTAGGGCAGATGCGGCGGGGGCATTGGGCTATTTAGGCGATATTAGAGCTTTTGAGCCGTTAGTAAGGGCTTTTTACGAAGATACCGAATGGTTAGTTAGGTTTAGTGCGGCGGTGTCTTTGGGCAATCTTAAAGATGTGCGCGCCCATGACTTGCTAGTAAGGGCTTTAGATAGCGAAGAAGTAGTTTTACAACAAGCAGCGATCGCCGCTTTAGGTGAAATTAGAGATATAAACGCGATCGATCATATTTTGCGGTTTGTTCCTTCTACAGATTGGCTAACTCGTCAGCGATTGGCTGAGGCTTTGGGAAATTTGCCTAGCGATAAAAGTATTTCAGCTTTGAAATATCTAGAAAAAGATACCCATCCCCACGTTTCCCAAGCTGCAACGATTTCCCTAGGTCGTCTTGCTGCATAAGTAGCTAGGTACTTAGATTAAGCTACCTTAAAAGATGAACTTTAAAGTGATGTTAATATTTGCGATTTTGACTTATGAACATTCAAGAGTTTTTTGAACTGAGCGCAGGTAAATGGTTCTCGCACCGAACCAGCCACCATTTAGCTTTTAAGCAAGCTGAAGACGGCAAATCAGACATAACCATTGAAATGATGGCTAAAGACGATCCAGAAGTCATCAAACTTTGTCAGCAATACGAAGTCGATCCCGCCTTAGCAACCTGCGGCGCTAGAGTAAATTGGAATGGGACGATGGAATGGGACGAAGAAAAGCATACAGGTTCTACAGTGTTAGTCACTGTACCAGATCCGGGCGATCCTAGTCGCGGTAAATTACTGCGAGAAATGGGTTATGCCGAAAAAGCACCTGTAGCAGGTAGTTATATTATGGGTAGCGATGACGCACTCACGCTAACTACCGAGTACGAAACCATGTCGTCAGAAGAAAGGTTATGGTTCGCTAGTCCTAATTTAAGAATGCGAGTTAGTGTATTGAAACGCTACGGGGGTTTTAGTATGGCTTCCTTTACTTCCGAAATTCGCATGGGTGGATTAAAACCAACCCCTGAAACGGCAAGCGCAACGGTTACCCCAACTAATTAATTAGTAATTTTTTAGGGCTTACAGGCTTTTGTACGCCCTAATTTTAACTTCTTAAGATGCTGTGGCGAAGTCGGTGTATTGCCGCATTTTAGGTTCGTGGAACGCCAGTACAATATCAGCTTTATCAACGCCTGCGTTAACTAAATCCGTTGCAATCCCATCTTCCGTCCAATCTTCTTCGATCCAAAACTTACCATCCAGCAGTCGAACATAGACCGTTATACCAGTAATTCGAAGCCCTGCGTGCGCGCTTGCGCTATCGCCTTTTTGCCAACCAAGGTTCATCCAAATATAATGTCCGTTTGGCTCATCTACAATCAAGAATGTCTCAACATCTTGATTTTGGCGACGGTTACATAGTTGTACATACTCTGTCAAAATCCCTTTAATAATTGTGGAATAATCAGTTAATTTATCCATTGTTCAATTTCCTCTCTTTCTGTATCTACAATAATGAGTGGAAGTTGATGTTTGCTGAGGATAAGTTGCACCACATCTTGAGTAAAAAAGCTTTTGTAGACAACAGCACTAACAGCAATGTAAAGTCTGCGCTCTGGCGCTGTTTCCTCTAAAAGGTATCGATAAATATCATACTGACCGAGAGCTTCTTTTTTCTTAGAAAGCTTTGGGGAGGGAAACCGCTCCCCCAAACTTTCCGCCAAATCTTGGATTTTTGACGTACCAACAAAACTTTTAACTTCAACAACGAGTTTTTGATTGTTTCTTTCTGCTGCAATGGGGCGTTCAGCCCCAAGGTCTGCATACAAAGTTGTTCTACGATACTGAATGATATAAGGATCGTCCGTAATCGCCCAACCGTCATTTATCAATGCATTTTTTACTGCATTATGGATAATATCTAACTTGGGCATGGCTTAGTTGGTATTTATGTGCGCTACTTTCCATAGACTTACTAATCTACTGCGGTACTATCCGTGCGATCGCTTTCAATTTGCCGTAAAACTCATTAGTATCTGTAAAATACGGGCTAAATTGCTCGATTGGCTGGTTAGCAAGCTGTGGATCTTTAGCTTGACGAGTATTTTGTGTTAATAGCTTGATTTTCTCAATATCTAATTTTGGCGTGGGGACATTTTCAGGTATATTCGAGCGATTACTTTCAAGAGTTGAACGCTCTAATTTTCGCCACACATTATTAGAGAAATCACCGCAAACTAAACGCTCGAATTCGTGATTGAAGCGAAAATAAGCCTGTCCTTTACGCTGCCAAATAGTTAAAATTTGCTCTACCGAATTTGCCTTGTAACGCCCTTGATACAACGCTTCTACTACAGCCAAATAAATCCAGCGATCGCTATAGTCTTTTAACCACCGCTCTATAAGTAGATTTGTACTACAGTTATCCAAATCAAAACTGTAATGAGTTAATAATTTCTTTGCTAAGTCGATAGGCATTTCTAAAGTTTCTGTCAACATCGCATTTGCGGCATCAAGCAAATATCGTTCGCCTATAGCCTATCGTTAAATTACCTATATTTGGTACAACTAATACGGGAATTTTGCATCTGCGTTAACTATATACTCAGGAGCATTGTTAACTATTTCTGTTGGAGGTTGACCCAAAATCATGATTGAAGTGGAACATTTAAGTAAAAACTATGGCTCTACCCCAGGTATTCAAGACATTAGCTTTAATGTAGAACCAGGGGAAATTATGGGCTTTCTTGGGCCCAATGGAGCCGGAAAAACTACAACTATGCGGATACTAGCAGGATACTTGCCAGCTACCGCCGGAACTGCGCGCATTGCTGGTTATGATGTCCATGAAAATTCGTTATTAGTTAGACAACGCATTGGTTACTTACCCGAAACGCCGCCTTTGTACCCAGAAATGACTGTAGAAGGGTTTTTGTACTTTGTTGCTCGGATTAAAGGAGTAAGTGCAGGAAACCGCGCTTCGGCTGTTATAAGAGCGATAGAACGCTGCAATCTTCAGCAAAAGAGCAAAGTATTAATTCGCAAGTTATCGAAAGGATTTCGGCAACGAGTAGGCATTGCTCAGGCAATAGTACACGATCCACCAGTAATCATTTTAGATGAGCCGACAGTTGGTTTAGATCCTCGGCAAATTATTGATGTGCGAAACTTAATTAAAAGCCTAGCGGGTAGTCATACAATTATTCTGTCTACACATATACTCCCCGAAGTCAGCATGACTTGCGATCGCGTGACAATTATTAATGGCGGTAAAGTAGTTGTTACCAATACTCCAGCAGGCTTAGAAGCAAGTTTAGCTTCTGGTGTGGGGTACGAAGTTGAAATTGAAGGTGAAGCTGCTGAAGCTGTCAAGCAACTACAGTTTTTATTAGATGTGCGGCTGGTAGAAGTTACCCATCTAGAGAATAAGGAGAGAATACGCACGGTATTAAAAGTATCCTCAGAACCGGGAACTGAACCAGGAAGCGATATTGTTCAAGTGTTGGTAAATATGGGCATTAACGTCTATGAAATGCGCCGTACACGGGCAAGTTTAGAAGATGTATTTTTAGTAACGACGGAAGAAAAGTTAGAAACACCAGTTGCCAAAGAGCAAATAACCCCCACCTTAGAATCTAATGAGCCAACGTCTGTTGATGAAATAACTAGCGCCAAGGAGGAAACTTAGATGGGGATCATTTTGGGCAATATTATTGCTATTTACCGCCGAGAATTGCAGAGTTATTTTACATCGCCCTTAGCTTATGCGATCGCTACAGTTTTTTGGCTACTATCAGGATACTTTTTCGTCGCAATTTTACTTGGAGATCAAGGCATTCTTCAGCAAGTCGCCGCCGCCGAATTGCAAACCCAGCAAACTGGGCAACCTTTACCACCAATTGATGTTGCTTACGAATTTTTGCGATCATTTTTGAGCGTTATGAGTTCATTAGCTTTATTTATTTTGCCCATACTTTCAATGGGGTTGTACGCTGAAGAACGCAAGCGCGGTACTTTAGAACTCCTCGCCACATCGCCGATAACTAATTGGGCTGTAGCAGTGGGCAAATTGCTGGGAGTCGTAACGTTTTTTACAGTGTTGATATTACCCTTATTTGCTTACGAAGCGATCGCCTTTAGCGCCGCGAATCCCCCAGTTCCCCCGGCTATACCCTTATTGGGACACTTGGCACTAATACTATTAGCGGCGGCGATATTGTCGCTAGGGATGTTTGTTTCTTCTCTAACCGACAGTACAATTTTGGCGGCAATCATGACTTTTGGTTTAATTATGTTTTTGTGGATTATTGACGCAATTTCCCAAAGTATCGGCGGCTTTTTAGGCGCTGCTTTAGGTCATCTCTCCTTACTCAAACATTACAACAACCTAGTACAAGGCATTTTTGATACCAGCAGCTTAGTTTTATTCGCTAGTTACATTGTTTTAGGTGTATTTCTGACCGCTCAATCTATTGATGCTTTGCGTTTTCAAAGATCCTAAATTTATGAAAAAATATCGCCAATATCTAGTTTGGGTAGGCCCAATTCTAGCTCTGATGGGTATAACGGCTGGGCTTGTATCTAATAGTTGGGGCGCAATCCCATCAGGATTACTAATTGCAGCAATTGTTAGCAGCAGCTTGTGGCTGATACTCTACTCCTCGCATCGTGGGTTAAATAAACGCGATGGATATAGTGAAAATGATTCCCCCCGGCGTATTTCGCGCTCAACCCAATCGGGAACTAATGCTTTTGTAGCGACGCTATCTGTATTCGTAATTTTAGGATTGATAAACTTCCTTGCTGTCCGTTATCCCACGCGGGTAGATTTGACTGAAACTGGGCTATATACCCTTGCTCCTCAATCGCGCCAATTGGTAAAAAGCTTGCTTCAACCTGTTAAAGTCTGGATATTTGAGCGAGATGGCAAGCCTGAAGATCGAGCCTTATTAGAAAACTACCGCCAGCAGGGAAAAAATTTCAGCTACGAGTATGTAGATCCCCAAATTCAATTAGGACTTGCCCAAAAGTTTAACGTCCAAAGTCCCGGCGAAGTTTATTTAGAAGCCGGAAACGAGCGAAAATTGTTGCCAGGCTCTAACGAGCAGCCTTTGACAGAAATTCGATTGACAAACGCTTTGCAACAAATCACCACTAAATTTAGCGCCCAAGTTTATTTTGTGCAAGGTCATGGCGAACAACCCTTAACCGGAGAACAAAATAGTCTGTCTCAAGCTTTAAGCGTATTAGCAGAAAAAAGCTACACTACCCAAGCTCTTAATTTAGCCCAAACAACTATTCCTGAAGATGCCACCGTAGTTGTATTAGCGGGTGCTAAACGGGGTTTATTGCCGTCGGAAGCTACGTCTTTAAATGATTACCTCAATCGAGGTGGTAGTTTATTTTTAGCCATCGATCCCATGATTAATCTAGGAATTGATAGTTTGCTCACAAGCTGGGGCGTAACTTTAGATAACCGTTTAGCTGTAAATCCGGCGGGTGCAGCCGTAGGGCTAGGGCCGGCGGTAATTTTGGTAGATAATTATGGGCAACATCCCATTACTAAAGATTTTGGTAACGGGATATCGTTGTATCGCGGTGCTAGACCGATTGAAACAAAAATAGTTGCAGGAGTGCAAGCAACTCCTTTGTTGCTGACAAGTAGTCAAAGCTGGGCAGAGAGCGACTTAAAAGACGAAAACTTAAAACTTGATCCCGAAAGCGATCGCCCTGGGCCCTTAACCCTAGGTGTGGCGATGAGTCGTCAAGCTACAACTTCGAGTAACAGCAAGCCTTCGGAGTCGCGTTTGGTTATCATTGGCAACTCTGACTTTATTACCAATAATCAATTTTCACAGCAGTTAAATGGCGATGTATTCATCAATTCTATAAGCTGGTTAAGTAAGCAAGAAGGAGCATCACAGCTTTCTGTGCGTCCCAAAGAAGCAAAAAATCGCCGCATTAATTTGCAAGCGGCTCAGTCTAATATTTTAAGCTGGACTGCTTTAGGTTTCATCCCGTTAATTGGGCTAGTTAGTGCAGTTATCCTGTGGTGGCTGCGTAGATAATACTTTTTTACTCCTGACTCACCATGAAGTTACCAAAGACAACTTTGATTTTGCTGTTGTTAGCACTAGGACTAGGAGGTTTTG
This sequence comes from Chlorogloea sp. CCALA 695, assembly GCF_003003885.1. GTDB lineage: Bacteria > Cyanobacteriota > Cyanobacteriia > Cyanobacteriales > Chroococcidiopsidaceae > Aliterella. Next base: position 14,454 of record NZ_PVWN01000006.1, on the reverse strand, counting down.
TTTATTTCTATGAAATTAGAGGCGCAAGCCAAAGACAAGAAGCTCAATCTCAAAGTGAAGAAATTTTTGCTTTTACTGAAGGTGATGTAAAGTCCTTTACAATCAAAAATCAAGCCGAGACGCTAAAATTTGAGCAAATTAATTCAAAATGGCAGATGAAAGAGCCTAAAGATACGCCAGCTAGTAACGCCTCGGTTGCTTTCTTGTTAAATTTGCTGGAAACAGGAAAGAGTAATCGTACATTTTCTGTTCCTACTACACAATTAGCAGAGTATGGATTAACTCAACCATCTAGTGCGATTTCTATTACTTTAAAAAACGCCGAAACTCATCAATTGATTTTGGGCAAACCTGACTTTAACCGCACCTATCTATATGCTTTAGTCGATCCTCCAGCTAAATCAAAGGGTAATGTCAACGTGCTATTAGTACCTCCAGACTTTGCCAATGCTGTAAATCGGCAGCTATCAGAATGGGAAAGTTCAGATAATTCTCCTAAGTAGTCCTAGTGCCGCCAGTGCTTTCAATCTTAGTAGTTAACACCGAAAAGAAGTAAAGCAAACAATGATGTTTGAAAGCCGGATTTATCTAGTTACTTATATTACTTTGAGGGCGGCGGATTTGATGTTGGTAGGACGGTAATTAGTTGGAAAAATAATACTTGCGCCGCCGTCCTTTTAATAAGTTTGGGGCGGCTATTTGGTTTAGTCGGTTTAGGGGGAAAAATGAAAAGGGCGAGAATGTCTACATATCTGGTGACTTTTAAGGCGATGCCGCAGCGTGTTACTTTACGCCGACAACTAAAAAAGCTCGGCTTTTCACTCAAAGCAATGAAAAAAGTTCTAAAGTGAAAGATGGACATACAATTGCTAGGTGCGACCTTATCCAAATTTTATGCGGATAGAGTTTCAATAGCGATCGCACCCAATAGATAAAATCAGCGAGAGTACCCCCCCTATGCACCTGAGTGACATCACCCATCCAAACCAGTTGCACGGTTTATCAATCCGCCAATTGCAGCAAATCGCTCTTGAAATTAGAGAAAAGCATTTGCAAACTGTCGCCACAAGCGGCGGACATCTCGGCCCAGGTCTGGGTGTGGTAGAACTGACACTAGCGCTTTATCAGACATTGGATCTAGATTACGATAAAGTTGTTTGGGATGTAGGTCATCAGGCTTATCCACACAAACTAATTACTGGACGCTACGATCGCTTTGACACCCTGCGGCAAAAAGACGGCATTGCAGGCTACCTCAAACGCGGTGAAAGTAAATTTGACCATTTTGGAGCCGGACACGCTTCTACAAGTATTTCAGCCGCCTTAGGGATGGCATTAGCGCGAGATGCTAAGGGCGAAAAGTTTAAAACTGTAGCTGTAATTGGTGATGGCGCTTTAACGGGCGGGATGGCATTAGAGGCAATCAACCACGCCGGACACTTGCCCAAAACTAATTTGCTTGTAGTGTTGAATGACAATGAAATGTCAATTTCTCCCAACGTAGGCGCAATTTCTCGTCACCTGAATAAAATGCGCCTTAGTCCTCCAGTGCAGTTTATTTCTGACAATCTCAAAGAACAAGTCAAGCAGTTACCTTTTGTTGGTGATTCGCTCTCTCCAGAACTTGGACGACTTAGAGAAGGTATGAAGCGTCTAGCTGTGCCAAAAGTTGGCGCAGTATTTGAAGAATTAGGCTTCACTTATATGGGGCCAGTAGACGGTCACAATTTAGAAGAATTAATCGCTACTTTCCAGCAGGCACACCAACATACGGGGCCTGTAATTGTTCATGTATCTACAGTTAAGGGTAAAGGATATGCGATCGCCGAGCAAGATCAAGTAGGCTATCACGCTCAGTCGCCGTTTAATCTTAGCAGTGGCAAAGCTAACCCCTCTGGCAAACCAAAACCCCCCGGCTACTCAAAGGTATTTGCTCACGCCTTAGTAAAACTCGCAGAAAACAACCCCAAAATTATCGGGATTACTGCGGCTATGGCGACAGGTACAGGGTTAGATAAGTTGCAGGCAAAGTTACCCAATCAGTACATTGATGTAGGAATTGCCGAACAACACGCCGTCACCTTAGCGGCGGGGTTAGCTTGCGAAGGAATGCGCCCAGTTGTAGCAATATATTCTACTTTCTTGCAACGTGGCTATGATCAAATTGTTCACGATGTTTGCATTCAAAAATTACCTGTATTTTTCTGCTTAGATAGAGCCGGAATTGTGGGCGTAGACGGCCCTACTCATCAAGGAATGTACGATATTGCTTACTTGCGTTGTTTGCCTAATATGGTGCTAATGGCTCCTAAAGATGAAGCAGAACTACAAAGGATGATTGTTACTGGTGTAGAACATACAGAGGGGCCGATTGCCATGCGATATCCTAGAGGTAACGGCTATGGCGTACCTTTGATGGAAGAAGGCTGGGAAGCTCTACCTATCGGTAAAGGTGAACTTCTGCGTCAAGGCGATGATGTGTTGCTAGTTGGTTTTGGTTCAATGGTTTATCCAGCAATGCAGGTTGCGGAAATTTTGAGCGAACATGGTATCGAAGCAACGGTAGTAAATGCTAGGTTTGCTAAACCTTTAGACACCGAGTTGATTTTACCTTTGGCTAAACAAATTGGGCGCGTCGTTACGTTAGAAGAAGGCTGTCTAATCGGTGGCTTTGGTACGGCGGTAGCGGAAGCGTTGTTAGATGCGGATGTAGTTGTTCCAGTGAAGCGATTAGGCGTACCTGATATATTAGTCGATCATGCCGAGCCAAACGAATCTAAAGCAGATTTGGGTTTAACAACTCCCCAAATGGCAAAACAGATACTGGATGCTTTTTTCAGCAAGCAGCCATCGGTGGTTTAATTCTTAGGTAAGAGGGTGAGTAATCCTCACCCTTATACATAGTTAGAAATTTCAATTAAATTGCCATCAGGGTCGCGTATGTAGATTGATTCGATCGTTCCTATAGCTCCCGTTCTGCGTACAGTTTTCGGTTCTAGCAATTCAACATTCAAGGAAATAAGGTAATCTATTACTCGATAAAGAGGAGTTACGGTAACTAAACAAATGTCTGCCGAACCAGGAGTAGAATTTAGAGCTTTTGGCGCGAATTCTTTGCCCACTTGGTGCAGGTTAATTTTTTGATTGCCAAATTGTAATGCTTTGCGATCGCCCCCAAAAGTAACCACTTGCATTCCGAGAACACGCGAGTAAAAATTACAAGTAGCATCGATGTCACAAACAGTAAGAACAAAATGGTCAATTCGCTCAATCTTTATTAAGTTTACGTCCATAAACACATTACAAATACTTTTATGATGGCTCAAAATACACAAGTTTATCCGGTAATTTGGTCTGAAAATGCGGTATGGCTAATCGATCAGACGCGCTTACCTAACGAATACTCCCTAGTAGAAATTCATCGCAGCGATGATATGGCGCAGGCTATTAAAACTATGATTGTTCGCGGTGCGCCTGCAATTGGCGTAGCGGCGGCTTATGGAATGTATTTGGGAGCAAGGGAGATTGAAACCCAAGATAGAAATTATTTTTTGACACAGTTAGAAGAAGTTGGTCAGTTATTGCGTTCTACTCGTCCGACGGCGGTAAACTTATTTTGGGCGATCGCCCGAATGCTACGAACAGCCTACGAAAGCATTGGTACTGTAGGAGAAATTAAAGAAATTCTCCTCAAAACCGCTCAAACAATCAATTCGGAAGATTTGCAAACTTGTCATGCGATCGGTGATTATGGTTTAGCCGCTTTACCCGCAACTCCAAATAAATTAAACTTGCTAACTCACTGCAACGCCGGAGCTTTGGCAACGGCTGGCTACGGTACAGCCCTGGGTGTAGTGCGTTCTGCTTGGCGTGAAGGACGTTTGACCAGATTATATGCCGACGAAACCCGTCCTCGCCTCCAAGGGGCAAAACTCACCGCTTGGGAGTGTGTAACCGAAGGTATCCCTGTAACAGTTATAACTGATGGCATGGCGGCGCATTGTATGCAGCGTAAAATGATTGACGCAGTTGTAGTAGGAGCCGATCGCATTGCAGCAAACGGAGACACCGCAAATAAAATCGGTACTTATAATCTGGCTTTAATTGCTAAAGCTCACAATGTACCCTTTTTTGTAGCCGCACCTTTATCTACGATTGACTTTGAACTAGCGACAGGTAGCGAAATCCCGATTGAAGAACGCGATCCAGTCGAAATTTATCAAATCGGCGAGACAATTATCACTCCTGAAGGTGCAGAGTTTTACAACCCAGCCTTTGATGTTACTCCCGCCGATTTAATTACCGCCATCATTACCGAACACGGAGCTTTTGCACCTAGTCAATTACACGCACAACTACATCAAAAACAATTGACTTAAATGCTAATCCGCTCTGAACAACCATCAGACTATCAAGAGATTTCTGAATTAATTTTGCAAGCGTTTGAGCAGGATAACGAAGGAAGGCTAGTACAGGAGATTCGTAAGAGCGATCGCTATATCCCTAATCTTTCCTTAGTAGCGGAGGTGAACGACGTTATTATCGGTCACATCTTATTTAGCTATATAGATTTAGTAAATGATGTAAATTACAAAGTTCTTGGTTTAGCTCCTTTAGCTGTGCGATCGCAGTTTCAAAAACAAGGTATTGGTAGCGCTTTGGTACGAGAGGGTTTAACAAGAGCAAATGTAATGGAGGAATCTATAGCGATCGTTTTGGGACATCCTCAGTTGTATAACCGCTTTGGGTTTAAGCCATCGGTTGGCTACGGTATCGAGTCTCCCTTTCCAGTACCAGAAGATTATTTTATGGTTAAGCCACTCAATAGCTATCAAGATACCCAGAGAGGAAAAGTTATTTATCCACCAGCTTTTGCAGGAGTTTAAGGATATAGAGCATTCCCCGTAATTGGATCGAATACAAATAATTGGTTTAAGTCCAATTCTAAAGATATGCGATCGCCCATTTGCGAAGTCTCATCTCTCCCCCCTTGCACATTTATCTGAATTCCTACTATCTCTGCGCGAATTAAGGTTTCTCTCCCTAAAGGCTCTAATACCTTTACCTCCACAACTAAGCCATCTTTAGCTGCTTGGTTGATATAAATATTTTCAGGACGAATCCCCAAATCAAAACTCTGTCCCTCCGCAGGGTTTAATGTTTCCCTGATACTTTCAGGACAAACTAAAAATTGATTACCAACCTTAAAACTATTATTTGTATAAATTGCCGGAATAATATTCATGGGTGGATTGCCTAAAAAAGTTGCCACCATTCGATTAGCAGGTTTGGCATAAATGCTCTGCGGTGCGCCAATTTGCTGGATTTTACCGTTATTTAATACCACAATGCGATCGCCTAATGTCATCGCCTCGGTTTGATCGTGGGTAACATAAATAGTTGTAATCCCTAACTGTTGGTGCAATTGCTTTAGTTCAACCCTCGTATCGTCTCTTAATTGAGCATCTAAGTTAGATAAAGGTTCGTCTAGTAAAAATACTTGAGGTTGACGCGCGATCGCTCTCCCTAATGCTACTCTTTGTTGTTGTCCCCCCGAAAGCTGTTTTGGCTTACGTTCTAGCAAGTGTTCTAAAGAGAGACTTTTTGCAACTACTGATATTCGCTCTTTGATAGTTTTAGGATCGGCTTTTCGCATCTGCAAACCAAAGCCAATATTCTCTGCTACTGTCATGTGCGGATACAAGGCGTAGTTTTGAAAAACCATTGCTACATCTCGCGCCCTTGCCGGAATATTATTAACTAAAGTATCGCCAATATATAAATTTCCTTCTGTTGCCGATTCTAACCCGGCGATCGTCCTTAAAACCGTAGACTTACCGCAACCTGACGGCCCAACTAATACCCAAAATTGTCCATCGGGAACAGTAAATGTAATGTCTTCAATCGCCGTAACGTTGTTAAATCTGCGTTTAATCCCTTCTAGTCGCACATTTGCCATGAGAAAAAATCCTAAAGTTGTTGCGATCGCTAAATAAATCCAACATAGCAGACCGATATACAATTTAAAGATGTCTTAACCACAGCATAGTTATGGATACTGCACAACCTGTATCAGCGATTTCTGATGAGGAACTGATGCTAATGAGTTCCGCAAATCCACAACTGCGATTTGAACGTAATGCCGATGGTACACTCGTAACTATGCCCCTAAATGGCGCAATTTCTAGCAATAGAGAAGCTAAAGTAGGAGCTTATCTACTAATTTGGGTAGAAAAACACGATTTAGGCGAAGTTTTTGGTTGTAGTGCGGGTTTTAAATTAGCAAATAGTGCAGTGAAGTCGCCTGATGCTGCTTTTGTTGCTAAAGATCGTCTACCCCCAGAATGGGATCAAGGCGAAGACCGATTTTTAGATTTAGCGCCCGATTTAGCTATTGAAATTCGCTCCAAAAGTGATAGCTTAGCTCAACTTCAAGCCAAGATGCAGGAATACATTGCTAATGGTGTCAAACTTGGCTGGTTAATAGATCCTCAAAACCAGCAAGCCTTTGTTTATCGTAGTGATTTATCCATCACCCAATACCCAGCTACAGCAATTTTAAGTGGTGAAGATGTTGTACCTGATTTTACAATACCATTGAAATCTTTACTATAAAAACGATCGCACTTTACTCCTTTACTACCTCAAACAAATCTTCCATCAATACATCAAAAGTTTGAGCTAATTTTTGTAGCGCCGTCAGATCGACAGTTGATCGTTGAGGTAAGCGTACATAGGTTTTTACCGTACTATAAGGAACTCCCGAACGATCTGCAACTTCCTTGATTGTCCAGCCCTTTTCACCAGCAAACTCTTTAATTCTTAGTTTGACCAAGCCCATTGTTGACAAAAGGTGAGACTTCGCCTTTAATAATTTAATAGCTTAAAAAGCGATCGCCCACGTCTGACAAACTAAGTGCGATCGCCTTACACAAACCCATAAATGGGAGTTAATTAACATGATACCAATAGAACACAAAGAAGCCAAGTATATTAATCCACTAGCGCGTTTTGTGACGGTGGAGGCGATCGCGTTACTTATAAAAGTAGATATTACTCAAATTAAATATATTCGCTGCTGGGCGCGTGTAGTGTTGGTAGTGGGCGTAAAATTTAGTAGATTTGTTAGTTATGCCGATTTACCGCCAATTTTAGCCGCAGAAGCGCCAAATACTGCCGATATTATCCGGTGGCGTAAGCGCTGGAACAAAAACACTCGCCAAGCACCCCAGTTTTGGTTAGAGTTTTACAAACAAAAGTTTGAGCAAGCTGTTAATGTTTCCCAAGTGTACGCTTGGGGACAAATTGTTGGAGTAGTAAAGTTTGGCTTGTCGTTAGTAACAGTGCAAAAATTGAGGCATTTTTATAGCGATACTAAGGCAAAGTTAGAAAATGTATTACTAATGGCAGCGTAGGTGAAAAAGCAGCCGTCAAACAAAATAGCTGTTTTGGGAGTAAACAAGCTACAATCTATTAAGGATTCTTTACAGATAGATGATTTTGGTGAGAACTCTGTTAAAGAATACCAGCCCTTATAAAAACTAAGTTCTTAGTCCTTATTTTATGACGATTCCCATTCGCAACGTTGCTATTATCGCCCACGTCGATCACGGCAAAACGACGCTCGTTGATGCTCTCTTGCGCCAGTCTGGCATATTCCGAGAAGGAGAAGAAGTCATTGATTGCGTGATGGACTCCAACGCCCTAGAAAGAGAGCGGGGCATTACAATTTTGTCTAAAAATACCGCCGTTCGCTACAAAGATACGCTAGTTAATATTGTTGATACTCCCGGACACGCTGATTTTGGCGGAGAAGTAGAGCGCGTATTAGGGATGGTAGATGGTTGCATCTTGATTGTAGATGCCAACGAAGGCCCCATGCCTCAAACTCGCTTTGTCCTAAAAAAAGCTTTAGAAAAAGGACTACGCCCAATTGTAGTAGTCAACAAAATCGATAGACCTCAAGCTGATCCTCACGGTTCGGTTGATAAAGTATTAGATTTATTTTTGGAACTAGGCGCGGATGATGACCAGTGCGAGTTTCCTTACCTGTTTGCGTCAGGACTAGCTGGCTACGCCAAAGATGATTTAGAGCAAGAATCTACGGATATGCAGCCGCTATTTAATGCGATTTTGCGCCACGTACCCCCACCAATTGGGGATGTAAATAAGCCTTTGCAGTTGCAAGTAACAACTCTAGATTATTCTGACTATCTAGGGCGGATTGTAATCGGCAAAATTCATAACGGTACAATTCGCGCCGGACAGCAAGCAGCATTAATTGTTGAATCTGGGGCAATTGTTAAAGGTAAAATCAGTAAATTGATGGGCTTTGATGGATTAAAGCGGATCGATTTAGAAGAAGCCAGCGCCGGAAACATTGTGGCGGTAGCAGGTTTTGCAGAAGCAAATATCGGTGAAACCATAACTTGTCCCAACGAACCCCTTGCTTTACCATTAATTAAAGTAGACGAGCCAACGTTGCAGATGACTTTCTCTGTAAACGATTCGCCCTTTGCTGGACAAGAAGGTAAATTAGTTACGTCTAGACAAGTACGGGATCGCTTATTTAGAGAATTAGAAACAAACGTTGCTCTGCGCGTCGAAGAAACCGATTCGGCGGACAAGTTTGCAGTTTGTGGTAGAGGCGAATTACACTTAGGGATTTTAATTGAAACTATGCGCCGCGAAGGTTACGAGTTTCAAGTATCTCAGCCACAGGTTATTTACCGCGAAGTCAACGGACAACCTTGCGAACCTTACGAATGCTTGGTATTAGACGTACCAGAAGAAGGCGTTGGTAGCTGCATCGAACGTCTGGGACAGCGTAAAGGCGAAATGCAAGATATGCAAGTAGGCGGTAACGGACGTACGCAACTAGAATTTGTAATTCCCGCTCGTGGTTTGGTTGGTTTTAGAGGCGAATTTATGCGCCTAACTCGTGGTGATGGCATCATGAACCATAGCTTTTTAGATTATCGTCCCCTATCTGGCGATATTGAAGCTCGACGCAATGGCGTGTTGATTTCCTTTGAAGAAGGTGTTTCTACGTTCTATTCCATGAAAAATGCTGAAGATCGAGGCATATTTTTCATTCACCCCACAACAAAAGTCTACAAAGGTATGATTGTCGGCGAACACAATCGTCCTCAAGACTTAGAAATAAATATCTGCAAAACTAAACAGCTAACAAACCATCGCGCGGCGGGTGGCGATGAACTGGTACAGTTGCAAACACCTTTGGATATGAGCTTAGAACGAGCTTTAGAGTACATTGGCCCAGAGGAATTAGTGGAAGTAACTCCTAAATCTATTCGTTTGCGGAAAGTAAGTAAAAAGCTAGTTAGAAAATAAATCTTGACTAAGCTGATAATCTAAAAAGGTGGGTAATGCCCACCTTTTTTATAAGCATCTACCAATTATGAATATTGCCAACCGTTTTAGCAATTGGTTAGAAACTCACGCTGTTAAACCGGATTATAGTGGCTGGGTATTAGCAGGCGTAGCGATATGTTTTTTTGGTGCAGCAATTAATACTATGGCAGGGTGGCTGTATGTAATTAGCGGCTTGAGTTTTGCCATTTTGGGAATAGCTATTATTTTACCAAAGCGAAGTCTTAGAGGCATTTCTATTCGTCGTCAACCTATTCAACCTGTAAGCGCCGGGGATGACTTGACGATCGCCTTAGAAATAAGTAACCAAACACTTCAATCAAAAACTTTATTACAAGTCCAAGATATTTTACCTTTTGTGCTGGGAAAACCCGTAAAAACAGCTATAGAGGCGATCGCTCCTGAAACTTCCTACCGTTGGGTTTACGAACTACGCGCGTCACGCCGAGGCGTGTATCAATGGCAAACAGTCAGGCTGCGGACGGCTGCACCTTTGGGCTTATTTTGGTGTCGGCGCGATCGCAATTCGACCGCCAAGGCGATCGTTTATCCGCACGTATTTACCCTAACTCACTGCCCTTTAATTGATGAGATTGGGCTTGAAGACAAGCAAATAGCAAATAGTCAAAAGCGCTCCCAGTCATCAACTTCTGGCATTACCCGCAGTTTGCGCCCTTACCGCATGGGCGATCCTACCCGTCTAATTCACTGGCGTACCAGCGCCCGTTACGGCGAACTACGAGTACGAGAATTAGAAGTAATTACAAGCGGACAAGAAATAGTTATTTGTTTAGACAGTGCGGGTTCTTGGCAAAGCGATAATTTTGAACAAGCAGTGACGGCGGCGGCTTCTTTGTATTTTTATGCCGTGTCAAAACAGTTGAATATAAAATTGTGGACTGCAAGTACCGGATTAATTAAAGGCGATCGCCCGGTTTTAGAAGCTTTAGCCGCCACAAACGCCACTATCGAAGCTATTAATAGTAATTTGCCGCCTCATCCCTTAATTTGGCTGACTGAAAACCCCCAATCCCTCGATATTCTTCCCCTTGGTAGTCGTTGGGTACTGTGGCAAAATAGTTCTGAGCCTAGCAACTTAGAAAATCGACAATTCCCAGGGTTAACAATTCAGGCCGATCAATCCCTGCAACTACAGCTACAAAAAACCTTAATTTGACTAACTCCGCCTGTTAATAAATGTTTGGAGGTTTTTTAGTTAGTTGCGATTAATGGAGACTTTCGCCATTAATCCTCATACTTCAAACATCCTCTAAGCTAAAATGCTTAAATAGCAACTCCTCACTAATAAGCGCCTTTACTATGGATTCCCAAGAAAACTCGAAACTATCGACTGACAAAAACCTAGAAGCCATGTGGCAGTTTTCCCAAACTTACGCCAAACGCACCGGAACTTATTTTTGTGCTGAACCTTCAGTAACGGCAGTAGTTATCGAAGGACTTGCCAAACACAAAGACGATTTGGGCGCGCCCTTATGTCCTTGTCGCCATTATGAAGACAAAGAAGCCGAAGTTCATGCTACTTTTTGGAACTGCCCTTGCGTACCGATGAGAGAGCGCAAAGAGTGCCATTGTATGCTGTTTCTCACCTCCGATAATGACTTTGCTGGCGAAAAGCAAGACATATCTTTAGAGGAAATCAAAACTGTTCGAGAAACTATGGTCTAAGAAAATCAGCCAATTTTGGCACGTCTACCCAACGGCGCGTTTGGTGAGATTGATGGGCAATATCCATCAATAATTGGCTGTAAACTCCTTCTTTAAAAGAAGGTGCGAGGGAAATACCGCGCTCAATTCCTTGCACCCAATTGTCTACTACCCTGATAAAAGGGGCAATGCGTCCATCGGTGTAAGTTTGGTTAAAAGCTAAACGCTGGGGAATTTCTAGTTGTGTTAGAGGTTCTCCATTAAAGCTTGCCCACAAATGAAAACCATGGACGTAATCTTTTTGATTATTGCTGCCTAATACTAAAGTACCGCGATCGCCATATATTTCTACCCAATGCCCTCTTCCTTGATAAGTACAAGCGCTAATAGTTACTTGGCAAGGTATACCATTAGCAAGTTCTAGCATCAACATACAGCTATCGTCAGCATCCACTGGTTGCATTTTTCCCTTACCGTCGGGGCGCAAACTCACGGCTGTACTTAAATGAGCGCACAACCTTTCTACGTCGCCAAACAGCCAGCTAATATAATCAAAGGTATGGGAACCCAAAGCACCCAACGCACCCCCACCTAAATCTTTACGGGCGTACCAATTCCAGGGCTTTGTAGCGTCGGCGCGGCTAGGTACTAACCAATCTATCTTAATTAAGCGTTGTTGCCCTACATAGCCTGCGGCTAAGAGTTCAGCTAAATACTGCCAAGCTGGGACAAATCGAAATTCAAAATCTAAGGTAGCAACAACATTTTGCTCTAAAGCGATATTGTATAATTCCCGTGCTTCAACCGCAGATAATGCTGTCGGTTTTTCTAGCAATAAATGCTTTCCGGCGTGCAATACAGTTTTTGCCATGTCGTAATGCAAAAATGGCGGCGTAGAAATACTCACAGCCTGTACTTCTTTCAATGCCAAAACTTCCTCAATACTGGTGCAAAAGTAAGGAATATTGTAAGTTTGAGCGATACTTTGAGCTTTGGCTGCGTCTTGGTTGTAAACTGCTACAACTTGAGTGTGTGGATGTGCTTGCAAGCCGGGAATATGGACTTTTTGCCCGAATCCCGTACCGATTACAGCTACATTAATTGGCGATCGCATAGATTGAATTTATAGCAAGAACAATCTATATTTTGAACCGCTAACACCGCAAAAATTCAAACTTTAACGCTGATTTCTGACGGCGGTAGATTGAAAACTTTTAAGTTGAGTAGTTGTCGGCTGATACTTTACTTCATAAGTGGAAGAAGTTTTAGGCTCAATAGCTTCCATATTGAACCTATAACCAACATTACGCACAGTTTGCACCAAACTCGGCGCTCTGGCATCTATTTCAATCTTTTTGCGTAGGGACAAAACGTGTGTATCAATAGTACGCGGGTTGTCAATGGCATCGGGCCAAGCTCGGCGGAGCAATTGGGAACGACTTAAGGCTTCTCCACTAGCTTGAGCTAGTACATATAATAAGCTAAATTCTTGAGGAGTTAAATCTATAAATTCGCCTTGAAAGCGGACGCGACGCTGGATTAAATCAATTTGCAAAGTCCCATAATCTAGATAAACTGGAGCTATAGGAGTACGTTTGCGCCGTAACATTGCGTCTACTCTTGCCATAAACTCTTGCATTCCAAAAGGTTTAGTTAAGTAGTCATCGGCTCCCGCTTGCAAACCTGTAACTATATCTATTTCAGTATTTCGTGCTGATAACATTAAAACTAATGGTTGTTGTTGCAACTGCAACCATCGGCAAAATTCTACCCCATCACCATCAGGCAAATCAGAATCTAGAATTACCAAAGTTGGTTGCCCAGTTAAAAATATTTCCCTACCTTGAGCTAGGTTAGCAGCTTGATACATTCTGTAACCTACTTGTTGCAAGTGCCAACTCAATAGACTTCGCAGATGCGGATTACCTTCAATAATTTCAATTGCAACCAAACCCACAGTTCGTATTCCTTTGCGCTTTCACTAATCAACATAACAAAGCTATTAACCAGGTTTTGTAACCATCGCTACTCCTAACTGATGAGGATTTGTAAAAGCCGATATCAGCAAAAATCCTGTGGGTAAAAATTGCTTAGTTGCCCACAGTACGTGAGATTCGCGATCGCTCCCAATCAAATTAGCTGACTCCTTCCCTGTAATGCACTCTAAGCCCTGACGGGTTTTGAAGTAAAATTTGCACCAAACCCGCTTACCTTAATCATTTATAAACGAGAGCGTATGACTACCGTAGCCGTTTATGTGGCGGTAACTAGCAGGCAATCCGCGATCGCTAAACAAAATTGTAATCTGGTGTAACGATTTTGGATTGAGCGACAAAAAATCCCACTGCATATTGGCATCGCGCAAATTTGTTTTTTGAGAACCTTTAGCTAAACTATTTTAAAGCGCTTACTCTAGTAGCGGTTAATGCAATATTACTCGTGTTAGCGCATTACCAAGAGTTGTATTATGCTCAATTAGGCAAATTATCCGGGTCGATACCTTGAGATTGTAAATAGGCAATTATTCGTTCCTTTTGTTGACGTTCTTGTTCAGCGCGTTGACGTTCTTGTTCAATCTGTTCTACTGCCCACAGTAACAAGTTATCTGCTTCATCCCACCACCGCAACCAATAGCCTGTTCTGGCTTCTTTTGTACCTTGCCAAGTTCCTAAAAATAACCCCATCTCATTAATCCAATGACGACCATTCTCATCTGGTTGCTTTAACTGGTAGCGTCCATTTTCGAGTTGATAAAATTCAAGCAAACCTCCATCCGGCTCAAAAATTATATAAATGGGAACTTGTAAAATTTGCTCGTAGAAAAACCATTTTCCTGGTGGATAGGTTGGCTTTACTGAATATTCTCTATCCTCTGTATCTGATAAAAATTCCATTACCACCGCCGGAACATCACCTTCCAAAGTTGGTGTGTAGCTGCGGCGATTAGCTAAAATCTGATTTACACGAGCAATATAAACCCAGTCCGGGGCTTTAGCAATAAACTGTCCGTTAAGCGTTGCACAAAGACCAAAATTTGAGGCGACAAGCATCTGAGGTTGAATAAAACCAATAATTTCTAGACTTTCGCGCAAAGCACCAGCCAAGAGTGGCTGACCTGTATTCTCCACTGGGTCATCCTCTAGGTGAAAATCATTGGGTAATGCTTCCCAAGTGATTACAAGTTTAGTTGCAGATTTGGTTTCACTAATCTGGGCGGTCATACAATACTGCCTAATAGCCAATTTGTTTTTATTTTATCGCTCTTGGTTTGACGTGCTAAATAAAACTTTGATTGCAGCAATTGGGCTAATCATCAAAGGTTAGAGTCGATGGGGGCTATTATGCTCCGCACCTCTCTGTTAGATCCAGACGTGAAGCTTTCGCCTCATCTGGCTC
>NZ_PVWN01000047.1 GCF_003003885.1 Chlorogloea sp. CCALA 695 | reverse complement strand
CCGGATGCGGTGAAAGCCGCACGTCCGGATCTAACAGGGAGGGGCGGAAGATAATACTTCCCCTCGACCCTAACAATTGCTGCCTTTGTACGATTAAACAATTCCTCACCATTATTGAAAATTCGGAGATAACCTCATGACACGACAACAACGAGTTAACCGTATTTCTGGAAGTGCGATAGCGCAAGCGCGCACGCAGGGCTTCGCCTTTGCCATTACCGCCGCCTTGGCGGCTGGTGGTGGGCTTGCTTGGTGGAGTTTTCAACCACCTAATGTCCCCTCAAACGTTACACCCAATGTAGTCCAGAAGCCCCAAACCCCAGCTACAACCCAATCTACTACCGCCTCAATCTACTTACTCAAGGATACAGGTAAAAATTTAGAGCTTGTACCTTTGCCCGTAGAAGTCAACACCGACCAGCCCAACACGGTTTTGACCGCAGCTTTTAATAGTTTGCTGACAAATATTAACAACGGAGCAGCCAGTAGTACAATTCCCGAAGGCACAAAGCTTCGTAGCATCAAGATCCTTGATGATGGGATTCACGTTGATTTATCAACAGAATTTACTACTGGCGGCGGTAGCGCTTCAATGATTGGTCGTTTGGCACAGGTTATTTATACGGCAACAACCTTACAACCAGAGGCAAAAGTGTGGATTGATGTGGAAGGGAAACCTTTAGAGATTTTAGGCGGGGAAGGGTTAGAAATAGAGCGCCCTATGACACGCCAAAGCTTTGAAGAAAACTTTTCCCTCTAACTTACCTTGAAGGCAAGCCATTAACCTCTTGCCTCTTGCTCACCCCCTGTCCCTTGCCATTGAGGACGCGGAATTGGTGGGCTTGCTTTTCGATTCGGATTGCCAAGCGATCGCATACTTGATTGCATAATTCAAAAATCATTTCATCTTCCACGCGGTAGTAAGCACAAGTTCCTTCGCTGCGACGGCTTAAAATCCCTGCCTGCCACATAATTTTTAGGTGTTTAGAGACATTTGCTTGACTTGTATGAGTTGCTTCTACAAGTTCTTGGACGCATTTCTCGCGATCGCGTAGCAAATTTAGTAGACGCAAACGCATCGGTTCGCTTAGGAGGCTGAAGTATTCAGCTACTTGTTGCACAATTTCTGATGGAGCAGATATTGCTGATTTCATTAAGATCACCCTAAAAGCACTGATCCCAAGATTTTAGCAAGGATTTGGAAATCGAACCGTTTATATTACTTAGTTTGGATTTATTCTGATTAAAGGTTGCCCGTATTCAATCGGTTCGCCATCTTGAACGAGTATTTGCATTACTTGCCCCGATACCTCCGTTTCAATTTCGTTCATTAGTTTCATCGCTTCAATAATGCACACGGTTTGACCCAGACGAATGCGATCGCCTACTTCCACAAAAGCCGCTTCTCCCGGAGCGGAGGCGCGGTAAAATGTCCCTACCATTGGCGAAATCACCTCCACAGATTTTTGCTCTAGTGGTGATGTACTTTCAGGCTCCTGTGCGTCTATTACTGGCTCTGTGCGGTGTTCTCCTAATTCTTGGGTGTTAACTGCCGGGAGAGCCGCCTTTAAGCCCTCTGTTGGCGCTGCTCCTGGGATGACACTAGCGCTTTTGCGAATTGTCAATTCAAAATCATCGCTTTTGAGGGCAAAATCGGTAATATCCGTTTGAGAAATTGTAATTAAAAGTTGGCGCAGTTCGTTAAAATCGAGTGGCACAGCAAGTATTGACCTCATTTATTCGCGATCGCAATATTTTTTTGCTAGAACAATATTGCAATTAATACAAAATTACCTTGACGCACGTAAGGCTTCTCAACTTTTATTCTCGCCCTTGGTAGCTATCGGTACGAGTATCAATGCGGATGCGTTCGCCAGTAGTGATAAATAGGGGAACCATGATCATCGCCCCAGTTTCAACAATAGCGGGTTTTGTCCCCCCGGTCGCCGTATCACCTTTGAGTCCTGGATCGGTTTGAGTGATTTCTAAAACTACTGTATTTGGCAATTCAACTTCTAATATTTGCTCGTCCCAGCGTACGACGTTGACTTCCATGCCTTCTTTGATGTACTTAATGCGATCGCCAATTTGACGTGCGCTTAAGCGATTCTCCTCATAACTTTCCATATCCATGAACACATAATCATCACCTTCTTTGTAGGTGTGTTGCATAGTGCTTTTTTCTAGATTCGCTTGAGGTACAGTTTCCCCAGCTCTAAAGGTGCGTTCTATCACACTGCCAGTCTGGGAGTTTTTTAGTTTCGTCCGCACAAAAGCCGAACCTTTACCCGGCTTGACGTGGAGAAATTCAATCACCCGCCAAACCGCACCATCTAATACAATCGTTACACCAGGTCTAAAGTCATTACTAGAGATCATGAGGAAATTGGCTGAAATTTTTAGCAGGACAATCGGCATTTATTGTACCGCTTGGAGGGAACGAGAAAATTTGAATTTTTAGTTACAACGCCGATTCATGTAGACTGATCTGATGGCGCATTCTTTAAGTCCCATGACAAAATTGTGGAAACGCTGGCTTCAGCCCAGCTTGATTGTAACTCTGCTCGTTGTCTGCTTTTTAGTAACCAGTGCTATTGGCTGGACTTCTCCTAGCAACGCCGCCTTACCTGCGGGTAATGCAATTACTGACGGCAAAGCATTGTTGCGTTACTCGCTACCCATTGACAACCCAACGGTACGAGAATTGCAAGCTTCCTTAGAAGATATTGCGGCTCAACTACGCGCAAATCGTCGCTGGGGGGCTATTTCGGGCGATCTAAAAAAAGCTAATAAAATCGTTAAAGATCGTTCAGCCAAATTATTAGCAACCGTCCCCGAAGAACGCAAAGCTCAAGCAACAGCTTTAATCGACCAAATTCAAGCGGGTATAGAAACTCTCCAACCCGCCGTAGAAGCTAAAGAAAAAAATCAAATTTGGGAAGACCGAGCTAAATTACTACGTTTAGTAGGAAAGTTAGAAGACCTGATGGCGGTAGGGTTTCCCTTTGAAGTACCAGCCGAGTATAGCAACTTGCCTCAGCTTAAAGGTCGCGCCACTGTAGAAATAGCTACAAATAAAGGCGATATTACCGTTGTCTTAGATGGCTACAGCGCTCCAGTTACGTCAGGAAACTTTGTTGATTTGGTGCAACGAGGTTTTTATAATGGCTTAGAGTTCACAAGAAGCGAAGACTCTTATGTATTGCAAGTCGGTGATCCTCCAGGTAAAGAAGAAGGATTTATCGATCCTGATACTGGTAAATATCGCGCTGTTCCTTTAGAAGTGCTTGCCGAAAATGATAAAGTTCCAACCTATGGCATTACTTTAGAAGATGCGGGACGTTACCGCGACGGAGTAGTTTTGCCTTTTTCTGCCTACGGAACTCTAGCTATGGCTCGTCCTGAAGGCGATCCTAATGGTGCTTCTTCGCAATTTTTCTTTTTTCTGTTTGAACCGGAACTTACCCCCGCCGGGAGAAATTTGTTAGACGGTCGCTATTCAGTGTTTGGCTATTTGACCGAAGGTAAAGAAATTTTGGAACAACTCAAAGCTGGAGACATGATTAAATCAGCTAAAGTTGTCGCCGGATTAGAAAACTTAGTCGAGCCAAAGGTTGCTTCTAGTAAAGAATAATGGGATAAAGTTTTGAGGACGCAAATATTTGTAACTCAAAACTTTATTTTTCTCCTAGACACAATGCGCCTAGCTACCCAAATTGAAGCCATCCTTTACTTGAAAGGTCAGCCGCTAACTATTACTGAAATCGCTGAATATGCAAAAGTTGATCGCCAAAGTGTAGAGTACGCCCTCATTGAACTTATAGACGACTACGCCCACCGCGATACTGCCCTAAATGTTGTAGAAACTGATTCTAGCTACAGTCTGCAATTGCGCGCAGATTTTCAACCATTAGTACAAGCTTTGATTCCTTTAGAATTGGGCGTAGGAGCTTTACGGACTTTGGCAGCGATCGCTCTCTATTCCCCGATTAGTCAAACTCAATTAGTTGATTTGCGTGGCTCAGGGGCTTATCAGCACGTCCAAGAATTGGTAGAACTAGGTTTTATCCGCAAACGCCGACAAGCCGATTCTCGCTCTCACCTGCTGTCGCTAACGCCAAAATTTAATCAGTATTTTCAAACGGAACAATTGCCCCAAGAATTGCTCGCAAGCTTACCTCAGCAACTAGAAATAGAATTTGCCGCGACAAATCCCAACTAAATAAGATTTGTCGAATACCTTAGCCTCGTTATAATTCCTCAACTGAAAATATGTAGCAATTGATACAATCAAAGCTTAAAGTTAATTAAGATCGGGCTTTATTGCTGCTCTCAAAAGCTGTAAAGTCTAAAATGGTGTATAAAATCTCAACAATTCTCCTGTAGTAGGTTGCCGTTTTGAGCAATCTTAGGTCACAGTAGAGATCGATTATCTAAAATTACACATGGTTTTTAATTCTGACTTTCTCAGCGACAACGCCCAAGAAGACCGAGTAAACCCCCTGTTAAAATATCTCCAAAGTCAGTCTCCAGAGATTTTGTCTCATGTGGCTAGGTCTGCAAGCCCGGAAATCAAGCAAATAATCTCTCACAACGTCCAGGGGCTAGTGGGAATGATGCCATCGGAACATTTCAATGTCAAGATTAGCACCGACAAAGATAATTTAGCCGGGCTACTAGCTTCAGCAATGATGACAGGCTACTTTTTGCGCCAGATGGAGCAAAGAATGCACTTAGAAGATTTAGCAGATTCGGTAGCGCCACCGATTGACCCATTAAGCAAAGATTAGTTCTAGCGCGGACGACCTAAGGTAGTGATGTACATAGCAGCCTCGTCAACGGGAATGCCTAAAATTTCATTAACGCGATCGTCAAAAAACCCGGCAATCCCGCTTACACCTAAGTTAAGGCGAATCGCAGCTAAGTTGAGGCGTTGTCCCAAATGCCCCGCATCCATGTGGAGGTAACGGTAAACGCGATCGCCATATTGAGTTATAGCGGCTTGCAAATCGGCGGTATGAAACAAAACTGCTGCCGCATCTCGTCCCAAATCTTGCCCCAAACAAAGAAAATGCAATTCTCGGCGGAAGTTTTTAAACCTGATTTGGCGCAATTCTTGAACTTTGGGGGCGTAGTAATAACAACCAGATTCCAAGCCTTCTACCCCCGAAACAGCAATAAAGGTTTCAATTAGATGCAAGGCAAAATAATCGGGCGCTCCATCTAATTCTTGGTGGATATAGTTTTGCGGCTGGTAGGTAAAATCGAGTAAAGCAATGAGTTCGTCTAAGGTCAAATTTTCGCCATTGTAGGCGCGAGTAGAGCGGCGTTGAAAAATAGTTTGTTCTAAGCCTGCTAATTTACCACCCCAATCAATCGGCGCTGAAAGGGTTGGAACTTTGAGGCAAAAAGGAAAATTATATTTATCTTCCTGAATTTGCGATCGCTCTACTTCTAGACCAATAGATTCAATCGCTGTAGCTTTGTGGTAATAAGGTAACAACTGACCATCAGCAATTGCTGGGTAATCTGTTTTAACCTGTGAAGGTAGCGCCGTTAAACCCGTAGATAAGTTTTGCTCAACTTCTAGCAAGTCGGCTAACCCAATAATTGCCGTCGTACCTTCAGTATCCCCATCTAAGTAAAGCAAGTTATTCACCGCTTCATCAACAAAGCCACCGATGAGATGGGGGCGAAAATCATTGATAGCTCCCGCAAGCTCAATATTGCCTAATAAATGCCCCGTATCTAAAAATATCCGCCGATAAGCCCGATCTTGATAGCGCCAAGCCGAGCGCTGAAATACTGCCGTAATCGCGATCGCTAGGTGGGTATCTTGTAACACCGGATGCCAACAGCAAGCCGATTGTAAGCTTTGCCAAACCTCACTTTCCCAAAAATGAACTAACGAATGAGTTTGAGCTTGGTAGTTGTATAGCCCTGGAGGGAGCAAGGATGTACCGCGAGAAATTAAATAGATTTCGGCAGGATATAAGCCCCCCGCCGACGGTGCAGCCCTTAAATAGATGGGCGGTCCGATGGTATCTACCCTAGCTGTTAACCCATAGCTAGATAATAATAGCCGCGACAATCGCCGCCACCATACTTCAGTTGTTTCTTCTTGGAGGTAGGGTTTTAGATCAATAGTTTTTCCCAGCTTATACTCTTTAAAAGGCGATGGTTGTTTGCTCCAAT
This sequence comes from Chlorogloea sp. CCALA 695, assembly GCF_003003885.1. GTDB lineage: Bacteria > Cyanobacteriota > Cyanobacteriia > Cyanobacteriales > Chroococcidiopsidaceae > Aliterella. The sequence continues at coordinate 30,699 of NZ_PVWN01000047.1, read as the reverse complement.
CTAAACTTTGACTTTTGGAAGCTATGGTTTCCTCGTCGTATTTAGTCCGTTCGTGGTAATGCTGAGTTATCGAGAGTTTCAGTTCTGACATCAATGCTTAAATAGGTTTTTAATGTTAAATATTCGTACTTGTCGCTTAAACAGGAAAGATAGAAAAACAGTATTATTACGGGATTTTCTTCAAATTGAAAGTATTTTTACCTAAATTTAACTAAAGCTTAGTTTTCTACAATCAAAAAACAACTAAATTTATGATCAGACGTTCAGTTTTTCACAGAAACAGGTATTGGCGATGACAATCTCGGTAAAACAAGATATTAGTCATCATCGCACCCCAATCACCCTGAGTCCTTGCTGCGATTATTCGGGACTACTCAATACTGGTAGTAATACACAGAAAACTCAGTTGTTGTGGTTATCTGTAATTTTACTTAGTATTTTTTTTGTAGGGGAATTAGCGACAGGAATTTGGAGCGGTAGTTTGGCACTCCAAGCAGATGCAGGGCATATGCTTTCAGATATTAGCAGCTTAGGTCTAGCTCTAATATCTAAAAAATTAGCTGATAGACCAGCTAACAACCGAGCAACCTTTGGGCATCAGCGCGTAGAGGTTCTGGCAGCTTTAGCTAACAGTATTACTTTAATTGCGATCGCTCTATCCATTGCTTGGGAAGCTACAAGTCATTTGCTAGCGCCAACTCCTGTAATGGGGATACCGATGGCGATTGTAGCAGCGATGGGGCTATTAGTTAATAGTATCAACATTGCCTTACTCTACAAAGCCAGCCGAGACGATCTGAACCTGCGGGGAGTTTTCCTACATATGGTGGCAGATGCGGCAAGTTTTGTCGGGGTGATTCTGGCAGCTTTAGCTATTTACTTCCTAAATTGGTTGTGGGTAGATGGAGTCGTTAGTTTGCTAGTTGCTTGTTTTTTGGGATGGGGTGCTTTGCCCATCCTCCAAGAAAGCTGGGCAGTTTTGATGGAGTATGCGCCAAGTTCAATTAACTTAGCTGAAGTTGAAGCAGCACTCAAATCTTTTGATGCCGTTGAAAAAGTAGAAAAATTACAGATGTGGACGATAAGTTCTCATCAATTAGCCCTGATTGCTCATCTAAATGTAAATTTGCCTAATGGCATTGATCGCGATCGCTTATTAGGGCGGCTACAAGCTCACCTGAAGCAAGAGTTTGACATTGAAGAAATTACTTTACAGATAACAGGCTGTACCAAAGAATCCTTTGTTGTACATCCTTTACTTAACGGCAATCTTATTGATTTATTTGCTCGCAAACAATCCTAGATTGCTAACTTGTAAAACGCCCAAAATTTAATCTGTCAACTTAGTCACACTAACAATTATGCGCGTCCATTCTCTTGCTATCCTACTTGGACTGACGACAGCAACCGTTGCATCAACCCAGCTATCTGTACAAGCTGCGACGATGAGCTATCAAATTCAGTCGGGTACAACCACTTTGAGTTTAGATAATGATCTTTCACCCCTTGGTTTGTCTTACAAGCTCGACTTGGATATAATTCCTCCCAGCCAAGATCCTGGGATTGTCGGCACTAACTTTACTTTCAGCTACGACGACCAAACCCAAGCTTTTACCCCCCTAAGCGGGGCTATTGAGCATACAGGTAGCATTGCTTTCAATGTAGACCAAACACAGTTAGCCTTGCTACCAACCTTTGAAATTGGCGATTTTTCCCTTGAGTTTGACGACGCTGGTTACTATCTTCGAGATAACGTTAGCACTCGTCAAAGACTATTTGACCTCAAAATAAACAATGCGCCTACATTCGATGGCACAAATTTATTGATTGAAGGCGCGGATGTAGCTGTTTCTCAAGACTTTGAAACTATCCTAAACAACGCGGCTGGTTATGACGTGAATCTAGCAGGTTTTACGCTCGCTCAAGCGCAAATCAGCGCTACTGCTACAGCCGTTCCCGAACCAGAAGCTAATGTTGGTATCTCGCTATTACTGGCTGCGGGTATGGCGGCGACTATCAGACGGCGGCATAGAGCTAAAAAGTTAGAGTTTTAAGCAATGAATACGCACCGCGCTATTTTTACTAGCTTGGTAGTAATTTTGTTAAACATTCCGACTGTTGCTTGGGCAGAAGACAAGCAAATTAGTTATACACTCAATGCTCATAATGGCAGCTATCAAGCTTTAATCGAGCAGGCAGAAGCTTGGGCAGGAAAATTGATTGAGCAAGCATTTACGCAAAATTCAAGCTTAACAGAGGTCGCGGTTTCTATTATCGGCGAACGCAACGGGCAATACGTTCCTCTATTGACTGCTAAAGTATCTCGCGCTAACTGGCAAGAAAGTCCTCAAACGCGATCGTGGACGCAGTATTATAGCTCCTCTGCCGTACTCTTAGGCTTCAAGCAAGTACAGCCACGGGCAAATGTAGTCCGTCTGCCCAATCGTGAATTCTTAAATAGAGATGTAGCATCTTCCCATCAAGAATCTAACTTCTACCAGTAAGTTGAAACAAGTCCACTCCTAACAACCAGAGGCATCAGCAATGATAAATATTCTCGAAAGACATTGGCGACGGGTAGCTTGGTTTATGGCTAGTCTATTGACGGCTGTATTAATTTCCTTTGGTTCTAACCAAGTTGCACCAACTACTACTAGCCTTAGTCCCAATCCGGTAGTATCTAGTTTTGCTAATGCTGCTTTTGAGGAGTTTGCGGCTTCGCACCTAGCGCCTAACTTCTATCAATAATTTCAATTTCAATAAAAATTAGCTAATTAGAGGCACTGCAATGATTGCATGGTTTGGAAGACACCTACGGTGGCTGGCTTTTTCATGGGCAATTCTACTGTGTATAAGTATGTTGGTGTTAGGAATGCCAGCACAAAGCGCGATCGCCGCAGGTAACGGAGTCAACGTTATTTTAATGATCGGTGATGGCCTGGGCTGGGAAATGGCTCGCGCCGCCGCCGTTGCTAAAGGTACGCCTTTGTACAAGAGCGGTAAAGGTAAAGGTCTAAGCTTTCAGAACCTAGCTGGTTACGCTCAGATGACTACTTACGGAACTACAATAGCTGGTCCGACATTAGATAGAGATGACAACCCGGTGCTTGATGCCAATGGCAACCCAGTAATTGCCTTTAATACTGGTAATTCTGCTTTAGATGGCTCCAATCCTCTAACGGGTGCAAGTCCAGTTCGTCCTGGTTTTGCATTTAAACCTTTGCCTTTTAACCCTGGTACTAGGTCGAACGGTGGTAGCACGGATTTATCTTTGGGTAACTTAGTCGGTTACGAACCCCAAAAAGGTGGGTCAAATCCTTGGACACCACTTAGTCCTGCCCAAGCTGCGGCTAGTGGTTACGACAAAGAGTACATCAAGTACAGCGTCCCCGATTCTGCTAATACGGCGACTTCGCTATATACCGGAGTTAAAACTTACAACAACGCGCTCGGCGTAGACATTTTTGAAAAAAGCCTGACGACAATTTTGCAAACTGCCGCCAAACTCGGCAAAGCTACAGGGGTAGTAACTTCTGTACCAATTACTCACGCGACTCCAGGAGCCGCGATTTCTTCAGTTAACCGCCGTTCTAAGTACGATTCTGAGGCTCCCGTTTTAGACAGCATCTTGCAAGACGCTTTACTAGAGTTCAAGCCCACAGTGCTGTTAGGTGGCGGTCATCCAATGGATTTCCAAAACACAACTAATGTAGGACCAGTTTTTGACTATACTTACATCGAACAGGCAACTTACGACACACTCAAAGCAAATCCAACTAACAACCGCTACGGCTACACCTTCCTAGAACGCGGTCCTGATGCTGCTGCAAAGTTACTCGATACCGCAAAATCTATCGAACCAGAATCAGGCGATCGCTTGCTTGGCTTGTATGGCGCTCGCGGTCAAAATGGTAACTTACCTAGAAGTTCAGCTAATGGCGACTACCGCACTACAGGGCTAGATAATTTCTCCTTGTTTAGTTCTGCTACTGCCACTGCAAATCTCACTCCAGGTATTCCTCAGCCTGATACAATTCGTCCCTTAGCCCCTGGAGAGACTGACGCTCAGTTTATTGCTAGGGAAGTAGACGAAAACCCTACTCTTGCAGATTTGACCACCGCAGCATTGGAAGTTGTCAGCAAAGACAAAGATGGTTTTTGGATGATGGTTGAAGGTGGAGATATCGACTGGGCTGCTCATGATAACAACATAGACAACCTGATCGGGACAATGAATAGTTTTGATAAAGCTGTTCAAACCACAATTGATTGGATCGGGAAAAATGGCGGTTGGAGAAAAAATCTCTTGATTGTTTCTGCCGATCACGACCATTACTTAACCTTAAATGACAATTTCCCCGAACTATTAAAAGCTCAGGGAGCAGACGCTTTAACATTCACAAATCACACTCCTGTTAATGCCGGACACTTCTGGGGTTCAGATCCTAACGTCAAATATGGCTGGGGCAGTCATACTAACCGTATGGTGCCAGTTTATTATCAAGGCGGAACTTCAACCTTGACACAGTTTATTGGCAAAGGCTTCAAGTCTTACGGATTTGACGTACCTGGAGTTCCTGGTGCTGTAGACCAAGTTCACATCTATCAAGTTATGCTCAATACCCTTACAGCGCCTGTAAGAAGAAGCAATTAGTCTTGAAGTGTACTTAAAACAAAATAAGGGGAGGCATCATGCCTCCCCTTATGTTTATGCTTTAACTAGATGTACTACTTAGATTCGGTAAAATCTGCATCAATTACATCATCGCCACTAGGTGGTGGATTAGTACCACTATCACCATCATCGCCAGGAGCCGCACCGCCGCCACCTTGCTGATACAAGTTAGCGCCAATAGTGTACAGTGTTTGCTGGAGTTCGGGCATGAGAACTTTAATTTGCTCGTCATTTTCCGAGGCGATCGCATCTCTGAGGTTTTTGACCATCTCCTCAATTTTCGTTTTATCATCGGCGGGAACTTTATCTCCCAAGTCAGCAATCTGCTTTTCGGCTTGGTAAGCTAAAGAATCTGCCTGATTTTTGCGCTCAATTTTCTCACGGCGCTCTTTGTCTGTCGAAGCATTTTGCTCGGCTTGTTGTACCATCCGCTCGACTTCAGACTTATCGAGAGTAGACGCGCCCGTAATGCTGATCGATTGCTCTTTACCGCTACCTTTATCTTTAGCCGTGACATTCAGAATACCGTTAGCATCGATGTCAAAAATAACTTCAATTTGCGGTACGCCACGAGGTGCGGCGGGAATGCCATCTAATCTGAAGGTTCCCAAACTCTTGTTATCGGTAGACATTTCGCGCTCTCCTTGAAGGACGTGAATTTCTACATTGCTTTGACCATCTACCGCCGTCGAGAATACTTCCGACTTCTTGGTAGGAATAGTAGTATTGCGAGGAATGATTTTTGTCATTACGCCGCCGAGAGTTTCTACCCCTAGCGATAGCGGGCTAACGTCAAGCAGCAAGATCCCCGTAACATCTCCTGATAATACCCCAGCTTGAATTGCAGCCCCTACAGCTACTACTTCATCGGGGTTAACAGTTTGATTTGGATCTTTACCTAGAATCCTTTTTACCAAGTCTTGGACGGCGGGACTGCGAGTAGAACCACCAACTAACACGATTTCATTAATCGCACTTTTATCTAACTTGGCATCACGCATCGCGTTTTCTACAGGAACGCGACAGCGATCAATGAGGTCAGAACAAAGTTCTTCAAATTTGGCGCGGGTTAGAGTTGTATCTAAGTGCTTAGGGCCGTCTTGAGTAGCGGTGATGAAGGGTAGGTTAATCTCTGCTTGAGTTACGCTCGATAGCTCGATTTTTGCCTTTTCTGCCGCTTCTGTTAGACGTTGCAAAGCTTGCTTGTCTTTGCGTAAGTCGATACCTTCAGACCTTCTAAACTCGTCAGCTAAGTAATCAACAATCTTTTTATCGAAGTCGTCACCGCCCAAGTGAGTATCGCCAGAAGTCGCCAATACTTCAAATACACCATCACCGACTTCCAGCACCGATACGTCAAACGTACCGCCACCAAGGTCAAATACTAAGATTGTTTCATTGCTCTTTTTATCAAAACCGTAAGCCAAAGATGCGGCGGTAGGTTCGTTGATAATCCGCAATACTTCAACTCCAGCAATCCGTCCTGCGTCTTTAGTTGCTTGACGCTGGGAATCATTAAAGTACGCAGGTACGGTAATTACTGCTTGGGTAACAGTTTCGCCTAAATATTTGCTGGCATCTTCTACCAATTTCCGCAGCACTTGAGCAGAGATTTCTTCGGGGGCATATTGCTTGCCTGTACCGGGGCAGTCTAGCTTAACATTGCCACTACCATCACGAATAACTTTGTAAGAAACTTCTGTTGCTTCATTAGTTACTTCCTCAAATCTACGTCCGATAAAACGCTTGACCGAATAAAACGTATTTTCGGTATTCATTACTGCCTGACGTTTGGCGATTTGACCAACTAAGCGATCGCCATTTTTGGCAAAGGCAACTACTGACGGCGTTGTCCGAAAACCCTCAGCATTAGCAATTACGGTGGGTTTGCCACCTTCCATTACTGCTACGCAAGAATTTGTTGTACCTAAGTCAATTCCAACTACTTTTGCCATTGGAGATATTTGGCTCCCTATAACTACTTAAACTTTTATGGACAATACAAAACTATTAATTGCACTCAGTACGCCACTATTTATATACTGAGCTTGTAGCGCCAATGCTTCCTAGGGGGGTTTTCCGAACCCTAGTTAGGGCGGTCAACTTTTGAGTATTGGCTAACAAAATCATCGTTAAATTGCCGTTTTTTACTTTCACTATTGTTAATGTAAGTAAATTCAGGGTTTGAGTAATTAGTGCGAACCGTAATTTAATAGTTGTGTTTGCCGTCCGTGCTTGTTTTTGGCAAAGTCTTTTAGGGCTAAAAGATAAATTTTGTTCGCAAAACTCATTGAAGTAGCTAAATATATGTCATTTATCGCCCTGCTTACTTTGATAGTGTGGAAAGCAGCTATCTAAGAGGTGTGGTCGGTAACTTGCCAATCTGTAATATCCCCCTTACAAAAGGGGATAAAATATCTCCCCGGTTTCCCATTTTATGTAGGGATAAACGGAGAAGGTCGCGCGATTTGGCTACTGATTAAAAGATTTTACTCTCGTCCTTTAAATCTCAAAATATCTTCAAGTCCTGTTTGTAACTACTCAAGCGGTACAGGGTTTTGCATCTTACTATGTTAGGCAAGTTATTAAAGCAGCGTTATCAAATTGTTGAAGTTTTAAAAGCGGGGGGATTTTCTCAAACCTACCTAGCTAAAGATATCCTTCAACCAAATTGCCCTAAATGTATTGTCAAACAACTATTACCGACAGGCAATAACTCCTTTGAGAGTGTCAAAAAGTCACTATTGAGAGAAGTAGAAGCCCTAAAAACTCTCGGCGATTATGACGGCGTACCTCGGCTTTTGGCTTTTGGAGAAAACCAGGAATTTTATTTAGTTCAAGAGTTGATTGAGGGATATTCTCTATCTACAGAAATCTATCCTGGCTGTTGTTGGAGCGAAAGTCGGGTGATGCAACTTCTTTGCGAAGTATTAGAAATCTTAGCTATAGTTCATAGTTATGGATTGATTCATCGAGACATCAAGCCAAGCAATTTAATTAGACAAAACGGTACTCACAAATTAGTTTTGATTGATTTTGGTGCAGCCAAACAAACTTGGAGGCAAGTAGTTACAGATAAAGAAAAAACTTATACTAATTTTGCCGTTGGTATCGGCGCAACGATCGCTATTGGTACGCCGGGATATATGCCTGCCGAGCAGGAGCGCGGTATTCCTAAACCTAGTAGTGATATTTATGCTTTGGGGATGATGGCTATTCAAGCCTTGACGGGGTTGAGTCCTACCCAATTGTTGGAGGACTCGGAAACAGGAGAAGTTTTGTGGCAGCAGCACGTTGAAGTTACCCCTGCCCTTGCTAAGATTTTAAACAAAATGGTGTGTTTTTACTTTAAAGACCGTTATCAATCGGCTACAGACACTTTACACGCACTCCAGTCTTTAGTTAATCTACCTACTTCAGCAGGGCAAGAAATCTCCGCGCCTGTAGTTGCTAACCTTTTACTACCACGCAATCCCAAGTTTAAAATCAAACCAAAGCTATCTGTTATTTCCAGTGCAATCGCATCTCTTTTAACTTTAACGGTAGGTGGCTACTATTTGCGACCATCGCCTTTTCCTATTCTTAGAGCCGAAAGACCTTTAGCTGCTGCCAAGCCAAATGTAGCTTTAGTTCATACTTTAAAAAGTCATACAAATGTTGTTTGGGGTGCTATTTCTAGTTTTGACAATCAAACGATCATCAGTAGTAGTGGCGACAAAACGATTAAAGTCTGGAATTTGCTTACAGGAAAATTGTTGCGGACTTTAAAGGGATCTGAGCAAGTTTTGGCGGTGGCGATTAGTCCAGGCGATCGCACTCTTGTTAGTGGCAGCTATAATGCGAGTCAAGCAATTGATATTTGGAATTTATCTACAGGTATACGTCGTAATTTTCAAAGCGATAGTCATCATGTTTGGTCGGTAGCGATTAGTCCTGATGGTCAGAGTTTTGCAAGCTCTAATGGAGATGGCTCTATTGATGTCTGGAATATGCGCGATCGCAAATTACGCTATCGTCTTTTAGGACATTTAGATACTGTTTGGTCGGTAGCTATTAGTCCTAATGGTCAAATGCTGGCTAGTGCCAGTTCTGACAAAACTATCAAACTCTGGGATTCACGCAATAGAGAGTTATTGCATACTATTACTGGACATTCCGACCGAGTTAGAACTGTTGCTTTTAGTCCTGATGGGCAAATTCTCGCTAGTGGTAGCTGGGATAAATCTATCAAGGTTTGGAATTTAAAAACTAAAACCTTACTACGTAGCCTTTGGGGTCATTCTGGCTATGTCAACTCTATTGCTATTAGTCCCAATGGTCAAATTCTCGCTAGTGGTAGCGATGACAAGACAATCAAACTTTGGAATTTGCCTACGGGTGAATTGTTACACACTTTAAAACAGCATTCAGGTAATGTTAATTCAGTTAGCTTTAATCCCGATGGGAATCTTTTAATTAGTAGTAGTGGGGATAAAACTATTAAAGTCTGGCGGCTTAATTTCTAAAGTTTTGAGGTTAAGGTGCGATAGCGCAAGCGCGCACGCAGGGCTTCGCCTGATTACAAAACAGCAGACAATAGAATAAATCAACCAATTTTTTACTTTCCGCAGAGGTTGCCGTGTCTGTTACTACTCAAACCCCTGTCTCACAGCTAAGCATTTCCTATCCTCAATTACCTGAAGATTTCCTTCTACCAGATGACCCAGTGGAAAATACAGACCAGCCTTTATTGGCTGCTGCTTTACGCCAGTCTTTGACAGCATTTCCCGATCTCATGCAGGATGCTCTAATTGTTTCTAACTTTGCTTTGTGTGCCGCGATTGGAGGGCGAATTATTTGTAAAGCACCGGACTTTATGTATGTGCGACCTGTAAAGCCTTGGCAATCGTCTCAAGTCCGTCGCAGCTACTCTCCCCATACTGAAGGGGCAATTCCCCAGCTTGTAATGGAATTTCTCTATGCTACTTATGGCGAAGAATACTCGGTGGAATTTACAGAGGGTATGGGCAAGTGGTTTTTTTATGAGCAAGTCGTTCAAGTACCGCGCTATGCGATCTTTCGACCAGATACTGGACGACTTGAAGTTTATGCTTTAGAATCTGGACGCTATCAAGTTCAAACGCTAGAGGAATCAGAACATTATTGGATACCTGGCTTAGAGCTATTTTTGGGGGTCTGGGAGGGAACCCACGAAGGCAGAACTGGCTATTGGCTGCGATGGTGGAATGCTCAAAAAGAGCTACTGTTGTGGTCGCAAGAGCGGGCAGAACAAGAACACCAACGGGCAGAAAGATTAGCAGAACAGCTACGTCAGTTGGGAGTAGATCCAGTCTAAAATGCTGCAACAGAGCGCGCTTGCGCTATCGCGCCCGGTTACGGGCTTCGTAATTTTTTACTAAGGTGCGATCGCAACTTTAATTACTTTGCGCTCTTTCATATCTTGAAAGACTTGTTCTAAGTCTTGTAAGGAGCGTTTTTCGCTAATTAATAATTCAAAAGGGATACTTCGGCTAGATAGGAGCGATAAAGCTGCTCGTACATACTCAGGCGTATTGTGAAATACGCCTTTAAGTGTCAGTTCGCTGTAGTGCAATTGTTCGGTATTTACGCTAATAGTAGTATCTCGTGGACAACCCCCAAATAAATTAACGGTTGCTCCTGGACGTGCTAAGGCGATCGCATTTTCCCATACACTCGGTACGCCCGTCGCCTCTATAACTACATCTGCGCCCCTTCCCTCGGTTAATTCTTTCACTACTTGACCTGTATCTTCTACGTGCTTGTAGTTAAAGGTTTTAGCTGCCCCTAATTTCTGCCCAACTTGTAGCCGCGCCTCGTTTCCGCCAAATAACAATACTTCTGCGCCGATTTGGTTAGCTAATACTGCCACAAACATTAGTCCAATTGCCCCATCTCCCAACACGACAACACGCTGATTTGGTTTAACATTCGATCTTGCCACCCCGTGCAGTACGCAGGCTAAAGGCTCAGTCATAGAAGCCAATTCGTCAGGCAATTCGTCAGGAATCGATAATAGGTTTTGCTGGACAATTGAGGCGGGAATTTTTAGATATTGAGCAAAAGTGCCATTGTTCCAAGTAATATTTGGACAAAGAGAATATTCTTGCTGTTGACAATAAAAACATTTTGTGCATGGCGCTGAATTATTAGCAACAACGCGATCGCCTATTTGCCATTTAGCTACATTTTTTCCTACTGCTACAATTGTTCCTGCCGCTTCATGTCCAAATAAAGTAGGCAGTTGTAACATTTTGGCATGACCACCGCGTCGCCATACTTTTAAATCTGTACCGCAAGTAGTGGCAGTACCGACTTTAATTACAACTTCTCCATCGGCAACCGTTGGATCTGTAACTTGTTCTAAGCGTAAATCTTCTTTCCCGTAGAGGAGGGCAGCCAGCATAAATTTATTGTTCGTGAATTCAGGTTTCACGATTTTATCAAGGTTCAGACAATATGTTAGCTGGCATCTCTACTAACTAGCATTTGCTGGCAACGGCGGGCTGCTTAGGAGGTATTTTGCTCACAGCTAAAATTGGTACTTCTTGCCAACACGAGGTACAAAACCAATAAACACCACGCTGACGAACGTGACGTAATAAAGGATTGCCGCAGCAAGGACAATTACTATTATGGTCTTGCATAGTTCGATCTCCGTATTTCAAAAAATTGAATACTTGGTTTTGAAGCAAGTAACAGATAAAAAGGTGTGAAATTAAAGCAATTTGATTGTTCAGATTTCGATAAATTGCCTAATCATTTTTGATTAGATATTTATGATTTTCATACTACTAAGATAGACACTAGGTTTTAACATCCTCATCTATCTTGGGGATCATCAATTACAAGCAGATTTTTAGCGATCCCCGAAAATAAATACAAAAGCTTTCAACTAAATAGATACTTGGGCATGGGCAGTAAGTCCCGCTCTCTATTAGCATAAGGAAGGCAGGTAGAGCAAAAAAGTTGAGTAGCTCTACGATAGAGGAGATACTGATGTTTGGATTGCGGCGACCGATTTTAGTAGGTGGAGTTGGTTTATCCTTAGCTCTATGGCTATGGCACTTTGATAGCTCGGTAGGACAATTAAGTGAATTAGGCATATTCAGCGTGATCGCCCTAGGTAGTTGTTTGTGGTTATTTCAGCAAAATAAGCTTAAAAAAGCTCAATTAGTCGATAATTCACCCCCAAATCGGGAGAAAGTAGTTAAAGCGATCACCAAGGCAAATAATGTAATTAACCAATTGCAAACCGAAGCCGATAACCATCCCGCGTTACCACTGCTACAAGAGCAATTTACAAAAATAAATAATGAGTTAGAAAGGCAACATATAAATATAGCTATTACTGGTGGTAAGGCAGTAGGTAAGACAACATTACTCCAAACATTATCTAACTGGGAAAATCATACTAATAGACCTGTAAATTTTCAAGAAACTAAGGCTTTATTTACGCCTGGAGATAATACCGCACCAGAAGCAAATTATGCTGACTTGGTAACATTTGTCACCAGTGAGGATTTGACCGATTCTCAGTGGCAAATATGGCAACAAATGTCAGCAAAAAATCAACGTACAGTATTAGTTTTTAACAAACAAGACCAGTACCTAAGCGAAGAAAGAGCAACTATACTACATTCATTGCAACAGAAAGTTGCCGATGTAGTGGCGATTTCTGCCAATCCCAACGTTGTCAAAGTCCGCCAGCATCAAATTGATGGAACCGTGCGGGAGTGGCTAGAAACACCCGCCGCCGATATCAGCCAACTAGGGGAATATTTGCAAGAAATAGTAGTTAAAGAAGGAGAACAGTTAATTTGGGAGACAACTATTAGACAAGCAGTTAATTTACAAATAGAAGCAAAAACGGCATTAAACCAAGTAAGACAGCAAAAAGCTACCCCCATTATCGAAAAATATCAGTGGATAGCCGCCGCCGCCACCTTTGCGAACCCCGTACCCGCCTTAGATTTACTCGCCACCGCCGCAATTAACGCTCAGTTGGTAGTGGAATTGGGGAATATTTACCAGCAAAAGTTTTCATTCCAGCAAGCGCAAACCGTAGCCGGAACAATGGGAAGCTTAATGTTGAAGTTGGGATTAGTTGAATTATCCACAAAAGCGATCGCGACATTATTAAAAAGCAATGCAGTTACTTTTATCGCTGGTGGTGCATTACAAGGAGTTAGCGCCGCTTATCTTACTCGGGTTGCTGGATTAAGTTTGATTGAATACTTCCAAAGTCAAGAAGTAGCTATAAATGCTGAAAATGGCTTAAACCTAAATAAATTGGGACAAACCTTACAAAAGGTATTTCAACAAAATCAACAAGTTGCATTATTGCAATCTTTTGTGCAGCAAGGAGTAAATCGTTTATTACCCGAAGCTCAAACTAAAGCATCTTAGCCTAAATAGGGTGGGGATTTCTCACCCTATAGGGATTGACCCAAAAAGCTCTCGTATCCTGACTTAAACTTTTGCTTTCCCTCACTTTCAATAATGCTACCGTGAGCCATAATTACGCGCTCAAAATCCCAATCGAGAATTTTTTGCACGGCTAGTTTAACCTTTCCTTTTTTCGTAGTTGCAAATTTTTCTAGCAATGACGGACTAAAATTATTGTACGCACCAATTACTCTAGCAGCAAATTGGGTAATCAAGGGATAGCTATCATTAAAGTTAAATGCGGCATCCGTCAGGATCAAAGTCCGGCTTTTTGGGTGAAAGAAAACCCATTCATTCAATAAATTAAAACCATTAAAGTCAATAGTTTTAAGTTCATCAAACAGCACATACTGAAGCTCCTTCAGAAAACTGTCTGTATCACTGTTAATTATGCGATCAATGGGAAGTTCTGGCTTTTTGACTTTCAAGGCTGGTGTAGCCCAAAATAGTGCTTTTGGGTAAAGGGTTTTAAAATCTGAAGCAAATAGATAGTGATAAAGGTTTGGCGCAATAATATGGCTGACTGTACCCAGTTTATCAAGCTCAAGGGAAGTTGCATTATCAATTTGAATGGGCGAAATAACCGCTAACTCCCCATTTGCCAGCCTAACAACCGTCATTCTTGTACCAACACTTAAGCCAAGATACTTAAATGGCGCATCGGCAACCCAAATATCTTTATCAATTTCTTTAAGCATATTTAAAGCCTCGTATAGCTGATAGTCAAGTTTTAATTAAGCTCATCATAGATAAATTTGGTTGTTTCTCCTAGGGCATTTGTAATCGAATTTACATTCAATGTGTAGAGTAAAGTATTACTTCTACCCTCAATACTTTATAAGTGATTGACAACATTTCCAAGTTTCTCATCGAACAATATTCTACGGATTTCGCAGCTTGGTTATTGGGAGAATCTATTACTTTAACTACCATTAATCCCACCGAACTCAATGTAGAACCAATAAGGGGCCGATTCGGTGATGTTATTGCAATCAAGCAATGCGATCCTGCATACGGAGTTTCAAACCGTTAGCGATGACACAATGCCTTTTCGGATGGCAGATTATTATTTGCGCTTAAAACGCAAGTTTCCAGAGCGATCAATTCAACAAGTAGTCATTTACCTGAAAAGAACAAGCTCAGATTTAGTCAGACAGACACGCTACACAACTTCTGTAATGACTCATGATTTTACAGTGATTCGGCTATGGGAACAGCCTGTAGAGATATTTTTAAGTACGCCAGGATTGTTACCTTATGCAGTGTTAAGTCGTGCTTCAGACAAGGAGGATGTATTAGCGCGAGTGGTGGAAGAACTAGAGCAAATAAGCGACTATCGAGAACAGAGTAATTTAGCGGCGGCGACAAGTATTTTAGCAGGGTTAGAATTAGAGGGACAGGTAATTAAACGATTGATGAGGAGTCCGGTGATGCGTGAGTCTACGATGTATCAGTCTATTTTACTCGAAGGTCGGGCTGAGGGGCTGGAAGTTGGCTTGCTCCAAGGTCGCACCGTTGAAGGTAAAACATTAGTTCTCAAGCAGCTTCAGAGAAAATTAGGTAGTTTATCACCGGAACTAACTACAAAAGTGAGCGCTCTGAGTCTTGAGGAGTTAGAGGCGTTAGGTGAGGCTCTGTTAGATTTTACAAGGATTGAGGATTTAGAAACTTGGTTGGGGTAATGCGAAGCCCGTTACCGGGCGCGCTTGCGCTATCGCACTTTACTTTCTCTACTATCTTTCGATTTTAAAGAACAATACAGGTTTGTTATCAACAATTTTTTCCTCAATCTCTTTCATCCCAATACTTTGAGCAACTTTCTGGGATTCAAGATTTGGTTTATCGCAACTTGCTAAAAGATATTCGTAGCCAAGGTTTTTAAAACAATACTCTATTATTCGGTTAGAGGCTTCGGTAGCGTAGCCTTTTTTAGTAGCTTCCGGTAGCAAAGCATAAATTAACTGGGGTTGCTTTTCTACAAAGAAGTACCACAAACCTGCAAACCCAATAATTTTTTGCTCCTGTTTAGTCTCAATAAACCACAGCCCAAACCTTTTTTCGTTAAAGAGTTTTTGACTTTCCAGTAACATTTCTTCAACTTCTTGTACAGGAAAAATGCGATCGTCGCACAAATATCTTCTCACGTGGGGATCGATAAAAATATTATGCAGAATATCAAGCTGGCTATCTAAGATTGGGTTCAGTAATAAGCGTTGAGATTCTAATCGTAGTTCTTGAAAGTGCATGAGGATACAACCTTACGGGAAATTGGCATTTAAGCAAGTAATTGATTTAGTTGTTCTGGAGTGCTACGAATTAATAATTGCATGATACCTGCATCAAAGGTTCGCTTAAAATCGGGATCGCAAGCATAACGTTTATAAAGGTCAAGTTCTCGCTTTCGTTCTTGGCTGACAGCTTGCTGAATTAACTCCTTTAAAGCAATGCGGCGGTTTTGCTCGTCTTGATTATCAACTACTTGGATTTGGTAATTGGGGTTGTTGATAACGTGTTGGGCAATATTAATAAATTTAACTCTTTGCTCTTGAGGCGATAGATCCCAACTAGAAAAGAAGCGAGCGTTAAAGGCGGCAATAATTTCACTCAGGGGGTTGTTTTGGGACGCATCGCCGCGATAGCCGCGCAGGTTGGAGTTTGAGGGGTCGATTTGCGATTCTGTTGATTCAAGTGCGATCGCATAAAGAAAATTTCGCGTTTTAAGGTTTCACAAATGGCGAAATAGTAGCCAATAGCAGCTTCAATGTTGCGGGTGACGACCATTACTTTAGCTTGTCCTTTGAGCTTTCTGGGCTTCCAGACTTGCTCTAAAAAGTGATTTATCATAATGTCGGCTTTGGCAAAGATCGTTTCTTTATACCCTTCTACATAGGCTCTCAGCTTCTTTTGGGCTTTAGCTATATCGAATTGGGGATTATCTTGGACGGATTTTTGAATCTCGTAGTAGCTGTGGTAGGTGGTATAGTTTGCCAGTACATCAAGAATAAAACCTTCATATTCAATTGCTTGTTTCATTGAGTAGATATGAAATGAAACAAATTTTCCATCTTCGTTTTGCTGTCTAAATTTCTCTAGGGTGGCGTTTTTGAGGGTAGCTGTGAAGGCAAAATAAGAGGCGTTTTTATCCAGCTTGCGCCCTTCCATCGCTTTAAAAATTTTGTCTTGAATGTCGTCTTCGTCGGGTTCTTCATCGCTACTCAAAGCTGCGTTCATTGTGTCTGCCGCTTGACCGCTTTGGGACGGATGCGCCTCGTCAATAATGATGGCAAAATTGCTATTTTTTAAATCTTCTACACCGTTGACAATAAAGGGGAATTTTTGAATAGTTGTAATAATAATCCGCTTACCTGTTTCTAGAGCGGTTTTGAGTTCTTGAGAGGGGACATTGCATGGTTAAACTCCGTTACTGCCTCAATATTCCCCTTCACTAATTAAATGACCAGCACCCTTAAGTGAGTTACCAATAACCTTATTGATTATACCGATACTCCTCAACAACCTCGTTGCCAAAGCCAAGGCTATAATTACTGCTATGTCCGTTGAAGTTCTTAATACTTATGCTCCAACATCTAAAGCTAGAACTTAGTGATAAAGTGTACGCTGACCTACAGCAAAAAGTGAATGCTGTTAGGCTGTCAATCACAGAATGGATAGTTGCGTTATTAAGTGAACAGGGTAGTCTTATCACTACAATTTTGTCTTCAGAGGAGCAACAGGAGAAGGCTCGGCAAAGGTTTAGAAACTATGCTAGGGCGATTAGTCGTGGATACGCGACAGGAATAGACAATGCAAGTATTGATGCTGACTTGGCACGAGCCTATACAAACGATTATTAAGAGTAAGATTGTTTGGTTCTTTTAGATACATCCGGCTTACTCAACTATCTCCGTCAACATGAACCACAGCATCAAGAAGCTGTGCAGCTACTTAATAGTGCAAGCAATAAGCTAGTGACTCATAGCTACGTTCTGGCGGAGGTAGTCGCCTTGGCGTTAGTACGTCGTTTCCCCCGTCCTGCTGTGTTGACCTTCGCAATGGACTTGCTAGATAACCCAGATATTGAAACAGTTTGGATAGATGAGCAACTCCATCGACAAGCAATGCAGCTTTTAGTAGATTAGCAAGATAAAACTTATTCGTTGTGTGATGCGGTCAACTTTGTTTTGATGCGTTAGCGCGGTATTGAGGAGGCATTGACAACTGATCGTCACTTTGAGTAAGAGGGATTTACACGAATATTGCCACCAATTACCTAACAATTATTACACCGGAACGGAAAGCAAATTTGCCAGCTTATCTATAGCGCGATCGCTCTGATAGTATTTTGAGTTGGGTGGTGAGTGCGATAGCGCAAGCGCGCCCGGTAACGGGCTTCGCATTTACCACACTATAAATCGCTTAATGTATAACGTGCTACCTACACTCTAAAGTTTTGATTTTTCTACAAACTGTTTGCCACAGTCCTTACAGCGATAGCATTGCTTCCCCCGCCGATAGCCATTTCTAGATAACTGCTGCGATTGACAATGAAGACATATCATTACTTCCATTACATTGTTGGAAATGCGATCGCCTATATACGGCTCCAAATATGACACTAACAAGTCTTCAATCTGCTGCGTCAACTGCTGACGGTGCTGGAGATCGGGGCTGCGAAGGGCGGACAAAACGACGGCATTGCCACTGTGGACACATACTTCTGCTAAAAGACTGGACTGTGCTGCGCTCAAGTTTGGGTTACGTTGCTTGAAAATGCTTGCCATAAAGTTGATGGCTTCTTGGGTCATGCTTTCATCAATTGACTGAAAAATCTGGCGCGATCCAAAGAACTGAATAAATACCACCCGTGACACTGGCTGTTCAAACAACTGAGCAACAGCACCCGTTATGGCTTGAATCATTGGGCGCAGAGGTAGTTGGACGATTTCTGGCGTATTTGTCTGCGTCCACATTACTTTAACCCGTTCTATATGGCGCAACTCCATCGCATTAAAAACGGCGGCTTTATCGGGGAAAAACTGATACAAAGAACCAATCGCTGTCTCCGCTTTGGCAGCAATTAAATGAGTAGTAGCAGCTTCATAGCCCACCTCATCAAATACGGCGGCTGCTGCATCTAGGATTTTTTCAACTCGATCTTTCCCTCGCTGCTGTTTGGGCTGACGGCGTAACTCTCTTGACAAAGGCGAACGTTTTGTCATATTTTACAAATGCGACGAATTATTCACAATTTTTAAGTTAGTGGAGAATGCCATGCCGTCTATGCTTCCTGGTGCGCCTTGGTTATTAGCTCATAAGTCGATGCTTGCAGTCAATCAACCTCACAAAATTTCCTTGTATGGCGTTGACTATGTAATGTGGAAAGATGCGGCGGGAGATGTTTGCGCCTTGCCCAATGCCTGTCCGCACATGGGAGCGATGCTGTCAGAAGGATGGTGTGAAGTTGATAAAGAAGATAACACAACAGTAGTTTGTCCGTTTCATGCGCTCAAGTTTGATGCCGATGGTTGTACTGTTTTACCGGGAACTGCAAAGAAAACATTACCTCAACTCAAACCTTTAAAACTAATAGTTCAGGGAAATCTTATTTGGTCTTATGGCGAATACAAGCCGAAAGTACCCGTACCTACCATCCTAAATGAGATTGCTGAGACTTACTACTTTGTCGGGCATACCGCAGATACAAGTGTAGAAACTCCTTTGCTGACTATGCTGTTGAATATGCACGACTACAACCACCAAAACGGTACTCACAGAGATTTGTTTCGGATTACTGATGTAGAGTTTCATCAATTTACAGATGTTGGGCATCATTCTCATGCTTTTTACGATATGCCTACCGCTTCTTACAGCTTGGTAGAGAAACTAAAGCAACCCGATTTACTTTTACTACCGAGTACGATTAAAGCGCATTTAGAAAATCACTTCCCATCGCTAGTAATTTTTCATGGAGAAATGCCTTTGGGAAAAGCCGCGCAGTGTCATATTTTCATACCAGAAGCCGAAAACCGGACGCGGACTTATATTCTGCTATTTGGTCAAGCCAAGCATCCAATGTTTAAACTACTTGGTAACACTTATCTCAAGTTTGGCAAGGTTGTAGTGGAGCAAGATGCGGATATTTTAGGCAAGATTTATGCAAATACGCCTCAAAAAATTAAGCTCAATAATGAGGTAGGAATGGATTGGGTACGACGCAATTTTGAGAGTTTCCCCAATGTGGTAGAACCCAATTTGTCTAAGTAGATTAAAAAATAGCGATCGCATTTTCCACAGTATAAACTGCTTAAAAAGCGATCGCCCAATCATTATTTCAACACAATCTAGTTAAAAGCGTCTTTAATGTTGTCAACAGCACGCTCTACAGCGTTCATTGACTTGTCTACAGCTTTTTCAGTCCGATCCGCATCTTCATCTGCTCTTTTGAAGATTGTGTTTCTGTCGCTCTTGGCTTTGCTCTCAACGTTACTATCGCTATCGGTGGATTTTTCCACTTTTTTCGCATTGCTACTAGCAGCATCTTTAACTTTATCTTGCGTATCGCGGATCAAGTTTTTAGAGCCTTTAGCAACGTCCTCAGCTTTGTCTTTAACTTTATCGCCTACATCCCCAGAAGCGATGGAGATAGGAGCCGCCATTGCTGAATTATTGGCAAAAAATGCACCTTGCCAAACAAAAGTAATTGCGCTTAGGCAAAATAAAGTTGTAGCTACCCAGCGTCCGAGGTTCTTAAAATGGTTTAGTTTCATAAAATGTGATCGCCGTTAAAATTTAGCATTCTAGTTTTACTGTATTGCGATCGCCAATCAAAACGTTCCTTAGATAGAGGTTTAGCTGTTCCAGCTACTTTGAAAAGTTAACTACTTAGATAGATTGAATACAGTAGCTTTTTGTGTATCCTGACTTTGAAGCCAAAAATAAAAAGTTGATTTGTTTCTTAAGATTAGAGCAAGTAAGATAACGTAAGGATATTTTGAACAAACAAATGACAAAGGCTCAGAATGTTTTGGGGGGAGAATTAGAAACTTGCTGCACTTCTCCTATGACGGGATATTATCGGGATGGAAAATGCAGTACAGGCGCAGGAGATTTTGGCGTACACGTTGTTTGTGCCAAAGTTACGGCGGAGTTTTTGGAGTATACCAAGGCTCAAGGCAACGATTTAAGTGCGCCTGGAGCTAATTTTCCCGGATTAAAACCTGGGGATTGCTGGTGTTTATGCGCCTCTCGTTGGCAAGAAGCTTTAGATGTTGGTGTTGCTCCTCTGGTCAATTTGGCTGCAACTCACGCCTCCGCTCTGGAACACGTAGATTTAGAGGACTTAAAACAACATTCTATTTAAACTAGCTACGCTTTTAGCCACTTATCGAGCTTACCAACAAAAGTAGTTACCGATTGTTTTAATTGGTTTCGCCCTGACCATTTTTGAAAAGCTCTTTCGTATTCTTCACTGTTGGAGTAGTAAGTATTCCAGCTATCAAGACCAACTTTCAAGCCCCAAATTAACACAATGTAAAGCGACCAAGAAAGATCGCCAGAGTTGAGCAAGTCGAGTAAAACTAAAAACGAATTAGCGATCGCATAATTGCCAACTTTCTTTTTTAGCTTGTTGCGGCGGAATAGATCGAAAGTTTGCTTTTGACGAACAATAGTATTTTGCGATCGCCAGTCTATTTCCGATTGTTGCAAAGATTCGGGGGTAATCTCTAATTCTTCAGCAATTTCTAAAAGCTGCTGGTAGGAAAACTCGCTATCATCCGATTGACGAGCGATCGCAATCGAGAGAATTTGTTGGATATCTTCTTGACTATAAGAGCGGACGATCTTAGCATCGTGAGTTGTCATAATTGCTGATTACAATAGCCATACTATTCATATTTTGACACTGCTAATCATTTTTGACTCAATAGCGGACTATGGCTAGTTTACTAGCATTAACATCTCTACATAGCTTTTACTTCGTCTGCAAAACTAGCTTTACGGACAAATTGGAATGCTCCCGCCACCGAACCCCAGATATGTTCGTCGGTTTCTACATCTCGTCCCCGATCTAAACTGATAAATTTATCCGCGTCAATTTCAAACTCGCTATCTAAATAAGTTTTTTTGTCATTACGGAACACAATACAACCTTTACCCGGTTCGACAACGCCTTTAAAAGCGCTACCCGTCCATTCTACAAGCATATCGCAGCCTGATAATTTCTCTAAATGCGTCG
The DNA here is from genome assembly GCF_003003885.1 of Chlorogloea sp. CCALA 695. GTDB lineage: Bacteria > Cyanobacteriota > Cyanobacteriia > Cyanobacteriales > Chroococcidiopsidaceae > Aliterella. Next base: position 9,322 of record NZ_PVWN01000047.1, on the reverse strand, counting down.
CTGTTAAAGTGTTGAGACGTTCTTTTTGCCGCGATGCACCGTAAAATTGCTGTTCTTCCTTAACGGTGTAGTTTTCAATTGCTATGCGATCGCCCATTATTATCAATTTCAGCACCCGGACTCTGTAGGGAGTATTGAGCATATAATCATAAGCCTGCTCGATATAAAAACTCACTCCTGACAGCAATTCTAGAGGCAAGGGACGCATACAAACGCGAATGTGAGCAAAAAAGGGTGGATTGTCAAAAGCTTGCTGCTGGTTGCTAAAATCGGCAGCCATCCATCGGGCTAAAGTTGTAATATCTGTAGAATGAGTCATTGAACTGAGAATCTACTTAAAAATGTCTAATTTCTGTATTTTAAAGCTTGAAGTTCGCACTTTTTCAGGATAATTTTTTGTTTTTGCCCGTCAATATCTTTAAGTAATTCGCACCTTTAACTACACTTATGCACTCAAGCCCTCGGCTATACAAACAAAATTTTGGTCAAAGCTTGGTGCTAAAACTCTTTGTTAGCGCTACTTTTTGGCTATTTATTAGTACAAATGCGACTTCCGCTCCTGCAAAAACTCCCCCGGCGGAATTTCCTGTTAATCCTTTAGAACTAAAAACTAGCGATCCGCTTTTAACTTCCCCAACTCCAACTCCAGAGGAGCAAAAAAACTTATCGGTAGCTCTAGATGAATTAAACATTCAAGCCCAAGCTAAATTAAGTGCGGGAGAGAAAATCGGCGCTTTTGAGACTTGGAATCGAGAATTGAGATTGAGACGGGTGTTAGGTTTTCTATCAGAAACTCAAGCATTAGGGCGCGTAGGTGCGATCGCCTGGACAGAAAATGAACCCTATCAAGTCCAAGTAATTACCCAAAGGTTAGAGGCAATTTCCCAGCAACAGAAGTCTAGTAATGATTTGCAGCTATTAACGGCTTTAGCTTCAGCTTTTGAGCAAGTGCGCGTACCAAAATCGGCTTTAGCAGTTTATAACCAAATTTTAGTCCAACAACAAGATACCCTAGCCGCCGAAGAAACCCTACAAACGATTGCAGAACTACATTTAAGTTGGTTTGATTATCCGCAAGCGGTGGTTAGTTACAACCAATTGCTAACTCTTGCCAAAGCAAAGAGCGATCGCCCAGGGGAGTTAGGATATTTGCAACAGTTAGCTTATATTTACGATCGCTCTAAGCAACGTCAGCAAGCTGTAGACACCAAACAGCAATTATTAGTGATTTACCAGCAGGAAAAGTTACTTACAGAAATTCCCGCATTGTATTTAGAAATTGCTACTGACCATGAAGTATTAGGACAACTAGAACAAGCTTTTGCTTCTTATCAGCAAGCTTATACTTCTGCTTGGGCATTGCAGCAGTTTTTTCAAGCGGGGGATGCGTTGAAAAAATTAGTAGCTTTGTATAGTTCTCAAGGTCAAATCGATGAAGCTCTACAAACAAGCCGGATTCTTTTACAAGCCGATGAGCAAGCCGTTAATGTTTATGGAATGATGAATACTTACGACCAAATCGGGCAAATTAATCTTAAAAAAGGTGATTATCCCAAAGCTTTAGAGGCGTTTCAAAATGGTTTAGATTTAGCAAAACAGTTGCAATATCAAGAAGATTATTTTACCCAGCAAATTGCTTTAGTAGATAAGCAGATTCCTAAGTAGATACGCTACCTTTGTATCTAATACTTCGATAAATCTGCCCCGTACAATTTTGCTCCTTTAAAATTTGCCCCAGCTACTACTGCCCCATCCATATCTACATTGTAGAGCTTGGCATTGCTAAAATTCACCCCCGTAAGATTAGCTTCATTAAAACTAGCATCTGACGCAAAAGTATTGATTAAGGTAGCTTGTTTGAGATTAGAACCAGTTAAATCTGCTCCTTCTAAGTTGGCATTTGCTAAGTTAGCTTTCTCTAAGTTTGCATCTCTCAAATCTGCGCCAATTAAATGAGATCCACTCAAATCAGCGCCTTGTAAATCGCATTTTTGGCACTGATTAGTTTCTAGCAACTGTCTGACATGAGCTGGATTTTCTGCTTTGACTGGAGCTACTAAACAAATTGCACTAATAATTGCAGTAGTAGCTAAAATTTGCAGTTTCATCTTTTGCCCTCAAAATTTATTTAGGTTTATCTAACCTCTATTAATAGGATGGCTCTATTAATTGCTATTTACCTCCTACAATTGGCAGAATTAAAAGGAATATTTTAGCTAAAATCAGTCTTAAGTAATAGAAGTATGCCTAACTTTGGGTAGTAGGGAATAAGGGAGATCCCCAGGGGGGATCTCCAAATCAATCCCCTTGCGGACATTCTTCCCACAATGTAGTTATTTCTCGCAGACTTTGATGATTGCCATTACCCAAAATCAAATGATCTAATAGCGGAATCCCTAATATCTGCGCTCCCGATAGTAACTGGCGCGTCAACTCAATATCTTGGGTACTTGGTTCTACACTACCGGAGGGGTGATTGTGAGCAACTACAACTCTGGTTGCACCTTGACGAAGCACCTCCCGAAAAATCTCGCGGGGAGGCGCTAGGGTTTCTGTAGCTGTACCGATAGTAATTACTTGAGTACCTAGCAAGCGATTTTTTACATCAAGTAGCAGCACAGCAAAACGTTCTTGAGATTGCCACATTAAATGTTGACTTAAGGCTGCGGCTGCCTCTGCGGGGCTTTCAATGGGTGTACGATCTAAAGGGCGCGATTGAAAAGCTCGTTTTCCCAACTCCACCGCCGCTAAAATAGTTGTTGCCTTTGCTGGCCCAATTCCGTCAATTTGCATCAATTCTTGAACGCTGACTTCTCTTAAAACTGCCAAAGGATCGCGATCGCACTTACTTAGTTCTTGTAAAATATGTTGCCCCAACCCTACGGCCGAAAGTTTACCCGCTCCTTGTCCTGTACCTAATAAAATTGCAATTAATTCCGCCGTTGCCAAAATCTGAGAACCGTTAGCTATTAAGCGTTCTCGCGGTCGTTCTGTGGTTGGCAAATCGGCAATTCTTAGGCAGTACATAAAGGTAATTACTTAGCAACTATCCTTATTTATCCCATCTAAGTCTAAAAAATCACATTGCCTTGCTAAATATAATTAGCATTGCGCTATGTAATCTGAAATATTGATTTATTGGCTTTTCCGGTTTAAGTATCTATAACTCCAGACAGATGAATTAAATTAACTACAATATAGAAAACAGCCGCACAATTGTTCTGGTACAGAACGAATATATATGACTTCTGAACAGACTTTTGGTCAATCTAATGATGAAGTCAAGAGTCCACCGCTTGAGGATAACTTATTTCCTATCGTTGGTATTGCTGCTTCGGCGGGTGGACTAGAAGCTTTTATAGACTTGCTGACGTACTTACCTGTCGATACAGGAATGGCTTTTGCATTAATTCAGCATTTGGCTCCTGACCACAAAAGCTTGCTAACAGAGATTTTAGCCAAAAAGACAAAAATGCCTGTCAGTGAAGTAGTAGACGGTGTGATGGTAGAACCAAATCACGTTTACATCATTGCGCCCAATACCACGATGATTTTAGCTCAAGGAAGGCTAAGACTTGCGCCACGTGAGAGGGTTGAAGGAAAATATATGCCTGGTGATGCCTTTTTTACCTCCTTAGCTGCCGAGCAAGGTAGTAAAGCGATCGCAGTTATCTTATCTGGAGGTGATGGGGACGGATCTTTGGCATTAACACATATTAAAGCCGCCGGGGGTGTGACTTTTGCCCAGTGTAATGGAACGGCAAAATTTGACAGTATGCCCAATACTGCGGTAGCTACAGGGAATGTAGATTTTATTTTGCCTCCCCAAGAAATTGCCGAAGAAATAGCAAAGCTAAGTATTCATCCTTTTATTGCTCCCCAATCAACAGTCAAACTGGTAGAAAATTCTCCGCAAAGCCAAGAAGGGATGCAGCTAATTTTTGCCTTACTCAAATCGTCAACAGGTGTAGACTTTAGCCAATATAAGCTTGCCACCATCGCTCGACGAATGCAGCGCCGAATGCTGTTATATAAACTAGAAAAGCTAGAAGATTACGCCCAGTATTTGCAAAACAACGAGGCGGAAGTTAAAGCACTGTATGCAGAAATTTTGATTCATGTTACTGGTTTTTTCCGCGATCCTTTAGCTTTTCAACAGTTGACACGAAGTTTTCCAATTGTCACCCAAAACAAAACAGCAAATTCACCCATTCGGATTTGGGTTGCTGGATGCTCTACAGGGGAGGAAGCTTACTCGATTGCCATTTGTTTGCTGGAATTTTTGGGAGAAAAATCCCTTAATCTGCTCGTTCAAATATTTGCCACCGATATCAGCGAGACGGCGATTGAACTGGCTAGAACTGGAGTTTATAGCGATCAGCAAATGGTAGGTGTTTCACCAGAACGCCGCAATCGCTTTTTTACTAAGCTAGAGTTTGGCGGCTATCGAATTAGTAAAGCTGTACGTGAATTATGTATCTTTGCCCGTCAAGACTTGAGCAGCGATCCACCTTTTGCCAATTTGGATCTAGTTAGCTGTCGCAATGTGATGATTTATTTGGCAGAGTCGTTACAAAAACAGGTTTTATCGGTTTTTCATTACAGTCTCAACTCTAAGGGAATTCTGATGCTGGGCAATTCCGAAAGCACTACTCAAAACTCGCAATTGTTTGGTGTAGTTGATAAAAAGCACAGAATTTATACGAAAAACTTGGCGGATTTTCCGCCAAGTTTTTCTTTTGTTACCAGCAAATATCCCAGTGCAATAGTAGACAACCCTAAACCTACAAATAACAATCCCGCCAATAGTTTTGACTTAGATAAAGAAACCGACAGGTTAATATTAAATCGCTACGCTCCTGTAGGTGTGGTCATCGACGACAAAATGACTGTGCTGCAAATTCGTGGTGAAACCAGCTTTTATCTCAAAATTTCACCGGGAACCCCAAGCTTTGACCTATTTAAAATGGTACGAAAAGACTTACTTGTTGCCCTACGTGCTGCCGTTTATGAGGCACAACGGCAAGATGTGCTAGTGAGAAAAGAGCGGCTAAGATTAGAAAATGAAAGTCGCGTGAAAATAATTAATCTTGAAGTCATCCCCTTCAAAAATGCGATCGCCCAAAAAAGCTACTTTTTAATTTTATTTACAGAAGCAATACCCGCAGTTAGCAATTCCATCCCGGTAAATCGTGAAGGTTTAGATTCGGGTGAATTAGAACGTGAGATTGACTGGCTCAGACAGGAACTTGCCATAGCCAACCAAGAGCGAGCGGCGGCGGGTGAATACCTGCAAGCAGTGACTCAAGAGCAAGAATACACAAATCAAGACCTCAAAGTTGCCAATGAGGAAATCTTATCGAGCAACGAGGAGTTGCAAAGTATTAATGAGGAACTCGAAACTGCTAAAGAGGAGATTCAGGCTACTAACGAAGAACTGAAAACAACCAACGAAGAACTCCGTAGTCGCAACTTACAATTGCACGATGTCAACAACGATTTGACAAACTTGATTGGTAGTATTGATATCCCAATTTTAATGCTGACAAATGACTTGCGGGTGCGACGCTTCACCCCAACGGCGCAAAAATTACTCAATTTTATTCCTACCGATGTCGGGCGACCTTTTAGAGACATCAACGCCAATCTTGACGTTCCTAACTTAGAAGAATTGGTTGTAGAAGTCATAAATACCCTCAAATCCATAGTCTTAGAAGTTCAAACCGATGGGGGGTACTGGTATAACCTCCATATTCGTCCTTACCGGACTGTAGACAACCGAATTGACGGCGCAGTAGTGGTATTGATAGACATTGATGCCCTCAAACGGGGTGCTACAAATTTGGAATCTGCCCGTAACTATGCTGAAGCCATTGTCGAAACCGTACAAGTGCCGTTGCTGGTACTTAATTCTGACTTGAGGGTAAAAAAAGCCAACCGATTATTCTATAGAACTTTTGAGGTTTCATCAAGGGATACAATCAATTCTTCGATCTTCGATTTGGGAAATGGGGAATGGAATTTTTCATCTCTGCGAGTTCTGTTAGCCGATGTCCTTGCCAAGGATACCGAAATTCAAGGATTTGAAGTAAACCATAACTTTAAGCAAATAGGGCAGAAAACTATGCTGCTCAATGCTTGTAAAATTCTGCATGAAGACAGTATTCAACTGCTGCTGTCGATTGAGGATATTACCGAGCGGAAATTACTTGAGCAGCAACGCGATCACGCTCTAACTCAGGAGCAGGCGGCGCGCCATACCGCCGAAGTTGCCAACGTGGCTAAAGATGAGTTTTTATCAATTGTCTCTCACGAATTACGTAACCCTCTAACTGCCATCCTAGGATGGGTGCAGTTGCTCCGCAAGCGTGGGTTTGACCAAGCTAAAACTGACCATGCGCTAGAGACAATCGAGCGCAGTGCTAGGGCGCAAAATAAATTGATTGAGGATCTGTTAGAAACCTCACGAATTACCGCCGGGAAGTTTCAACTTAACGTCAGTGCGATCGCCTTAGCTCCGGTGATTTCGTCGGCTATTGAAATTGCTCGGATATTAGCTAATGCTAAAAATATTCAGATAGAAACAGTGTTTACACCGAAAACTTTATTAGTATCCGGCGATAAAGATCGCTTGCAACAAATAATCTCGAATCTGCTTACTAACGCCATCAAGTTTACCCCTTCTGGGGGACAAGTGACAGTATCGCTAGATTGTACTGCCTCCCAAGCACAAATTCAAGTGAGCGATACAGGTCAGGGCATTAGCGCCGAGTTTCTTCCTTTTGTTTTTGAACGGTTCCGTCAAGCCAATAGCACCAGCACTCGGTCAGAGGGTGGACTTGGGCTGGGGCTTTCAATTGTGGAGCATCTAGTAGGCTTGCACGGTGGTACAGTTAGCGCCGCGAGTCCCGGCGAGGGTCAGGGAGCAACATTCACAGTCCAGCTACCCCTTTTAGAGACAAGACAAGGAAACAAAAAAGAGATTACCTCCTCTCCTCAAATTAGCCTGTTACTTCTAAAAGGATTAAGGGTACTTGTGGTAGAAGATGACGCGGGTTTATTAGAACTTGTAAAAACAATTCTCGAAGAGTATGGAGCCGAAGTAACAGAAGTTAATTCAGCAAAAAATGCGATCGCCTCGCTCACAAATAATCCTGGGAAATACGATGTACTATTGTCAGACATTGGGATGCCAAACGAGGACGGCTACTCGCTCCTGCGTCAGGTAAGAGAACTTAGCCAAGAGTTAGGGGGGCAGATTCCCGCCGCAGCCTTAACTGCCTACGCGCGCGCCGGAGATCGCACCGAGTCTTTTGCTGCTGGTTTTCAAAGACATATTGCTAAACCAGTGCATCCAGAGGAATTAGTATCAATTATTGCCGAGCTTGCCCAAATTAACCAAGAGACAAAATAAGCTCTATTGCCGAATTTGTGGAGCCTTCAACATATGGTAGGTAATCAACAACTGAGTTAGTGCCAGAGGGTTGCTTTGAATTAGCTCCCCTGTTGTACCTGTAAGCTTGCCTAAATTGGGGTTGCTTTGGCGATCGCATATATTCTCTAAGTTGGGCATATCGCTACATATCAGCTTCTCTAGATCGTACACCTGCTCTAAGGTTGCATGACCATCTATTTCTACTACATCTACAGGTTTACCCATATCTCTATCTAATTCCAACCGCACGGCGGGGGTAGCATTAGCAATGCTTGAACTAATAATTTGCGTAAATTCGGGGTGAGGAATAGTTGGACGCAGTACCAAGCGTACGTTTAATAACGGCTCTTCTTTGGTGTTATCGTTTGGTGGATAAAAACTTACTACTACATCCGCCCATTGGCGCTGAGGACGAATAAATTCTTCCGAATCTGGTTCGCGTTTTGCCATTTCTGCTAACACTTGCTCTTTGCTATAACCGCGTTTTGCTGTATCTCGCCTGACTTTCCAATCGGCGCGCAGTGATTCGGGGGGTGCTAAATACACTTTGACATCGTAAGCATCTCTAGCGGCGCGGGTAGAATAACCTAGCAAGCCTTCTACTACAACAAATTTATTCGGTTTAATATACTGTGGCGGCTCAAAGGTTCCGGTTTTGTGACTGTATACAGGTTTAAGTATCGGTTGACCTGTCCTCAACAAAGACAGATGTTGTTGCATAATGTCGAGATAGTTACAATCGGGATGCAGGGCGGTTATACCTAATTCTGCCCGTTGAGTGCGATCGTAGCGATGGTAATCATCGGTACAAATAACTGTAACGTTATCCTCACCTAATACTTGAGCAATGCCTTTCGTTAAAGTTGTTTTGCCAGCAGCACTGTCGCCGACAATACCTAAAATAATCGGACGATTGCTCATGATTGCTCCTATATTGGAATGAATCTACTGGAAAGACTTAATTTTACTGGAGAATGGGATATTAATATTCTCCAACTTTAAGTACAAGTCAACCGCACCTCATTGAGGAGAATTTGAGTATGACTATTTGTATCAGTCGCTAGAATCTATGGGCGATACTGGACTTGAACCAGTGACGTCCTGCTTGTAAGGCAGGCGCTCTACCACTGAGCTAATCGCCCGTTTTTTACGGTAATATCCAGTATAGCAAATCTATGGCATTAAAGCTATGAATTTTTGCGATATTTGCTTAACCTTAGATAAATAAATCTTATGCCGTCCGGTCAAACCCACGATCGCATTACTTTATGGAGTTTACCTATAATTGCTGGTTGCACCTATCTATTAACTCATAGAAATAGCGATCGCACTTTAATTGTCGCGGGTGCATTCTTATTTAGCGGCTTAATGTTTGGGCCAGACTTAGATATATATTCGGTACAATACAAACGCTGGGGTTATTTGCGGTATTTGTGGATACCTTACCAAAAGACCTTAAAACATCGCTCTTTCTTTTCTCACGGACTAATCATCGGGACGACAGTTAGATTAATATACTTAGCCTTTTGGTTAAGCTTAGTGGGAATTTTTGCAGTAGGAATAGCAGAATTATGGGGAGATATAAGTTGGAATTGGCAATTGTGGGCGCAATTAGCTAAAAAATATACTTATGAATGGATTGCATTGTTTGTTGGCTTAGAGATGGGCGCAATCAGTCATATATTAAGCGATCGCCTGGGTTCCTTTGTCAAACGCCAGCAGCGAAATAAAATAAAGAAATCGACAACTAAGTAATAGTAATTTGGGCATTTCTGAAAGTATGATGATTTTTTCTTTCTGCAATCCTGTCTGTTAGAGTCGAGGGCGGGTATTATTCCGCGCCCCTCTCCTACAGATCCGGACGTGAAGCTTTCGCCTCATCCGGCT
>NZ_PVWN01000046.1 GCF_003003885.1 Chlorogloea sp. CCALA 695 | reverse complement strand
GCCGGATACTTGGAAACTTGTAAGTCCGGTTTCTAGGGGGGAAGGGAGCAGTAATGCTCCTGCCCTACCCGACTAATTCTCCGACCTCAAGATGATGCTGAACAAATACTTGAACGAATTAGCCAATTTTTAGCAGAACGCGGATTAAAGGTAAGTGAAAAGAAGACCAGAATAACCGCTACGACAGATGGGTTTGATTTCCTCGGCTGGCGCTTTAAAGTGCAAAGCAACGGGAAGTTTAGATGCGTCCCCTCAGTGGACAACTTCAAAGCCTTTCGTCAGAAAGTAAAACACATCGTCAACAACAGTAACTATGGTGCGAAGGTAAAAGCTGAGAAATTAGCTCCCATCGTTAGAGGGTGGAGGAATTACCATCGCTTCTGCAAGATGGACGGGTCTAGAAACTCGTTATATCACATCGAAACAAGAGCGTTTAAGGTGTTCAATAAGGAAAAAAAGCTGAATCGCTACACTAGCAAAACATTGTTAGATAAAGCCTTCCCAACAGTTTTCCACTCCGAAAATAAACATATCAACGTTAAAGGGAATAAATCACCCTATGACGGCGATTTGACCTATTGGAGCGAACGTAATAGTAAGCTCTATGATGGTAATACCTCTAAAGTCCTAAAACGACAAAACCATTCATGTGCCAGATGCGGATTAAAGACTACATCTCAGGAGCGGGTACACCTGCACCATAAAGATGGAAATCACCAAAACTGGAAAAACAACAATCTGGAAGCTCTACATGAGTCATGCCATGATTACGCCCACATGAGCAAAGGCACTGCCTGATTGAATCGGGAGCCGGATGCGATGAAAGTCGCACGTCCGGATCTAACAGGGAGGGGCGCTGGATAATACCAGCCCTCGACTCTAACACGCCACTAGGAAAAACGCTGATTTTTCTTGCTTATGATTCGTGTTTATACTCAATTAGAACAAGGAACGCAGTGGTTGCAACGCTATCGAGGAATTAAACCTGTATTTGCGTGTGTTTTGGGCTTTACAGACACGGGTTTAATTCCGGGAATTTCGGCGGCGGGTGCAACTTCTCGCGATCGCCAGTATACTTGCCTTGCAGACGCAGAGTTTTTGTACAACGGTGTAACGTCGCATCCTCAGTACCCTTTACCCCCTCTCCATGCTGGCGCTTCCCCAGTGCTAATTTCTCGTGCGGTGGTAGAAGCTTTATCTATTCCCCTTTATTTATTTAATGCCGGATTACCCCAGCCGCCTGTTGTCCCCACGATAGATTTGGGCGGTACTTCTGCAAAGTGTTTGAGTCAAGGTTGCGCTTTAGAACTAAAAACTGTGCAACACCTCCTAGAGCAAGGTTTGATTTGGGGTGAAAAGTTAGCAAAAATTACTCCACAGGGCTATGTAATTATTGGTGAATGTGTTGTTGGGGGAACAACTACCGCCCTTGCTGTTTTAACAGGGTTAGGAATTGCAGCAGCAGGAAAAGTTAATAGTAGTCACCCAGTTTGCAACCATGCTCAAAAATGGGAAATAGTACAAGCCGGACTAAAACAGGCAAAATTGTTAGGGAAAGATATTTTTAGCGATCCATTACAATTAGTTGCAGCTATAGGCGATCCTATGCAAATTGTAGTTGCAGGGATGGCAATTTCTGCCAGTCGCTCCGGCGGAGTTTTACTCGCTGGCGGGACGCAAATGTTGGCGGTTTATGCGTTGATTAAAGCTATTGTCAAAGCTTTCGATTTAGCTTGGCAACCGACGCAAGTTGTCGTGGGGACAACCCGTTGGGTAGCGGAAGATCCGACGGGTAATACCGTTAAACTAGCGACAGAAGTAGCTAATGTACCGCTAATTGCTACCCAACTAAGTTTTGCTCTTTCTAAGTACGAACAACTCCAAGCTTACGAAAGAGGCTTTGTAAAAGAGGGTATGGGCGCGGGTGGTGCTTGTATTGCTGCTAATTTAACTCAATCGTGGCAGCAAGTAGAAATGCTCCAAGCCATTGAAAGCTTGGTAGGTAAGTATTTGGCTAGTTAGGTACAAATATTTCTGGCGTTGCTGAAAATATGATGATTTTTCTCGTATCTACTCTCCTATCTCCCTCATTCATACCGCATTGGGAATTGTTCATTAAAATTACTACCAATTACCAATTACCAATTACCAATTACCCATTACCAATTCAGCAACGCCATATTTTTTAGTGGATTCTTTGAGCAAGTATTTGTTCTTCTAAAGCAGCAATTCGGTTGTAAGCGGCGGTTAGTTGGGCTGTCAGCCTGCGGATTTGAATTTCTGGTGTTAATTCTTTTTCTCCAGACTTGTGCGCGTCTTTGGAGCTATTATCGGCAAGAACATCTTTATGTTCTATTGCTGGCTGATGATTGCTGTAACCTAAACTTGGGTAGCGCCCAGTATTTTCTGTAGCTAAAATGTTGCCATTTCCATCTTGCATTGGTGTTAAACGGCACTCTGACAAAGCATCGGTAACTTGACCATTTAGTTGATCTACGACTTGATATAAGGCATCTACTTTTTGAGTTAAAGTTGTGAACTGTTTTTGTAATGGCTCCATTTTTTAACCTTACTGCCAGTAGCGATTTATTTTATTATCCTAAATAATCACTTGAGTAAGCATAGCTTGCTTACAAAACTTTTCTTTATCATAAACCTTTTATTTTTGTCAATACCTCAATTTGCTAAATATTAAAAACTAAGTACAAAAAGTAATGTTTTGTATTTGAAGCTTAAAACTAATTTTAAGTTTTGGTCATAAAAATACTTTAGCTGAAGGCTATCGCAACGCTTTAGAAGAAAGCGATCGTACTTCTCCCGCATTCATATGTATTACTACTTAGGCTGTTACATTTTGTGTAACCGTTAACTAATCTATTTTTTTACCAGCCATACTAGCAGCAATTACATTGTTTCATTGATAAAAACCGTGTTTTTTGAAGATATCCGCGATTATCAAATATTGTTCTTAGCTAGTTTCCTATTTTTAGGTATTAGTACAAAAGATTGGACGTTAAAGCCAGAACTAATTATAGTTTTGCTACTAACTTGCTTAACTACTCAATGGGCTAATGAAGAAATAAAAGCTTATTTGTCTACACAAAAATTTACTTTATCTAATCCTTTAAAACTACATTCACTGCGTAGTGCAGTAATTACTGGTTTAGGCTTAAGTTTGTTGCTACGTGCGGACAGTTACCTAACAATGGTTTTGGCGGGGTTTTTAGCAATCTCTAGCAAATTTATTTTTAATTTTAACGAGAAACATTTTTTTAATCCGGCTAATTTTGGGATTATTTCAGCTTTAACTCTAACTCCAGATGCTTGGGTTTCACCAGGACAATGGGGGGATGATTGGTGGTATGCACTATTATTTTTTGGTACGGGTGGGATTGTTTTAAAACAAGTAGGGAGATGGGATACAAGCGTTGTTTTTTTAAGTGCTTACGCGGGGTTAGAAGCGGTTAGAAATATTTGGCTAGGTTGGACTTTAGATGTATTTTTACACCGACTTATGAGCGGTTCATTGTTGTTGTTTGCTCTATTTATGCTGACTGATCCGCGCTCGATTCCTAGCGCTAAAAGTGGTCGCTATGTTTGGGTTATTTGTATTGCTGTATTAACGTTTGTTTTGCGAAATCAATTCTTTGTTTCTACGGCTATATTTTGGGCATTATTCGCCCTTGCACCCTTAACAGTTATTTTAGATTTTATTTGGACTGCACCAAAATTTACTTGGCTGCAAGCAAATGATAATTCATTACTCATTGTAAAAAATCCTCTGCAATTCTTCTGGAGATTTTGATGTTTAAACGATTATCGAAGTTACTAATAATAGTTTTTATAGCTGTTATTTGTTTTGTCCCTAGTGCGTGGGCTTTTTGCGGATTTTATGTTTCTAAAGCCGATGCAAAGCTTTACAACAAAGCTTCTCAAGTAGTAATTGCGAGGGATGGAAAACGGACAGTTTTAACTATGGCAAATGACTACCAAGGCGATGTCAAAGATTTTGCTTTAGTTGTCCCTGTACCCGTAGTTTTAAAAGCCGATCAAGTCCGTGTAGGTGAAAGTAAAATTATTGAACGATTAGATGCTTTTAGCGCACCTAGATTAGTAGAATACTTTGATGAAGATCCCTGTGAAACTAACTATTTTAATGATTCTCTCAGAAGCGCACAAGCACCAGCGCCAACAGCGCAAGAGTCAGTAAGTAGGAGGAGAAGCGATCGCTCTTTAGGAGTTACTATAGAAGCTAAGTTTACTGTAGGAGAATACGATATTGTCGTTCTTAACGCCAAAGAATCTAATGGTTTAGTGACTTGGTTAAATATTAACGGCTACAAAATTCCTAAAGGTGCAAAACAACTATTGCAACCTTACATTCGTCAGAAAATGAAGTTTTTTGTTGCTAAGGTAAACTTAGCCGAGTTTGATAAATCTGGTTACGAGTTTCTTAGACCTTTAACAATGGCTTTTGAGTCGCCAAAATTTATATTGCCAATTCGTTTAGGCATGATAAATTCAACAAACGAGCAAGATTTACTTGTCTATATTCTGTCGCCAAAAGGACAAGCAGAACTGACAAATTACCGGACAGTAAATATTCCTTCTGATGCGGATGTTCCTTTGTTTGTAAAAGATGAATTTGGCAGTTTTTACAAGTCAATGTTTCAAAACTCTTACACCAAAGAGAATAAAAAAGTAGCCTTTCTTGAATATGCTTGGAATATGGGAAGTTGCGACCCTTGTTCGGCGGAACCTTTAAACCCAGAAGAATTACGCAAAGCTGGCGTTTTTTGGTTAGATTCGTCGGTCAATAGTAATGTATTTCTTACTCGGTTGCACGTCCGTTATAGCCGTGATAAATTTCCTGAAGATTTGATGTTTCAAGAAACAGCTAACAATCAATTCTTTCAAGGTAGATATGTATTGCATCATCCTTTTAATGGCGAAGCTAAATGCGATGCTGGAAAACAGTATCAAAGGTCTTTACCGCGCAGGTTTGAACAAGAATCGCAAACTCTAGCTAAACTTACTGGGTGGAAGATTCAAGATATTCGTAGAAGAAATAATGTTCCGGTAAGCTCATCTATTCCTTGGTGGCGTAGGTTCTGGTTTTAGTCTATTTTTAAATAAAAAAGGCTAAGTATTTAGCCTTTTTTATTATCAATTTTTTACTTTATGCTGAATTAGTTTAGAATGATTGAATCCTTACTAATATCTTGTATATAGTCTGTTTGTGCATTCATAAATACAGTCAGTTTAGGCTTGTCGTTGTAAATTGTATTTGCTAAAAAACTATCGCAAGATAAATATTTTTTATAGTATTCAATAACATTCTTTTGGAGTTGTTCGATTTGGGGCTTCTCCATATTCATAACAAGTTTAATTGCCTCTATTAAATCTTCTTTATTAGTAAATTTGATGCAATTCTCTAAATGGTTCAGTGAAGGAAAAAACCAATTAGGATAGTTAATTACTGGGATAGTTCCTACAGACATCGACTCAATAGCATTGTGGCATAGTGGCATACTCACTCCTGGTGGGCAAAGAAAAAAGTCGCTCTTAGCCAAAACCTCTAACCATTTTGTCTGTGGAACTTTAAAACTTATTTTATTTGTTTCTAAGATAATAGCTTTTTGTTGATAGTCATCGTTAAGTATTACCTCCATATGTTGCCAATCTTTTATAGCTAGTATTTCATCCCTTAAGTAAGAGTTTACTGTATTGATTGCTGTTGCTCGTGTCATAATTTTGAACTTTTCAAAAACACTTTTCGAGTCGGTATTTGCATAGCAATCATGAGTTACATTTCCTACAAAAAGTAGTCGGACTCTTCTATACATATTTTGCAAGCTTTTGATATTTGAATATTGTTCTGTAGAGTAAGTGGAAGGATGCATTGTATAAGGCATAAAGACCCAATCATCATGGGAAGGAATAGGTAAAGCAATATTCAGTTCAAGATGGATTGATTTTTTCCACGTTTTTGATGTCCATTTATGAATGTCTTGATCGTAGATAAATATTTTTCTTTCAGTATTTTCCGGCAGCTTTTTTGCTAAAACCAAGTTGTCAAGATTGTATATTTTTGTACCATAAATTCCCATTTTATAGTAATCCTTAAAAGTGATTTTTTTGACGAGAGCAACCTTGCCTTCTGCAAATGTCAAAAATCTTAGTAGTAGATATAAATATCTTCCATAATCTTCATAATAAATACCTTTTTCTTGTAAGTAGATGTATATTTCTATATCATTACTCTGTTGACTTCTGGCTTTAATGTCAATACTGGCACGAATATATTGGATCCATGAAATAATAACTTTTCGTAATTTTTCAATTATGGACATTTTACTATTTTTGTAATTTGTTCGATTGTGTTGAAAGCTTTATTGTCAGCACATACTCAAAAAATAGTATCTTTTATTTACTACGTTTGAGGAAGTTAATTAAAATTTTACACAATTGATTTGCAAGTGTTTATCTCGATAGTTGTGTGTAATAGCTAAACTAAAATTACTTAGTATTTTTTGATAAACTTAACAAAATATAACACATACTTGGGTAAGGTCAAGTACAGTTAATAACAAGTTTCGGCAAACTAACTAACTTACTAGAATTTTAAGGAAAAGAACACCTAAAAATCACCAAAAAATAGTCAAACAATAAAACTAGCTAATTGATAAGTTAATTAAAGCTAAACGCATAGGAATAAGGGGAAGTAAGTATGGCTACACAGGACGAGTCTGTCTCATCTGCCAAGGAGCGATCGCTAATTCTGTGGTTTAATCAAGTAGGCATTAGTGATATTGGCTTAGTAGGTGGAAAAAATGCTTCTCTAGGCGAGATGATCCAGCAATTAGTCTCTAAGGGAGTAAAAGTTCCTAATGGTTTTGCAACTACAGCTTATGCTTTTCGCTACTTTATTGAGAAAGCTGGATTAAAAGCACAATTAAGCAGCTTGTTTGCTGACTTGGATGTAGATGATGTAAATAAGTTGCAGCAAACAGGAAAACAAGCAAGAGCGTTAATTATGCACACTGCATTTCCTGTAGAACTAACAGATGCGATCGCTAAAGCTTACTTGCAATTATGTCAAAAGTATGGTATTGATACCGATGTTGCAGTCCGTTCTAGCGCTACGGCGGAAGATTTACCTGATGCTAGTTTTGCTGGACAACAGGAAACTTATCTCAACGTTCATAGTACCCCAGGAGTTTTAGCAGCTTGTCATCGTTGCTTTGCTTCTTTATTTACTGATCGCGCAATTTCCTATCGCCATCATAGAGGCTTTGACCACTTAGATGTAGCCCTTTCTGTCGGTGTGCAAAAAATGGTACGTTCTGATTTGGCTTGTTCTGGGGTGATGTTTTCTATCGATACCGAAACAGGCTTTAAAAATGCTGTGCTGCTATCTGCGGCTTATGGATTGGGGGAAAATGTCGTTCAAGGTGCGGTAAATCCTGATGAATACAGTGTATTTAAGCCGACTTTAAAGCAAGGATTCCGCCCAATTTTAAAGAAAAGAGTAGGCAGTAAAGAGTTAAAAATGGTTTACGATGACGGCTCTAAGTTTACTAAAAAT
This sequence comes from Chlorogloea sp. CCALA 695, assembly GCF_003003885.1. GTDB lineage: Bacteria > Cyanobacteriota > Cyanobacteriia > Cyanobacteriales > Chroococcidiopsidaceae > Aliterella. The sequence continues at coordinate 31,024 of NZ_PVWN01000046.1, read as the reverse complement.
CTATTGGTAGACGAAGCAAGCCGCGCTCAATATGCCCTAGAAGATGAGGAAATTTTACAACTAGCAAAATGGGCGTGCGTGATTGAAGATCATTACAGCCAAATCCATAACCAATATACCCCAATGGATATGGAATGGGCAAAAGATGGGATAACAGGGGAATTATTTATCGTTCAAGCTAGACCAGAAACCGTACAGTCGCAAAAATCCCAAAATATCTTACGCAGTTATCATTTTACTTCAAAAGATGCGCGATCGCCTTTAATTATTGGTCGCAGTGTGGGAGAAGCAATTGGTCAAGGAGCAGCTAGGATTGTTGTAGATATTAACAAAATCGATCAATTTCGCACTGGAGAAGTGTTAGTTACTCATCGCACCGATCCTGACTGGGAACCAATTATGAAAAAAGCGAGTGCGATCGTGACTAATTCTGGTGGGAAGACTTGTCATGCTGCAATTATTGCTAGAGAAATGGGGATTCCGGCAATTGTGGGAACTAATAACGCTACAGAAGTTCTAAAAAATGGTCAAGAAATAACTATTTCCTGCGCTGAAGGTGAAGAAGGAAGGGTTTATGCGGGATTGTTACCTTTTGAAGTTAGGGAAGTACCTTTAGAAAACTTACCCCGCACTCGGACTAAAATTTTAATGAATGTGGGAAATCCCTCCGAAGCTTTTGGTTTTTCGGCTATCCCTAATGATGGGGTAGGATTAGCGCGGTTAGAATTTATTATTGCTAACTATATCCAAGTGCATCCACTGGCTTTAATTCACTACGACAAGCTAGAAGATGAAACTGTTAAAGCAAAAATTGCCAAGCTTACGCAACTATACGAATATAAACCCCAGTATTTTATCGATAAATTAGCACGGGGAGTAGCAACGATCGCGGCGGCATTTTATCCTAACCCTGTAATCGTGCGGATGAGCGACTTTAAAACCAACGAATACGCTAATTTACTCGGTGGTAGACAATTTGAACCAAAAGAAGAAAATCCGATGCTTGGTTGGCGGGGTGCAAGTCGCTACTATGATGAGCGTTACAGCGAAGCTTATGCGCTAGAGTGTTACGCCTTAAAACGAGTACGCGATGAAATGGGTTTAACAAACGTTATTCCGATGATTCCCTTTTGTCGTACTCCTGATGAAGGTAAGCGCGTAATTGCAGAGATGGCAAAACACGGTTTAGAAAGAGGTGTTAATGGGCTAGAAGTTTATGTCATGTGCGAATTGCCAAGTAATGTAATTATGGCGGAAGAATTTAGCCAAGTATTTGATGGCTTCTCAATTGGTTCTAATGATTTGACGCAACTAACCCTAGGCTTGGATAGAGATTCGGCTTTAGTGGCACATTTATTTGATGAGCGTAATGAAGGAGTAAAGAGAATGGTACAAATGGCGATCGCATCGGCTAAAAAGAATCATCGCAAAATTGGTATTTGCGGTCAAGCACCCAGCGATTACCCAGAGTTTGCTAAATTTTTAGTAGAGCAAGGTATTGACTCTATTAGTCTCAATCCTGATTCGGTACTCAAGACTTTGCTCGTAGTAGCGGACGCAGAAAAGGTATCTTAGTCTGAATACTCTTTGAGCTAAGAAGCCTTGTAATATGTTCTTGTCTAACAAGCGCCCTAACTCAACTCCTTGGTTTTGGATTGGTTTAGTAGGCATATTTTTATTTTCAATAATCCTACGATTTTGGGGATTAGGGCGCTTTAATACCTTTGTCTTTGATGAAGTTTACTATGCCAAGTTTGCCAACAACTACCTAACCAATACCAAGTTTTTCAACGCTCATCCGCCCTTAAGTCAGTATATTATTGCGATGGGGATTTGGATTGGTAGCCATCTTCCCATTGGACAAGATACCGTCAATAATCTTACAGGCTCGGTGCGTTCTACTTGGAGCTATCGTTGGCTTAATGCTTTAACTGGCTCGTTTATTCCTTTAGTTGTCGCTGCGATCGCCTATCAAATTAGTTTACGCCGCAACTACGCTCTAATTGCTGCCTTATTCGCCGCAACCGATGGGTTGTTTTTAGTAGAGTCCCGTTACGCCCTCAATAATGTCTACCTAGTGATTTTTGGGCTGCTAGGGCAGTTGTTTTTGTTATTAGGACTCAAACATCATAGAATCAAACGCAGCCTCTATCTAGCCCTCTCTGGGGTGTGGTTTGGGGCATCGGCGGCGATTAAGTGGAATGGTTTATGGTTTTTGCTGGGAATTTATCTAATTTGGCTAGCTGCTTGGGCGATTAAATGGCTAAATCCGCTCAAAAATACTTACATAGGTCGCCACAATACTACACCGCTACAAAACCTAACTCAGCTTAAGTTAGGACACGTTTTAATTTACTTAGCAATTATCCCCGTTGCCGTTTATAGCCTTGCTTGGATTCCGCACCTGCAACAAAACCCCACTCCCAACTTTTGGGATATGCAGAAACAAATTTTGTCTTATCACGAAAGAATCGGCGACGGAGCAAAAGTGCATCCTTACTGCTCTGATTGGTACACCTGGCTATTAATGCTGCGTCCTGTAGCCTACTTTTATCGCACGGCGGATAACACCACCGTACCCTTAGCTTTTGATACCCCAGCGCCCCCAGCAACCGCCGCAAATGTAATTTATGATGTTCATGCAATGGGCAATCCGTTATTGTGGTGGCTGTCTACTGCGGCTATTTTTTATATGCTGTGGTTAGTGCTGCGATATAGCTTGTCTACGCAAAAATTTAGCTTATTTCCTCAAATTAGTGATCGCCAAATTACTGACAACTGGATTATTTTATATTTAGTCCTCAATTGGCTGGCTAATTTGCTACCTTGGATTCCGGTAACGCGCTGCACGTTCATTTATCACTACATGGGTGCTTCAGTATTTGCGGGAATGGCGATCGCCTTTTTTGTAAATAATTGGTTGCAAAGTTACCGTTCATTCGTCCGAATCCTCGGTTTAACAACTATTTTCTCGATTCTGTTAGCTTTCGTCTTCTGGATGCCCGTTTATTTAGGTTTACCCTTATCTTTAGCCGAATATCGCCTACGTTTGCCTTATTTCAACTACTCGCAATTACCCTTATGGATCAAGCAATTTTTACCTAATTGGATTTAACACCGGATAAATATCGCCCGATAAACAGGTTCACCGCGTAACAAAGTCGTTTGTTCTCTTTCAGTAGCTACAGGTAAAGGATTGGGTGTTAGTAATGGTTCTGGACTTTGCAGTATGAAATCTGGGTGACTTGCAAAGCGATCGCGCATTTCTAACAATAGTCCCTCAATATCTGATTGCAAAAACACCATCCCACCACTAGCTAAATAAGTCGCTAATTCGGCGACTAACTGCGGCTGCAACAGCCTTCTTTTGGCATGACGATTTTTGAACCAAGGATCGGGAAACTGAATCGTAACGCGCTGTAACATTTTCGGGGAAAGAGATTCTAGTAAAGGTGCGAGAGGATTATTGACATTGCAAAATAGATAATGCAGATTAGTTAGGTTTAGTTTGCGAGTAGTTAAAATCGCATCATCTACTAAAACTTCGCGGATTTCTAATCCCAAATAATTCCAACTAGGTTCTAGTTTTGCCATTTCTAGCAAAAACTGCCCCCTCGCGCAACCAATATCTAAATGCAGAGGTTGAGTAGAGTTGAGATAAATTTGCTCCCAATCAAGAGGCAAAATTGGCGTTATGTACTTAATTGCTAACGGATTAACGTGCTGACGAACTCGAACAGGTGACAATATTAACTCCTAACTTTAAGGTTGACGACAAATACCAAATACCGAAGTATAGCCATGTAAAAAAGTGCTACCGCTTACTGGGCCAATTTCACCGCTACAAAAGAAACCACCTAACGGAATATCGCTTAAATAGCGCCCAAATAAACCAGAATCAAAGTTTGGCTTTCCATACAACCCTTCACCCCTTCCCAAACAAGAAAACATTAAAGCACCTGCTGATTTGGGCTGCGATTGGCTAGAATTTTGGTACTTTTGCAGCCACCATTCTAAGTCTTCTGCGGAAGTTTGGGCATCGCGCAGGTGAAATTGAATCCGTTGACCTGGACGAATACGATCGCCAATGGCGATCGCCCCAGCTTGAGGATCTACCCCTAACAAGTTGCGAATCAAAAAATCTCCCTGTCCCAACTCTTGCTTAAATTCATCTCGCGTCACACCAATAAATAAAGCTGTTTGTGCTAAACGTTGGTCTTCTTCATTCAAGCTGTCAATTAGTCTTCGTAATTGTTCTAAAGGCGGCTTTTCGTCTAATTCTAAAATAATATTGCGATCGCTTGAACTAACTTGATAAGGCTTACCAATCGGTCTACATCCTTGCGCCACAATAGTTTCTAAAACAATATTGCCACTTAAAGCTATGCCTACAGTTCCCTCGCGGTAAAAATGGTCGTTGCAAAATAAGCCTGTAACTCCAGAATTTGAGCCACCACTAGCTAAACCGCCTACAGTTACAGATCCCGGATAGGCAAAGTCAAGCCCTTGTAATAAATCGTTAATCTTACTGGAAAAGGGATCGGATAACAAAATAAATTGCGGCGATTGGTCGGGTTCTACACCAATCAAATCTACCCAAGTATGGGGCGGACTATCAAGATCGGGCAATTCCTCCGGCACAAGATGAAAAGACTGAATCTCCACGTCTGGCAAGTATGCTAGGCTCAAGCTCAAAGCTGGTAAATCTTCCAATTCTTGCATTTCTCCCGACTGGGATACCCCGACAATCCCTCCACCACTACAGCCAATTAACACTTTTATATCTGTAAGTTTTTCCTTGAGCAAAGGCAGCAACCGGGGATAATCGCTAGTAAAAGCTGCCGAAATAAACACTATGGCTAAATCGGCGGGAGCTTGCAATATAGTAGTAGCACGCTCTACAACCTCCGCTACGGCTGATTCTAAAGACGCTTGAGTTGATAAGGCATTCGCCCACTGCATTTTGGTCATGAGTTGTACCCAATGGTCATAACACCAAGATACCAAAGTGCGATCGCCCCCTATTGCATTAGTTAGACTTATATTATTGATAAATTTCTCAAAACTACAGTATGTTCGCCTGTAGGATTAGAACTTAGTAACCTCCTTTGAGAGCGGAAAACGAGCAATGGTGCGTGTTAGCCTTTAGAAGCAAGCAAACAACATCTTTGATGCTACCTTGCTATAAGAAACTTTCACCATCAAAGGTTTCTTATAATAGACACAGGAATACATTTGCAAAAAAATTTATGAGCAACATCAATCAAAAAATCGAAGAAGAAAGAGATCAAGCCCGTACTGTCTGTGGTACTGAAGGCGCTACATCAGGAGAATGCGCCGCAGCTTGGGACGTTGTAGAAGAATTGCAAGCAGAAGCAGCCCACAAGCGCCAAGTAAAACCCAAAACTTCTTTAGAGCGATACTGCGATGACAACCCCGGCGCTGATGAATGCCGTCTGTACGAAGAATAACCCTAAAAAGTAGCAGAACCTGCTTAAATTTTTAGCAACGTAGAACACTAAGCTAAGGAGTGTACTTCGTTGCTTTTTTATTATCACGCTAATTTAATTTATGCTTGCTGAAACTTGGCTCCGCTCTCTAATTTGGACAGACTATCGTTTAGGTGTCATATTTACAGTAATTTTGCCGTTAATCTTACTACTATGGGCATTGGCGCAAAAAGCCGAGGTCATAATGCGCTTATTAACTATTTACTGGCGCGTGTCTAGCTTGCTGGCAATTTCTGTTTATTTACTAATCCCCGCCTTTCCTGTGGGTTTTGTTTCGGGAATAATGGCGCGAATTTTAATCCCAATATCTCTATGGTTTTGGGTAGATATCAATGAAGAAATTGCCGATCGTTCGACTGGGGCTTTAACATTGAGTTTTAATGCTTGGCGGTGGGCGGTATCAATTTTTTGTGTAATTGGGGCAGTTTCTACACTCCCTTTTTTACAGTGTGCAATCTCAAAGGAAGCGGTTTCATCTTCTTTTTGTCGTGCCTTTTTAGAGCCACCACTGCTATTTAAAGAGTATTTTCATCCTAATAGCCAAGCAGGATTTTTAGGCTTTCTAGGCACGGTGGGTTTAATATTTTATGTTGGCTGCTTAATCTATTTTGTATTCTTTAAGCTAGGTAAGCAAGGGCGCTCGGCAATTTCGTGAGTAAGATTAGTTAATTTGCTCAGTAAGCTTTTTGTTTATGAATTGGCTGTAGAACCGCATTTTAAGGCAACCTTTACAATTGTAAAAGTTGCTTTACTATTTTTAAGCGTTGTTGAGCGCTTGTTTAAAAGGCGCTCGCCACTAACTTATTTGTATAACCTTGATAGGTCAATTATTGCTGCTAAATCTCTTCAATTTTGGCATTGTCGCCAGGATTACCAATTTGTTTACCCGTGACCAGTGCTTTTGCAAACCCTAATAGACGCACTACCTTACTAGATGGCGAGTCCCAATACTCAGCTTTATCTACACTAACTTTTAGCAGCGCAAGTTGAGGATCGTTTAATCCATCAGGAAACCAAGCTTTAAATAGAGGATTCCATAGTTCTTCTATTTTAGATTTATCGCGGATTAATTGGGCTGTACCTGATACCGAAACATATTTTTGATCTTTTGGTTCAGAATAGCTAACATTAACATGGTGTTCGTGCTGTACTTCGTTAACTTTAGTCGCATCGGCGCTCGTAAAAAACCATAAATCGCCATCAAATTCAAATTCTTGGGTTGCCATTGGGCGGCTGCGTAAAGAGCCATCTTCTTCTACAGTAGTCAGCATGGCAAACCTGATGTCTTTAACCATGTCGTGCAGCTTTTTAATATTGCCAGTGCGATCGCTCATTAATTTTTACTTTGTTATCAACTATCCCTATACAAGTAACATTTGTGGTGACAGAATTATTCTATCTATAGTCACAAGTCTTAGCGAAATTACACCAAAGCGCCGCCACAACTAGAACCACTCCCCGCCGTACAGCCGTAACAATAAGGAGCAGTTTTAATTTCATTAATCAAATCTAAACTTCCCGATTCTAACAACTTAGCAACGGTCAATGTTTCACCATTACGAGTTTTAGCTGGTAAATTTTCCATTTGGTTAAAGTCGCAGTCGTATACATTGCCCAAATAATCAATTGAAAGCTCACTTCTACACATTAAATGTTCAACGGTACTAGCATTAAAGTTTGACTCTAAAAAGTGCAAGTAAGGTCTGTGCAGTTTCTTGTTTTCCAATTGAAATTTAGTTCGCCCAATTGGCAAGTTGGTAATTGTGTATAAATTATTAAAAACTATATTAAAATGCTCTTGTAAGTATGCTTTGTAACTTTGCTCTAACTTAGTTTGCTCTGGAGTTAAGCTAAATTTATCTGAGACTGGTATTGGCGGGTTATATACCAAATCTAAGATTAAATTAGCATCTTTTCCATAACCTAATTGATTGAGACGTTGCAGGGCTGCAATTGAATCGTTATAAACACCTTTACCTCGCATTTTATCGACATTATCCTCTAAATAGCAGGGCAAAGAAGCAACTATTTGAGTTTGATGTTTAGCACAATATTCAGGTATATCTTCAAACCCTGATACAAAATAGATAGTTAAATTAGAGCGAATAATTACCTTTTTCCCGGCTTTTGTAGCGGCTTTTACTAAAGGTTTAAATCCGTAATTCATCTCTGGCGCACCACCAGTAAGATCGACGGTTTGGATTTGGGGAAATGTATTAATAATTTCAATTAGGCGATCGCAAACCTCTGGGCTAAGTTCTTCTGTTCTTTTCGGGCTTGCTTCTACATGACAGTGGGCGCAAGCAAGATTGCAACGTTTACCCAAATTAATTTGTAAGGTAGTTATTTGTTTCTTAACTAGAGGTAAATTTAATTTATCCTTGAAAGATGTTAGGACTGTTTGCACCATAATTATTAACTAAATGAGTCAGAAATATTAGATGTATTCATTCAAACTATTTAATTTTTTTTAGCAGCAACCGCCACCATCGTAGTACCAAGTAGAATTAGTAATAATTACGTCTTTGGAGGCAAGTTTTGCCGCAGTTTTATCGCAGACGGCGGCGGGAATACCACGCTGGAGTATATGCCCAGCATTATCGTCAAAAATTGCTTCTTTTCCGGTGTAAATAGCGGTTTTTCCTGTGAAAATACAAGCCCCATCTTCGGGAATTGGGACTTTGAAAGAGACAGAATCAAGACTTTCTAAAAGTAAATGCTCGTCCAAATTGTAAGTATGACTATCTAAAAGTCGATATGGACGACGCGATCGCACTTCTACTTGTCCGAAGCCTGCATCAACAATTCGTGCTGTATATTCCTCATAAGTAAGCGCCCCCGATAGACACATTGCCCTTAATTGATCGTCTTGCTGGAGGTGAGAAGGAATAGGACGTGTCGCAATAGGATCGCTCATTTGCAAGCGTCCACCGGGTTTCAAGACTCTATACGCCTCTTGCAGGGCAATCGAAAGATCCGCAGGTTCAAAGATATTGAACAAGCAATTTTGGGCAACTACATCTACTGAAGCATCAGCTACAGGTAATTTAAAAGCATCCCCGGCTCTAATTTCAACAAAATTTGCTTCAAACCAGGGGTTTTCTTGAGCGGCGATTTGCAGATTACGGGCGGCGGCTTCGCGCATGGCGGGAACTGGATCTACGGCAATAACTGCCCCCGCACGGCGAGAAAAATAAGCAAATTGCAAGGCTTCTAAGCCGCCACCAACCCCTACATAAAGCACCGTTGGTTGGTTTACAAGTTCGGCAGCGTGGACGGTAGTACCGCAGCCATAATTCATTTCTTGCATCTGGGTGGGAATATTTAACCCTGGTAGCTGCAAAGGGGTACTTTGAACACAACATAGCCCAACTTGAGGAGTCTCGGCTACATCACTATAAAACTGGGCGGCGGTTTCAAGATAAGTCATGGGCGATCGCATTTTTAAATCATTTTAGTATTTTTTTCTATGTAAAGTAATGCCTACAGAGGGATTTAGACATTAATCTCACAATACATAGCCAACACTGTTTAGTAGAAATATTATTTTATCGTCCAGGACAATGGAAGCGTCAAAATACCCCTGAAGAATTGTAATCAGTATTGCTGCTATTTAAGATTTTACTCAAGCCTCGAGTATTATTTGACCGTAGTATAGATGTAAATGCGATCGCAGTTTCTCAAGGATAAAATCTTTTAAGCGTATAAATGGGTTCTGTAAAAAACTTTCAAGTTGACGATCTAACAGTACATATCTACGACCCAACTACTTTAACAAAGGATGCGGCAAAAATAGCCCAAAATTATTTAATAACTCTGCTAACAAAACAAAGTCAAGCGACGATAATTTTAGCGACGGGTAATTCTCAACTTAAGTTTTTAGAAGCGCTAATTGCCTTGGGTGGTGTAGATTGGTCGCGGGTTGTCTTTTTTCATCTTGATGAGTATTTGGGAATTAACCCCCAACATCCAGGGAGTTTTCGTTACTATTTGCACAAAAACGTCGAAAAAAAAGTAAGTTCTGCGGTTTTTCATTACATAGTTGGCGACTGCGACCAACCATTAGGAGAATGCGATCGCTATACTCAATTATTACAAGCGCAACCTATCGATTTATGTTTCCTTGGCATTGGCGAAAACGGACACTTGGCTTTTAATGAACCATCGGTAGCATCTTTTGACGAAATTAGGCAAATAATCTTAGTGAAGTTAGAATCAATTACCCGCCAGCAACAAGTAAGTGCGGGTTATTTTTATACCATTGAAGATGTGCCGCAATATGCTTTTACCTTGACAGTTCCCCAAATTTGTGGTAGCAATAAAATACTTTGCCTAGCGCCAGAAAAGCGGAAAGCTACGGCGGTAAAAAATATGTTGCAACTTCCCATTTCTACAACTTGCCCAGCTTCGATTTTACGCAAGTTTGCTCAAGCAACGTTGTTTTTAGATACAGATTCAGCAAGCGAACTGTAGCAATTTTAACAGTTCAATTTCCTACTTTTTGAGGAAGTCAAAGTACCAAAACCTTAGTAAATTAACCGTTATTAGGTTTCAAGGTTTAGTATGGGTCAGGTTTGGCTGTGGATTGGTGTAATTGGGATGACACTAGGATCGGCTTTTTTTGGAATTGGCGCGCACAATGCCAAAAATGAGCGGTGGAAAATACTATTTACAATTAATTTTTTCATCTGTGCGATCGCGGCGGGTTTATATTTATCAATGGCACTAGGTCAAGGTAGAAGTGTTATTGCAGGTCGTCCTACGGTTTGGGTAAGATATATTACTTGGTTTTTATCTACACCGTTACTAATTATTGACTTGACTTTTTTGGGTAAAACTAGCTTACCTATTACCGCAAGCTTACTAGGCGCTAATGCTTATATGATTGCTACAGGCTTTGTGGCGACTATTTCCGCCGATAGGACGGTAGGGTATATTTGGTATGTTGTTAGCTGCTTCGCTTTCTTGGCTACGGTGTACTTGCTAGTCAATCAATATCGCAAACAAGCAGAGCGAAATTATCCTCAAGCTAAAAAAGTATTTCGTAAATTGTTATCGGTGCATTTAGTGCTATGGACGCTTTACCCGATTGTCTGGCTGCTGGGGAATACAGGATTTAGTGCTATCAATCAAGGTACAGAGACAATGTTTTATACTTTGTTGGATATAACTTCTAAAGTTGGGTTTGGATTTTTATCTTTAAACTCTATGCACACCTTAGAAAAAACTACAGGATCAATACCAAGCTACGAATCGTCAGCCATTTAAGAATCTTCTTCCCAGGTTTGCAATTGCAGATATACCAGTAGTAATGCGATCGCAAGTAATATTGTAGCCGCCGCCGCCGCATAACCAAAATCAAATTGTCCAAAGGCTTCTTGGTAGATATAGTACACAAGCAAGTTAGTAGAGTTTAACGGGCCACCGCCAGTTATTACATACACTTGCTCAAAACTTCTGAGGGTAAAAATTGCTGTAGTAATCGCCGCAAAAACAATTGTCGGGCGCAATCCTGGTAAAGTAATATACCGAAATTGCTGCCACGAGTTAGCGCCATCTAGTTCCGCCGCTTCGTAGCGACTAATTGGAATTGCTTGCAATCCTGCTAAAAACACCACCATATTAAAACCTATTTGTTTCCAAACACTGAGTAAAATTAATACAGGCATTGCCCAAACGGTGCTACTTAGCCAAGGAATCGGGGTTAATCCAAATATATTTAATAGTCCATTTACAGCGCCTTCGGTTTGAAATAGCCACCGAAAACCCAAGCCAGCAGCAACAAGAGACGTAATAGAAGGCAAAAAATAGGCGCTGCGTAATATTCCTCTTAAGCTAATAGAGCGATTTAATAGTACGGCTAATCCCAAAGGAATTACTAAGCTAGGAATTACCGTTGCAAAGGTGAAATAAGTAGTATTAACTAAAACTTGCCAAAAATCTGGAGTAACTAGCAAACGCCAATAGTTTCTTAAACCTATCCATTTGACACCAGAAGATGTAAAGCTACCCGCCGTAAAGCTGATGTAAAACAAATAAGCAATCGGATAGAGGAGAAATACGCCCAAAAATAGGAGTGCTGGAGTTAAGAATATCCAGGCGGCGACTTCCTCATTATCCCACCACGCCCTACTATATAGTTTTGCCATTTACAAATTTTTTCCTGTATGACGCTGTTTTCAGTCGATGATACTGCTAGTTTAATTTCTCCAAGTATTTCTTCGGTTTCAAACAAGGAAACACCTTTAAAACTAGGGGTTTTAGCCTCCGGTAGTGGAAGTAATTTTGAAGCTGTAGCAGAAGCTATCAAAAATGGGCAACTAAACGCTCAAATTAAAGTGTTAATTTACAACAATCCCAGTGCAAAAGTTATAGAACGTGCATATAAGTGGAATGTACCAGCAGTTTTATTAAATCACCGTGATTTTGGTAGCCGGGAAGAATTAGACTTACAAATCATTCAGTGTTTGCAGCGTTACGATGTCGATTGGGTAATTATGGCTGGTTGGATGCGAATAGTTACATCAGTTTTAATTAATGCTTTTCCCGAAAAAATTATTAATATTCACCCCAGTTTATTACCTAGTTTTAAAGGAGTCAAAGCCGTAGAACAAGCCCTAGAAGCAGGAGTTAAGATAACTGGCTGTACGGTACATTTAGTAAGTCCAGAAGTAGATAGCGGAACTATTTTATGTCAAGCTGCCGTGCCGATATTATCCAACGATACCGCCGCAACTTTACACGATCGCATCCAAATTCAAGAACACCGCATATTACCACAGGCGATCGCCCTGGCGGCTAATTCAAACTTAAAATAAGAAAAGAATTGAGAATTATCTAATGGTAAAATCTGACTCCAAGCTCAACTTACCAAGTAGCGACCAATTGCCGTGTTCAGACGACGCGCCAGTGGATAACGAAAATCAAAATTTTATTCCCAATTTTCTCTTGTTTTTATTAGAGTTTATCTGGGCAGAGCGTACTGATTGGTTTTTCGCTGTTGATATGGGAGTTTATCACACCACGGGCATTAATCATTTAGTCCCTGTAGTCCCTGATGGTTTTTTGAGTTTGGGAACCAGTCGCCGCAAGCCGGGGAATGTATCGCGCAAAAGCTATGTAATGTGGGAAGAAGATTACATTCAACCCATTTTTGTTTTAGAAACGGTATCGCAAACCCCAGGGGGAGAATATAACTCCAAAATGGCAACTTATGCCAAATTAGGAGTTTTATATTATGTAATCTATAATCCCGAATACTGGAAGCGTCACAAACACCAACCTTTTGAAGTGTATAAGTTAGTAGACGAGCAATATCAGTTGCAAACGGGCGAACCTTTTTGGATGGCGGAAATTGATTTAGGAATTGGACGCGCTACAAGTTGGAGTGGTGGTTTAGAGCGTGAGGTTTTGTATTGGTATAATCAGCAGGGAAATAGATATTTTACCCCCGAAGAATTAGCAAACCAAGAACGTTTAAAAGCCGACCAAGAACGTTTAAGAGCAGAAAATGCCGAAAAACAGTTAGAAACTCTCCTTGCTAGGTTAAGAGCAAGTGGTATAGATACGGATGCTCTTTGAAATATTTTAGGCAAATAATCACGCGATCGCCAGCAAGTCCCATTAACACTACTAAATCTACTCCTGCCACCTATAAAAGTTGACGTAGTATTTGCTATAGCAAATGATATACTTAAGCAACCAAGGGAGGCTCGGTTATGAGTTTGACTATTGAAGAAAAGAAAACTCAGTTACACGGCAGTATTAACCAACTGCCTAGAGAATCAATCGATCTACTGTTGCCTTTAGTCTCAGAATTTAATCATAGTAGGAAAGAAGTCAAGCAAATTTTTCTAGTTCGTGCGATCAGAGCCTTACTAACGCTAACAGACGAGGTTTCTTTAGAAGAAGCAACGGCTGCGCCTACGGATTACGATCTATTATTGGCACTGTTGCAACTGCCGGAAGCTATGCAAGTTCTTCCGTCTAGAGATCCTTTAGCTGAGGCGAAAATCCGAGGATTAATAGCAAAACGGCAGCTACTTCAAGCCGAAGGTGGGATTGTATCTTCTGAGGAAGCAGCACAGATTTTAGGAATTAAACGCCAAGCTGTAGATAAGCGACGGTTAAACGGCAAACTTATCGGATTACTTGCGGGACGTGCGTATGTTTATCCAGCCTGGCAATTTGGTACAGGAGAAACTCTACGCGGTTTAGAAAAAGTGTTGCAGCATCTCCAAGTTCGCGATCCTTGGATGCAAACAGCTTGGATGATTAACGGTAATATTAGGTTGAGTGGGCTATCACCTTTAGAATTGCTACGTGAGGGTAATTTAGAAGTAGTTATGAATGCAGCAAAAATTTATGGAGAGCAGGGAGCCGCTTGACAGTAGAATCAGGTTCTCCAGGTCTTCATCCAGAGCCACCCACCGACTTACAGGCGCAGAATTTACCTATTATCCAAATAGAAAAATCTTGGTTTCGCATTCATCAGATCCGCCACAGTCCTTTGTATTTTGGCGACTCTGGTGCAAACCGCTTTGACGCTCCAGCGCAAGAATATGGGGTAATGTACATCGCTGCTGACCCCCAGGGCTGCTTTATTGAAACCTTTGGTAGCCAAACAGGTATTCAGGTAATATCCTATCGAGAATTGTCTCTGCGTAGTATTAGCCAGCTTATTTGTACTCGCCCTTTGCAATTAGTAGATTTAAGTGGCTCTGGCGTAGTCCACCTAAGCGCTGATGCTCGTCTAACTGTTGCAGAGCATAAAGTAGCTCAACGTTGGGCATTAGCATTGTGGAATCACCCATCTCAAGTAGATGGAATTTATTATCGCGCCCGGCACGATCTTTCTCAGCTTTGTGCAGCTATTTTTGACCGAGCAAAACCAGTATTTACGATTGGTAATAAGCAAATCTGTACAAATAGAAGCTTTCAAAAAACCTTGGCTACAATTTTAGAAACCTACAAGTTTGGGCTTATTGATTAAAGTATACTCAGCTAATTTACTATTAAATCTTTTGTTAGGCAGAAATAACAGGTTCTAACCCCGAAATTAAAAGATTCTGAGCGGGTTGTTGAGTTTGAATCGTTGCGTGTAATTGGATAAATTATTGAAAAATTGGTTGTCCTAGAAAAAAAGCAATCCCATCGACGATTAGGACAATGCCTAGCCCAATCAATAGAAATCGCAATATTTTGTGTCCCCATTTCCGGATCGATTGATTAATAGCAGAAATCAAATTTACACTGTGATCGCCTAGATAAAGGTAAATTCCAACTAAAGCAACTAGAGGCAAAATAAAGATAGTGTTGTAGATTCCTAGAATGCTCACTATTGTTAATAAATCAAACTGCGTTGTACTAATCCGCTCAATCGCCGCTAAGTAAGGCAACGCCGTCGGGAAGTCCCAAAGCGTCGCCGCACCTCCAACTAGAAAAGCTTGAAAAGTCGTTAGCTGAGAAAGAGGCTTAATTTTTTGGGAATCAGAGGCAGTATCTTTAAGATTCCAACCAAACAAAAATAAGACTACGCCAATAATTAGTTGAACTATGTATAGCGCTAAATTTGGCAGTTGAAAAGTGATATTTAATTGACTTACTCCTATTACTACGGCAAGTCCCGCCGCCCAGTAAGTAATAAATACTCCAGCAATAAATGCCACAGAGCGAGGAACTGGCTTAGGGGTACTAAGTAGATAAATTTGGAATACTGTAGTAGTGGGGTTGAGGCTGTCTAAGGCAGCGAGCGCCACAAGATAAGCAAGTAAAGATGGCATTTAATTACACTGATGGAGATTAAAAAACCTCCGCAGGATCGGCGGAGCGGAGTTTTCGCATGGCGATCGCACCAGAAACGCTGCACATAATAATTGTTAGCACTAATACTGTTACTGCTCGATCTACGGTCATTGAAATTGGTAAAAGTGTAGCTGCATAGGTGACTTGATACAGTCCAAAAGAAAGGGCAAAAGCTGGCAAAAAGCCCAAAATTGCCAGCAATAACGCTTCTTGGGTCAAAACTCCTAGCAAATATAGGTTTGTATAACCCATCGCCTTCAGAGTGGCGTATTCTGGCAAATGGTCAGAGACATCGGCATACAAAATTTGATAGACAATTACGATCCCGACAATAAACCCCACTCCTACACCCAAACCAAATATAAAGCCGATACCCGTACCACTTGCCCAATAGTCTTTTTCAATTTGGGCAAATTCTTCGGTAGTTAACACTTTGACATCATTGGGTAAACCAGTGATTAATTGACTTCGCACTCGCTCAATATCCGCACCGGGGGTTAAATTAATTAAACCAACTTCAATTTCTGCTGGTGTGCGATCGGGAAATAGTTGTAAAAATGTGGAGTCGCTAGTAATAACATTGCCATCCGCCGCAAAAGACGATCCGTTGGTAAACAAGCCTTTGACACTGATAATTTTGTTATTTAACTCTGTTTCTACTGTACCTGTTTGATTAAAAATATCTGCAACTTTGCCATACTCAGGACGACCAGATTGGTCAAACAGTACCTGATTTAATAGCTTTAGCTGGTCTAAATTCCGATTTACTTCAGGAAACTTGAAAGTAGGACTTGCGGGATCGACTCCCCAAACCAAAATTGCCCGACTAACGCGGGTTTCAGGATTTTGCCACTGTCCGGTAGAAATGTATAACGGACTAACTTTATTGACTCCTTCATAACTCAAAGCTTGGTACAACCGCTCTCTTGGAAAGCTTTTGACTGAAAACAATGTCTGAAATTGTGGATTAATTAACACCAAATCTGCTTGCAAGGTGCGATGAGGTTTGGTGGCGGAATCGTACAGCGCACCTTCAAAACCCATTTGAATAAATATCAACACATCGGCAAAAGCAATTCCTGCTATAGCTACAGCTAAACGGGTTTTTTCTCTAGTTACTTGCAGCCACGCTAGAGGGATTTTGTTAAACATAATTATTTTTATGATTGTGGCGATCGCTTCATTGTCCAAAATTTAAAGTCTGCTTCTGGTAAACCACCTGTTCGCACTACTTCAAAACCAAGTCTTTGATAGAAGCGAACTCCGCCTTCGGTTGAGGTTTCTAGGTAACAAGACAATTTTTCACTATCTGCCTGTTTAAGAATTGGTTGCAGCAATAAATTACCTATCCCTTGGCGTTGATAGGTGGGAGAAACACCCAGCATAAATAAATACCAATGAGGCTGAGTTATGTCTTGCTTGTGATGTTTTTCCATCGTCAAGAATAGTGATATTAATTGCCTTAGTCGGTTAAGACGCAGTTTGAAAGGTAAAGTATATAAACCTAATCGCAATAAACGTAAGTCGTTAAGCGGAAATTTGCCTGGAGGTATCCAGATTGCGACTCCTTTTAACTCCTTTGCGGTTGTATAAATATGGTTGTAGGACTGGCTGTAACGCAATGCAGTTTTAGCAAGCAACTGAATTGCACCAAGTCTTGCTTGTTCGCGTTCGGAGGCAAAGTGACGAAAAATCGGGTCGTCATTAAAAGCATGAGCAAGGGTTTTGCTGGCTGCGTCAATTTGAGATATTTCTAAACAAATAACTTCGGTACTCATTTTTGTTCACCACAATAGATCGTTTATAAATGCGTAAAACTTGACAAAATCAATCTTGACAATAGCTACAGCTAAACGGTTTTTTTCTTTTTGTTGTTCCGTCCCACATAGGTAAATGACTTTACAAGATGCGATCGCCAAAATTAACCAAAGATAAGTTTTGCGGCGAAAAAAGCGAAACCAAACAAAAGATGTTTTGTACAGCATGGCTTTGTGTTCTTAGTTAAAGGTTGACAGATGCGCGATCGTCGTTAGAAGTAAGTCAATATCTGCAACTACTTTAAGGGGATTTTTTGCTTGAAAAACTGCTGCAATTGCTGCTTCATAAGAATTCCTACCTGTTTGATTGACTGCTGCAATTGCTGTTTTGTTAGAGAATCCGCGCCCATACACTAGCCAAGCTGCTAAAACAAGCCCAGTACGTCCAACACCTCCACTACAATGCACGACTACTTTCTCTGAATGCTTGTCTGCTTCAAGCAAAAATGGCAATATTTTTCCAGTTAGTGCGTCAGGGTGAGGTATTGTAAAATCGTCAATGGGTGTCCAACAAACTTTTTGATGTCCAAATTTTTGTTCGTAATTACCTAGCAAGTTTGCATAAGGTGCAAGTTGCTTTTTGGGTAGCAAACAGCAAACTCGCTCAATTTTTTGACGTTGCATATATCCAATCCAATCACTCACTTTTTCATTTGCAAATTCAGGCTTAGCAGATCCAAACACGATAATTTCTTGTTTTGATGCCGCAGCAAATCTATACATAATCCCGCTCTATTTTGATGGCGATTATTTACAATGACCATGTCCTTTTTTCTACTGCAACAACTTGAAAGAAGTGTCATTCGTCTATAAACTTATTAATTAGAAACTGACTTTTTATCAACATATTCCTCTAGTTTTCGCTGTCTCATTAGCAAAAATAGCGGTAATCCTAAAGAAACTCCAACGAGCAAGTTACTAGCAATATAAACCCATAAATTTTTCATTCCCAATCGCGAACCTTCCCAGAATATGAAAACCCAGAGGGCTAGCGATGAAACAATCAAATCCATAGCAAAAAAGCTAGAGATGCGATTGACAAATAACTGCTCGAAGAAAAGCTGTAGGTTTAAGCCATGCTCTAATAAAAACGGCACGAATTGGGAATAAGGTAGAATAGTTCCCAGGATACAAAGAATTAAGTATGTAGTTTGAAGCATAAAAATCTCCTTATATCAAACATTCGTTATAAATCAACTTAGAACTCTCAGTAACTTTTGCTGTTGAATTTAGACTGTTGCAAAAATGTTAAACCTTTACTCCTTGAGCGTAAATAAAGTATGTATCTGTAAGTCTTGCCTCGGCTTGGAAGCCAGCTTGAGTTAGTTTGTGCAGCAGAACATCAGGTTGATAATAAATTTTAAATATTTGAAACTCTCGCTCGTCATTTAGCTTGCGCTTTTGGTAAATTTCATTTTTGTTTTGAAGCAGATGATCTTTAGCTGAAGATGTTATTTCAAAATAAGAGTCAATAATCATAACTTTCCCCTTTGGTAGAACTGAGTCATAAACTTTACTTAAAAACTCATCAACTTTTGCGGGGGGAATGTGAGATAGCCAAAAAGAAAAGAAAACTAGATCATATTGTTTGTCTGGTTGCCATGAAAATAAATCTAGCTGCCGATATTCTACGTTAAGAGCGTTGTTTAGTTTTTGGCGATTAATTTCAATCATTTCTTGGGAAACATCTATCGCTGTAACTTGCTTGCCAATTTT
The DNA here is from genome assembly GCF_003003885.1 of Chlorogloea sp. CCALA 695. Lineage (GTDB taxonomy): Bacteria > Cyanobacteriota > Cyanobacteriia > Cyanobacteriales > Chroococcidiopsidaceae > Aliterella. The sequence continues at coordinate 12,177 of NZ_PVWN01000046.1, read as the reverse complement.
TAAAAGTTCTTGTGTCCATATTCCAGTACCGCAAGCTAACTCTAATATCGAATCAACAATTCCCACTTGCTGGACAACATTTTTGAGCGCCGCAACTTCATCAAACCAACGCTGATTTATTTCCAATCCGCGATCATAGCGCCCAATTCGATAAAACCATTCATCATATTCTTTAGCTCTAGCTTTGTAGTAAGCAATTTGTTCTTGAATTGTTTGCTCAGTCATTTTGCTACTCCAATGGATGAAAACAAATTTATTAACATTTTGCCCTACCTCCTAAACCAGTAGAATGTATGCTTAAAACCAACTAAAGATTAATTGCTGTTTGTACTTGCAAATTAGTTAAACCTGTAACACGCTTGCTATCTTGAGGGTTGAGGCGAATTTTTACTTCAACTACGCGGCGATCAAGGTTTTCTCCTGGTTGATTTTTAAATACTTTTTGTTGCTCTACTTGCAAACCAATGTGCGCCACTGTGCCTTTGATTTCACTATCAAAGGCTTGACTTGTAACTACTGCTTGCTGTCCAACTCGCACTTTACCAATATCAGTTTGATAAACTTCTGCTATTGCCACCATTTGGTCAGTTTTTCCCATCTCAACAATTCCGTCATCGCTGAGTTTTTCTCCAGGGTGGGTATGAATTTTAAGAATTTGTCCTGCTATTGGCGAACGAATATAAGCTCGATCCAAAGCCGTTTGAGCGCCTTTAACCGCCGTAACCGCACTTTCTACCCCTGTTTGCGCCGCTTGCACATCTACCGGACGTACTTCGGCGATCCGATTTAAGGTAGCTTTAGCTTGACTTATTTGAGCTTGCAGACTGCTGAAATTGCGGTTTCTAGTGGCGATCGCTTCTTGTAATTGCGCCTCTGTTGTTTCTGCTACCAAGCGCTTGCTATCTAAGTTAGAAGACGCGATCACACCTTGTCCGTACAACTGCCCAAAACGGTTATACTCAGCATTAGCATTACGGACTTCCGATTGCCACCTGGTGATCGCTGCATTTTGAGTTTCGCTGCCACCCTTTAACTCTGCCTCTAACTGAGTAATCGTTGCTTGTTGCGCTTGAATTTCTCCAGTTTTTGCCCCAGCAATTACTTGATTGAGCTTGGCAATAGCGTTTTTTACTTGCTCCTTGGCTTGTTGCAATTCATCGCTCAAGCGATCGCGCGAATCTAAGATTGCCACTACTTGCCCCTTTTTAACAATGTCGCCTTCGGTAACTAATAATTGCTCTAAGCGATCACCATCCAAAGCTACAGGGGCAGCCAAGCTGATTGTTTCTGCTTCTGGCTCTAGCCTCCCTAAAGCCGTTACTTTCTTAGCTGGAGGCGTTGTTAACACTGGTTCTGGGGACGATGGCGTTAGCAATCCTGACTGAGAAATGCCATAGTAAGCGATCGCAGTTGTAGCAGCTATAGCCGCTACAACTAACCCAATTAACTTTTTGTTTTCAGGCAGAGGAAGCGATGGCACATCTTTCATTTTTCCTCTCCCATGTAATTAGCTAACATCTTGCCTACTAAGGCTCCTTGTTCTGTATAAGAAATAGTTTCTTCTCCAAATAACCGCCGCAACATCAAGCCATAGAGCAAATTAAAAATCAGATCAATAATGACTCTATCGGTAATTTGCATATAATCAGCCAGTGCTAAAATTGTTTGTTCATCTACTTCTTTAAACTTTTCTTTAGTAGAGCTATCAGACCAGTCGTTATGTTGGCAAAAATCAATCCACAGCAAAGTTTGCTTGCCTATATGGTCTTCATGTTTGGCAACAAATTGAAATAAGCTCTCAATCCGCTCTTTTAAAGTTGGTGGATTTCCTGCTTCTGCTAAAAAGTGCATCACGTTTTGCCGATCTAATTCTTCCGTCAACTGCAAAAACAAAGCTTCTTTGCTAGCAAAGTAGTGATACAACGTTCCTGTAGACACCCCTATTCCTTGCGCTAACTGCCGCATGGTAATCGAGCTATAACTTTTCTGAGCAAATAAGTCAAAACTTTTCATCAGCAGTTCTTGGCGGTATTGGTCGTGGTCAACAATCTTCGGCATACGGAGCAATAAACTTAATATCTACAATTATCCCCTACCGCTATATTTTATATCGAACATAAGTTATAAAATAACACCTTGTTAATTCAGGTGCAAGGATAATTAATTTTTAAAATTCGCGGCGGGCAAATACTAAAATAGCGATCGCCAGTACCAAGACAATATACACCACTCCATAACCAGCATTAGCCAGTAAGGTCAATGGACTTGGTAACAATTGCGTGCCGTAAACTGCTAAATTTTTTAAGTCTAAACGCGACAAGTCAGGCAATATCAAGTATAGAGTTTGAGTTACACGCTCAAAACCAGGATTTTTACTAATCCGCCCAATATTAACTAAGTCTTGGCTAAAGTTTCCCATCAAATACACGGCAAAAGTTAGCAGTGTTGCGAGTACCGAACTTGTAAACACTCCCAAAGCCAAAGCAAAGGCGGTAATCAAACTTAGCTGCAAAAATAAAAACACCGATGCCAGTAATATACTGACAAGCGAATAAGTAATGCCTTGAAATTGCAATAGCGCCAGATAAATTACCGTCATCACGCCTACAAGCAAGGCTAAAACGCTAGATAAGCCTAAATGTTTGGCAATAATAAATTCAGCGCGACTAATCGGTTTAGCAATTAAAGATAAAACTGTGCGTTTTTCGATTTCTTTACTAACTAACCCCGTACCAACAAACACCGCCACAATTAAACCCAGGACGTTCATCGCGGCGAGTCCAAAATCTAAAAATATTTTATCTTCGGTACTAGCGGCTATTTGAGGAAGTAGCTGCATGACAACTACCATTAGCAACGCATAAAAACCAATAATATATAAAATGCGATCGCGAATTACTTCCCGAAACACATTAGTTCCCATCACAAAAATTCTGCCCAAACTCACTATAAACTTCCTTTAACGAATGGACGCAACAACCGGAATATTGGCAACTCGCAACTGTAATTGTTGATCTGGATAATCGGTAAGCTGCAAGGATAGGCTTTTCACATCGTCAAGTAAAGCTGTAGGAATGCTAACTGTTCCTGTATTATTCCCGTCTGGCGGTAATTCCTCCGGTAAGCCTTCGGTATTGGCGCTCAAAGCTCGTCCGCGATCGTCGGTTATATCCATAAAACTATATAAAAAACGTACAGTTTTATCACCTTTATTTTTAAAATCTAACTTTAATACCAAAGCTCCACCAGCGTACCGAGCCGAAGTAACACTTAAAGTTACGCCAGTAATTGTATTGCTAATGGGAAAGCCTGGTTGAGGCGCTTCGGTGGCAGCTACTAACTGAGCTTTTGGCGCTACAGTATTATTACTTTGGGTAGTTTTTCGTACTTTTTGCGGTCTAACTTTTTTGCCTTTGCCAGCAATTCGGGCTTTGACAGTGTTGAGAATATCTTGCTCTTTCAACATAACTACTGCCCCCTCTTTTTGCGAAGTCGGCTTACGAACTTTGATTTTCGTTGCCGGACGAGCATCGGGTTTAGTAACGCTTTTTAGGGCTTCGCGTCCAATACCGTAAGCAAAAACTGAACTTAGATAACCTGAACCCACCATTAAGGTTAATAATACTAACGTTAAAATTGCCGTTGAATTTAATTTCATTACGCAAAATATATTTTTAGAAAAAATAACAAAACCGTTGTTATGATAATATATGCGATTGGGTAGGTGATGGCTAAATCGTCTATGATAAGCTGCATCCCATAAAATGTAATCTGCGGCAGTTGGCCGAGCGGTTGAGGCAACGAGCTCATAATTCGTGTTAGGCAGGTTCAACTCCTGCACTGCCGATTACAATTATTTTCCTAGGTCAATAAAGCTCAAAAAATATAGGGTAGCCAAGGCGATCGCTACCAACAAATTTTTGTGCCATTTTATAAGTGAAAGTGCTAACATTTGAAATCAAGCTAGGGGTGTCTGATAAGCCAGGCTGAGATAGTCCCTTAGAACCTGAGACTGGGTAATACCAGCGTAGGAAAGCTGTGATTAGAGGTAAGAAATAATGCGGACAGAATGGATTGCCAAACGCCAGGGTCAAAGCAATGTGTCACAAATGCACTATGCTCGTCAAGGTGTCGCCACGGAAGAAATGCAGTATGTGGCAAAGCGCGAAAATCTCCCCGTTGATTTGATTCGGGCAGAAGTAGCGCGGGGAAGAATGATTATCCCAGCAAATATCAACCATCCCAATTTAGAGCCGATGGCGATTGGGATTGCCTCAAAGTGCAAAGTCAATGCTAACATTGGCGCGTCGCCCAACTCCTCAGATTTGGCGGAAGAAGTTGCTAAGTTACATTTAGCAGTTAAGTATGGCGCTGATACTCTGATGGATTTATCCACCGGAGGGGGAAATTTAGATGAAATTCGCATCGCCATTATTCAAGCGTCTTCTATACCTATTGGTACAGTGCCAGTATATCAGGCATTAGAGAGCGTTCACGGCACAATTGAAAGTCTTACCGCCGACGACTTTTTGCACATCATCGAAAAACACGCGCAGCAAGGAGTAGATTATCAAACTATTCACGCTGGGATACTAATTGAGCATTTGCCTTTAGTGCGCGATCGCTTAACTGGAATTGTATCGCGGGGCGGCGGCATTTTGGCGCGGTGGATGTTGCACCATCACAAACAAAATCCTCTATACACCCACTTTAGCGACATCATCGAAATATTTAAAAAGTACGATGTATCCTTTAGTTTGGGTGACTCTCTGCGTCCTGGTTGCGCTCACGATGCCTCTGACGCGGCGCAATTAGCCGAATTAAAAACTTTAGGGCAACTAACTCGCCGCGCCTGGGAAGATGACATTCAAGTCATGGTAGAAGGGCCAGGACACGTGCCGATGGATCAAATCGAGTTTAACGTCAAAAAACAGATGGAGGAATGTTCCGAAGCACCTTTTTATGTTTTAGGCCCCTTAGTTACGGATATTGCTCCCGGCTACGATCATATTACATCAGCAATTGGCGCAGCAATGGCGGGTTGGTATGGTACGGCGATGTTGTGCTACGTGACCCCTAAAGAGCATCTAGGGCTACCAAATGCCGAAGATGTGAGGAATGGGTTGATTGCCTACAAAATCGCCGCCCACGCCGCCGATATTGCCCGTCATCGACCTGGCGCTAGAGATAGAGATGACGAATTATCTAAAGCTCGTTACAACTTCGATTGGAATCGCCAATTTGAACTATCTTTAGATCCAGAACGAGCGAAGGAATACCACGATGAAACTTTACCTGCAGACATATACAAAACTGCGGAATTTTGCTCAATGTGTGGGCCGAAGTTTTGTCCAATGCAAACAAAAGTAGACGCTGACGCACTGACAGAATTAGAAAAATTCTTGGCAAAGGAACCAGTTAAAGCGTAATGGGTAATGGGTAATGGGTAATGGGTAATGGGTAATGGGTAATCAATTCCCAATCCCCAATCTCCAATCTCCTACTTACCCATTGCCCTAAATCGCTCTTGAATATCGGTAATTGTAAAAATTGACTGGAAATTTAAACCCTTCGATTTGTACAACTCCTCTCCTCCTTGCTGTCTATCTACTAGCGCCATTACTTCAGTAACCCTATAACCTGCACCAGTAAGTCTTTCTACCGCTTGCAAGGCTGATTGTCCGGTAGTTACGACATCTTCTAGCACTACTACAGACGCACCCATAGGTAGAGTTAAGCCTTCAATATAAGCCATAGTTCCATGTCCCTTTGCTTCTTTGCGGATAATTAAAGCGGGGATAGGGCGGTGTTCATAAACCGAAACTACACTTACTGCTGTAACAATAGGATCGGCTCCTAAAGTTAATCCTGCTACAGCTTGAGTATTGCTAGAAATCTGAGATAATAGTATCCGGGCGATCGCCACTGCACCTTGAGGATGCAAAGTTACTTGTTTACCATTGATGTAGTAAGAACTTTTTTGCCCTGAAGAAAGCACAAAATCACCTTCAGTATAGGCTAAAGTACAAAATAAATCAAGTAAATGGGATTTTAAGCCTGTTAAATCTGCCTTAACTGCCCAAAGTTCTGTATCTATCTGCTTGGGAATTTGGTTTGTCATCAAAAAAATTTAATAGTTGTAGCAAACCCAAAAATAAGCTAACACTGATGCTAGATGCAACCATAAATAAAATATCTATAAGTGAGGAAAAACATCATGGGTGTAAAATTTAAGAGCTTAACAGGCGCTTTAGTCATTTTTGCAACAGTTTGTATTAGTTCGAGCGCAAAAGCTCAAACTTCCCCCGCTAACCAGTTTTCTCAGTATAAAACTCTCTCTGATCGCTTTGAGCAAGTATTTTATACTAACGACAAAGAGTATTCTAGAAATCGCTCTTTTCTGCGGCAGCTAGATTTTCTCATCGGGATTGGTGGTCTAAATAATTCCTTTGTAGAAAATGAAATTACCGCAGACACTAAAGCTGTTAATGTTCTTTACCGAGATGCGCTGTTACAGCAGAATTCTAGTGATCGCGTAGTTCGGACTAGAGATTTACCCAATCCTTACGACACCTCAATTTTACAATCTCCCCGCGCAGAGGTTAATAGCGAGTCTGAACCTCCACAGCCAGGATTGTAAACAAAAAAGCAATAATAACTTATCCTGGGTTTGGAGCATAAACTATTTATGCTCCAGACTCTATCGATCGCGCAGTGCTAATGAGTCTGAGGAAAACTGCTTTGAAAAGAGCGATCGCAGAAGATGATTTCTCTGTGGTAAAAATTGACTTATTGATTCAAATAATAGCCCTAGCAGCAAATAGTCTTTTTGCTAAACAGCGCCATAAAAGCATTTATACTATCCGCAATGCGCTATTAATTCCAGAAATTCGTAGCCTTGATTACTACTGCATAGTTCTTCAATAGCTACAAACCCTACCCATCGTCGGATGTTGCACCTGGAATATTCAGCAATCAATCTTCCCTACGGTTTGGAATGGTGCGATTAAATAAATTAGTTAGGCTGGAACTGTAAATAACTTAAGGATTTAATGCAACCGTTACGAGTAGTAGTAATTGGAGGTGGTGCGGCTGGCTTTTTTGGTGCAGTTGCTTGCGCGTCATCTCATCCCCATATCCAAGTTACTTTATTAGAAGCTAGTCGTCAGCCTTTAGCCAAAGTCCGCGTATCGGGTGGGGGACGTTGTAACGTTACTCATGCTTGCTTTGAACCTATTAACTTAGTGCAAAACTATCCTAGAGGTGAAAAAGCTTTACAGGGTGCTTTTAGTCGCTTTCAAGCTACCGATACAGTCAAATGGTTTGCAAACCAAGGAGTAAAGCTAAAAACTGAAGCTGATGGGAGAATGTTTCCAACTACCGATAGTTCCGAAACAATTATTGATTGCTTAACAAAAGCGGCTGATTTGGCTGGAGTAGAGTTGCTTACTGGCAAAACTGTAGTATCTGTTGTTAAGCAAACCACAGGGTTTGAAATTGAACTAAAAACCGGAGAGAAAATAAAGTGCGATCGCATTTTACTAGCTACTGGTAGCAATCCTTTGGGCTATCAAATCGCCCAAGATTTAGGTCATACTATTGAACCACCCGTACCTTCACTATTTACCTTTAATATTCTTGACAAGTATTTAAAAGAATTAGCTGGAATTAGCGTGGGTACAGTGCAGCTAAAATTATCGATAGCTAAAAAAACTTTAGAACAAACCGCACCTTTACTTATTACGCACTGGGGTTTAAGTGGCCCTGCCGTACTCAAACTATCAGCTTGGGGTGCAAGGGTGCTGCACGACTGCAAATATCAGGCAACATTACTAATTAATTGGCAACCTGAGTACAGTACCGACCAATTGCGATCGCAATTGCTATCAGCAAAAACAGCGCATCCCAAAAAAGTAATCGCTTTGCAACGTGGTGTTGACTTACCTCATCGTCTCTGGCAGTATCTAATCGCTCGTACAGATGTAGGATTAGACCAACGCTGGGCGGAAATATCCAACAAAAGTTTAAACCAAATAATTCAAGAACTTACTCAAGGTACTTATCAAATTAAAGGTAAGGGAGCCTTTAAAGAAGAATTTGTTACCTGCGGCGGTGTTAATCTCAAGCAAGTTAACTTTAAAACAATGGCAAGCCGTATTACTCCAGGATTGCATTTTGCTGGAGAAGTCTTAGACATTGACGGAGTTACCGGGGGCTTCAATTTTCAAAGTGCTTGGACAACCGCCTGGATAGCTGGAAACGCTTTAGGCAATATAGAGTCTTGAGTTTTGTTTACGAACATTCTTGACGCTAATAACATTCAATAATATTGAATCACTTTAAAATTGCCGAAATATGAAATTTAGCGAAATAGTCCAAAAGCTAGGAGACAGTGCTAATAATAACAGCCTGCCAGATAACGATATTGAGCTTAGTGGCATCGCTGCCATAGATGAAGCCGCTTCTAATACTCTAAGTTACATAGAGGGGGCTAAATTTGCCTCCGAGGTGGCAAAAACGGGCGCTAGTGCCTTAATTTTGCCTTTAGACGAAAACTTGCAAGCTCAAGCCAAAGCACGCGGTATAGCTTGGGTTAGTACCTCCCAGCCACGATTGCTATTTGCGAAGGCGATCGCTTTATTTTACGAGCCTTACCGCCCTACCCCGGCTATTCATCCTACGGCGGTCATTCACCCCACCGCCAATATAGGCAAAGATGTTTATATTGGCGCTCATGTCGTAATTGAAGCTAACGTCCAAATTGGCGATCGCGTTTGCATTCACCCCAACGTCGTAATTTATCCCCAGGTACAGATCGGCAATCGCACCACCTTACACGCCAACTGCACAATTAGCGAACGCGCAGTTATCGGCGCTGATTGCGTAATTCATAGCGGCGCAGTTATTGGTTCTGAAGGCTTTGGCTTTGTGCCGATTCCTACAGGCTGGTACAAAATGGAGCAGTCAGGAATCACCATTTTAGAAGACGGGGTAGAAGTCGGCTGTAATAGCACCATAGACCGCCCCTCGGTGGGCGAAACTCGCATTGGCAAGCAAACAAAAATTGATAACTTAGTCCAGATTGGTCATGGTTGCCGAATTGGGGCAAATTGTGCGATCGCAGCCCAAGTTGGTTTAGCTGGAGGCGTAATTCTAGGAAATCGCGTCATCTTAGCAGGTCAAGTCGGCATCGCCAATCAAGCCAAAATGGGAAATGGTGCGATCGCTGCTGCTAGAGCAGGGATTCTCAAAGATGTTGAGCCTGGAGCAACCGTTTCTGGCACTCCGGCAATTTCCCACAGACTTTATATTAAAGCTGCTGCTATTTACAGTCGCTTGCCAGAAATGTATCAAACTCTTAAGCAATTGCAGAAGCGATTGGGTGAATAATTACAAATATCTGTAAAATACTACTTACTTGGTAGAGTTTGCCTCACCTATTCAACCATTCAAATAAGTCAATATAAAGTCAAAGGCAAGAGACATCAAGCTTAATAGGTTTCAGAACTTGTATTTCGGCTCGATGTAACTCTTACCGCACTTTAAGTAAACATCCATCTTTTTTTTGTAGAACATTAAATTGAGGTAAATCGACTTATGCGGTTAGTACGTTGGCAACCTTTTTCCGAAATGGAATCATTGCGTCGTCAAATGGATCAGATGTTTGACGAAATTGCAGGAGTTAATCGCCAATCTTCTACAGCTTGGATACCTGCAATTGAGATTCAAGATCGTGAAGATAGCTTAGTTTTACGTGCAGAAATTCCTGGAGTTGAAGCCAAAGACTTAGATATTCAAGTAGCGCGAGAAGCCGTAGCTATTAGTGGCGAACACCGCTACGAAAACAAAGCTCAAGAGCAAGGCTTTTTCCGTACAGAGTTGCGTTATGGCAGTTTTGGGCGCACAATTCCCCTCCCAGTTGCTGTAGAAAACAATCAAGTGCAAGCTGAGTTTAAAGATGGAATCTTAAAACTTACCTTACCTAAAGCCCAAGAAGCTAGACATAAAGTTGTGAAAGTTAATTTAGGCGAGGAAAAGCAAGAAACATTACCTAGTTTGGAAACGGACAATCAAAATGTTTCTCATCAAAACCCGTCTCTCAGTTCTAGTAACTAAAATAGCCCTAGCTAATAGCAGTTCTATCTAGCTTCTAAAATACTAATAATCAGGCTTCGGCTCATAAATATTTTATAGAGCCATCACTATAGAACTGTGACACTGAGTGGCTATAATTAGAAGCCGTTAAGTAAAAAAACCTTACTTAACGGCTATTTTATTATGTATACTTAGCTGTAGCTACACGTACATTTAATTTAAGTCTACTTGAGTAAACACAAGGGCAGGACAAATTTTGGGGACGTAATTACTTTCTATACATTCTGCTTCTAAAGCAACATTTTCAACCTCTGCAATATTTAATCCCCAAGTTTTTATCTCTCCTTTAGTTACTTCTTTTGAACCAATATTTTTGCGATCAAGATAAACAGTTAACCGGACTTTGGTTTCTGCACTCACATTGCTTAAATATTTATTAGTATCGTTAATGCCAAAAGCTAGTTTTAAAGTATTAAATTGATTGTTACCATTGCGAGGATTTAGTAAACAATCTACTCCCGCAGGAGTATCAGCTTTTATTTGACTATTTGCAGGATTCTTAAAGTTTTGACTTGCAAGTTCAGCTATTGCTGTAACGGTAGCTTTACCAATAGTTAAGTTTTTGAGTGATTCAACGAAAGATTGGCTATTAGAGTCAGCACTTGTCGTTGAGCATTTAACTTCAGTTAAAGGAATTGGTTCTGTAATTGCTACAGGTGCAGGAGTCGGTTTTGGCAAGGCTATTTGAACTTGCGGGTTAATTTTTGTCGTCACTGTAGGTGATGAAATTTCTGGAAGGCTGGCAGTGTTTGGGGGTGAAGAAACTCTTTGGCTTGATTGGGTTACTTGCACTAAGGGACTTCGCACTACAGTCGGTTTTGAACTTGCGGGAAATCCTGGTGTTGCGGCGGGACTTCGCACTACCGCAGGTTGAGGAGTTGATTTAGGTGCTAGCGGTGTTACTCTAGCTACACTACGGTTAACTACTTGCTGTGTTGGGAGTAACGAACGAGACAAATACAAAGTTGCCACCGCCGTAATGGCGATTAAACCAACAACTAAAGGTAAACTTATTGGTTTATGCTTTGATGACTCCGCTCTGTTATCAATGGTACTTAGCGGTTGAAGTGGAGCAAAATTAGTAGTAGGTAACTGATTTTTAGTTGTATTTGATACTACGGTATTTTGAGAATTAACTTGGATGTTTTGTAAATCGTTTAGTACCTCCTCAACAGATTGATAGCGATCGCGGAAATGGGACTTAACCATTAAGTCTAAAATCCCAGCTAGGCGATCGCTTACTTGGGCATTTTGTCGCCAGAGAATTTCTCCAGTCTGAGTATTTTCCGCAATTTGCTCTGGATACAGCCTTGTTAAAGCTTGAATTGCAGTGATACCTAGCGCATAAATGTCGCTACTAACACGGGGTTTTCCGCCTAATTGTTCGTTGGGGACATAGCCTGGAGTCCCCACAGAAATTGTTGAGTAAGTGTTGTTTTGGGTAGTTGGTAGCTGAATTTCTTTAACTACGCCGAAGTCAATTAAGAAAATTTTGCCGTCTCGTCTGCGCCTAATTAAATTAGATGGTTTAATGTCTCGATGGATAACATTTTGTTCATGAACAAACTGTAAAACTATAAGTACATCTTTTAAAAAGCCAATTACTTGTTCTTCTGTCCATCGCCTATTTGGAGTAATTTCTTCGCTTAGGTCGTGTCCGTCAATAAATTCTTGAACTAAATAAAATTGATTATTTTCTTCAAAGTGAGCTAAAAGTCGCGGTATTTGTTCATGATTACCTAACTTGTATAATATTTCTGCTTCGTTATTAAATAATCTTTGTGCTGCTTTCAGGACATTAGGCGAATTAGAAACTGGTCGTAACTGCTTAACTACACAAATTGGATTACCAGGGCGATCGCCATCTTCTGCTAAATAAGTTTCTCCAAACCCTCCTCGCCCTAAAAGTTTGGTAATTTTATAGCGTCCTCGAAGTATTATTGCAGTTCCCATAAAGTTTATTAATAATTAGTTATATGATGATAGAGATAACTATGTCAAATTTTTTGCATATTAAATAAC
>NZ_PVWN01000045.1 GCF_003003885.1 Chlorogloea sp. CCALA 695 | reverse complement strand
AAAAACCCCCCCGCCTGTCTAAAGCATAGCCATCGCCTTCATCCATAGGATGGCTCATAACTTCTTGAATTGACTGCGCTAATTGGGGCGTAACAATTTCATCGCATTCAAGAAACATTACCCAATCATTTTTAGCAATTTCTACGCCTTTGTTGCGCTGTCCCGACCAGCCGAGCCATTTTTGCTCGTATACTCTAGCGCCAAGTGACGTAGCAATTTCACGAGTTCGGTCGGTGCTATTAGAATCTACTACTAGCACTTCATCAGCCCAGCGCACGCTATGAATGCAGCGCTCAATAAATTCTTCCTCATTCAAAGTCAAGATGATTACTGTTAATCCTGGCATTTGCAAAGTCTCCTTATTTGAAGTTTTTGTATTGCTACGCTAATAGCACTTGACGGACTTGCTGGGCAATTTTGTGCCAGTCAAAATTATCTGCTGCATACTGACGACAATCGGCTCGTGCTGGCAGAGTTATTTCTCCGGTGACAATAGCGGCTAGTAACTCGGCGATCGCCTTTGTTTCTTTGGAATTGGCAATTAAATTTGGCGAAAAGGGGGCGATAACTTCTGGCATCCCACCAACGGGCGTACACATTACTGGAGTTCCCGACGCTAAAGATTCTAATAAAGTTAACCCAAACCCTTCTAAAGACTGGCTGGGCATCACTGTTAAGTCTGCGGCTTGGTAAGCTAAAGGCAACTGCTCGTCCGGTAAAAAACCCAAAAATTTAACGCGATCTTCTAGCCCCAATTCTACAACCTGCTGGGCTAAAGCAGCTTGCAAGGGCCCTTTGCCTGCGATCGCCAGCCATACTTGGGGCGCTATAGTTTTGATCGTCGCTAAGGCATCTATCAACTTATCTAAGCCCATCCGATTTACTAACCGCCTGGGTGTAAACAAAATAAAATGCTCTTGATTCCAGCCTAGTTGAGTACGGGCTACGGAGCGCGATACATTGCCCTCGAAACGAGTTAAATCGACTCCCCCAGGAATTACATGAATTTTTGCTTCTGGAACTTGATATTCTTGATGGAGAATCTGACCAAAAGCTTTACTTAAGACAATAAAGCGATCGGCGCGGCGATAAACTTGCTTTTCGACTAACCACTTTTTCAAAAATACCCCTACTGGGTTTGCTCCTTCTGCTTTACTTTCTAAAGCCCAAGGGCCGTGAAAAGTAAAAGTTACGGGTACTCGGTCGGGCAATTTGCTCAGTAGTGGCAAACTGTACAAGGCAAAATGCAAGTTGATGGCATCTAACGCTGTTGCGTCCCCATTTAAAAAGTTGCGCCGCGTATCCTGCATCCTTTGCCACAAAGAGCTATCTTGAGACGCTAAGTTGATTAGCTTAACGGGTAAATTACCCTGAACACCTCCCAAATTAGGTAAATCGGGGCTAGTTTCTGGCAATCCCAAGGCATACAAATCGACTCGATCTTGGGCTGCGGCTAAATGATAGGTAAGTTCGTAGACGTAGCGATCTAATCCTCCTGGTGTTTTGGGAAACCACCCTAGTCCAACGCAAGCAATATGTGCAGGTGCTACAGCCGTTTTTTTAGGCATAAATGCTTTGCACTCAAATTTCCTTTAGTAAATCGTGTTTTAACAAAGCCTGGGCTGCTTTATTAATTACATTAAAAGCCATACCCGATCTTTGTGCCATAGCTAATAAACTGTATTCGCCATCTGCCAAATTTAGCACCCATAGTATAGCTAGTTCATTTAGGGCTTCCTCAGCTTGACCGCCAACGGCTCGATACAAACCTCTTTTTCCTAGCCTTGGTTCGCATTTAGAATTTTGGTTTAAGTAAGTTTTATTATTTTCCAAAATTTGGATAATTGATAAACATTGAGTATAAGAATCTGCTACATACTCTGGTTTTACAAATTCCAAATTATCCGCCGAGGTGTGATACTCCGGAAAACTACCATGAGGCGACCTCATAAAACAACCCACCGCCAAATTAAAACCGGGCGAACAATATTGTCGTTCGTCATAGCCATAGGGAAAAAAATCAATGACTTCATATTCTTTTCCTGAATTTGCTAGTACATACTCAGCAATTTTGTCAATTTCTGCACTACCTTGGCGGCTTTTTTTATAAGTAAACTTACCCCCGTCGCCGACACAAGTTAACACCAAACCATGTTTAATATTACGGGTTTGGGCTTCATTATGACATAGCCAAGTTACCGAGCCAATTGTGCCAGGAATAAACAGAAATCGGTAAGAATAATGCAGAGATAATTTACTCAAGTGTTGAGCTAAAAACACAGCCACCGAGATTCCCGACAGATTATCATTACATAAAGAAGGATGACAGCTATGGCAAGAAATCAAGACTTCTTCGGTGGTTTCTCCAGCAATAAAATACTCACCATAGGTTAAATGACCAGTTTCTAAAGAAGAATCAATAACTACTTCATAAGTTTCGCTGTCTTGCAACTCTAAATATTGTTTATGAGTTAGACAAAATCCCCAGCTTTCTTTGTAATAAGAGGTTCGATAGGGAATCCAATCAGGATAATCGGGCAACGTAAATAAATGGGTTTTTAGTTCATCTAAACTCATTTTTTGCTGAACGGGTACGCTGTAATTTACAACGTGCAAGTTAGAATCGTTAAAATCTACAATTTTTGCACCCTGGGAGTTTTTAATATAAGCATCTTTAATATTCCATTCTTTCGGCACAGTCCAATCGTATACTTCTGTTCCAGTAGGTACTTCATGAACTTCAAGGGGAATGTAATCTTTAATAATATTTAAAGTTTCTCGAAACCCATTACCCGTAATACTGCGGCAAATCGGATACAGTTTTGTTATCAACTGATACATATTTTGCCCAACAGCGTTAGTTTTATTATGCTCAACATCTAAATTTTCTGCAATCATTTTTCCTCTAATTAGTTAGTTAAAAAATTACTAATTTTCCGCTTTTAACGCCGTAATTCTATACTTGACTTGACCCCTTGCGAACAGCGCGAACTAAATCTTCAGGAGTACCAATATCAAGAAAACTACCATTTTCAAATACCTCTACCTCTACCTTTAAACCGCTATCAATAGCTGCTTGAATCACATCGTTAATCAAAACTTCCTGCGGTGGCACAATTGGCTGATTAGCTAAATATTGGTGCAAAAACTCTGTAAAACTTGGTATCCAGGCTGCGGTAAACCAGCTATAACGCAGAGTGCTTTGCTGAGGCTTATCTAGTACAAGACTAACGCAGCCATTGGCATCAAAATCAACCATGCCGCCTTTATGAGGTTGGTCAAAAGGAACAACACCCAAAACCAAATCTGCCTCAGAATCGCTCAGGTGCGCCAATAATTGCCCAAAAGCGTTTTGGGGTTGAAAAATTATATCAGGAAACCCCAAAGTAATTACCGCATCTTGCACAAACTCATAGGCGCGATCCAAGGTATAGGGAACGCCAAATAGCGAACTTACGACTAAATATCCTAAATTCATGTCTACCAGCGTGCCATCGCCTAAGTAAGCGGGAATATCCCACTTATGGGTTCGTAAAAGCAAATAAGCCTTGCGAATACCAGCCAGGCGCATACTTTCTAGCAAGTAATGGCAAACTACTTTAGGGCGCAAACTGCCATCGGTTGCTACTTGAAAGCCAATTGGATACAACTCTTTGCTACCAGGTAAGGGTGAAATTCGCTTTCCCTCTCCGGCGGCAGGAATCAAACCGATCGCATCAAGAATGTTGTATTTTTGAATTGCCATGAGTTACAAAAAAAGTAATAGTGCGATCCTGTCTCTTGCATCGATTTTGGCTTTTAACATCTGTTAATTCCTAAAAATTATTTTTCTATTCCCACTAGCATCGACTCTAGTAAAGACCAAGTTAAGTCTTTATCAGCAATTTCACTAACTGGTAATTGCCATTGGATGCCTAAAATTGGATCGTCATAACGCAACCCGCGATCGCACCCCGGTGTATATAACTTATTCATTTGATACCCAACTTCTGTATCATCGGTCAAAGTTTGATAGCCGTGAGCAAACATTTCTGGAACGTACAGACTGCGCCGATTTTCGGCGCTAAGTTCTACGCCAATATGAGCTAAGTAAGTACGAGAATTAGGGCGCATATCCACAATTACATCGTAAATAGCGCCAGATGTACAGCGCACTAACTTAGCTTCCGCGAGGGGACGATCTTGGTAGTGCATCCCCCGAATAGTTCCCTGTTTGTGATTAAAAGCGATGCTGCACTGAACGTTTGTAACCTCTAAACCATGCTCAATAAATTGTTGGGCGCAGAAAGTCCGGGAAAAAAAACCACGACTATCCGATCTTGGCTCAATGTCGATAATAAATGCACCCTGTAAAATTGTTGTATTAAAAATCATGAAAAAACTTGCACCTCTGGAATTGGGACAACAAAACTTCCCCCCCACTCTCGAATAAACGAGGTTTGGGCAATAATTTCATCTTTAAGATTCCAAGGCAAAATTAGTAAGTAATCTGGCTTAGTTTCTTTGATATGGTCGGGGTGCATAATTGGAATATGCGTACCAGGCAAAAGCAAATTTTGTTTGTAAGGACTGCGATCAACGGTATAATCAATAAAGTCTGTCCTTACACCGCAGTAGTTTAACAGCGTATTGCCTTTAGCTGGCGCACCGTAGGCGGCGATTACTTTTCCTTGAGATTTTGCTTCAATTAAGAAACTTAAGAGTTTGCGTTTTGTGTCCTTAACTTTTTCGCCAAAACTTAAGTAAGGTTCTAACTTATCTAACCCGGCGGCAATTTCCTTTTCTTTTAGCTTAGTAGCGCGATTACTTAGTTGGCGATCTCCCCCCTCGTGCTGCCCATAAATCCGCAGTGATCCACCGTGAGTCGGGATTTCTTCGACATCAAATAAGGTTATTCCATGAGAAGCGAAAATCTGGCTAACAGTTAAAAATGAATAGTAGGAATAATGCTCGTGATAAATCGTATCAAACTGATTTTGCTCTATCAGTTGCAATAAATGGGGAAATTCCATTGTAATAATGCCCTTTGGCTTCAAAACAATTTTCATTCCGGCGACAAAATCATTCAAATCTGGCACGTGAGCTAGTACATTATTTCCTAGTAATAAATCTGCCTTTTTTCCGTCGGCTACCAGCCCGTTAGCCGTTTCTACACCAAAGAATTTAACCAAGCTAGGAATGCCTTTTTCCTCTGCTACTTTCGCTGTATTCCCTGCGGGTTCTATTCCTAAAACTGGGATGCCTTTTTCTTTAAAGTATTGCAGCAAATAGCCGTCATTACTAGCTATTTCAATTACTTGACTACTAGCATCAAATCCAAAGTTTTTTACCATTAAATCGGTGTAAGCTTTAGCGTGTTTTAGCCAACTGTCAGAGAAAGAAGAAAAGTAGGCGTAGTCACCATCTCCAAAAATATGTTCGGGAGATTCAAAGTCTTCTATTTGTACCAAAAAGCATTTTTCACAGACATAAGTATGCAAAGGATAAAACTTTTCGGCGCGATGTAGTTGCTCTCTACTTATGTAATCGTTGGCAATGGGCGAAAGCCCCAAGTCGGCAAAAGTATGTTGCAGAGGATTGTGACAAAAACGGCACTGAGTGGTCATAGATTGTTTGAGGGGTAATTTAGGTTTAGCAAGTAGATGACACTTTTAATTAACACTATTAATTGTCCAAACTACTTAATCCAAAAGAAGTCTCGATCAATTTGTTGAGTACGAATCAAATATTCCAATTGTTTTAAGCGCGTGAATCCTCTAGATAAAAAATCCTCAGAAGTTAGATCGATTTGCTGGAATAGATTAAATAACTGTTCCGCACCGCGCTCTGCATTCCAATCGCACTTAAATCCAGGCAAATTTTTATTAATCTTCTCAAAATCAACTCGATAACTGCGGTTATCTGAGCCATTTTCCCCAAAAGTTAGCTGACAACCAGTAAAAGTTTTAGCAATAATTTCCGCAACTTCTTTAACTCGATAGTTATTTGCTGTATCGCCAACATTAAAAATTTGGTTGTGGATAATATCGCGGGGTGCTTCTAGCGCACAATAAATTGCTTTACAGATATCTAAAGCATGAACTAAAGGTCGCCAAGGCGTACCATCACTAATCATTTTAATTTCTTTAGTCGTCCAAGCAAGTCCCGATAAATTGTTCAACACAATATCAAAACGCATTCTTGGCGAAGCACCAAATGCTGTTGCATTCCGCATAAATGTAGGTGAGAAGTTGTCATCTGCCATTAGTTGCAAATCTCTCTCCACAAATGTCTTACACTCGGCGTAAGCTGTTTGCGGATTGACAGGAGATGATTCGGTCACATCGCCTTCGGTTGCTACGCCATAGACGCTACAAGAAGACATATACACAAACCGCCGGACTCCCGCAGCTTTGGCTATATTTGCCAAGCGTACCGAGCCTTTATGATTAATGTCGTAAGTAATTGTTGGCGAAAGTTGCCCGGTAGGATCGTTAGATAATTCTGCCATATGTACGATCGCATCTACTCCCGCCAAATCCTCAGTAGTTATATGGCGAATATCTTTATTTAGGGTTTTAGCGGTTACTGTCGTCCCGTTGTACAGCCAACCAACTTTGTAATACCCGGTATCTACTCCCAATACTTCATGTCCCTTTTCCATCAATAAGGGCGGTAATAACGAACCAAGATAGCCTTCTGTACCTGTTACTAATACTTTCATTTTGTTTGTATAACTCTATACTTTAACTTTAATTTGCAAGTGCTGTAATTCGGGAATTGCTTGGGCGATCGCTTTGCCAATCTCTAGAGACGATGTCGCTGCCGGAGAAGGTGCATTGCAAACGTGGACGGAGTTTTTGCCCTGAACTATCAAAAAGTCGTCTACAAGCTGACCATCACGTTTTAAAGCCTGGGCGCGGACTCCCGCATGAGTTGACACTATATCATCGGCTTTAATTTCAGGAATTAACTTTTGCAAACTGTGCAAAAATGCTGTTTTACTAAAAGAGCGGATGATTTCCTGGATCCCCTCGTCTGCGTGTTTTGCTGCTAATTTCCAAAAACCAGGATAGGTCATAACTTCCGTAAAGTCACGTAAGTTAAAGTCTGTTTTTTTATACCCTTCACGCTTAAAGCTCAAAACTGCATTGGGCCCAGCGTGGACGCTACCATCAATCATTTTTGTAAAGTGAACGCCCAAAAAAGGAAAATCTGGGTTTGGTACGGGATAAATTAAAGTGTTGACTAAGTGGCGCTTTTCGGGAGTAAGTTCGTAATATTCCCCGCGAAAAGGTACGATCTTAGCTTGAGGATCTACTTGGGATAATTTAGAAATGCGATCGCTATGCAATCCAGCACAATTGACTACAAAGCGCGTCTCAAAAGCACCTTGATTCGTCTCTAATACTTGATTTTCACCCACTTGGCGAATTTTATCAACTTTGGTATTAAGCCGTAATTCGCCCCCCAAAGATTGAACTAAATCGGCATATTTTTGGCATACCTGTTTATAGTCTACAATGCCAGTTGTAAAGACTTTAAGCCCTGCTACACAGCTAACGTGAGGCTCAATTTCTTTTACTTGTTCGCGCTGAAGCTGGGTAACTTTCAATTGGTTTTCTAAACCCCGCCTATAAAGGTTTTCCAGTTGGGGTAATTGATCGTTTTCTGTAGCAACAATTACTTTACCGCAAACTTCATAACTGATATCATGGGCTTGACAAAATTCCACCATTGAGCGACTACCATCTCGACAAAACTTTGCTTTAAAACTTCCAGGTTTGTAATAAATCCCTGAATGAATTACGCCGCTATTATTTCCGGTTTGATGGTACGCCCACTTGCTTTCTTTTTCTAATACTACAATTCGCGCTTGGGGAAAACGTTTGCTTGCAGCCATTGCTGTAGCTAAACCAACAATTCCACCGCCAATAATTGCCAGATCGTACATGAAGATTTTTGCCTTTAGAACCAATGTTAAGCTAGTAGTTAAAATCTAAATATTTCTCAGTCTATCAGTTTATATTGTTATTTGAATAACTGATAACTCAAGCTTCTTGCTTACCTAAATCAAGAATAAGTAAGTATTATTTACTTGCCATAAGCGAAAAAAACAAAGGTTGAAGCAGAAATATTTACCAAACTTTCCAAGGAGCTTTACCGCTTTGCCATTGTTCTTCGAGATAATTTTTGTCTCGCAAAGTATCCATTGGCTGCCAAAAATCAGGATGTTTGAAAGCTGACAATTGATCCATTTCTGCTAACTTTTGTAGAGGTTCTTTTTCCCAAATTGTAGAATCCTCAGCTATGAAGTCAATAACTTCTGGTTCCAAAACAAAGTAACCACTATTTACCCACGCCCCGTCACCTTCAGGTTTTTCTCGAAAGCTAGTAATTTTGGTTTGTTCTTCTCCTAAACAAATTGCCCCAAATCGTCCTGGTGGTTGACTTGCGGTTAAAGTGGCTAGAGTTTTTTGCTCTTTGTGAAATGTCACCAAATCTCTAATATTTACGTTACTAACACCATCGCCGTAAGTAAAGCAAAAAGTCTCATTACCAATATGCTCTCTTACTCTCTTTAGCCTTCCTCCTGTCATGGTTTGATCGCCTGTATCTACCAAGGTCACGCGCCAAGGCTCCGCATACCCGCAATGAATATTCATTTGATTGAATCGCATATCAAAAGTTACATCAGACATATGTAAGAAATAGTTAGCAAAATATTCCTTAATTACATAGCCTTTATAACCGCAGCAAATGATGAAATCATTAATGCCATAAGCCGAATAAATTTTCATAATGTGCCATAAAACCGGATGACCACCAATTTCTACCATTGGTTTAGGCTTAATCGTGGTTTCTTCACTCAATCGAGTACCTAATCCACCAGCCAATATCACTGCTTTCACTGCGTTACCTCAAATTTATGAATAGAAGCATTTTGTACTTTTGGTAGAGCCAATCAGCATAGGAGCGAAAGTTGAAAAGTCTAAGCCTATCTAACTTACTTAGTAACAATCTTAAATCCGCACCTTATAAATCACCGTAAAGTCCTAGTGAATCATCTTCTCCTTGTGTAAAGTTTCGGTGAACAATCAGTAAATTCACTAGGGCTTTATTTGAGCTTTATAATCCATTGATGTCCAAAGCTGGCAAAGCAGTAAAAAATAACTTGACGATGAAAAGTTTATTTAATTTGCTTATTGTGGGAATTCTTGAGCGGGGAAGAAGTCGCCCTTAACTGTATAAACCAGTAACTTGAGTGTAGAGTGCGTACTTTTACTTATACTTTGGGCGCGATCGCCTATCTGAAGGCATAAGTTACCGACGAGTGGTTGCTGGCATTGCTTCAAGTTCCAAAGACTTTCTCGTTCCCTCTATAAACTTAAATTTCAACATTTCTCCAGATTTTAGCCGCCTGTCTGATTTGAGCAAGTAGCAGCAAATTAAGGACAAAAGTAGCTCTAATACTTACTCCTGGTAGTTTCAAAGCTTAATAAACAGTTTCAGTAATACTTACGTACACTGTCAGGGCCCTAAGTAAATTCAGTGTTGATACGGATCTAGATTATTTAGAGGAATGTCATGATCGAGAAAAGATTGGGTAAGGAAGTTATTAGCTTTTTAAAATGTCAAGAAATTTTATTTCAAATTTGAAATTTGCGATTTTTCTAAACGCCTTCACCCAACCAATGACCGCAATGAACGTTTTCAGTAAAATTATCGTTGCTAATTTTTACTAGCAAATACCACACTAAAAACATGGAGCAAATATATCTCAATTAACAAAAAAAAATAAGCCTATATTTGGAGCTAAAAAAATAATTATGATTGCTCAAACTATGAATGCTAACGATTTAGTTAAAACCCTTGCGGGATTAAAACAAGAGCAGTTCAGTGGCAACTTGCTAGTGAAAAGCACCGCTAGAGAAGGAACAACAGCGCAAGATTGGAATTTTTGCTTGTTTTTGGGGAGGATTTTGTACGCGACTGGGGGCAATCATCCTGTGAGACGTTGGCAAAGAAACCTATTAGCTCAATGTCCGCAGCTTGATATTGGGCAATTAAAAACCTTAGTAGTCAATATCTCTAATTCAGCATCCTTGTCAGCCGTGACAACTTGGGAATATCAACTATTACATTTAGGAGTAGAACGCAACCAAATTAGCCGCGAACAAGCAGCAAAAACAATCAATGGAATTGTTGGCGAAATATTGTTTGATGTTACTCAAGCAATTCAAGTAAGTTTTCAAATCAAGCCAGAACATATATCAGTTCCCGTTCAACTAGCTTTGCTAGACCCAGGGCTAGTGCTGGGGGAAGTTCAACAACAAAGAATGCTATGGCAAAAAGCAAACGTTAGCGATCGCCATCCCAATCAAGCACCTACCATTGCTCAAAAAGCGCAACTCCAACAACAGGTATCGGCTCCGGTTTATCAAAACCTAGTCAAACTATTGGATGGACACAGGACTTTGCGGGAACTTGGCATAGTGATGAAGCGAGATGCGGCTCAAGTGACTAGCTCTTTACTGCCATTTTTAAAGTCGGGAATAGTAGAGCTAATCGAGCTTGCGGATTTTCCGCCTCCTGCTCGTCCCTCCGCGCCAAAACCAGCCGCCGAAAGCACTCATGCACCGCTAATTGCTTGCGTCGATGATAGCCCTTTAGTTTGCCAGAGTATGGAAAAAATTCTCACAACTGGAGGTTATCGGTTTTTAGGTGTGCAAGACTCCTTGCGGGCGATCGCTACTTTATTGAGTCGCAAGCCCGATTTAATTTTCTTGGATCTAATCATGCCCAATACTAATGGGTATGAAATTTGTACTCAACTGCGTAAAGTATCAGCATTCCGCGATACACCGATTGTGATCCTCACTGGAAATGACGGCATCATCGACCGCGTACGCGCCAAAATCGTTGGTGCTTCTGGTTTTCTGAGCAAACCAGCTAATGCCGAAACGGTACTAGAAGCCACCCGCCAGCATCTCAGCGAATTGGTAGAAGATTAGTTAGGCAAAGTGCCTAATGCCTTCGCCAAAATTCATTTTATTACCCAACTTTTTTAAACAGGACAACACCATGAGTACAGTTTTAGTCGTTGAAGATTCTCCTACCCAAATGGATGTGATTACTAGCTGTCTGCAAAAAGGCGGATTAACAGTACTTACCGCTACCGATGGCAAAGAAGCCATGACCCAAATTAGCAACCAAAAACCAGACTTAATTGTATTGGATGTAGTATTGCCCGATCGCAGTGGGTTTGAACTGTGTCGCGATCTCAAAGCCGAAAGCTCTACCAGTGGTATCCCGGTTGTAATTTGCTCTACCAAGTCAACCGACATGGATAAATTTTGGGGCAAAAAACAAGGAGCCGATGCTTACATTACTAAGCCTGTAGACCAAGAAGAACTGCTAAAAACAGTAAAACAACTCATCAAATAAGGCGTTTGTATAAGCGCATTGCAGCAGGAGACAGCGATGATATCTGAGTTTTTGACTAAAGGCATTTCTACGGGGTCGGCAACCGCCGAAGAAGCAAAAGAGCAAGAGCAGTTTTTGCGCTTTCACTTAGAACCCGACCTCAACGCCGCCTTGCCAGTGGATCAAATGACCGAAGTATTCACCGTTTCTACTACTAAGGTTGTACCCATTCCCCATATGCCCCCTTGGGTAATTGGCGTGTACAACTGGCGAGGAGAAATTTTGTGGCTGGTCGATTTGGGCTATTTGCTAGGGGGTACGCCCTTGTACCAACAAACTAGCAGCCGATCGCTCTATACGGCAATTGTGATCAATTCTCAGCAATCCGGCGGAAGACAAGGAAGCAGTACGGCAGGTAAAAACATGCTGGGGTTGGCTGTCAACCGCGTAGAAGATATGGAATGGTTTAATTCCGACTTGATTCAGTCGCCCCCAGAATCGGCGGTAAATGCGGCATTAGTACCATTTTTACGCGGCTATTGGTTAAAAAACAACGGTGAAATTGTTGTTGTCTTAGACGGAAACTCAATCATCGCTGGAATGCCCAAATAGGGTAGAGACGTAGCATTGCTACGTCTCTACATTTAATGTTAAACCGCCTATGTTTTAGCTTTATAGCTTTTTGTATTTCTATTGACCAATTTCTGTAAATTACCCCTACATAACCAAATTTTAAGGTTGAATCATGACTAAAATTTCTCCCAAACCTACCGAACCCAACATCACTAACGGTCACAATGAGGCTAATAATGATAGCGATGCTAGTGGTTTTTTCAAGTCGGCGATTACTTCCCCCACTACCAAACTAACAAAGTTTAATCCCCAATCTACAGTCTCAGATAAATCTACTGTTAGGGTAATGTCCGAAGGGAGGAATAACCTGTCTTGGTGGCAGCGTACCAGTCTCCGAACAAAGGTGACTCTGGGCGCGATCGCTCTTGGTGTCGTCCCTTTGCTAGCAATTGGAGCGGTTGATTATGTTACATCTAGCGGAAGCCTCAGACAAGATGCGACGGAATCTCAAGAATCTATTGCCCTCTCTCTTGGCGATCAAGTTGGTAGGTTTATGTCTGAGCGCTACGGAGACGTACAGGTACTTGCTAATCTTCCCATTCTTGCAAATCCCAAAGTACGAGCGGTAACGACTTCCCAAGAAAAGCAAAAGGTACTAGATCGCTTTTCAAAGATTTACGGAGTCTACGACAGTATTGCTGTTGCAGATATTGCTGGAAACACGATTGTGCAAGACTCAGGGGAACCTGTTACTGGTCTTAGTGAGCGGGATTACTTTAAAGAGGTAATAAAAACTAAGCGCCCTGTCATTACTTCTCCAAGAAAGTCAGCATTGAACGGAAAATATTCTATTTTCCTCGCCGCGCCTATTGTAGATACAAATACAGGTAACATAATTGGTGTTGCGCGGACTCGCATACCTGTGGAAAACCTAGATAAAATTCTACAGGCAGAAAAAGCTCGGTTAGGAGAGAGAATTGAAACCGCCGCCGAGGAATACCATGTAATCGGCTCCGATGGAAAGTTCTTTGCCGCCCAGGAAAAAGAGCAAGTAGGTCGAGATGCTAGAGAAGATTTTCCTCCCTTTGCCCGAATGAAAGCGGCTAAGAAGGTAACAAGTGCGATAACAGTTGACAAATTGGACAAAGCTGAACAACTAATATCCTATAGTCCTATTGAAGTTGAAGGATTGCCGCAACTAAACTGGAGTCTTGTACTTGCTAAAGATACAAGTGCTATATTTGCCGAACAGCGCAGACAACTATTGATACTACTGATTGCAACTGGCTTGGCTGCATTACTGGTAGGGGCGATCGCTGCTTACCTAGCTAGACGTGCTACCCGCCCAATCTTAGAGGCTACAGATACGGTAGAAAAGTTGGGTAGAGGAGAATTTGACAACCGCGTAAAAGTATCCGGCGGCGACGAAATCGCGGTACTAGGGTCAAACATTAACTACATGGCTGATACAGTACAAGAACTACTCAGACAACAAGAACTTGAAACCGAGCAAACACGCTTATTTGCAGATATTGCAAGTTCTCGTGCTGATAAAGCCCAAGATTTAGATGTCGTTTTTGACCAAGCACTAGCAGGTGCTAAAGATATTCTCAACGCAGACCGCGTAGTTGTCTATCGCTTCAAACCTGACTGGAGTGGTTACATTGCTAACGAATCGGTATCCCCTGGCTTTCCTCAAGCCCTTAATGACAAAATCGAAGATCCTTGCATCAGCAATGAGCTAATTGAAGCTTACAAACAGGGTCGAGTTGTGCCAACAAATAATGTATTTGAAGCAGGTTTTCACCCCGACCACTTGGCATTGATGGAACGGCTGCAAATTAGAGCAAATTTAGTTACGCCAATTATCAACAATAACGAACTCTACGGCTTGCTAATTGCCCACCATTGCACCGCAACTCACGATTGGCAGCAAACAGAAATCACCTTCTTGCAACAAATGTCTGAGCGATTAGGGTCAATTTTAAGCCGCGTCAGCTTCCTAGAACAAAAAGAAGCAGAAGCTACGCGATCGCAGTTGCTTAAAGATATTACCGTCAACATCGGTCAATCCCTCGACTCCGCAGACATCTTCAACAAAGCAGTCCAAGATGCCCGCCGCGCTATCCAAAGCGATCGCGTAGTTATCTACAGCTTTAACGACAAATGGCAAGGTACAGTTACCGCCGAATCGGTAGGCGACGGCTGGCCCAAAGCAATGGGAGCCAAAATCGACGATCCTTGTTTTGCTGACAAATATGTCAACCGTTACAAGGGTGGCAGAGTTCAAGCTACCAACAATATCTACAAAGCTGGATTAACCGACTGTTACCTCAACCAACTCTCTATCTTTGCCGTCCAAGCCAACTTAGTTGCGCCAATTTTGCGCGGCGACGAATTACTCGGTTTACTGATTGCTCACCAATGCTCTGGGCCGCGCAACTGGGAACAAGCAGATATTGACTTGTTCTCTCAGTTGGCAACTCAAGTCGGATTTGCCTTAGATCGCGCCAACTTACTTGACCAACAAAAAGCTGCGAAGGAATTCCTGCAAAAACGAGCGTTAGAACTACTTATTGAAGTAGACCCTTTGAGCCGAGGAGATTTAACGATTCGCGCCAACGTAACGGAAGATGAAATTGGTACGGTCGCTGACTCTTACAACTCCACAATTAGTAGCTTGCGGAAAATTGTTACCCAGGTACAACAAGCGGCTATTCAAGTAGCGGCAACTACTACCGATAACCAAGGTTCGGTACAAGGTTTATCGTTTGAATCGTTGCGTCAAATTGAGGAAATCGCCAGCGCTCTAGAGCAGTTGTCACTTATGACTACTTCAATTCGCGCGGTAGCCGCTAACGCTTCTCAAGCCGAAGCCGCCGTACAACGAGCAACAGAAACGGTACAAGACGGGGATCGGGCGATGAACCGCACGGTAGACGGGATCTTGGCAATTCGAGAAACGGTAGCGGAAACCTCGAAAAAAGTAAAACGCTTGGGTGAATCTTCGCAGAAAATTTCTAAGGTAGTAAACCTAATTGGTTCTTTTGCCGACCAAACGAACTTGCTGGCGCTAAACGCTTCGATTGAAGCGGCTCACGCTGGAGAACAAGGACGAGGATTTGCAGTGGTAGCGGATGAAGTTCGAGTATTGGCGCGCCAATCGGCCGCAGCTACAGCAGAAATTGAAGCGTTAGTAAAAGACATTCAAACAGAAACCAACGAAGTAGTAGCAGCGATGGAAGCTGGTACAGAGCAGGTAGTTACAGGTACGCGTCTAGTAGACGAAACTCGCCAAAGTTTGAACAAAATTACGGCAGTTAGTACCGAGATTAGTCAATTAGTAGCTGCGATCGCATCTGCCGCCGTGGCTCAGTCCAAAGCTTCTGAATCAGTAACTAGCACGATGACAGGCGTAGCCACCATCGCCGAGGCGACATCAACGGAAGCATCGAACGTATCGGCATCCTTTACCCAACTATTAGCCGTTGCTCAAGATTTGCAATCTAGTGTGGGTCAGTTCAAAGTCAAATAGAAAGCTAATAAACGGGGAGGTAGAAAGATTCTCCTCCTCTAACTATTTTCCATTCATACATAAAAAATTAGAGTCACCACCATGTTAGAGCAGCGTCTTAAAAAACCTATCAATAACACCAACACTACCAACGGCAACCAAGCATCAATAAAAAGTGCCGAAGCATTAAGCGCCAAGTTGCCGTTACTGCCACAAGTCAAGTCTTCTACTTCTGTGTGGGAGCGGTTAATTCAACCCTGGAACAACTTAAACTTTCAAACCAAGCTGGCTTTGCTTTTAATAGTTAGCACTGCGGTGCCAGTAATTGCAGTCACTCAAGGACTTACTTCTATCAACCAAAAGCGTGAACTTGGGCAGTTAAAAGAAAGTTTACAAAAAGATGGACGAGCCTTTGCTGGAGAGTACGTTCTTTGGACGCAAGTTGAAAGTCAATCCCAAGCCCAAAATCTCGCTAATCTGATTCAGGCTACCAAGATTGATTTAAGTAATCCTCAGCAGGTATTGACTAACCAAAAATTGCTGAAAAACTCCTTACTCTTTGAAAATGGCGAAGATCCAGAGTCCTACAAAAGCTTTCAAATTTTTACCGATGCTCAAGGTAAAACTGTTGCTCAAGATATCAAAGTTCTAGAGGATATTTCTAATAACGCCCCACTACCTGTAAAAACAGGAGTTTTAACTCCGCAAAAATATCGCTCAGTGTCTTTGCCAACAGGAATTAATCTGGCAAATATTCCCATTGTGAAAAATGCTCTGCAAACGGGTCGCCCCTTGGATGGCATAGAGTTAATTAAAAAAGAACCTCTCCAACTTTTAGGATTAGATAAACAAGCAAATATTGGTTTGCGATCGCAACCTACCGCCAATCTTCCTATCGCCAAGCAACCATCTCCTCAAGGAACTTATGATATTGATGGTGGCAATACAGGCTTAGTTAGCATGGCGGTTTATCCCGTCAAAATTAATAATAAGTTAGTAGGAACGGTTATTATTGGCTCGATGCTTAACCGCAACTACGGTTTAGTTGATAAATTTTCCCAAAACTACAACGTGCCTACAGCTACAGTGTTTGCTCAAGACTGGCGCGTAACTACAGACGTTCCTTACAGCGATGGTAAAACTAGAGCTATTGGAACGCGGGTTTCTAGAGAAGTAGCAGATAAGGTGCTTAATCAAGGGCAAGATTTTAGCGGACAGGCTAATATTATTGGTGAAAATTACCTGACGTTTTATACTCCAATATACGACCACCAAAAAGCACTCAATCCAAGCACAGCAAAGCCTGTAGGCATAGTCTACATTGGAAATTCTTTAGCTGAGGTAGAGGCTTTAGCCAGAAATCAGCAACTAACGGCTTACAGTATTGGCGCAGGGTTGTTGCTATTGATTAGTTTAATTTCGATTCCCGTAGCTGGTTCTTTCTCGCGATCGCTCAAGCGTCTAGCTGGTTTTGCTCAAAAGGTAGGAGATGGAGAGCAAGGATTACGATTAGAAACAACGGAGCGCTCTGATGAAATTGGTGTTCTTACTCAAGAATTAAATCAGATGGCGGCTAGTATTGACACTAGCTTAGATAGCCGTCGCCTTGAGGCAGAACGAGCCAGATTTTTTACAGAAATTGCCACCTCTCGTAATGCTGATGAAAAAGCTATCTTTAATCAAGCTCTTACAGGTGCTAGAGAAATTCTGAACGCCGATCGCGTAGTTATCTATCGGTTCAACCCTGACTGGAGTGGATACATCTTGAGTGAATCAGTTTTACCTGGTTTTCCTCGCGCTCTCAATAACAAAATTGAAGATGCTTGTATCAGTCAAGAGCTAATTGCAGCTTATAAACAAGGTCGTGTTGTCCCCACTGACAACGTATATGAAGCGGGTTTTCATCCCAAACATTTGCAACTGATGGACAAGTTGCAAATCAAAGCCAATTTAGTTACACCGATTGTTAGAGGAGAAGAATTATTTGGCTTACTGATTGCTCATCATTGTCAAACTACCCACCAATGGCAGCCGCTAGAAATTGACTTTTTAACCCAAATGTCCGCCCAGTTAGGACTAATTTTAGATCGCGTCAACTCCTTAGAGCAAACGCAAGCCGCCGCGCAGCGCGCAGGTTTAGCCAGAGATATTACAGTCAAATTATCTCAAGCTACCCAAGCGGACAATATCTTTAATACAGCAGTAACAGAAATTCGTAATGCTATAAAGAGCGATCGCGTTGTCATCTATAGTTTTAATGAAAAATGGCAAGGGATGGTGACAGCCGAATCGGTGAGCGATAGCTTCCCCAAAATTCTAGGGACGAAAATTAATGACCCCAGTTTTGCTGACCAATATGCAGAACGTTACAAAGCTGGCAGCGTCCAAGCTACCAATAACATCTATAATGCTGGGCTAACCGAAAGTTACCTCAAGCAACTTTCCACCTTTGCGGTACAAGCCAACTTAGTTGCACCAATTTTACAAAATGGTCAATTGCTTGGCTTACTAATTGCTCATCAATGCTCCGCACCCCGCGACTGGCAACAAGGAGATATTGACTTGTTCTCTCAGCTAGCAACCCAAATCGGTTTTGCCCTCGACCGTGCTAACTTGCTTGAACAGCAAAAAATCGGTAAAGAATACTTGCAAAAACGAGCCTTAGAACTACTTATTGAAGTAGACCCTGTAAGTAGAGGAGATTTAACAATCCGTGCCAACGTGACTGAAGACGAAATCGGTACGGTAGCTGACTCTTACAACTCCACTATTAGTAGCTTGCGGAAAATTGTTACCCAGGTACAACAAGCCGCTATTCAAGTAGCTGCTACTACTACCAATAACCAAGGTTCTGTACAAGGATTATCAACGGAAGCTGTGCGCCAAGCCGAAGAAATTGCCTCTGCACTAGAGCAAATTGCCAAGATGTCTACCTCAATTCGCGCGGTAGCTGCTAACGCTTCTCAAGCAGAAGCCGCCGTACAAAAAGCAACTGATACGGTAAAAGCTGGAGACTTAGCAATGAACCGTACTGTAGAAGGTATCTCCGCAATTCGAGAAACCGTAGCCGAAACCTCGAAAAAAGTAAAACGCTTGGGTGAATCTTCGCAAAAGATTTCTCAAGTAGTCAACTTGATTGGTAGATTTGCCGCCCAAACCAACTTACTAGCGCTCAAAGCTTCCATTGAAGCAGCTAGAGCCGGAGAAGAAGGACGAGGCTTTGCGGTACTAGCAGATGAAGTTCGAGCCTTAGCTCGGCAATCAGCCGACGCAACGGGAGACATTGAAGCGTTAGTAAAAGACATTCAAACTGAGACTATCGCTGTAGAAGCGGCGATGGCAACAGGTACAGAGCAGGTAGTTACAGGTACGCGCTTAGTAGACGAGACTCGCCAAAGCTTGAACAAAATTACCGCCGTTAGTAGTGAGATTAGTCAATTAGTAGCCGCGATCGCCTCGGCTGCTCTCCTCCAGTCTGAAGCATCAGACTCGGTGACGCACACAATGACTGACGTAGCAGAAATCGCTGACAAAACTTCAGTAGAAGTTAATTCGGTATCAGATTCGTTTAACGACCTCTTAATCGTTGCTCAAGAATTGAGTACGAGTGTGGGTCAGTTTAAAGTCAGTTAAAAGAGTAGGGCAATTGCTGTAATGCCGCGAGCGCCCTACTTCCTTGCTCAATATATCTATAAAATCTGGTATTTAATATGGCAATCGATGCTGATATCCGCGACCACGCCTATCAATTTTTTATTCAAGAAGCGCCAGAGCTATTACAGTTAATCGAATCAGAGTTACTAACTGTAAAGAGCGATCGCAGTATTTCGAAAGTTCACAACATGATGCGGGCGGCTCACTCCCTTAAAGGCGGAGCCGCTAGTGTGGGGCTAGATACAATCAAAACGTTGGCTCACAGCCTTGAAGATATTTTTAAAGCTCTCCATCACGAAGAACTAGAAATTGACGACAAAGTAGAAGGCTTGTTGCTCCAAGCTTACGATTGTCTGCGTGTACCTTTAATCGAGCAATTAGAAACGGGCTATTTCGATCCAGAGCAGGCAATGACCAACGCCGAGCCAGTATTTGCCCAAATTGAAGCGCAATTTGGCGATTTTATTGGGGCTGAAGGAGAATTACCTAGCTCGATTGATTTGGGGGTAGACATTGCTTTATCTATTTTTGAAGTAGATGTCGCTCAAGGATTAGATCGTTTGGCTGAAGTATTAGCCAATCCTCAAGGAGAGGAAGTAGCTGGAGAATTAAGAGCGCAAGCAGAGGTATTTTCGGGGCTTGCCGAATTACTATGTATGCCAGGATTTGGCGAAATTGCCAATGCTGCCATAGTCGCCTTAAACGCTCACCCCGACTTAGCATTAAAAATAACCCAAGTCGCCTTTACCGATTTTCAAGCCGCGCGAACCGGGGTAATCAATGGCGATCGCACTAGAGGAGGCGAGGCTTCGGCTCAACTAAGAGCTTGGGCAAGTGGTGACATAATTTCCACGCAGCCTACCAAGTTACAGCAATCAACTACTTTCCAAGAGTTTTCGCCGATAGATTTATTCTCCGAATCAGCAGCAAGTGCCGACACGCATTTCTTCGTTGATGCTGAAGATAACAGCATGATGTTAGATGATATGTTTGGCGATTTGTCAACGATGGCAGAAGTTGCACCAATAGACAATATTGAAGTTAGTACCCCACCGCTAACTTTTGCTGAAGATAACAGCATGATATTAGATGATATGTTTGGCGATTTGTCAACGATGGCAGAAGTTACCCCAACAGTCAATATTGAAGTTACTACCCCACCGCTAATTGCCCCTGACCTTGTAGCACCACTCGATTATGCTGATGCCGATCCGGGTGTAATGAGCATTGATGATATGTTTGGGGGCTGGTCTGGCTTAGATATAACAGAAAATGCGATCGCTACTGATTTACCTTTAGAGATTGAAGCCGAGTTACCAGCTACTTTTGCTGTTGATGAAAATGCCGCTTCGGTAGATGATATCTTTGGCGACTTAAGTACAAGCTTATTTACTCCACCTCCAACGGTAGAAGTTAAAGCCCAAATTGCACCAGCGCTAGATTCTCAGCAATTTGTTGCATCCATCGGACAGGTATTTGGTAACTTGCCGTTGATGGCAGAGGGAGACTTACCGAAGCAAGAACAACCCGCCGCTATAGTACCCGCAAAAGTTAGTTTTCCTGCAACCAAACCAGCCGAACCAATCAACCAGGCTAAATCTGGCTCGCCTCAAAAAATCGAACCAAAAGCAATTCCCACAGCAAAGGCTCCGCAGCAGCAGCTTTCGGTGAGAGTTGACTTAGAACGCTTAGAGCGGATGAACAACACCGTCGGCGAACTGGCGATCAGCCGTAATAGTTTATCGCTGCAAAACGAACAACTGCAAGCTACTGTCCAAGAGCTACTGCGTCGATTTAGTCAGTTTCAGAGCATGGGCAACCAGTTACGCAATCTCTCCGACCGAATGCTAGTTTCTCCAGAGCGTCATAGTTCTAATACTCCTAAAGCTAACAACGATCCGACTATTTCCTCAATAAGTGGAGCCTCTTTTCGTCCGGTAGATTTTGACTCATTGGAGATGGACAGCTACGGAGAATTGCACTCTTTGCTGCAAAAAACTTTTGAAGAAACTGTGCAGCTAGAAGAAACTGTTGGGGACGTAGTGCTACTAGCAGGACAATCTAGCCAAAGCGTAGACAAGCAACGGCAAATGCTTTCGCACTTAAGAGATGACTTAATGTGGGCGAGAATGTTACCCATTGGCGAAGTGCTTAACCGCTTCCCCCGGATGTTGCGCGATTTGTCTACAAGTTATGATAAGCCTGCGGAACTAAAAATTAACGGGGCAGGAGTATTAGTTGATAAAGCGGCTTTAGAAAAGCTCTATGACCCGTTGCTGCACTTAATTCGTAACTCCTTTGATCATGGCATCGAACGCCCAGAAGTACGCCGCGAACAAGGTAAACTAGAACGCGGACAAATTGAAATTAAGGCTTATCACCAAGGTAGCCAAACCATTGTTGAAGTTAGAGACGATGGGCGGGGGATAAATTTAGAACGCATCCGTAGTCGGGCGGTAGAAATGGGTTTATTGGCAGAAGAAAAAGCTGATACTGCTTCTACGTCTGCTTTATTAGAATTAATGTTTGAGCCAGGGTTTTCGACAGCAAGCCAAGTTAGCGAACTTTCGGGACGCGGTGTGGGGCTAGATGTCGTCCGCAGTCAACTAAGAAGTCTTAAAGGTAGTGTCAGCGTTATTTCCGAATCAGGAGAAGGAACTTGCTTTACTTTACGCATTCCTTTGACCTTGACTTTGGCGAAATTATTAGTTTGTTTTGTGGGCAATAGTGCCTTTGCGTTGCCATCAGACAGCATTAAAGAAATTTTGATTCCGCAACCGGAGCAAGTCAAGTTTTCTGGAGGCAAGAGATTTTTACATTGGCAAGGTCACATTGCTCCAGCCTATCACCTCTCGGATTTACTCAACTATGCGTGTCCGATATCAGATTCTTTGCCCAGCCAAGCTTTGGTAGCGGTTCCGTCTCCCGACGACTGGGCTGCTCCCATGCTATTGCTAGAACAAGATGGTCAAATTTTGGCGTTAGAAATTGATCGCTTAGTTACCGAGCAGGAATTGGTCATTAAACCGATGGGAGAGGCGATCGCTTCTCCAAGTTATATTTATGGCTGTACCATTGTCGGGGATGGCAGTTTAATTCCCGTTATCGATGGGGCGGCGCTGTTAGAATCCTTTGTAGGCAATGGCAAACATAAATCTATAACTATTAGTAATGCTCTATTGCCGATGGCAAATGGAGATGGAGTAGTAAGTACGCCAGCTTTGCCCCCCCAAAGAATCATGGCAGAAACAGTTTTAGTAGTAGATGACTCAATTACCCTCCGGCAAACTTTGGCTTTAACTTTTGAAAAAGCTGGTTATCGAGTGTTGCAAGCACGAGATGGGCGCGAGGCAATTGAACAACTGCAAAAAAATTCGGCGACGATAAACTTAGTAGTCTGCGATGTAGAAATGCCCAACATGAACGGCTTTGAATTTTTGAGCCAACGCCGTCAAGATCCGGTACTTTCTAAGCCTCCAGTCGTTATGCTCACTTCTCGCAGCAGTGACAAGCACCGAATGTTGGCAAAGCAATTAGGAGCTAAAGAATACTTTACCAAACCATACATTGAGCAAGAGTTTTTGACAGCGATTTCAAACATTATCAAGCAGTCAGTGCCTTTAGGAGTGCCTGCTTTGAGCGGAAGATAATTACTCATTTAAGGGGAGGCAACTAATTTATGAAAAATACTCTAGTCAAGTCCAATGCTGCTAGTGTTCAGCAAGGTTCTAGAAGCGATCGCATTGCATCGGTAAAAATGATTGTTTTTACTGTAGGTACTTTTAATCTGGCTTTGCCGATTGAGATTGTCTACAAGGTTTTGAACCAGATTCCTGTCTATGGTAGTGGTTTAAATGGGGTAGGGATAGCTCACGTAGGCGACCTTGAAGTTACAGTTATAGATTTACATCGGCAATTATTTCAATCCAGCATTATCAACGAAACAGCAAAAAAAGGTTATTTGCTAATTCTTCATAGCAAAAGTACCGATTTGTACGGCATCCCGGTGGCATCGGTTCCGGTGTTGATGGATTTGCCTCTAGCGAGTATTCGAGTGCTGCCAGAGTCTTACCGTAGCGGCGACATTCTCCAAATGGCTACTCATGTCTGTTATTTGCCTGAAGAAGAACCGCCTTTAACAATCTTTTTGGTCAATCCTGAGCAAATGTTGCAATCTTAAAGGAATAGAAAGCTATTATTTTTATGGCGCGAAGTCTGTTACCGGGCTTCGCTCTTTTTTAGGTTTTGTCCTTTGATGCGCGCCATATCTATATATTTGCCGCAATTTCATAGTTGCCTAACTGTAAGTGCTTCAATAGCTTTTATCAATATTTTAATTTTTTATTTCCTAGCTAAACCCCTTAAAACAAGGGAAAATATTTTCTAGTTACCCTTTCTAATTAAAAAAACAAGCGATCGCTCAAATATTATTTAAGGGGCTAATTATGGACATTCTCGAGCTAAAATTTGTTTTAAAACTGCTGATTGCGCCTAATTACCGGGAATCTTTGGCAAAAATAAAGCTTAATGCTGCAACCAAAGCCCCAGAGCGAGATAAGATTTGTCGTCAACTTGTAGAGCGTGGATTAGTTGCTGTTTCCTACGAAATTAGTAAGTTTAAAATTGCTCCGGCGGGTATAGCTTTACTTAAAATAGAGTCAGCACAATTGCCCATAACATCCCAGGAAGTGAAGATTCTCAAATCATGCCAAAAAGAAGCGGTTTCGCCTAGTAAAGCTGGTATTCCGGCATCGGAAGCCCAAAAGCTAGTTCAAGCTTTGTTAGAAAAAGGACTGATTCAAGTAAATAAAAGTGACAAAAAAATTAAGGAAGTTTGGTTAACAGAGCAAGGGAAAGAATATCTACAAAGAGAATACGAGCCTAGCGGTAAAGGTAATATAACCCTAAGTAAAAATTTGCTGGCTATCTACTTAAAGTTTTTACGCCAACCTTTATCAACGGCGGTGGATTTTCCCCACCAACTAAGCGATGAGGATATTTTGCAGGCTATTCAAGACTTAGACAAAGAATTTGGTACAGATAATTATTTACCAATATTTTATTTGCGGCAAAAGTTACAACCGCCTTTATCTGGGGAAGACTTAGAACACGCGCTCTATCGACTAGAAGGAAACGCCAAAATAGAATTAAGTGCCTTAGTAGAAGCAAGTCGTTACTCCCTAGAGCAAGTTAATGCTGGGATTAAACAGCGTTCGGGTAGTCCCCTATTTTTTATCAAGGTTACAGGCTAAATGTCAATACCTAAGTAAAGTATCTTAATCATGACATCTATTGATGACCTAATATTACAAAGCACTAACCCCTTTGACAACTATCGTTCGGAAAATTTTTGGCGCGCTCAAGTAGGTACTGAGCCTGTAGTTGAGTCTATTCATACCGAAGTAATTGCTGCGGTGACAGAAACCCTCAATAAAGTTGCTCAAGATCGTCATACTCGCACGTTATTGTTGCAAGGCGATCCGGGTTCAGGTAAAACTTACTTATTAGGAAGATTAAAGAAAACTCTTAACGACAAAGCTTTTTTTGCTTATATTAGTCCTTTTCCCCAAAGTACGCGCATTTGGTGGCATATCTTACGTTATACCGTAGATAGTTTGGTGCAAGTGCCAGCAGGAAAAAAAGACTCTCAATTGATGCAGTGGCTAAAAAGTTTGTCTGTGTTTACAAAACGCACTTTAACTCAGAGATTGATTCAAGATAACTTCTGGGAAGGATTGACAAGCGATCGCCAAAAGTTTATCAAACATCTAAAAAAGAATTATAAAAATTCAGCTATTTACAATCCCGATAGTTTTTTTGGCGTATTACACGATTTAATTAATCCTAAAAAACACGATTTAGCTTGCGAATGGCTGCGCGGCGAAGATTTAAGCGATGAATCTTTAAAGGAATTAGGTGTAAAAAGTTCTATTGACACTGAAGAAGCTACTTGTGAGACTCTAGCTAATTTTGGCAGAATTGCTACTGAAACCCAACCAATTGTTTTATGTTTTGATCAAATAGAAAGTATTGCTCGTTTACCTAATAATTCTCCTGATTTGCAAACCTTATTTAGTGTTGCTACTAAAATTCATGGCGAGTATAAAAACTTTTTGTTAATTATCAGTATTAATATAGATACCTGGCAAAATAATAAAAACCATATAGATCAGTCTCATAAAGATAGGATCGATTTAGAAACTTATTTAAAGCCGATTAGTTTAATAGAAGCTGAATCAATTTTAGCAACTCGTTTATACTCTTTACATCGTCAAGCAAACCCGCAACCAAAATCTAATACTTATCCTTTAGATCGGCAATGTTTATTAGAGCAATTCCCGCGTGGGAGAACTAATCCTAGAGAAATTTTAATTTTTGGTAGAGATACAATTTTATTATATAAAAGATGGTTAGCTGAAGGAAGTAAAGGTACTTTTAAACCTCTTAAAATAGACAAAATCGATGAAGGCGATCGCTCAGAATTGGTCGCAAATTTTAAGATTCAATGGATTGAGGAGTTGACTAAGGCGCAACAGCAAATTACTAAACTTCAGCAGCAGTCATCGCCAGAATTAATCCAAATGCTGCAAGAAGCCTTGATTACTTTGGGAATGGAAAATGTAAAAATTCCTCTGCTTTTGAGAACAACAAAGTTTGCCAACTACTCTCTTAGTTACAAAGTACCCAACAAAACTGAATGTTTGGGCGTTGTATGGACAGAAGACAAAAATATGACTACTTTTTTTCATATTATGGAAGCTTGTAGAAAAATTATTGAAGGAAAACTATGTCGAAATTTGTATTTAATTCGTGATTCAAACTTAGGTAATCAAAATACAAAGGGCTATAAGCTTTATGTGCAATTATTCGATAATACTTATCATCGCCAAGTTCATCCCAAGATTGTATCTATTCAATATTTAGTTGCTTATTACGAATTAGTTAAAGGTGCAAAAGAAGGTGATTTAGCTTTGGCTAATGGCAAAGTTATTAATTTAAAAGAATTGAGACAAATTGCCTACGAATCTGAGGTTTTACAGGGTTGTTATCTACTGCAAAAGCTTAAGGTTGTTCCCGATTTGGGTGATGAAGTTATTGAAGATATGCAAGTCGTCAAAGATTTTTTATTGAATTTAGTCCTCAATCAACAGCTATTAGGAAAAGAAACATTAATTGGTAATACTATTAGCTATTTTCCATTGGTAAATAAAGCCCAAATTAATCAATTAATTGAACAACTATGCGAAGCGGGTAAAATTGGTATTTTGGGTTCGCCTAAAAAACCTCAAGAGCAATTAGTTTGTTTATTAGTAGCAAAAGCTAGTTAAGATCGAAAGACAGAGAGTTTTTATTGACAATGCTTTATTTAACAAAACCAGACGAAATTACTTTAATAATTGATAAACTTGCTTTTAGTAAAATACTTTGGTTAGACACAGAAACGGCAGATTGGCAAACTAATAAACCAAAAATATCTTTAATTCAAGCTTCCGATGATGTTACAGATATAATCGGAGCTAAAGGCTATGTTTTAGATGTGTTAGAAAAGCCAGAATTAGTAGCATATTTTATCAATAAAATTATGGCTAATTCTACAATTGAAAAGGTTTTTCATAATGCCAGCTACGATTTAAGATTTTTAGGGAAAGAGCAAGCAAAAAATGTTACTTGTACGCTTCAATTAGCAAGAAAAGTAAAGCGCAGTTTTAAAGAAGTTTCTCAACTACCTAAATTGAAACTTAAAACTTTAGCTGAGGAACTTTGCGGATTTTCTAATGTAGATAAAACCGAACAATCAAGTAATTGGAGACAACGCCCACTGACAAAAGCACAGTTAGAATATGCTAATTTAGACAGCGTTTATTTAGCTCAAATACATCGCCGCTTGCTCGAAATAAGTAATCCAGTTAAATTAGATATGAAAAAAGTTACTAAT
This sequence comes from Chlorogloea sp. CCALA 695, assembly GCF_003003885.1. Lineage (GTDB taxonomy): Bacteria > Cyanobacteriota > Cyanobacteriia > Cyanobacteriales > Chroococcidiopsidaceae > Aliterella. The sequence continues at coordinate 12,519 of NZ_PVWN01000045.1, read as the reverse complement.
CCCCACTCTTTTAGCGTTACCAAAGTTAGAGTAGCTTTTGAATGTCCACGCTTGTTTTATTTAGGAGATCGTTGGGGCGGAAATATGATGTTTTTGCCTAGGGGAAATCCATCAAAAATTGGCACGCAATTTCACCAATTAGCAGATAATTTTGCTTTTATTGCCAAACAAGAAACTAGGTTTAGTTTACTATTTAAGCCAGAAGTAGAACAATTAGATGTAAGTGCGATCGCGCAACAAATGCAACAGCTATTTTATGAGCTATCATTTTTTCCCCATCTTAAAGCAACGTTACAAACAAATCCCGGAAAAGCAACCGCTCTTTATCAACTTTGGGAAGCATTAAAAGGACTTATTCACCACTGGGCAAAACTACTAGTTCAAAACCGATACTATTGCAGCTATACAGACGTAATTAGTAAAACTTTAATTGCGATTAAACCTGCGGTTAAATATTCTTTTCAATTAGCCGATGGTAAGCAACAATTAGTACAAGGGCGTTTTGACAGTGTAGTTTATGATTTTCCAAATCATCGCCTGTGTGTGGTGGAATACAAAACTTATCCAGCTATAGATAAATCAGCCCAACTAGCACAAGTTGCTCTTTACAGCTATATGTTGAAAGAAAAGCTGGGAGTAACTATAGATTCCGCCGTTTATAGCGTTTTACCTAATTGGGAAGAATTAACCTTTACTTGGGATGAATTAGAAAAAACTATTCATCAGCTAATTCCCCAAAAACTCCAACAAATGCGTCAATGGCGCGCTTGGGATGCACCGCAACCAAATCCACCACCGCCAACAACACAGCCCGATTTATTATGCAATATTTGCCCACAAAAAACTAAGTGTCAAAGCTTTTTTGAGCCAGATAGCAAGGTAAAAACTGTTATTTATCCAATTATAGATTCACAACCTACCAGCCAAAAACAAGTAGTTGTTTCTAAAAGTATAGAAAATCCCCAACCTAGCAGCCAAAAACAAGTAGATGAAGCCGATGCGATCGCTACTCAATTAGTAGAAACTCTAAATTCCTTTAAGCTTGGTGTCGATTATCTAGGTTCTATAGTAGGTTCAGCGTTTATCCGCGTCAAGCTCAAACCCCATCTTGGCGTAAAGTTTACATCCATTTTGAATACTAGAGAAGACTTAAAGGTACATTTAGGCTTAGTTGATACTCCCTTAATTGCCACGCAAGCAGGTTATATCAGCGTAGATTTGCCGCGTACAAGCCGCCAAATTGCTGTTTTTGAAGATTACATTACCCCCGCAGCTTTACCCGCCGCCGCGCCTGTAAAAATCGCCATTGGCGTAGATTTGGAAGGGAAGTTAGTAGAAGCAGATTTAGCCGATCCAAACACCTGTCATTTTTTGGTTGGGGGTACAACGGGAAGCGGAAAAAGCGAATTTTTGCGAAGTCTGTTACTTAGCTTGCTAGTGCGTCATACTCCCGATAACTTAAAAATTGCCCTTGTCGATCCTAAAAGAGTAACCTTTCCCGAATTTGAAAAAATGCCTTGGTTGTACTCCCCTATTGTCAAAGATTGCGATCGCGCGAAGTCACTTATGGAACAATTAGTAGGAGAGATGGACAAGCGATATCAACGGTTTGAGGCGACGGGGTGTGCAGACTTAAGCACTTACAATCAAAAATCATCTCAAATCTTACCGCGCATTGTCTGCATATTTGACGAATACGCCGACTTTATGACCGAAAAAGACAGTCGTACTGCTTTAGAACAAAATATCAAACGATTGGGGGCAATGGCAAGGGCGGCAGGGATTCATTTAATTATTGCTACTCAACGCCCGGAGGCTAAAGTTGTTACGCCAATTATCCGCTCAAATTTGCCGGGGAGAGTAGCTTTAAAAACTGCCAGTGAGGCTGATTCAGCTATTATTTTAGGCGGAAAGCAAACCACCGCCGCCTATTTGTTAGGTAAAGGAGATTTGCTTTATGGCGCTTCTTTGCAACGGTTGCAGAGTTTGCTGGCTACAAAGATTAATTTAGGATAACTTGGAAATAGTAGCAACTATCGAAACTAAAAGCATCGCCTTAATCAATTTGCTGCGATTATCGAACAATTAACTGTTTGAATCCCATTAGTAGAAATACTTACATTTACTGTACCTTTAGCAAGGCAATTAGTAACTTTATTTCCATTTCTAAGTTGCAAGTCCTTCCCCAGGGTACAACTTTCAAATTGTCCTTTTTCATCAAAAGAGATAGAGTTTTTCTGTTGACACGCAAAATAATTATTGCCCAATCCAATATTGGCATCAAAACTTAAAACACAACTAGCCAAAGAGTTATTTGAATGGTTATTCGCTGTGTTAGTTTCGCAAGAAACGGCGGCAAGAGCTGATTGAGGTATGGTAGTAATAGAAATTAAACTTAAAGCTGGTATAGCTACTTTTAGTAGTTTCGACATATTCTGACCAAGTAAATTAATTTATTACTTGTCTATTTTCGGCTTTAACTACGTCTAACCGCCTTCGCAATCCTACGCTAGTCAACATAAAATTTTGGCTATCACACTTTAGCAGGATAAAACCTTATTATCAAGTCTTAATCTAAGCTAAAATCACTTAGTAAAGCTAATTGATCGGGTTCTATAACTACTACTTGCCAACTTCCATCACCTAGTCTTTTTGGCACTACATTTTTTAGTTGTACGGTTTGATCTATTGCATCTATAGGATTAAGGGGAATTTGATTGAGAGTTTGTCTCAACACCATTATTCTATAAACTTCCTTGGCTGGCGTTACTACTTTAAGCTCTATACTTTCTGAATTTAATACTGTATATTCTGTAACTTGTCCTTGAATAATATTTTGTTGCTGATTTTGTTCTTTACAAAACACATTTACGGTTTTTTCCAAGCTAAGAGAACTTAACTTAAACTCAGGACAACTTAATATTGACTCGGTTCTAATTATGATTTTTCTTAGCTCATCATAATCAGGGATTTCTCCGGCTCCATAATTAGCTTTAGTACGGATTGCTGCTGGTGCATTTAACAGGATATTATTAATCTTTCCTCTATCCTCCTGAGATAATTTAGGAGATAAATAAACTCCCGCACCCGGAATAGCTTTACTAATATGAATTATTCTTAGTTGAGAATCATCTTTAATTAAATCGTACCGACTAGAGGCAATATCAACTTGTCCTGATTTAACTAATTCTCTAGCTTTTGTAGGACTATAACCTGTCCCTATACGCAATGATTTGCCGTACAAAGTATAAATTGGTAAATGAAATGTAGGGGCAGATTCGGGGCTTCCTAAAGCAATAGTAGTCGTGGAATTGATATCAGCAATAGATTGAATATTACTATCGGCGCGAACATACAAAGCCCCTCGATAATAAGGATTATCAGGGTACATTGTAGCTATACCAGAGTAATTATTATCTTCGGCTACAATCGAAAAAATTGGCGATCGCGTAAAAGCAATATCCCACTCTTTACTAGCAATACGCTGAGAATTTTGCCTGTAAGGTGTATTTCGATCAATTTCAACTTTAAGATTAAGTTTCTTTTGCAAATAAGCGGCTAAAGTATCATAATCTTCCGTCTTTGGTGGGCTGGCTATCCCAATAACTAATGGCTTTACCAACAAATTTTTGTAACAATTATTCCAAACTCTTTTCTCACTTTTGTTAGAGCAAGGCTTATTTAATTGCCAGACTTTAAATATACCGCCACTAATAGCTAACGCGATCGCTAAACTAATTGCAGACAAAATTAATACTTTATTTTGACTTTTAGAAAGTAGTTGCATTTTTTAGCAGGGCAAAATACTGTTTAGTCGGTAATTTACTAAGTTTTAACTGCGTTTACCTACTTATTGTATAAACTCAACTCAACTTTGCCGTCTCCATCAACTTCGCACTAGAGTAGTATTTTAGGCAATTATAAAACAGTAATGCACGTAGCAAACAAATTATCAAGCAACTGGGCAAAAGCTATTTCTAAACCCGCAACAGAATTTGCTGCAACAAAGTTACCGATTATTTCCGGTAGTATCCCCCACAGTTTGGGGGGCCAATTGTACCGCAATGGGCCAGCAAGGCTAGAGCGTGGCGGTATTCGGGTGGGACATTGGTTTGATGGTGATGGCGCAGTTTTAGGGGTAGATTTTGGCAATGAGGGCGCAATCGGAACTTATCGTTACGTGCAAACGGCGGGCTATGAGGAAGAAGAAGCGGCGGGGAAATTGCTTTATGGCAACTATGGCATGACGGCTCCCGGTGCAGTTTGGAATCAATGGCGTAAACCAATGAAAAATGTGGCTAATACGTCGGTTTTGGCGTTGCCTGACAAACTTTTGGCATTGTGGGAAGGTGGAAAACCTCACGCAATGGATTTGCAGACTTTGGCAACGAAGGGAATGGATAGTTTAGATGGGCTTGAGGACAACTTACCTTATTCAGCCCATCCAAAGCGCGATTTTAAGACAGGAGAAATATTTAATTTTGGTGTAAGTCCTGGCAAAAACTCGATTTTAAATATTTATAAGAGTGATCGCACAGGTAAAATTATCAAAAAATCCGCAACAAAGCTTGATGGCGTACCTCTAATTCATGATTTTGTTTTAGCGGGGCAGTATCTGGTGTTTTTTGTGCCACCAGTGCGCGTAAACCCATTACCAATATTATTAGGATTGAGCAGCTATAGCGAGGCTTTGCAATGGCAGCCAAAAATAGGCACGCAATGGCTAGTTTTTGACCGTGACAGCCTAGAGTTAGTTAATCGCGGCGAAACAGACCCCTGGTATCAATGGCACTTTAGCAATGGCTACGTGGATGATAGCGGGGCGATCATTGCGGGAATGGTACGTTACGAAGATTTTGTAACAAATCAATATCTTAAAGAAGTTGCGACGGGGGAAACTCACAGCGCTGCTAAAAGTACGTTATGGCAAGTCAATCTAAATCCTGATACAGGAGTAGTAGCCAACGAACAAATTTTAGATCATCATTGCGAATTTCCGGTAGTACCACCCCAGCAAGTAGGAAAACAGGAAAGTTCTACCTACTTATCGTTACAGCGTCAGGGAACCTGCCCAAGCATTGAAATATTTGGGGCGATCGCGCGTTTTGATTCTAAAACTGATACGCTTACCATTGCTGATATGGGAGAAAATCGTTATCCCAGTGAGCCAATATTTGCGCCAAATCCTGAAAACCCTGATACTGGCTGGATAGTAACCGTTGTTTACGATGGAAATACAAATACAAGTGAAGTTTGGGTATTAGATAGTGAAGGATTGGATCGAGAACCTATTTGCAAATTAAGCTTACCGAGTGTTATTCCGCCAGGTTTTCACGGTACATGGCAGTCTGCGTAAAGTTTAATGAGGATTTCACCAATTAATGTCGCGTCAAGGCACTGTACTCGGTAAAAATATATTTGCGTCTCAACGCTCTGTAATACCGTTAAATTAAAATATTTTATGGCTTACTACTGGTTTAAAGCATTTCATATTGTCGGTTTCGTCGTTTGGTTTGCTGGATTATTTTACTTAGTGCGGCTTTTTATCTATCACGTTGAAGCTAATGCCGAACCCGAACCTGCAAAAACAATTCTCAAAAATCAATATCAATTGATGGAACAACGGCTATACAGCATCATTACCACCCCAGGAATGCTAGTTACAATTGCGATGGCGATTGGACTTGTAACAACCGAACCTGACGTTCTCAAACAAGGTTGGCTGCATATCAAATTAGCGTTTGTGGTGCTTTTGCTTGGTTATCATCACTACTGCAAACGGCTAATGAAGCAACTAGAAAAAAATGAATGTACTTGGAGCGGTCAACAGTTGCGGGCATTTAACGAAGCGCCTACTATATTGCTAGTTGCGATCGTAATGTTGGCTATCTTTAAAGACAACTTACCAACCGATTTAACGGCTTGGGTAATTTTTGCGATGATTATCGCTATGGCAGTAACGATTCAACTTTACGCCAAAAAGCGCCGCTTAGATAAAGAAAGAGTATTGGCAGAAATACCTCAAGAATAAGCAATAATCGATTACTAGCCAAGAGTTTAAGCTTTTGGCTAGATTGTTACGAGTGTTAATAGTGAAAACTGACACAATTTTCTATCAATTATTCCAAACATTCCCCGCCGCATTTTTTCAACTTATCGAACAGCCTGCTTTAGCAAATAGTGGTTATGAATTTACATCCACAGAAATTAAGCAACTAGCTTTTCGGCTGGATGGGTTATTTTTGCCTAGGGAAGACTCTGTAGACGAGCCGATTTACTTTGCAGAAGTACAGTTTCAAACCGATAAAAGAATTTATCATCGCTTGTTTGGAGAAATTTTTTTGTATATTTCAAGGTGCGATCGCCCTAATGACTGGCGCGCAGTAGTAGTATTTAAGCAAAGAAGCTTAGATCCTGGCAACCTCCCGCAATTTATTGAGTTGCTGACTAGCCAAAGAGTGAGGCGAATTTATTTAGATGAATTAGGTGAAGTTTCAGAGCAATCAATCGGGGTTGGTATAGTTAAATTAGTAGTGGAAACGAAGAAAAAAGCCGTTAATTTAGCTAAAGAGCTATTTAATCGAGCCAACCAAGAAATTGTTGATGAAGCCCTAAGAAAGGGAGTTGTAGCATTAATTGAGAGAATAATACTGTACAAGTTACCAGAACTTACACCCAAGGAATTAGAAGCTATGTTTGGACTAGATGAATTAAAGAAAACTCGGTATTTTCAAGAAGTTGCCCAAGAAGCTAGACAAGAGGCTAAACAAGAAGCTATCCCCAACTTGTTAAAGCTTGGCTTGAGCGTAGAACAAATAGCGGGGGCGTTAAACTTGCCTGTAGAGCAAGTTAGGCAAATAGCAAGCGTGATCGCCTAATTGATGTTGAACTAGCTTCTCAGAATTGAAAGGCACTTTAGCATGAAGTTCAGCAATGCTGCAAAGCCATGATGGTTATTGACCACTATTAACCCATTCGGCTACACCATCAGAAATTGCTCTTGCTAATTTTTGTTGTTCTTGCGCGTTAGTAATCCATTCAAACTCTGTAGGATTAATCATAAAACCTAGTTCTAGCAATACCGAGGGCGCAGTAGTGGGGCGGGTTAGAGCTAAGTTATTCCAATAAACGCCATAGGAAGGACGAGCCAGCTTTTTGACTAAATAATTGTGCAGAAATAAAGATAGGCTATGGGCTTGGGCGTTGTACCAAAAAGCCGCTATTCCTTTTGTGTTGATAGCATCGCCGCCATCAGGTAAAGCGTTGTAGTGGATAGAAAGAGCGAGGTTTGGTTCAAGTTTATCGATCGCTGTTACGCGATCGCCTAATCCTACCTCTCTATCATCTTCTCTGGTCATATAAACTGTTGCCCCCTTTGCTACTAACTGTTCTCTCACCAATTTAGATATCAGTAAATTAATGTCTTTTTCGGGATAACCTGTAGGACCTCTTGAGCCTAATTCTTTGCCCCCATGACCAGGATCGAGCAAAATTTTAATTCCTTTAAGTGGGGCATTTTGTCCCCTTTTGGGCGGATGGCGCAAAGTTAAAACTAAGCTCGTACCGTCGTATCTAAGCTTATATCCCCACTGTTGGGCAGCTTTGAGGTTAAACGTATATTGCACCTGCTTAGGAGCCACCTGTTGCCAATCTAGGCGAGAAATTAGCGGGTCATCATCTAGGCGGATAATGTCAGTTTCGGCGGTGGTGTTGTAGAGCGTCAAAGTAAAAGACTTTTCGCCTTGCTGGACGCTTACAGGTACAGGTACTTGCAAAGGAAATACTACTTCTGTTGCTCCCTCGACCTGACGAGCGCGGACGCTGCGAATAATTGAATTAGGCGGCGTTATACTTTTTAAAATGCGTGTTTCTTTACTATTAATCCAACCACCATAATCTAAGCGCAACCATTCCCCTTCTTTAGCCGTAATTGTCGCCTGCGTACCCTTGGGTAATGGAGTAAGCCGAGAACTATCGGTACTCGCACCCGTTCGCGCTACGCCAGAAACGGCGGTTACTTCGGCAACTTCTAGTTGTAAAGGGGAAAGAATGGTTATTTTACCTGTACCTAGTTGTTTAGTTGTTTTGCCATCAATAGTTAGCGCAAACTCGGGTAATCCTAAACTAGCTGGTTGCAAAGCCGTTGTACAACCTGTGTACTTACCTGCGACCGATGCTGTAATCGGTCGATTTTGTTGCGTCAGCGCCGCAGAATTAGGAGGCAACTGGACATTTTGGGACTGAGGAAGTAAAGCAATAGTTTGATTGGCTAGATTAACTTTAACTTTGGCATTTGGAGAAGAAACCGCACTAAAACAAATAATTTCTCCTGGAAGCCTTGCTATATCTACTGATGGCGTTAGAGAATCAGGAGCAAAGGCTAATCCCTTTGGCGGTGCTTGAATTGTAGATAAACGTTTGACTTTAATTTCTACTTGCTGATTTTGGTAGCGCAAAGTAAATAAATTATCTCCCACTTTTAAAGGGAAACTAGGGGCAAAATGTCCCGCCGGACTGCGTTGTATAGGTTTACCGTTTACTAATACTTGCCCTTTTGGTGCTGTACCAATCAAAAATATTTGGTTAGCTGTAGTTTGATGATCGGTGGGAGGATAAACTACTTTCAAAGTTTGTGCGATCGCTGGGGATGTAATTACTACTGTCCCTAATGCTACCGATCCTAAAATTTTTCTCACGCCAAAATAGTAATAGGTGTTTATCATATCGCCAATAGCGCGATTGCACTTCGCACTTCCCCTCAAAAGCTAACAGCGAGTATTGTGGCACAATTAACGGGGTGGATTTATATAATTGTTTTTACGGCTAAAATTATATGACTAAATTTGTGTTTGTTACTGGGGGCGTAGTCTCTAGTATTGGTAAAGGTATTGTAGCGGCAAGTTTGGGTAGATTATTAAAATCGCGGGATTATTCAGTTTCTATCCTCAAACTCGATCCTTATATTAATGTCGATCCTGGCACAATGAGTCCCTTTCAGCATGGGGAAGTATTTGTTACTGATGATGGCGCGGAGACAGACTTAGACTTGGGACATTACGAACGATTTACAGATACCCCCATGTCACGGCTTAATAGCGTCACTACAGGCTCTATTTATCAGGCTGTATTAAATAAAGAGCGACGCGGCGAATATATGGGGGGTACAGTCCAAGTAATTCCCCACATTACAACAGAAATTAAAGACCGCATCCAAAGAGTTGCCCACGATACCAATCCTGACGTTGTAATTACAGAAATTGGCGGGACGGTAGGCGATATTGAATCATTACCTTTTTTAGAAGCAATCCGTCAGTTTCGTAAAGATGTCGGGCGAAAAAACGTGTTGTATATGCACGTTACCTTAGTACCTTGGATTCCTTCAGCCGGAGAAATGAAAACTAAGCCAACCCAGCATTCTGTTAAAGAATTACGTTCTATTGGCATTCAACCAGATATTTTAGTTTGCAGATGCGATCGCCCGTTACCAATGGGGCTAAAGTTAAAAATGTCAGAGTTTTGCGATGTCCCTGTAGAGTGCGTAATTACATCTCAAGATGCCATCAGTATTTACGAAGTACCGTTAATGTTAGAACGGGAAGGACTCGCCGAGCAAGCAATAGATTTACTCCACCTCGAACGCCGCCAGCCAAATCTAACTCAGTGGCAAAATATAGTTGACCATCTTTATCGCCCAACTCACAAAATAGAAATCGGTATTGTTGGTAAATATGTGCAGTTAAACGACGCTTATTTATCTGTTACCGAAGCGTTGCGCCATGCAGCCTTAGCGACTAAGGGAGAATTAATCTTGCGCTGGATAAATTCTGAAGACTTAGAAACTGATGATGCAAAGAAGTATTTAGAAGGAATTGACGGGCTTGTAGTACCGGGAGGTTTTGGGATTCGGGGTGTAGATGGCAAAATTGCGGCGGTAAAATATGCGCGAGAATTGCAAATTCCATTTTTGGGTTTATGTCTGGGTATGCAATGCGCGGTTGTAGAGTGGGCGCGAAACCTTGCAGGACTTAAAGAGGCTAATAGTGCCGAATTTGACCCAACAGGCGCTCATCCGGTAATTAACCTATTGCCCGAACAGCAAGACGTAGTAGATTTGGGCGGTACAATGCGTTTAGGTTTGTATCCTTGTCGCATTGAACCCAATACTTTAGCTCATAAACTCTATGGAAAAGAAGTAATTTACGAACGCCATCGCCACCGCTATGAGTTTAACAATACTTACCGCAACTTGCTTTTAGAAGCAGGCTACGTGATTAGCGGTACTTCTCCTGATGGTCGATTGGTAGAAATTATTGAACTTCCTAGCCATCCATTTTTTGTTGCTACTCAATTTCACCCAGAGTTTAAATCAAGACCCAGTGCGCCCCATCCTTTATTTAGTGGTTTTATAGAGGCTGCAACGGCGCTTTTAGCGACATCAGTGCAAACTCATACCCCGGTTGAGGTGGGATAAAACGTTGGTAGAGACGTTGCAGTGCAACGTCTCTACATAAATAATGCAACGTCTCTACCGTAATAAAGACGTTGCTAATTTAGCCGCGCCTACCATTCCGGCTTGATTGCCTAATTGCGCCCTTAGTATCTGTAAACCCGCACGGGAACTAGGCAAAACTCGGCGTTCGATTTCTGCTTGCATTGAAGGTAAGAAAAATTCAAAACTAGCACATACACCACCACCAATTGCGATCGCTTCTGGTGTCAAAATATAAATTAAACTTGCCAGTCCTGTACCTAAATCTTTACCATACTCTTGCCAAAATGTCAAGGCTTTTGGGTCGCCAGAACTTGCCAAAGCGCCTAATTCCGAGGGTTCTAAACCTGTACGGCGGCGAATAGCTGGCGCTGAAGCATATTGCTCTAAAGAACCTTGATTGCCACTATTACACCTATGTCCATCAGGATTTAAAGTAATTAGTCCTAATTCTCCCGCCGCGCCGCGATGTCCGGTAAATAATTTACCATCAAGAATAATTGCCCCACCTACTCCCGTACCGAGGGTAATTAAAATTAAATTTTGAAACTGCTTACCTGCGCCTAGCCAATATTCCCCCAAACCCGCGCAGTTAGCATCGTTAGCTAAAAATGTTGGCAAGTTCAGTTTAGCTTCTAACAAGTCCGCTAAAGGGACATCGTGCCAGTTAGCTAGATTAATTGCCACTACTGCAATTCTTCCTGTAGCATCAACTGGGCCTGGAGTACCAATACCTACCGCTTTACTATATCCTTGAGGATCAATAAGCGGAATCGCGTTTACTATCGCTTCTACAACATCTGTAGGTGTCGCAGGTTGGGGCGTAGGTACGCTTAATGACTGCAAGCAATTACCATCGGTTGTAAATCGCCCTAATTTAATTGCCGTACCACCTAAATCAATCCCAATTACTTGAGATTCTATATCGAAATTATCCATATTGCGATCGCACATTCAAGGTACAAAATTATTATTTTCTTTCCGCAACCGGGGATTAATAAAGTCATTTAACCCCTCTCCTACCAAAGACAAACCGACAACCATTAAAGTCATCGCCAGTCCCGGAAACAGCGCCGTCCACCAAATGCCTGTAGGTAAAGCTTCTAGTGCTTGGCGCAAATCGTGACCCCATTCTGGTACTTGTTCAGGCAATCCTAATCCCAAAAAGCCCAAACCACCCAGAGTTAAAATTGCATCCGCCGCATTGAGAGTAAATAATACCGGGACACTAGCAATTACATTTAGAAATAAGTAGCGTGACAAAATCCGCCAAGTAGAAGCCCCCATTGATTGCGCCGCTTCAATAAAAAGCTCAGTTTTGACGCTGACAGTATGATTGCGGACAACTCGATAATATTGGGGTATGTAAGCAATACTAATAGCGATCGCTGCATTTAATATACCTCTACCCACAACAAAAGCCAAAGTCACTGATAACAGTAACCCTGGCAACGTATAGATAGTATCCATCAAAAATATTAATATGCGATCGAGCCTGCCGCCAATATAACCGCTTACGAGTCCCAAGGGAACGCCAATTACAACACTTAGCACCGTCGCCAAAATCACTACTTGCAACGCGGCTTGAGTACCGAACAAAGTCCGGGAAAACACATCGTAACCTTGCTGGCTAGTCCCGAAAAAGTGACTGATTGATGGCGGTTCGTGAATCGGATTACTTAACGACTCCGAGGGGTTTTGCAACCATCCCCAACCCTGAAACACCGAACCAAACAGAGCTATGATTAAAAAAAATAGGCTCATAATTAAGCCTACAAGCATTAATCGTTGGGAAATACTCGGACGCGCCGCAGAGGAGAAAATCTTAGGTAGCTTTGGTTTAGTGATCATAAATTAAAGCCTTAGAATTTGCGGCTGGTGCGTGAGGCAAATAATACAGGATTTGGTCAGCGAATTCAATCCAGGTAATCTATAAGAAAAACCGAATATGGGGGGTCTGCCCCCCAAACCCTACGGCAACAAAGCGGGAAGCAGAGCTACACCGCTTTTTGCCTCCCCATCAGGGGACG
>NZ_PVWN01000005.1 GCF_003003885.1 Chlorogloea sp. CCALA 695 | reverse complement strand
AATTGGGACGTTGCTTAAAGCTGTTACCTGACCAATTAATAGTAATTTTCGCATTTGAGTCAGCATAAACAATTCAACTCAATAGTTTTTTATTCCTAGTTTAACAAGTACGCCAAAACCCTCGACTTATCTACCTAAAAGCTCCCCAGGGCTGGTATTCTGCAATAGGTGAGGCAGGATGAATATTTGCCATATTTACGGAGAGCAGAATTTTGGGCATAGAGTTACGCAGTTATGTATTTCTAGACAATTTACAACCTCAACACGCAGCTTACTTAGGAACTATAGCGCTGGGGTTTTTACCTTTACCGGGAGATACATCGCTGTGGGTAGAAATTTCACCAGGAATTGAAATTAATCGCATTACCGATATCGCCCTCAAAGCCACTGGAGTTCGTCCTGGGGTGCAAATTGTTGAGAGGCTATATGGACTACTTGAAGTACATTCCAGCCGCCAAAGCGAGACGCAAGAAGCCGGGAGAGCGATTTTACAAGCCCTAGGAGTCCGCAAAGAAGAAGGTCTTAAGCCGCGCGTAATTTCAAGTCAAATTATCCGCAACCTCGATCCCCACCATACTCAACTTATCAACCGTACCCGCCGGGGACAAATGATTTTAGCAGGGCAAACCCTTTACGTATTAGAAGTTCAACCCGCCGCCTACGCTGCTTTAGCAGCCAATGAAGCTGAGAAAGCGGCGCTAATTAACATTCTTGACGTGCTTGCCGTTGGTAGCTTTGGCAGACTTTACCTAGGCGGACAAGAACAAGATATATTAGCAGGTTCAAAAGCAGCGCTGGCAGCAATTGAGAACATAAACGGGCGAGAACAGCCCCAATTTGGCGCAGAGTAAGTTATGGCAAATTTAGAGCATCTCGCCTTATTAAAGTCGGGAGCAGTGAGATGGACAAAGTGGAGAGAAAATCATCCAGAAATATCGCCAGATTTGAGGGCCGCAGACTTAAAGGGGATAAATTTAAGGGGTAGAAACCTAAATAACACTAACTTAGCAAATACCAATCTTAGCAATGCAATCTTGATTACAGCTAATTTTGAAAAGGCTAGTTTTACGCTTGCGGATCTTTCCTCTGCTCTTTTAATGCAAGCTAATTTAATTGGTGCAAACTTGAGCATTGCCAACTTGCGCGACGCTAATCTCAAAGAGGCTGTTTTACGGGGAGCTAATTTAATTGGGGCTGATTTGCAAGGAGCGAATTTAAGTAATGCAGATTTTGAAAATGCTAATTTAATCGGGGCTAACTTGCGCGGTGCAAATCTTACTGGCGCTAACTTAAGTGAGGCAAAACTAATTCGCGCTAACTTAAGCGAGGCTATTTTAACTGAAGCTCATCTTAATTATGCCGATTTGAGTCATGCTAACCTTGGCAGCGCTTCTTTAATTGGCGCAATGTTGTACAAAGCCGAACTTAGCCAAGCTAATTTAAACAATGCTTACTTACATAAGGCTTATTTATTTAGTGCAAACTTGAGCCAAGCTAAACTAATAAATGCTGATTTACGCTGGGCTAATCTTCGAGGTGCTGATCTTACTGGCGCTAACCTTACCGGGGCAAATCTGCGAGGAGCTGTTCAAAATACAATTAATGAGGCAATATGACAATCGCGATCGCACTCAACGCGGAAATTATCAACAGTTTGGATCTTGCTCCCGTACAAACAGTAATTGATAACTTGCTGACTACAGGAGTTATTGCCGCTTACGAGCAGCAACTAAGCTTTACTATAGACTATCCCCAAGATCCTGAAGATCCGCGCGAACTGCCAGAAATTCCTGAAATTCGATTATGGTTTATCCGCTTAGATTCCCGTTATCCTTGGCTGCCATTTTTGCTTGACTGGAAAGATGGAGAACTTGCGCGTTACACAGCGATGCTTGTACCCCATCAATTTAGTGCTAAAGAAGGACTCCAATACAATCCAGAGTCTTTAGAGATATTTTTAATGCACAAACTTTTTGTTTTGGGCGACTGGCTGCCTCAATACGGTATTAACAGTACATCGCGGTTAAAAGCAATGGCGCTAATGTTAGGTTACGACTTGGAAGATGAACTATTTGCAATGTTTTAATGCGCCTAGGGAAATTTGAAGCTGTTAAGCTGAAGGAATTTAATTTGCTCCATTGTAAATCAGTAGAAACTTTGATTAAAAAAGGCAGGTTTTTTACCTGCCCAAAAGTAACATATTTAATCTCGCTCTTTACCTCACCCCAATTTCTGGCGCAGTATAAGACACAGTAGGTATAGACTTTTGCGCCAAAGTTGGGACAGAATCGCGCAACCTTTGAGTTAGCTGAATTGTTGTCGCATCATATATTTGAGTTAGTAACTTAGGATACAAGCCAATCCCAATAATGGGTACGAGCAAACAAGCAACAATAAACACTTCTCTTGGTTCTGCATCAATCAATTCTTCGTGAGAAATTAGCTCTTGATTCTCTTGTCCGTAGAAGATTTCTCGCAGCATAGACAGCAAATAAATCGGGGTTAAAATTACGCCCACTGCCATCAAAAATACCACGATCGCCTTAAAAGTTGGATCGTAAGCATCGCTGTTAGAAAAACCTACAAATATCATCAATTCAGCTACAAAACCGCTCATTCCTGGCAAAGCCAAAGATGCCATCGAACAGGTAGTAAACATCGCAAAGATTTTCTGCATCTTCTGCCCCACTCCACCCATTTCATCTAACATCAATGTATGAGTGCGATCGTAGGTTGCACCAACGAGAAAAAACAAACTTGCCCCAATTAAACCATGAGATACCATTTGCAAAACTGCCCCACTTAAACCCAAATCGGTAAAAGAGGCAATTCCAATTAGCACAAATCCCATATGAGAAATTGAGGAATAAGCAATTTTTCGCTTTAAATTCCTTTGGGCAAAAGATGTCAAAGCAGCGTAAATAATGTTTACTACCCCCAAAATTACCAGCACCGGGGCAAAATAAGCGTGGGCATCAGGTAGCATTTGGGCATTCATCCGAATTAAGGCATAACCGCCCATTTTCAAGAGAATACCAGCTAGTAGCATATGCACGGGCGCTGTAGCTTCTCCGTGAGCATCGGGAAGCCAAGTATGCAAAGGGAAAATCGGCAGCTTGACAGCGTAAGCAATCAAAAAACCAGCATAGATAAATAGCTGAAAATTGAGCGCGTAATCTTTAAGCCCCAACGCCTGCATATCAAAGGTTACTGTATCGCCGTAAAACGCCATCGTCAAAGCAGCGATTAAAATAAACAAAGAACCACCCGCAGTATAAAGAATAAACTTTGTAGCTGCATACTGGCGCTTTTTACCGCCCCAAATTGCTAGTAGTAAGTAAACCGGGATAAGTTCTAATTCCCAAACCAGGAAAAATAGCAGCATATCTTGAACAGCAAATACAGCAATTTGTCCGCCATACATTGCCAAAATCAAAAAGTAAAACAGCTTTGGCTTTAAGGTGACGGGCCACGCGGCTAAAACTGCCAACGTAGTAATAAAACCCGTCAAAATGACCAAAGGCATCGATATACCATCAACAGCTACTGACCAATTTAAGTCTAAGGCGGGAACCCAATGATAACTTTCTACTAATTGCAAATTGGGATTTGCAAAGTCGTATTGAGAACCAAAAACGTAAACAATCAAAGTAAAGTCAATCAATCCGATAATTAAGGCGTACCAACGTATCTTTTGGACGTGCTGATCGGGAATGATCGGAATTAGTAGCGATGCCGCTATAGGAAAGAGAATTATCGTAGAAAGCCAAGGAAAAGTTGATAAATTCATGGTAATTGGAAGCTAGGAAGAGAAATATCTGCGCTTTTCAACTCCCTAACTCCTCTCCTCCTAAGTCACTCCAAAAACAACTACAAGACCGAGTACGGCGGCAAATATAATCAAGGCGTAGAATTGGGCGCGACCGCTTTCTAAATATTTCAGCCCTTCGCCACTAACTAGCGTAAAGAAGCCTGTGAGGTTGACTGCGCCATCAACTACGCGAAAATCAACTTCCATAACTTGACGTGCTAATCGGCGCAATCCTTGGACAAATACGCGATCATAAATCTGATCAAAGTACCACTTGTTTAAAGATAAGGCGTAAAGGGATGGGAATTTTTGGGCGATCGCACTGGGGTCAATTTTGCCCCACAAGTACATTAAAGAAGCCAAGGTAATCCCTATTAAAGATATACCTACTGAACTCCCCGCCATCACAAAAAACTCAGATTGGTTAAATTCTGCTGCTTTTTGGGCAATAGAAACCGCGCTTTCACTCGGAGGATGAATAAACTCCTCAAAATAATTAGCATAAGGCGTGCCTACTAAGCCAATCAACATCGAAGGAATCGCCAAAACAACTAATGGTAAAGTCATCGTCCACGGCGATTCGTGGGGGCTGCTACTGTGGTGGGTATCGTGACTAACGGCGGCAAGTTCTCTAGTATCCATCGCCCCCGGTCCAAAATTAGGAGTAAGGGTATTAACTCCCGCTTGAAGTTTGTGTTTAATTTGCTCATCGTTACCGCGAAAAGAGCCTTCAAAGGTGCTGAAGTACATACGAAACATATAAAATGCCGTAATTCCTGCCGTCAGCCAGCCTATAGCCCATAGCAAAGGATTCGCTGCAAAAGCTTGTCCTAAAATCTCGTCTTTTGACCAGAAACCAGCAAAAGGCGGTACACCCGAAATTGCCAAGCAACCAATCAAAAAAGTAATCGCGGTAAAAGGCATATATTTACGTAATCCGCCCATTGTCCGCATATCTTGCGCCAGCGCCGGATCGTGACCTACTACCGATTCCATCCCATGAATTACCGAACCAGAACCCAAAAACAGCATTGCTTTAAAGTAGGCGTGAGTCATCAAGTGAAATAACCCCGCACTGTAAGCACCGATGCCCATTGCCATTACCATATAGCCAAGCTGGGAAATCGTGGAATAAGCTAGGCCCTTTTTGATGTCATTTTGGGTAATAGCGATCGTTGCCCCCAAAAATGCTGTAAATGCTCCCGTATAAGCAATTACATTCATTGCTGCGGGTACGCCTTCAAATACCGGGTACATCCGGGCAATTAAAAACACTCCCGCCGCTACCATTGTCGCCGCGTGAATTAGGGCTGAAATCGGTGTTGGACCTTCCATCGCGTCGGGTAGCCAAACGTGCAAAGGAAATTGTGCCGATTTCGCCGCCGGGCCTAAAAATACCAATATCGCCAGCACGATCGCTAGAAAATTGCTAATTGAACCGGATTCTACTAAAGAATGGAGGCGATCGCCCATAATTTCAAATTCAAAGCTTCCGGTTGCCCAATATAGGCCCAAAATGCCCAACAATAAGCCAAAGTCACCTACACGGTTGACTACAAAAGCTTTTTGGGCTGCATCGGCGGCGGGTTTGCGATCATACCAAAAACCTACTAATAGGTACGAACACATCCCCACCAATTCCCAGAAAATGTAAACTTGCACTAAGTTGGGACTAACGACTAAACCCAACATTGAGGAGCTAAATAAGCTCAAATACGCATAAAATCTCACATAGCCAGGATCGTGAGCCATGTAGCCATCGGTATAAACCATGACTAATAAAGCTACTGTAGTTACGATTACTAACATCAGAGCTGTTAGATGGTCGATAGTGTAGCCCATGTTGAGGTGAAAGGTTCCTGCTGCTGCCCACTCCAACGTATAGGTATAAGTTGGGTGTCCTTTAATTTGACTCCATAACAAGGCAATAGAGAGCGCCATCGCACCACTAAGCAGCGACACAATGAATACAGCGTTTAGCTGCCGCAAACGGTTTGTTACTTCGCTTACTGAGATTAACCCTAGACCGACTAGCATTGCCCCTAATAGAGGTAATACTGGAATTAGCCAGACATATTGATAGATTGTTTCCATCACTGACAACTACTTTGAGAGTTTTGTATTAGTATTGAGCAAACTGTTAATAGTTGTAACATACAGGTTTTGCTATAAAATGTCCCGCCCGAAAGAATCGGAGCGGGACATTTAGTAAAAAATCCTAAATCTACAAGAAAGCTTGACTTATTTTCAACCATCTAAGCCGAACGTTGATGTTGCCAATAGTCGATTTTTTCAACATTATTGGCTGAATCTAGGTAGCTAGTTCTAATTTCTTCTAAAATTACCTGCAACTCCCTAGGACTATGAAAATCCTCAAGGCGATCGCGTACCTGACCATTTTCAATTAAAAGTAGGGTGGGCAAGTTAGTCAATCGATAAGTGTTAGAGAGCTTAAAATTCTCGTCAGCATTGACTTTTACTAATTTAATCTGACTATGACAATGGCTATAAAATTGCAGTAGTAGCGGCTGAATCAGGTGGCATAAACCACACCAAGGAGCGCCAAAACTGACTAAAACCGGAATGGGTGATGCTAATACTTCTTGCTCAAACGTGCGATCGCTAACTGACAACACCATAAGCTTTAAACCTTAAATTTATAGATATTTTTTAGGCAACCAAAGCTATCAGTTTTTAGTTGACAAGAGCAGCATTACCCTTAGCTGCTTCTGCCTGATAACTTATTGTGGATCATGCTACATCTATTTAGGATCAATGTCAGTATCAAAAACGAACATTAAACTATAGAAATTATCTATGTTCGTACCAACATAGATTTTATTGGCATAATATTTAACTCAGACATTGCACAGTAGCGCCTTCTCTACCAATTAACGCGCCCTGTTGAGCTAATTAAAAGCGGGTGAGAGTACCATAAGGCAATGATAAAAATAGCTACCCCTAGATAAGATGGGCGGAGAAATTCAGAAATCTTAAAAGTCTGCTGTCCGCGCACCATCGCTAAAAAAGGCACAATGGAAGTGCGAGACTTAACAACTTCAAAAGCTTCACCGTAACGGGATTGTAAACGGCGATCGCCATGCCAAACTCCAAATAGATGATGCAATACTAACCCAATAGAAGTAAATAAAGTAAAACTCGTCCCAATCCATAGAGTATGGGCTATACACCACAAAACTTGTCCCACCATTTGCGGATGGCGAGTAATCCGAATAATCCCCGTCTCAAATAAATGAACTTGTGGCTTTTGAATCGCGGCAATTTCTAGCAAATTAAAGGTTGCTGGATAAAGAAACAAAAAAGAAATTGCCGACACTATCCAAACAAAGTTTCCCACACCCGGAACTCCTTGGACTTGCCAGAGTTGAGCGCCATCGTAGCGGTGATTAAAAAAATAGATAACTAATACGACAGCTATTGGTAAGCTAACTAAAGCAAAAATAACGCGGTACAAACGAGCGCCAATCAGCTTTTCCGCAGAAGTGCGCCAAGCTGCTAACCCGCTATGTGCGATCGCAAATCCCAGCAAAAGACCCAAAATAATAAAATGACTGGGTGTTAACCAAACAGGTAAATTCATGTACTAACTTTCGTAGCTGACAACGCTTTCTTTAATCTATACCGACCAATGCAAATATATACTAGACACTGCGTTTAATAAGGGTATGGTATGACGGAATTAGCTAAGTTGATGAAGGAACAAGTCGGTAAAGCCGCAGCGCAGCGCGTCAAGTCAAATTCTATAGTCGGATTGGGTACGGGTTCAACTACAGCTTATACAATTCAATTTCTCGGCGACTTTCTCAAGTCTGGCGAACTAACAAACATTGTCGGGATTCCTACCTCTTTTCAATCAGAGGTTTTGGCAAAACAGTATGGTATCCCTTTAACTACTCTAGACGCGGTAGACCATATTGATATAGCAATTGATGGAGCCGATGAAGTAGATCCGCACAAAAATTTAATCAAAGGTGGTGGTGCAGCCCACACCCGCGAGAAAGTTGTAGACTATTTAGCCGAGCAGTTTATTGTCGTAGTCGATAGCTCAAAAATAGTAGACCGTTTAGGTTCTAGCTTTCCTGTACCTGTAGAAGTTATCCCCATGGCGCTTTCTCCAGTAATGAGAGCGATTGAAAAACTCGGCGGGAAGCCAGAGTTGCGGATGGGAATTAGAAAAGCTGGCCCAGTAATCACCGATCAAGGCAATATGGTAATTGATGTCAAGTTTGATTCTATAGACGACCCCGCCGACTTAGAAAAAATTTTAAATAATATCCCTGGAGTGCTAGAAAACGGTATATTTGTCGGCGTTACTGACCTAGTTTTAATTGGCGAAATTGTTGACGGACAACCAAAGGTTAGAGAACTTTAAATGGTGTTGCTGATTAAATATATAAATTTTGGTATGAAGACGTTGCAGCGCAACGTCTCTACATTTGCCTAAATATAGCATCGGCAACGCGGCAGACATCGCGCATTTGGGCTACATCGTGAACTCGTAAGATATCCGCCCCCGTCGAAATCGCCGCACAACACGCGGCGGCGGTTCCCCATACGCGCTCTTTGGGGTCTGGTTGATTGAGGATGCGTCCAATAAAGCTTTTACGAGATGCTCCCACCAAAATCGGACAATTGAGAGATTTAAAAAAACCTACATTTCTCAGGATTTCTAGATTTTGTGATTGATTTTTAGCAAACCCAATGCCTGGATCGATAATTATTTTAGAAGGATTAATGCCACAGAAAGCCGCACTTTCAATTTGACGCTCTAAAAACTGGTAAATTTCGGCTAACAGATTTTGATAATCAGTCATTTGTTGCATAGTTTGCGGCGTACCGCGCAAGTGCATTAAAATAACAGGTACATTTAATTGAGCAACGGTAGCCAACATATCGGGGTCAAAAGTACCGCCAGATATATCATTAACTAAATCTGCTCCCGCCGTCACCGCAGAAAAAGCTACACTGGCGCGGGTTGTATCTACAGAAATGGGGACGGCTATTTCTTTTCGCAGTACCTCAATTACTGACAGCACCCGCTCTAATTCTTCCTCTACAGAGATTTGTACAGATCCCGGTCGCGTCGATTGTCCGCCGATATCAATAATGTCTGCTCCGGCGGCTACAAGCTTCTGAGCCTGCGCTAAAGCCTCTAAAGGTTTAGAAAACTCGCCACCATCGCTAAAGCTGTCTGGCGTGACATTAACCACTCCCATCAGATAGGTACGTTTTCCCCACTCAAAAGAGAAGTCGCAAATTTCCCAAGCTGGAACAATCATTTTTTTGCAGCAGCTATTTGTAATTAACCAACTGAGCAAAACTATCTGGTTCTAAACTCGCACCACCAACTAAAGCCCCATCAATTTCTGGTTGCGCCATAATTTCATCAATATTACTAGGCTTTACCGAGCCGCCATACTGAATAGAAACGTTAGGATTGCTTAATTGAGCGCGAATTAAACCAATTACTCTATTAGCTTCGGTTGCTTCGCAAGTATCCCCCGTCCCAATTGCCCATATTGGTTCGTAAGCAATAACTAAATTATCTTGGTCTACACCGACTAAACCTAGTTTTAGCTGCCTTGTAACAGTGCTTTCAATTTCTCCAGCGTCTCTTTGCTGCTTAGTTTCTCCTACGCACAAAATCGGCGTAAGGTCAGACTTTTGAGCCGCCAACAGCCGTTTCTTAACAGTTTCGTCAGTTTCGCCAAAATACTGTCGTCGTTCGCTGTGACCGACAATAACATAACGAGTGCCAATTTCTGCCAGCATTTCTCCAGAAATTTCCCCAGTGTAAGCGCCGCTATTTTCCCAGTGGATATTTTGAGCGCCTAGCTGAATACGGCTACCATGCAGATTTTTTGATAGCTGATTTAAATCGGTATAAGGAACGCATAATACAACTTCCCGATCTTCTGGGGTATGCTCCAAACTCGGCATAAATCCTTTTAAAAACTCTAGGGACTCTGCCTGAGTTTTAAACATTTTCCAATTTCCGGCAATAACAATTTTCCGCACAGCTAACTCAATTAAAGACAATACCAATCGTAAACTCCAGTTTAAAGCGTAAGGTGACGGGCGGATTATACAATTAGTGAAATCTTAAAAGCATTAAAACGAGGTGAGCTTATTTATGGGTTGTTCCATACTTTACAGCGCAATTCCGCCCAACAGTAGTCTATATCTACGCCTTCAAAGTGAAAAAGCACTCAGCATTCTTGTCGCTTCTCTTTTTCCCTACGGTTGCGGCATTTTCCGCTTTTTTGAAATTGAGCCTGAAGAAATTGATGAAATAATTGAAAATGTTATCGAAATACATCAAGAGGTATTTGAGTCAAAGTTAGAAGCAGAGCGGGCAATAGCTGAACTTCGCTCTCAGTTGACGCTTACTCGTCAAGCCTTTCCAGGAATTGAAGACCGGACAGCAATGCTAGAAAAATCATCTGAGGAGATTGAAAAACGTTTAACACTGGAGCTATCGAGAAGACAGGTTGCCAATGCTGATGAGATTGTTCAAAAGCTCCTATTAGGCGATCGCACTTTTGCCCCAAATTTGCTATCAGTAGATGAATCATTAGGACTTATATCGCGCGAACTAGTTAGTCAAGGAGCCAGCATTTTTCGACACATCGATCCTAAAACACTGTTTTCAACAGAGGAAGGTCGGGAAGGGTGGTGTCTCAATCACTTAGAGGATTTGAAAGATTTATATCTTTCAGCAGACGAGAATAATGAGGTGATATTGGTTGGACTTGAGTAGTGCCAAAAATCCGCGAACAATCAGAGCAACCTTAACTGGCTATTTTGGTTATTAGCGGTAGGTTCGCTAACCGTAGTATCAAACCAGACTTCCTCAGTCTTAGCAGATAGCAATTTATTGGCGGCTTCCAGCATTAAACTTGATATCTCTTTCAGGTCTTGGCGATTATTTATGTAAGCTGTCAATGCTTCCATTGGGTCAATTGCACTACTAGCCCCTAATTCTGGCAAACGCGGTCTAGCTAACTGACTAATTAATTCTGGTTGAATTGTATAACTATGGGCTGCACTCAGGGCGCTATGAACAGCAGCACTATCAATTTTATCTATTTGCTCAGAGCCAAGTTGATAAATTAGCCTTACTACCGCATCTTCAATAGTATGTTTGGCGATCGCTTTCATCAATTGCTCGTGAGGTTCAGTTGCCTTAGATATATCTACTTTGATAGTCTGAAACTTCCGTACTTGCAATGGGCAAAATTCCCACTCTACTTTACCCTTTTCTAAAGAGACTTTGACATAGCCTTTATCTTCTTTTTCTTCGCTAAAATCAACCCGCTCAATACTACCAGGATAAATTACAGGCGGGTCATTAGATTTATTAAGGTTCTGGTGACGGTGGACGTGACCTAGCGCCACGTAATCAAAGCAAGGGCGAGTGATTAACGATAAAGGAATAGTAAACCCTTTTCCTACAGCTAACAGGCGTTCAGCACCCAAATTAGCGCTGTCAATCATTAGGTGTCCTAACAGCACTGTGGGGATTTCGGGATCTAAACGGCGAACTTCTCCTTCCATTGCCGTCCGCAGGCGATCAATTAACATATCGTTGATATCGGTAATTGATAAACCTTCAGTTTCCGGGCGTGTTAGCAAGGTTGAACGAGTTAGCCAAGGAAGGGTAACTACTTGCACTGCACCATTACGAGTTTGGATGTGGTGAGTTGTTAATCTGTCTCCTACTAAAAATCCCGGTACGCCCAAGGTACGATAAATACATAAACTTGCCCCACCCATGCCTTGCGAATGCTGGTCATGGTTGCCTACTAGCAACACCGTAGGTATTTGAGCATCAACTAAACGGCGAAATTGAGTAGCAAATTTTTCTTGAACGTAAGGCGGCGGTGTAGCATCGGGAAAAGCATCGCCGCCAAACAATACTAAATCTACTGGCTCGGCTAAGGCATAGTCAATACATTTAGATAAAGTATTGACAAAATCCTCCAAACGTGTATTCAAACCAGTTTCGGGATTAAGCTTGCCATGAGTAAAGCCGCTTCCCATGTGGATATCAGACAGATGGAGGATTTTTAGCATTTATAACTTACCGTACCAAGCGCGAGTTTTTAGAAGCAGAAAATTATTAGATGTGAATACCACATTCAGTTTTGCCCATTCCCCGCCAGCGTCCGGCGCGTTCGTCTTCGCCTTCGCCTACTTGGGTTGTAATAGGTTCGTCGCCAATACTGGGATAACCTTGGTCGTGGAGAGGATTGTAGATAACGCCGTGTTCAAATACATACGCCCAGGTTTCTTTGCGCGTCCAACTAGCAATAGGATTGACTTTGAGACGCTGTTTGCCATCTACTTCAAATATTGGCATAACTTGGCGAGTATTGGCTTGATCTCGTCGCCGTCCAGTAATCCACGCCGTTGTATTCAATTCTGCTAGTCCCCGTTGCAAGGGTTCAATTTTGGTGATTTGGTGAAATTGGCTAATATCTTTGTCCCACAATGAGTCTCCGTACTTAGCTGTGAAGGCTTCGCGGCTATCAAGGTCGGGCATTTTGTAGGTTTGCAGGTCTACGTTGTATAACTCTTTAACTTTGCCTACTAATTCTAAAGTTTGGGGAAAGTGGTACAAAGTATCGAGAAATATTACCGGAATTGGATGCTTAAGATCGCGGTAAAGTATATCGGTAATTACTATATCATCTACGTTGAAGGCACTGGCTTGAACTAATCCAGTGTTTATGTTTTCAACACACCAAGCTAAAACATCTTGTGGATGGGCGGTATCATACTTTTGATTTAGTTCAGCTAAATCGAACTTGGCGGCTAGGTTAGGCGAATCGGTGGAAAGGCTCATAATTATTTTTGTTACTTCTTATTCCAGAATATCGAAATATGCCCCGATCTAGAAAGAGTAGTAGTTTTACAATCGGCTGATAATAATGCAATTAATTATGTACAGTAAACCGGGTTGTCACTTGTGCGAAGGCTTAGAGGAGAAATTACAGCAAATTCGCGCTATTTTAAATTTTGACTTAGAAATTCGTGATATTACAAGTCGCCCCGACTGGTTTAATGTCTATCAATACGAAGTTCCCGTAATTTGTAAGCTGTCTGCGGGTAAAGAACAACTTTTACCTCGTCCTTCGCCTCGCGCTAGTACAATGCAATTGCAACAAATGTTACAGAAATATTTATCGAGTGATGGACAATCAGCGCAATTAGGTGAGGTTTAATTAATATGAAATTAGGCGAATTGTTATCTCAAGTTAGCGATCTTTCCCTGTCGCCCGAACATCCAGCAATAGATGACGAAGTAAAAGGCTTAACTACTAATTCTCATGCTTGTCAACCGGGAGATTTGTTTATAGGAATGCCCGGAACGCGGGTTGATGGTGGAGAATTTTGGTCAAGCGCGATCGCATCGGGGGCAATTGCAGCTATAGTTTCTACTCAAATAGCCAATGATGTCAATAACCCTGTTTTAATTGGTGCTACAGACATGGTAAAGGCTTGCGCGGCGATCACATCGGCTTTTTATGGGCATCCTACTAAGCAAATGCAACTTGTGGGCATTACCGGGACTAATGGTAAAACTACGACGACGCATTTAATCGAGTTTTTCTTGACAGAGGCGCATTTATCTACAGCTTTAATGGGTACGCTTTACACTCGTTGGGCGGGTTTTGAAAAAACTGCGGCGCATACAACGCCCTTTGCAGTGGAATTACAACAGCAATTTGCCGAAGCCCGTGATGCTGGCTGTAAGTTTGGAGTTATGGAAGTTAGTTCCCACTCTTTGGCGCAAGGAAGGGTAAAAAGCTGCGAGTTTGACGTTGCAGTATTTACTAACTTGACTCAAGATCACCTTGATTATCACAAAGATATGGAGGATTACTTTAAAGCCAAAGCTTTGTTATTTAGCCCTGAATATCTGCAAGGATTAGCAATAATTAATATTGACGATCCAATTAGCGATCGCCTAATTAAGCAAATTCAATCTCCAGTATGGCGTTACAGTGTGGGCGATCGCACCGCAGAATTGCATACAACCGACCTAAAATACCAACCATCGGGGGTTAGCGGCACTCTCCACACTCCCAAAGGTGACATCGCTTTTGAATCGCCTTTAGTTGGTCAGTACAACCTAGCCAATCTTCTAGCAGCCGTAGGAACAGCCTTACATTTAGGTGTAGATTTACAATTAATTGCCCAAGTATTGCCAGATTTTCCTGGCGTACCCGGACGCATGGAACGAGTGCAGATATCGCCCCTTCAAGACATCAGCACAATTGTAGATTACGCACATACGCCAGATAGTTTAGAAAACTTACTTAAAGCCGCCCGTCCATTTATTAGCGGTAAAATGATTTGCGTCTTTGGTTGTGGAGGTGATCGCGATCGCACCAAACGCCCAAAAATGGGTAAAATAGCTGCCGAACTTGCCGATATCGCCGTTGTAACTTCTGATAATCCTCGTACCGAAAACCCCGAACAAATTTTGCTTGATATCTTAGCGGGTATCCCATCAACTATTAAACCAATAGTAATAAGCGATCGCGCGGCGGCAATTAATGAAGCAATTTTGCTTGCAAAACCTGGCGATGGCGTACTAATTGCCGGAAAAGGTCACGAAGATTATCAAATCCTTGGTACAGAAAAAATCCATTTCGACGACCGAGAACAAGCCAAAAACGCCTTGAATCAACGCTTGGTTAATTTAGGGTAGCGATCGCCCATCTGAACCCCTTTTTTAAATATTTCCTCCATTAAAAAAGGACTTAAGCAAATACAGGCAATACAGTAATAATTGGGCATACTGGAGTAAATCTATTGGTTGCTCCTAGTTTCATGACACCCAAAAAATTATCGCCAAGACAAGCATTAAATAAAGCGTTCCTTAAAGTTAAGCCAATTAGAGAAAATATTGAAACTTTCAAAACGAATCTAGTTAAACTAATTGACCAAATCAATGAGACTGAATCTGAGGAATTTCATAAAAATCTTGTTGCTGATTTTTTAAAGAACACTTACTATAGTCCAAGTCATTTTATCAATACCAAAGGGCGTAACGACCTTGTTATTCATAATGGCAAAGATTCTAAAAGCAGTGTTGGTGTACTTGTAGAAGCCAAAAAACCAACCAACAAAGCCGAAATGCTAGAGGTTGACAATCTAAACACTAAGGCTTTTCAGGAATTAGTTTTATACTTTTTGCGAGAAAGAATTACAGGTAATAATCTTGAAATTAGATATCTAGTTGCAACCAATATTTATGAGTGGTTTATTTTTGATGCAGCAATGTTTGAACAGCTATTTGTCCAAGATAAAACGCTGGTAAATCAATTTATTGATTTTGAAGCAGGGAGACTAAGTAGTACAAAAACTGAGTTTTTCTATAAACAAATTGCCAAAAGAGCGATCGCACTCCTTGAAAATGAGATTGAGTTTACCCATCTTGATATCCGCGACTATGACGGATTTTTGAGGAATAGTGACGAAGAAGGCGATCGCAAACTAATTGTGCTATTTAAGCTGTTTTCCCCAGAACACTTACTAAAACTGCCTTTTGCCAATGATAGCAACCGACTGGATAAGGCTTTTTATAACGAGTTATTGTATATTATCGGCTTGACCGAAACAAAAGAAGGTAGCAAAAAGCTGATCGGACGCAAAAAAGAGAGCGATCGCATTGCAGGTTCTTTGCTTGAAAATGCCATCACTCAGCTTGATAGTTTAGACAAAATTTCTCGAATAGAGAAGCCGGAACAGTTTGGAGATACTGAAGGAGAAAGACTATTTAATGTTGGTTTAGAGTTAGTAATCACTTGGATAAATCGTGTTCTTTTCCTTAAGTTACTAGAAGCTCAATTAATTAAATATCATAAAGGTGATCGGTCTTTTGCTTTTTTAAGCTTGACAAAAGTACAAAGTTATGGTGACGTTAATAGGCTTTTCTTTGATGTATTAGCTCGTAAGCAGAGCGATCGTAATGCAAGTATAAAAGCCATTTTTGCTAATATTCCTTATCTTAATAGTTCGCTGTTTGAGCCAACGGATATCGAGCAGTTAACTATTTTTATTAGCAATCTCAGAGATGAAAAGCTGCCTATTTTTTCATCTAGTGTTTTAAAAGATAGTAATGGCAAAAGGCGATTAGGTAATTTCAATGCTTTAGAGTATTTATTTGAGTTTCTTAATGCTTATGATTTTAGTAGTGAAGGTTCCGAGGAGATTCAAGAAGAAAATAAAACACTGATTAATGCTTCGGTGCTTGGATTAATTTTTGAAAAGATTAACGGCTATAAAGATGGTTCTTTCTTTACACCAGGCTTTATTACGATGTATATGTGTCGTGAAACAATTCGTAGAGCGGTGGTACAGAAATTTAATGAAGTAAATGGCTTAAATTGTCAAAACATTGATGATTTGAATGAAAGAATTACCGACAAAAAAGCCGCCAATACAATTATTAATAGTTTAAAAATTTGCGATCCGGCGGTAGGTTCAGGACATTTTCTAGTTTCGGCTCTTAATGAAATAATTGCAATCAAAAGTGAACTAAAGATTCTGCTTGATAGAAGTGGGAAAACCTTAAGAGATTATCAGGTTGAAGTTGTCAATGATGAGTTAATTGTCATTGATGATGATGGAAAGTTATTTGAATACAATCCAAAAAGCAAAGAAAGTCAGCGTATACAAGAAACACTTTTTCACGAGAAGCAAAAAATTATTGAAAACTGTTTATTTGGTGTCGATATTAATCCAAACTCAGTAAAAATTTGTCGTTTGCGGCTATGGATTGAGCTTTTGAAAAATGCTTATTATCGGGTAGAAAGTAATTGTACAGAATTGGAGACTCTACCAAATATTGATATCAATATCAAGTGCGGTAATTCTTTAGTTAGTCGATTTGCGTTAGATGCTGATTTGAAACAAGCTTTGAATAAAAAGAAACACAGTATAGATATTTATCGAAATGCTGTACAAACTTACCGCAATGCTGAAAGTAAAGAGCAGAAACGGGAAATGGAAAGATTAATTAAAGATATTAAAGGCAGTTTTAAGACAACACTGCAAGGAATCGATCCAAATAAAACCAAGTTAAGAATTTTAATAGATATTGACCTCTATAATTTGGAAAATCAAACTTTGTTATTTGAAGAAACAAAGGCGGCTAAAAAAGTGCGGGAGCAAAAGAGCGCTAAGTTAAATAATGAAATTGATAGATTAAGGGTTGAAATTGAGGATATAGAAAGCGGTAGACTTTATGAAAATGCTCTAGAGTGGCGGTTTGAGTTTCCTGAAGTTTTGAATAATGAAGGTGATTTTATTGGCTTTGATGTAGTAATTGGGAACCCTCCTTATATTAGACAGGAAGAAATTAAGGAATTGAAAACAAGTTTACAGCAAAATTATCAATGCTATACAGGGGTTGCTGACTTATTTGTATATTTTTATGAATTAAGTCTGCACTTATTAAAAGCAAACGGTCATTTAACTTATATATCTTCTAACAAATATTTTAGAGCAGGTTATGGTAAGAAATTACGCCAACTTTTGACGGATTCAACAACAATTCACTATTTAATTGATTTCGGTGATTTTCCAGTTTTTGAAGAAGCGATCGCCTATCCTAGTATCATCATTTTAAGTAAAATTCAATCTGATGCAAATCAAGTACAAACTTTGTCATGGGATGAAGCGAAAAAACAAAATATTGCACATTTTGCAACGGAATTAGAACAAGATAGTTTGACAATTTCGCAGAGAAACTTGAAGTCTGACGGTTGGCGGCTAGAGTCTTTTCAAACCTTAAACTTATTAGCAAAACTGCAAAATTCTGGCACGCCGTTAGGGGAGTATATAAACGGCAGATTTCATCGAGGTATTTTAACAGGTTTTAATGAAGCATTTGTTGTAGATAAAGTTACCCACGACAGATTGATTACTGAAAATACTTCTTCGGCTGAAGTGTTAAAGCCTTTTTTACGTGGTCGAGATATTAAGCGATGGCATATTGATTTTACCGAGCAATATATCATCAAAATTGAATCTTCTGAAAACAAAAAACATCCCTGGTCTGATCGACCAGAAAAAGAGGCAGAGAAAATTTTTGCTGAAACATATCCGGCAATTTATCAATATTTTTTTCAATTTAAAGAATCATTAATCAAGCGATGCGACCAAGGTAAATATTTTTGGGAATTACGCTCTTGTATTTACTGGCAAGAATTTGAGAAACCTAAAATTATCTATCCTGATATTTATGAGCATCAAAGTTTTTCAATTGATCGATTAGGTTTTTATGCAGGCAATACTTGCTACTTTATTCCAACTAATGAAATGTGGCTTTGTGGGCTTTTAAACTCTCAATTAGTTGAGTGGTTCTATTCGATGATTTCTAATTCTATTCGAGGTGGTTATCTGAGATCATTTAGCGACTATATGAAACAGATTCCTATTTTTATTGCTACCAAATTAGAGCAAAAAAAGATAGAAACTCTTGTAAAAAAATGTCTTGATGCTAAAGAGAAAGATATTAAGGACATTGAAACCGAAATAGATCGACTGGTTTATCAACTTTATGAGTTGACAGAAGCAGAAATTAAGATTGTGGAAGGAGAGACGAATTAAGAGTGATTTTGAGAGGGTTTGTGGCGCGACTCAACGGTTGATCCCCCCCAGCCCCCCTTAAAAAAAGGGAAGAATAGGGAGAATAGGGATAATGCTAAAATATTGTGGAATTGTGCGATCGCAGAAAATTAGAAATAAGCGATCGCTTAGATACGTCAATAATTAAAATTAACAAATTTAAAAGGAGAAAAATAATGATAGGAGTTACGAAGGAATCTCTTAAACAAGAAATAGATAGCTTTAATGATCAGCAACTCAAACAAGTCGCGGATTTTATTGCTTTCATCAAATTTCAGGCAAAATTCAGTAAACAAATAACCGATGTTAGCCAATTTGCAAACCTTTATCAGGAATTTGCCCAAGAAGATCGAGAACTAGCCGAGGCAGGTATTTCTGAGTATGCCGAACTCTTAAATAATGAGGATAAAGATGAAAATAGAACGCGGTGAAATATGGTTAGCAAATCTTGATCCAATAAAAGGCTCGGAACAAGCTGGCACTCGTCCTGTTATCATTTTTCAAGAAAGTACGCTATCTCAATTCCCCTCACAACCAACTTAAGACGCGCTTCTCTACCAACGTGCTTGATGATTTCTAGCGGTCAAGGCGGCTTAAATCAAGATTCTGTTGCACTCTGTCACCAACTCCGCGTAATTGACAAAACTCGATTGATTAAAAAATTAGGACAACTAGAACTAGAAGTAATCGCTAATCTAGAAAGTATTGTGCTGTTTACCATTGGGTATAAAGGGCAATAACTTATATAAGTTGCTAAAGTGCGATCGCGCCTCTTAAATTACCTACCTTGCCTATAACTAGCCGCCAATTTGCGACATAGTACGGCTGTAAGCCCCTGTAGTACCCGAAACTCTAGCTTTGTAGTTGATTTCGGGTTTGAGTGCCAGTAAGTCGCTCACAAGACTCCGCAACTGGTCTAAACTAACTCCACTCCGCAACGCTGTTTTTAAATCTATTTGGTTGCTTTCATTCAACAAACACGGACGCAGCCAACCATCGGCGGATAATCGCATTCGGTTACAACGATCGCAAAAACACTCTGACATCTGACTAATAAAGCCTAGAGTTCCTTTGGCGTGAGGAATTTTAAATACATCGGCTGGCCCATTACCGCTTACAAAAGCTGTAGTTAAACCGTACTTATGGCAAATTTGATCGCGTAATTGCTCTGAAGATATCCAGCCTTGCTCGTTAAATAAGCGATCGTTACCAATAGGCATAAATTCAATAAACCGGACGTGCCACTGTTTGTCAATAGTTAAAGCCGCTAAATCTAGCACTTCGCTATCATTTACACCCGGAATTACAACTACATTTAGTTTTAAAGGGTCAAAACCTACTTTATAAGCTTCCTGGATTCCATTCCATACTTTCTCCCACTGAGAACGCCCACGATTGCCAATAATCCGATCGAAAGTTTCAGCGTTCAACGAGTCCAAACTAATATTAACCCGGCGTAATCCCGCATCGTGTAGCTGCTGCGCCATTCCAGCTAATAAAAAACCATTAGTTGTCATGGAAAGGTCTTGAGTTTCGGGAATTGCGGCAATTTTTCCTACCAAATCTACCACCCCCGGACGCAATAAGGGTTCGCCCCCGGTCAAGCGAAAACGAGTAAAACCCACAGGAATAAATACTTCTTTGATGAGAACAAGTAATTCCTCATCAGTTAATATCTGTTGCTGCAAAATATAGTTTAGTTCTGCTCCTTCTGGCATACAGTATTGACAGCGAAAATTACAACGGTCAATTAAACTAATGCGGAGATAATCAACGGTATTCATGCAGTGTTTACGCCTGGGCGATCGCAATTCCTCTTACTTCTATTTTGGTGCATTTGTCACATATCCGCTTTGATTGATCGCGCTTTAAAATTATTTAGCCAACTACTCACAATCTGACTAACTCTTTGGCTACGAGGTTCGCTAACGTATAGACAGCGCAAACAACCCTTGAAAACCACCAAGGGCAGGAATTTCACAAAAAAACCCCCCCGCCGTTGTTCCCAAAGCCCCGCAGACCCCAGCCACCGCCGCCGCCACCGCAAAATAAGTAGAAGGATGCTCCTGGGGGGCAACTTCCATTTGAATATTACTACTACATAATTCAATTGCTGCCCAAGTACCGCCCGTAAATATATGAATTAGCGGTAGCCATACCCACAAGGAAATATTATCCGCACCTACTCCCAACCACAATAACGGCGTTATTCCAGCTAAAATACCCACCAATAACAACAACGGACGATTGCCAATTCTATCGGCAATCTTACCCCACAAAATCAGCATGATTAAGTTTGCCCCCGCCGTCAAACTGCCGTAAAGCGTTGCCCAGTATAAATCTAAATGCAAGTTGTCTAACAAATAAAGATTAAAAAACGGCGAACTAAGGTTAACTGCAAACGTCCACACACCAAAGTACAACAAAAATCTTAAAAAATTAGGCGAAAAGTTGCCTAAAAGTGAAAAGTTTTTTTCCTCCGCTTCTACTTGCTTTATGGCTGTTAGCTGGGGATTGACATCAATCATAAAAAATTGACATCCTAAGCTAATTATCCCTACCACCACTGCTAAAAATAAAACCACTGCGTAGCCGCTAACTGTGCCACTTGGCCAAGCCTCTACCGCAAATCCAAGCAGGGGTACGCCGACTAAATTAGTTAAACTAGCCGCACTATTACGCAAGCCAAAATAACGCCCCCGCAAGCGATGGGGAACAAGTACCGCCATCCAACTTAGCCACGCCGAGCCACCCAAAGACTCTAATATATGGGTAACTAAAACTATCCCCAAAGTCCAAATTATTAGCTGATGGAGATCGCCACCCGACCAACTAATAAACCCAATCGCTGCAACTAAAATCAACCACAATAACCGCGCTGTGCCAAAAATCCACAAACAATAGTAATGACGGCTATTTGTGCGATCGCCTATGTAAGCCCCTAATGGTTGTAATAAATTTAATAGCATCGGAATTGACGACACCATGCCAATTTCTATCGGGCTTGCTCCTACCTGGAGTAAGAAATTAGTCAGCAATACGCCGCCTGTAATACTAATAAAAATAGCCGCAAATACACCGTCAATAGTAGAAGCTTTGAGACTAGTACGAATTGATGGTTTATTACCGTTCTGGTTTTGGCTATCAGGTAAAATTACCGATGATGTCCCAGGGTTTTCTGTTGAATCTAAAACTGGTTGAGTAATGGTTTCCACCAAAGCCTAGTCCAATAAATGTTGATGTTAAAAAAAAGGTCAGTATTTAGGCAAATCTGGTTTGCTTCTATAATCTTGGAGGATAGGCTAAAAATGCTGCCCCAAACAACAGTCAGCAGAAAGAGAATAGTTGCTTTATCTATTCAAACCAAAGATTGATTTAACTCTTACTGGTGCAATGTGTCGTCCCTAATGCCTCGTTCTGGTTATACTTTACCTGTTTTTGCCTGCGCCAGTGCGATCGCAGCAGTGCAATGGTTGCAAACCCGTACTTCTTGCCAAACTGTATCTGTCGATCTAATTACCCCCGATCAAACTGTAGAGATTGAGATCGAACAAGTAGCTGGATTGCAGCCAAATATGGCTCTAGCAATAACTCGTAGTGATCCTGGTGATAACTTAGATTTGACACGCAATACGCCGATTTGGGCGTTGGTAGAATGGCTGGATTCTCCCCAACCAATTACAATTGTTGGCGGTGAAGGTTTAGGACACAAGTTAAATGGCGATCCGGCGGTGTATGGTTACGCCCAACAATTACTACAGGTTAATTTACTAAAGCTACTGCAACCAAACGAACATATTAAATTAACAATAATTCTTCCTGAAGGTAGAGCCTTAGCCGAGCGGACTTCCAACGCTGCTTTTGGTGTAGTTGAAGGGCTTTCCCTCCTCGGTACAACCGGGATTTCTCAACCATTAAGCGCCCCTGGACAATTAGATGCTTGTTTAGAACAAGTACGACTAAAAGCTAAATCTACCGATTCAGTAGTGTTTTGTATCGGCGAAAATGGCTTGGATCTAGCTCAAAAGTTAGGGATTAATTCGCAGCAATTAGTTAAAACTGCGAATTGGTTAGGCTCGTTGTTAGTAGAAGCCGCAAGTCAAGAAGTTAAATCAATTTTATTGTTTGGCTATCATGGTAAACTCGTCAAACTTGCCGGGGGAATTTTTCATACTCACCATCATTTAGCTGATGGACGCTTAGAAATTTTTACCGCTCATGCTGCTCAGTTAGGTCTACCAACGCCTGTATTACAAAGCATTTTTAATAGTTCGACCACCGAAGCCGCCTTACAATATCTTCGTTCTTACGACGCTCTAACCGGGAGTAACTGGGTAAATCAGCTCTACAATGCGATCGCCCAAGCTATTGATTTTCGTTCCACCGAATATATATTCAAGCTGACAAATCGCCATGTTAGTATTGGTTCGGTTCTCTTTGACGGCGATCGCACAATCATTGTTAAAAGCCCCACAGCCATCGCCTTGCTCTCTAGGTTGTGTTAACTTAGGAATCATAATTGTCTTACCAATAAATAAATTTTTAAGTCTCTATCTATAGGGTGAGCAACTGCCGATCGCTTTACCCGAAAATGTCTCTATTTTTCATCCACTACTTGCAATTAATAGGAAGAAATTAAGTGGTACAGACCGAAACTTTGCCGCCAAATGCAGAATTGTCCCAGTTGAATCGCCAAATGATTGCGATCCTTGACTTTGGTTCTCAGTATTCGGAGCTAATTGCCCGTAGAATTAGAGAAACTCAAGTGTATTCTGAGGTTTTGTCTTATCGCACCACCGCCGAACAGTTGCGCCAACTTAATCCTAAAGGAATTATTTTTTCTGGCGGCCCAAGTTCGGTATATGCTCCCGGCGCTCCAGAATGCGATCCTGAAATCTGGAGCTTAGGTATCCCAGTCTTAGGGGTATGTTATGGAATGCAACTCATGGTCAAGCAACTAGGGGGAAACGTTCTACCAGCCGACCGTAAAGAGTACGGCAAAGCCTCCTTATTAATTGACGACCCTACAGACTTGCTGACCAATGTTGAAGACGGTACAACCATGTGGATGAGTCACGGAGACTCTTGCGCCCAGTTGCCTACAGGCTTTGAAATCCTGGCGCATACAGAAAATACCTCTTGTGCGGCGATCGCCAATTACGATCAAAAACTCTACGGCGTGCAATTCCACCCCGAAGTAGTACATTCGGTGGGGGGACTTGCTTTAATTCGCAACTTTGTTTACCACATTTGCGAATGCGAACCTACTTGGACAACCGCCGCTTTTGTCGAAGCAGCAATTAGAGAAATTCGCGGTCAAGTAGGCGAAAAACGAGTGCTATTAGCCTTATCTGGGGGTGTAGATTCGTCAACTTTAGCGTTTTTACTCCATAAAGCCATCGGAAGTCGCTTAACTTGTGTATTTATCGATCAAGGCTTCATGCGGAAATTAGAGCCAGAGCGGTTAGTTAAGCTGTTTCAAGAGCAGTTTCATATCCCAGTTGAGTATGTAGACGCGCGCGATCGCTTTTTGGCTTTAGTCGCGGGAGTAACCGATCCTGAAGAAAAGCGCCGCCGCATTGGACACGAATTTATCCAAGTATTTGAAGAAGCATCCAAAAATCTCGGCCCCTTTGATTACTTAGCGCAAGGGACGCTTTACCCCGATGTAATTGAATCCGCCGATACAAACGTCGATCCCAAAAGTGGCGAACGAGTCGCAGTAAAAATCAAGAGCCATCACAATGTAGGTGGTTTACCCAAAGACTTACGCTTTAAGCTCGTCGAACCCTTACGTAAGCTATTTAAAGATGAAGTCCGCAAAGTTGGGCGACAAATTGGTTTACCCGAAGAAATAGTCTTGCGCCAGCCTTTTCCAGGGCCAGGTTTAGCGATTCGGATATTGGGAGAAATTACCGCCGAACGCTTAGAAATATTGCGCGAAGCCGATTTTATTGTTCGTCAAGAAATCAACCGTCGAGGAATTTATCACGACTTTTGGCAAGCTTTTGCCGTACTATTACCTGTCCGCACTGTAGGCGTAATGGGCGATCAGCGTACCTACGCTTACCCGATAGTTTTACGCTTAGTAGCAAGTGAAGATGGGATGACCGCAGATTGGGCGCGAGTTCCTTACGATGTATTAGAGGCAATATCTAACCGGATTGTCAACGAAGTTGCGGGAGTAAATCGGGTCGTTTACGATATTACTTCTAAGCCGCCTGGAACAATTGAATGGGAGTAATTTAATCAAGCCTAGAGAGGTTTGGGAATCATTCCTAAGCGCTCTAGTATTTGCTCGTCATGCGATCGCTCCGGGTTGGGTGTAGTCAACAAAATTGAGCCAGTGAAGATCGAGTTAGCACCTGCAAGTAGACAAAGTGCCTGTAGCTCGTCACTCATCTTCACTCGACCTGCTGAAAGGCGCACCGTCGATTGAGGAAAGAGGATGCGTGTAGTTGCAATCATCCGCACCAGTTCTATTGGCTCAACAGCAGGAACGTCCTGTAATGGGGTTCCTGCTACATGATTTAAGCAGTTAATCGGAATTGATTCTGGAACCGGATCGAGGTGGTATAGAGCTTCTAGTAATTCCAGACGGTCTTCAACTGACTCGCCCACTCCTAAGATGCCACCGCAGCAGACAGATATACCAGCAGCACTAACAGCGCGGATTGTATCCAGACGCTCTTGGTAGGTGCGTGTTGTGATGATCTTTCCATAGTAGGCAGGTGAGGTATCGAGGTTATGATTGTAGGCAGTCAACCCAGCTTCTTTGAGACGCATAGCCTGGTGCGGCTTCAGCATACCGAGAGTACAACAGGTTTCCATCCCCAGGGCAGCCACTTGGCGCACCATTTCTAGAACCCGCTCAAACTGGGAATTATCTTTAACTTCTCGCCAAGCCGCACCCATACAAAAGCGGGTTGAACCATTGGCTTTAGCTGCTTGCGCTTCAGCCACAACCGCCTCAGCACTCATCAGTTCTTGAGGGATAAGTCCCGTTTTATTATGAACACTTTGGGAGCAGTAGGCGCAGTCTTCTGGGCAAAGACCTGTCTTGATGTTGCTGAGTGTGCATAGCTGTACAGCACAGGGATCGTGATGTAACCGATGAGTTTGTTGTGCATTGAAGAGCAAGTTTGGCAAGGGCTGGTGGTAAATTTGAGTAATGCGATCGCGTGTTGTAGACATGATACACATCGTAGTATGAGTTAGTGCGTTCTTGTTGAGTAGAGCGGACTTACGCTCCAATTACAGATTACCAGCAAGAAGGTTGAGCAATGGTCACTCTATTTCTTACTTGCAATTCCTTGAATTAATTTAGTAGTCCGATTGGCAAACAATACCGCAAGTCCACTCGCAATTAACGCTGTTAATCCCATACCCAAAATTAGATTTAGCAGTAATCAACCTTCCCCTGCATAAACTATTGCTGTATCTTCAGCTAAAATCACACCCCAGTTAAGATTGGGCGTTCCCTAGACTTTAGTGATGGGATAAGATATAAGTTGTTACTTGTTGTCAATTTGGTCTGTATCTACGGTACTTGCTACCTGGTTATTTTTCTGCAAAGTAGCAAACTTTTTAGAATCTTTTTTCGCATCTCGACCTATTTGATTTTTTGCAGCAGCAGCGAAGAATTGACCTTCAGCATCAACTAGGTGGTACTCTGCGGCGGCCTGTTTGTTCTCTGACGAAGTAAAAGCGCTAGCTTTTACAATAGGATCTAAGCTATCTACAGAAATTCGGGTTCGTACTACACCAGTTATCTTGTTAGTGTTGATGTTAACAATTGGTGCGGCAAGAA
Source organism: Chlorogloea sp. CCALA 695 (assembly GCF_003003885.1). Lineage (GTDB taxonomy): Bacteria > Cyanobacteriota > Cyanobacteriia > Cyanobacteriales > Chroococcidiopsidaceae > Aliterella. Next base: position 120,895 of record NZ_PVWN01000005.1, on the reverse strand, counting down.
AAACATAATATTTGTTGTTCAGCTTAGACTTCCTTGGCGGCGCAATTACATTTTTATCAGTAAGTCTAAAAGCACCCGAATAGAAGTTTTATTTACTGCTTTTCAAGTTGTAAGTGCGATCGCACTTTCTGACCATTCCCGATTTAATTTTTGTCCTTGAGTTTGGGCATTTTTTTTATTTGTAGGCAAGATTATATCGCCGTAGACAATTTGACCATTTTGCAAAACTAAGACACGCGACTTTTTTTTGTTTTGAAAATTTACCTCAGCATCTAAATATAAAAACCCACTGGATCGATTGGTTTGAAAGGTTTTTAAAATATTGGCTAGTTCCCGCTCTTGATAGAAAATTGAAATCATAATCCTTGGCAGTAGTTTATTTATTTAAAACTTTTTTATAATTGCTTTTCCCCAACTCCTTACCCTAAGTTTATTAGTATATTAAAACGAGTTTGTAAGTTTATACATAAAATTACTGAAGTTTAAAACTATCTAATTTGTTATCTGTATTATTACTGAAAATTTTATTTCTTTAAAAAATAACTACTTTTTTGCTCTGCTCTTGTCGCCTTCCCGTTAATAAATATCTTCCAGTTCTAAGTAGGCATTAATAGAAATAGGCGCAAGTAAGTAATTTTTTTAAATAGCTTTTTAGCCGAATTTATATCGCCATTTTCTTCAGCAATATACGCTAACAAATAGTAAGGTGATGTAGACAAAGAATCTATTTCTATTGCTTGTTTACAGTAAAAAAGTAGCTTGGTCAGCTTTCCCTAAATTTGCCCAAGCTTGAGCAAGAAGATAACACGCATCAAAATGAAGCTGTTTCTGCTCAATTAATTGCTCCGCTTCTTGAATGGCGACAGTATAAGCTCCTTGATAAAATAGTATTTCTGCTTTAGTTATATTGGCTTGTAACTTAGCTTTGCTTAGGGGTTGAAAATTTGATAATTCTAGTTTTGATGGCAATTTTTGCAGTTTAACTAAACTATCTTGCTCTGGTTTATATTAATTACAGTAGTTAATAGTTTTTCAGCAACTATATACTTTTTTACAGGCAAATCCTGCCGTTGATAAATTAAAGATTCGGGAAACACTTTTGTTTGCAATCTACCCAGTTTTTGACGGTGCAGTTCGGCGTGTCCAGTAATTAAATAGCCTCCAAAATTCAGGATATAATAAAATTTGTCTAAGGTCATTACAATTGCCTTAGAATCAAAATAAATAAAAACATTACAACAAATAACAATATTCCTACTATGAAGATCGACAAAGGGTTGGGGGAAGTTATCTTTAATTAAATTACCCGCTCGAAATTGAACTATAGATCGAATTTGCTCTATAACTTTGCAGATGCAGTTTAAAGTAACGTTTAATAAGTTCTGGTTCTACCATGCGAAAAGACCAAGAATCGTAAACTCCTTGTTGAGCTTTGGCTATAGATTCTAAGTTGATATCTGTGCCTAAAATTAAAATATGCCAATTATGTAAGCCAGGAATTAATTCCTTAATAACAATAACTATAGAATAAATTTCTTCCCCTGTAGAACAACCTGCGCTCCAAATTCATAGCGATGGCTTTGAGGCTTTTAGCTGAAAAAATAATCGTTTTTTTTGAGCGATTATTTCTATTTATGGAATATATCGCGCTATAAATCTTTGCTGATAGTATTCCCCATCAAAACCGCAAACTAACAGTTACTAGACAAAAAGATTAAATTTTTGCGATCGCACTACGCCAGAGTGCAGAAAGTTAAAACCCAATTTATCGGAAAAAATGTATATTTTCAACTAGTTTGTGGCGTAGCATGGAGACTGTGGCAGTTCCTCTGCTATTGTCAAAAGCGATCGCACTTTTTCCTAAAAATATGACCTTAAATCGACGCAAAGTATTATTTTTACTTGGAGCAACGGGGGGAATTGTCGCCCTAAATTCTTGGCGCTCATCAGAATTAATGGATGTAGTGTTAGCTCAATCGGCTCCTAAAGGTAATATTTCTTTACCACCTCTACCCTATGACTACAATGCTTTAGAGCCACACATTGATGCTCAAACCATGCGGTTTCATCACGATAACCACCATGCAACCTATGTCAAAAACTTGAATGCTGCTTTAGAAAAATACCCCAACCTAAAAGCCCAAAGTGTAGAACAGTTGCTAACCAATCTCAAAAGCGTACCAGAGGCGATTCGCAGCACTGTCCGCAACAATGGCGGGGGTCATGTCAACCATACTATGTTTTGGAATATAATGAAGCCCCAAGGTGGCGGAGAGCCAACAGGGGCGATCGCCTTGGCGATTAAGGCAAACTTCAACGATTTTGCTACCTTCAAAAAGCAGTTTAACGAAGCTGGAACTAAACGTTTTGGTAGTGGCTGGGTGTGGCTAGTAAGTGCTGATGGCAAACTAAAAATTACTACTACACCCAACCAAGATAGCCCTTTAATGGATGGTAACTATCCAATTATGGGTAATGATGTTTGGGAACACGCTTATTATCTTAAGTACCAATACCGTCGTGCTGACTATTTGACAGCTTGGTGGAATGTAATTAATTGGGATGAAGTCAATAATCGTTTAGCACGAGCAAGCAAAGTTTAATTGCAAAATCAGCACTGGCGATCGCGAGTGCTGATTCACCTAAGCTACTTGTAAGAATTGCCGTACCGACTTTAAATAAGTAATCGGATCTTCCAGCATGGGAAAATGAGCCGTATTTGGCATCAAAACAAATTCTACTTTATCGCTCAAAGATGCAGCTTGACGACCCATAGCAGGCGGAATAATTTGGTCGTATTCTCCTGCAACTAAAAGTGTGGATACAGTTAAATTTGTAAATTCCTGTGGCATAAATTTGGCAGCATTTTCACTTACCGCCGTAACCATTGTACCAATTGCGGCGGCGTAATCTGCCATTAAAAAGTCATCTAAAAACGCTTGGCGATCGCTCTTTGGAATTGAACGTTTCAAAAATCGCGCCATAAACATCCGATCAACAAAGGGAATTTTTGCCAACCACTTAGGGCGAAATTTGACTACATAACCGCCAAACTTATGAAAAGCAGCGAAGGCTTTCTCGTCGTACTCAAAAACACCGCTACAAGTCAAGATGGCTTTTTCTACTCGCTCTGGATACAAGTTGAGAAATATTGTCGCCACCGATGCACCCGTTGAATGAGCGTTGAGATAAACTTTTTTTAGCTCTAATCCATCTAATAAAGCTGCCAAATCTCGCGCATACTCATCAAGCTCATAGGTTAACTCCTCTATAGCTTTATCTGCGGACGCTGGCGACTCTTCCACTGCCTCTAAGACCGACAGCACAGGTATTTTGCCATTCGAGCGCCCAAAGCCCCGCATATCGTACAGCAGACAGTCAAAGTCTCTACTCAGCGCAATAGCTGTACTTTCCCAATAACGAGCCGAGCCAGCCCAACCATGAATAAACACCATTACTGGCTTGACTTTAGTATCTTCTTCGACTTTGACCCATTCGTAATAATGATCAACACCACGAACGCAAATGTAAGGCATGATTTAAGCAGATTCTGGCTTGGGTAAAGAAGATGGATGTACGAGCAATTCCGCAGTAGAGCGTTTTTCTACCATCTCTCGCGTAATTGTACAGCAAGTAACATCTTTTCTTGAGGGCAATTCGTACATTACTTCTAGCATCAATTCTTCGACAATGGCACGTAAGGCTCTAGCACCAGTTTTTCTGCGATAAGCTTCAATAGCGATCGCTTTTAAAGCATCTGGTTTAAATTCTAGCTGCACATTGTCCATATTTAGCAGCTTTTGGTACTGCTTAACTAAAGCACTACGCGGCTGAGTCAAAATTGCCACTAAAGTATCTTCATCTAACGGCTCTACTACCGCCGCTACAGGTATACGTCCGATAAATTCGGGAATCATGCCAAACTTGACTAAATCCCCCGGTTCTAGGTTCTTCAGTACGTCCGCCGCGCGTTTTTCTTTCGATTGCCCTTCCCCTGGTTGAATAAAGCCCATTGATTTTTTACCAATGCGCTGTTCGACAACTTTGTCTAAACCAACAAAAGCACCGCCACAAATAAACAAAATATTGCTAGTGTCTATTTGAATGCAGTCTTGATAAGGATGCTTGCGCCCTCCTTGGGGTGGTACATTAGCAATTGTGCCTTCCAACATCTTCAATAAAGCTTGCTGTACTCCTTCTCCAGACACATCGCGGGTAATAGAAGTATTTTCACTTTTCCGGGCAATTTTATCGATTTCATCAATGTAAATAATTCCTCGTTGCGCTTCTTCTACATCCAAATCCGCAACTTGGAGTAAGCGCAGCAAGATATTTTCCACATCTTCTCCCACATACCCCGCCTCTGTTAGGGTTGTAGCATCAGCTACCGCAAAAGGCACGTCTAATATTTTTGCTAAAGTTTGAGCTAACAAAGTTTTACCGCAACCTGTGGGCCCAACTAACAAAATATTTGATTTTTGCAGTTCTACTACCTCTTCCGAGCCTTTACTATTGGTTTTATTTTGTAGTATGCTCAGGCGCTTGTAATGGTTGTATACTGCTACTGATAAGACTTTTTTAGCTTCCTCTTGACCAATTACGTGTTCGTCCAAGTGATTTTTAATCTCTCTTGGCTTGGGTATTTGGCTAAAAGATAGGTTTGCCGAACGAGGGCGGCGCTTTTGAGGAGGTTCGGGACGAGATGCGGGAGCGGTGGCGGCGCTACTTGTGTTGTGTTCGATTAATTCTTCATCAAGAATTTCATTGCACAAATCAACGCACTCATCGCAAATGTAGACTCCCGGCCCGGCAATCAACTTGCGTACCTGTTCTTGAGACTTGCCGCAAAATGAACATTTAAGATGGGAGTCGTACTTTACCATAAAAAGCCTCAAATTAGTTAACTGGAGTAACTGTAGCGCCTACTTGGGGGATATTTTGCCGAGAAATCACGCTGTCGATTAAGCCATAGTTTTTTGCTTCTTCGGCGGACATAAAAAAGTCTCGCTCTGTATCAGCTTCAATTCTTTCTAGGGGCTTACCAGTGTGATGAGCTAACAACTCGTTTAGTCTACTTTTGTGATAAAGAATTTCTTTGGCTTGAATTTCGATATCCACAGCTTGACCTTGAGCGCCTCCCAATGGTTGGTGAATCATAATTCGAGCGCTAGGCAATGACATCCTTTTACCCTTCGAGCCAGCAGTTAGTAAAAATGCTCCCATACTTGCAGCCAATCCAAAACAAATAGTAGCAACATCTGGGCGAATTTGCTGAATTGTATCGTAAATTGCCATGCCAGCAGTTACCGAGCCACCAGGCGAATTGATATATAACTGGATGTCTTTTTCTGGGTCTTCAGCATCTAAAAATAATAACTGAGCCACAATTGAGTCGGCGACAGCATCATCTACTTGTGTACCCAAAAATACAATCCGCTCTCTTAACAGCCGGGAGTAGATATCAAAAGCCCGTTCTCCCATGCCCGACTGTTCTACAACGGTAGGAACGATGTTATTAATCTCTAGGTAGTTGGCGCTGCTAATGGGAGGATACATAGATTTTGATTCAAGCATAAATCACAAACTTAAAAAATAGAACCGACACAGTGCTGTTAGCACGTAGTAGGCTACAACTCTAGATAACCTATCTGTAACCTATTATGGCTTATCTATTTACAGATGGAGAAGTCACCCTAATTAGGGTGACTTCTTTAGTATTTATTCGGCGCTAGTTTCTTCGGCGGTATCGTCTTCAATCTCCGCTTCTGGCTTGTTTAAACTACCTTCGGCGACAAGTTCAATACTAGCGTTTGCTTGCAGCCAATCAAGAATTTTCTCAGTGAGCAATTCATCAGCGATAACTTCGCGCAGTCTTTCTTGGTCTACATCTTTATCAGCGTACTGTGCTATCACTTCAGTAAACCGCGTTTCAATCGCCGCGCTTTCTACTTCAATCGATTCGCGTTTTGCTACTTCTTGCAATGCCAAAGTTCGTTTGATGCTATCGATAGCTTCGGGGCGCGATCGCTCTCTTAGTTGAGGTATAGTATCTTGGGTAAATAATTTCTTGACATCAATTCCCTGTCTGCTTAACTGCATGGCAGTCTGGGTAATCATTGTATCTATTTCTTGGTTAATTAATGTTTCGGGTAAATCGACCTCTACATTTTTTACCAATTCCTTCGTTAAAGCCTGTTGCTGGTTGGCTTTGGTTTTGTTGTCAGCTTCTTCATTAAACCTTTTTTCTAAGGACACTCTTAATTCTTCTAAGGTTTCAAATTCGCTAACTTCTTGAGCAAACTCATCATTAACTTCTGGAAGTTCTTTTTCTTTTAGTTCCTTCAAAGTTATTGTAAACTTTGCTTTGCGGTCAGCAAATTCTGGCTGCGGATACTCGGAAGGAAATTTAGCATCAACTTCTTTAGTTTCGCCAATGTTCATCCCAACAATCCCATCAACGAAACCTTCAATAAACTTACCTTCATGTAGTTCTACTTGAAAATCTGTCCCTTCCCCTCCAGGAATTTCCTCTACTTCGGCTTCCGGGTCGTCGTTGACCAAAACACCCTTAAAATCTACTACCGCGACATCATTCATTTGAGCCGCGCGTCCTTCTACAGGAATCGATGTTGCTAATTCTTGACGATTTTCTTCGATAACTTTTTCGACGCTGGCGGGGTCATATTTAACCTCCTCAGCTTGCACTTGTAAGCCCGTGTATTGACTCAGATTTAGCTCTGGCTGTACATCTACCGCCGCTTTAAAAGTCAATGGGTTGCCGGGTTGGTACTGGTCGATTAATTCGTCAAAGGAGGTGCGTAGCTGGGGTTGACCGATGGCTTTAACTTCTTCTTGCTTGAGGGCTTCAGTTAAACCGCTTTCGATGAGGTCTTCTAAGGCGGCGGCTTTAATTCTGACTACTCCTAGCCGTTGAATCAATACTTGGCGCGGAACTTTGCCTTTACGAAACCCAGGAATATTGGCAGAGCGAGCAAAGTTCGCAATTACCTGCTCGTAAGCCTGTTTGGACTTTTCGGGGGGAATTTCTATTTCCAAACCTATTTGACTTGCGGGGAGTTTTTCCTGGGTGACTTTCATGTTTAGAGTTTTATCTGACAATTTGACTAAAGGGAACTAAATTGCTGACAACCAAAGCTGTATGGCGTTAGCAACTAATTTTTTGCCTTCCTTAGCTCTGTTTTTGGCAGGGCAGGTTCAACGACACCGTGATATCTTAGTTGAGTAGATAAATTTTGTGGCGTTTAGAGCAGTTCTTAGTTTAGCGATAATTTGACGCGATCGCCTAATCTTTACCACTTTTGTTCTATACTACCTGTACCTCTAGTCTTGACTTAACAAACCATCTGCTGGGCTAGTAACCAAAGTCTTTAGTCAAAGCATTATCACTATTAAAAGTTTAATTTTTTAACTAATATAATCTACTATTATCAAAAATTATTTAAGCTGGTTATCTGTTTTAAAGAAAGAAAATCAATACATTGACTAGGAGCAAAACTTGACAAAATCCTATCGCGTAGCAATTTTAGGCGCAACCGGGGCTGTAGGCACAGAATTACTAGAATTATTAGCAAGCCGTAACTTTCCGGTAGCCGAACTAAAGCTATTAGCTTCTCCTCGCAGTGCGGGAAAAACTATGAAGTTTAAGGGGGAAGACTTAGTAATTGAGTCAGCAGGCGATCGCTCTTTTGATAACATAGACCTGGTACTAGCCTCGGCTGGCGGTTCTATCTCCAAAACCTTCGCTCCTGTAGCTGTAGCTCAAGGAGCAATAGTAATAGATAATTCTAGTGCTTTTCGTTTAGACCCTCACGTTCCTTTAGTAGTCCCAGAAGTCAATCCTGACGCAGTAAGAAACCATCAAGGGATAATAGCAAACCCCAACTGCACAACAATATTGATGGCGGTGGCGGTGTATCCATTGTATAAAGTTAGAAAAATTAAGCGAATTATTGCCGCAACCTACCAATCGGCTAGTGGTGCGGGAGCGATGGCAATGACAGAAGTATTAAACCAAACCAAAGAAATTTTAGCAGGAAAATCCCCCACGCCAGAAATTTTCCCTTATCCCTTAGCTTTTAATTTATTTCCTCACAACTCTCCCATGACTGCTAATGGGTACTGTGAAGAAGAAATGAAAATGGTTAATGAAACTCGGAAAATCTTTAACGCCGCAGAACTAAAAATTAGTGCTACCTGTGTTCGGGTTCCCGTACTTCGAGCGCATTCTGAAGCAATTAACATAGAATTTGCATCGCCTTTAAGTGCCAGGGAAGCGAAAGAAATATTAAGCACATCTCCCGGCGTGCGAGTTGTGGAAGATTGGCAAGCAAACTATTTTCCCATGCCTATAGACGCTACAGGCATTGATGAAGTATTAGTAGGTCGCATCCGTCAAGACCTATCCCACGAGTGTGGTTTAGAACTATGGTTGTGTGGCGACCAAATTCGTAAAGGTGCAGCCCTCAACGCCGTACAAATTGCAGAATTATTAGTAGAAAAAAATCTACTGTCAGCAAAAGAATATCAAACAGCAAAGAGCTACGGTGAGGAGTAAAAACGGGTGGTAGATTTTGGCAGAGTAATTACAGCAATGATTACGCCGTTTAAAGCCGACGGGAGCGTAAATTATGCTGTAACCGAACAATTAGCAGCACATTTAGCCGCCAATGGCAGCGATACAATTGTTGTGTGTGGGACAACCGGAGAATCGCCAACCCTAACTTGGGATGAAGAATATCAGCTATTTCAAGTAGTGTTGCAGGCGGTAGCGGGAAAAGCTCTGGTAATGGCAGGTACGGGGTCAAATTCGACTACTGAAGCTGTCGCTGCAACCCAAAAAGCAGCTAGAATAGGAGTACATGGAGCTTTACAAGTTGTTCCTTACTATAACAAGCCACCCCAAGCCGGACTATACCATCACTTTCGGGAAATTGCTTCTGCTTGCCCCGATTTACCTATAGTGTTGTATAACGTCCCCAGTCGTACCAGCCAAAATCTCCTTCCTGAGACGGTAGCTCGTCTAGCGGAAATTGATAATATTGTAGGTATCAAAGAAGCGGCGGGAAGCTTAGACCAAACAAGTGAAATTAGCCGATTGACACCTAGAGAATTTCAAATTTATTCTGGTGATGACTCTCTAACTCTGCCAATGTTAGCGGTGGGTGCTAAAGGGGTAGTTAGTGTTGCAAGTCATTTAGTAGGCGCACAGTTGCAGCAAATGATTGAAGCTTTTGAAACAGGCAAAGTTGGGCTGGCAACTGACATTCATTTACGATTATTTCCCTTATTTAAGGCTTTGTTTATTACTGCTAATCCAATACCTGTAAAGATGGCGCTTAAACTCAAAGGTTGGGATGTGGGTTCGACTCGTTTACCATTGCAATGCGAAGAAGAAGACAAGATAATTAAAACTTTAGAAAAAGTTTTGCAAGATATTGATACCAAAACTAAAGATTTGGCTTATTAACTACCTTTTAATCAAGGCAGATATAAATACAATGAAGGTTTTAATCACCCTTTAATTGCAGAATATTTACATAAAAAATTTGCTAGAAACTTAGCTCCTTATGGGAAAAATGAAAAGTTCTACAGTTTTTATATTAAACACAATTAACCTATCGTTCAAAGGATTAACATGGCAAAAAATACATCACCAGTAGTAAAAATTATTCCCCTTGGCGGCTTGCATGAAATTGGTAAAAATACCTGCGTATTTGAGTGCAATGACGAAATAATTTTATTAGATGCGGGATTAGCTTTTCCCACTGATGGAATGCACGGAGTAAATATTGTGCTTCCTGATATGACTTATCTGCGCGACAATCGCCATAAAATAAAAGGCATGATTGTGACTCACGGACATGAGGATCATATTGGCGGGATAGCTTTTCACCTTAGACAGCTAGAAATTCCGGTAATTTATGGGCCAAGGTTAGCACTAGCAATGCTAGAAGGTAAACTTGAAGAAGCTGGAATGCGCGATCGCACAGAATTACGCAGTGTTAGACCTCGTGAGACAGTAAGGCTAGGTTCGCAATTTATTGTCGAATTTATCCGCAATACTCACTCTATTGCCGATAGTTATACCATTGCTTTGCACACACCCGCCGGGGTAATTGTCCATACTGGAGACTTCAAGTTTGACCATACTCCTGTTGATGGCGAATTTTTTGACATCCAGAGATTAGCAGAACACGGCGAAAAAGGTGTACTTTGTCTCCTTAGCGATTCGACAAATTCTGAAGTACCAGGATATACCGCCTCGGAGAGATCGGTATATCCAAACCTAGAACGGGTATTTAGTCAAGCTAAAGGACGAATTTTAATTACAACCTTTGCGTCTTCTGTCCACCGCATCAACATGATTTTGGATATAGCCAGAAAACAAAATCGCGTGGTAGGGATAGTAGGGCGCTCAATGCTAAACTTGATTGCTCACGCCCGTAACTTGGGTTATATCAAGTGCGAAGACAACTTACTGCAACCATTGCAAGCCTTGCGGAACTTACCGGAAGAAAAAGTATTGATTTTGACAACTGGTTCTCAAGGCGAACCATTGTCAGCCATGACCCGGATTTCTAACGGCGAACACCAGCAAATAAAAATTCGTCCCGGCGATACGGTGGTATTTTCGGCTAACCCGATTCCGGGAAACACCATTGCTGTTATGAATACTATTGACCGCTTAATGATGCAGGGTGCGAACGTTATTTACGGCAAAGACAAAGGATTGCACGTATCTGGTCATGGTTGCCAAGAAGACCAAAAATTGATGATCGGACTAACTAAGCCTAAGTTTTTCTTGCCTGTTCATGGCGAACATCGGATGCTACTTAAACACGCCCAAACCGCTCAAAGTACAGGCATTCCCGCCGAAAATATGTTGATTATCCAAAACGGCGACGTGATCGAAGTATCACAAGAGGCAATGCGCGTCACTGGGAAAGTGCCTGCGGGAATTGAACTTGTGGATATGTCACGCACGGGAATAGTGAGCGATCGCATCCTCAAGGAGCGGCAGCAATTGGCAGGAGAAGGAATTATTACCATTGCGGCGGCGGTAGACTGGCAAGGCAAACTAATGATGAAACCAGAAATTCACCTGCGCGGTGTAGTTTCGTCTATGGAGCGCCCGATGCTACAACAATGGGTGCAAGAGCGGATGGAAAGGGTATTAGGCGATCGCTGGTCGAGCTTTACGCAATCGGTCAATGGAGAACTTGTAGAAGTAGACTGGATAGGGGTACAAGTACAGCTAGAGAGAGAACTACAACGCCAAATTCGTCGAGAACTGCAAACCCAACCGACAGTTACTTTATTGCTACAATCTCCTGACGAACCCGTTAAAGCTTTAGATGGGAGAAGACGACGACGCACGACAGCGCCACAAATTGCCGCCTCTTAATATAGGCGACTCCTATTAGTTAGGCAGGGTGGGAAGAAGTTATCAGCTTCTTCCCACCCTGATTTTTTGCTGACTTTCCTGAGTGCATTTACGGAAATTAAAAATGTATAGCTAAAAAGTTCAGTGATGTCTCTAATTCCGAATCTAGGAGATTTTAGGCAAGATGATAAAGAATCAACTTTTCCTCTTTCTTGCGAAAAACTCGTTTGCAAACTGTAGATACTTTTAGAACACCCACCTTACCCAACTAAAGTAGAGACGTTATGAACTTATCACAACACACAACCCAAGACTTCCTTCTCAACAACTGGATGCTAGGCGAAAAAGTAAATTTTGATATTTTCTTAGCTTTACGTCAACGCCTAGACCGAATTCAAGTATCCAGCCCAAAACTAGCTCACCGTTTATGTCAACTAATTCCTGCTCAATGCCCCTTTGAACGCGATATTACAGTTTTTGGGCGCAAATTTCACATTCCCCCCATGTGCAAACTCAACCCACTGTACGAGGAAGTTGTCGCTTTACGTTTTCGGGCGCTATGCTTTTTGGCTGACGAATGCGGCGAAGATGTTACACCTTACTGCTAAAAACTTTTATTTGCTCCTCACTCTTGCCAAATTATGCCCTGACTGGGTTCTCAAATATTATTGATTTTTTTAGTATAAAATCCTGTTTTCTCTACGAGCTAATTAACAAAATAGGTTAAATATAAAATTTCCAGCCAAAATAACCGCTTTTTGAGCTTTTAATCTGATAAATATTTTTAAAAAATCTATCTATAGTTAACAATAACTAACAAAGTAATGTTAATACAGTTAGACATAAGCAATTAATTTCAAGTCACCAATTTAAGGAGCAATTGCAGTAATGAGGGTGATTTTTTGCCTGCAAGCCTCAAAAACCAAGCAGCACCAAAGTAAGGTTAAACCTACTTTTGGACAATGGCTGACGGAGGTAACTAAACTAACTGCCTTATCTTTAACACTTATAGGAGTTGGTTTTCTTTTTCAACCCACGGCGCAAGCTGAAACGGCTCGAATTGATGACATTACTATCGACCGCCAACCCGATGAAACCTACGATAGCCTAATTCAACGGGCAGAAACTGCCGCCCGAACTGCCCTTTTACAAGGATTTAACCGCAATTCGCAAATAACTGACGTTTCGGTAGTTATTTTAGGTCAAAATCAGGGTGTAATTGCCCCAGTTTTGGCTATAGGCTTAAGTCGCCCGCAATGGAGTGGCGGTAGTGATAAATTCACCTATTTCAATAGTGCGCGCAGCCTATTACGTTTAGAGGAACAACCCTTAGCTGTGGAGTCTACTGAAGGGGGAGAAGGAACCCCACCACCACCCCCCGGACAAAGACCAAACAATCCTGCGGGTAGTGCGAGAGAAATTATGAATAATGCCCCTGTTCAACCAGTAAATCCTTTCCCTAGCACGGCTCCACTTCCTGGGAGTCCGGCTTTAGTTCCGCGCCCTCAATCGCCCGGAATAACCCCTGTAACTTCTCCTGGAGATAATTTTAATGCTGCTCCATCCTCGGGGACTCCGGTAACTAATCCTACGCCGCGCCCTCAATCGCCCGGAATAACCCCTGTAACTTCTCCTGGGAATAATTTTAATACTGCACCAATCCCTGAAACTCCGGTAACTACTCCCACGCCGCAAAGCTTACCTCAAATAAATCCAGCCAATACTACCCCCAATCAACCTTGATATTTTTACCCTTAGCAGACTTGCTGGGGCAACATTTTTTGTGGAAGGGCTTATACTAGAAAGGTTGTCAAAAATTGTATTAGCTATTATGGCAGTTCCTAAGAAGAAAACATCAAAGTCAAAACGAGATAAGCGCAAAGCAACCTGGAAACATAAAGCAGTAGTAGAAGCGAGAAAAGCTCTGTCTTTAGGGAAATCAATTTTGAGCGGACGCTCTAAGTTTGTATACCCAACTAAGGAAGAAGACGAGACAGAAGAATAAACTTTGTCTTTAAAAGATTTTATTCCACAATAAAGTAGGAAGCTGAAGCAACTGAAATAATGCTAGGAAAATTTTTTAAAAAACCTAATGAGGAACAGAGCGATCGCGTTCCTCCCGGTCAATACTTAACTAAGGGGTTTCCGGTACTTACTTACGGGCAAACTCCCCAAGTCAGTATAGAAACTTGGCAATTTAAAGTTTGGGGTTTGGCAAAAGAGGTAACGTTTAGCTGGGCTGACTTTATGGCTTTACCCCAACAGCAGTTTACCGCCGATTTTCACTGCGTCACGCGCTGGTCTAAACTTGATGTCAAGTGGACAGGTATTAAAGTTACTGAGTTCATGAAATTGATTGAGGTAGACTCGAAAGCCGTTCATGTGATGGAACACTGTTACGGCGGTTATACTACCAATATTGCGATGTCTGACTTCTTGAGGGAAGAAAACTTTTTTGCCCATACAGTATTTGACGAACCTCTAAGCGCCGAACACGGCGGCCCAATGCGGCTAGTAGTTCCACACATTTATGCCTGGAAAAGCGCTAAATGGATTAATGGTTTAGAGTTTTTGGATAAAGAAGAATTAGGTTTTTGGGAACGCAATGGCTACAACAGTCGCGGCGAACCTTGGGCAGAAGAACGTTATAGTTGATAGTTGCAACAGACACAGACGAGAGTTTGTGTCTTTGTACTTTTAACGGGTGTCGCAAAAGTAGCTGACTTCCGCTTGGAGGTATTTCCCCTAATTATTAGTTTTGTCAGTCAACTAGGCAATATCAGCGTTGCTGAAATTATGATGATTTCTCCTTTCTGCAATCCTGTCTCTTCCTCATTCATACCGCATTGGGAATTGTTCATTAAAATTATTACCAATTACCAATTACCCATTACCCATTACCAATTCAGCAACGCCGCAATATCCTCTACACTTAAGCTGGGGAATTTGCGGCAAAGGTAGGAGCAGGTATGAGCAAAAATGGCGATCGCCATCTTCCAGAGATTCTCGCCAAGCATGAAACTATGCTGTTAAGTGAATGGTTAAAGGAACAACTATCGGCGGGAATCCGGCGCGATGATTTGATGCGCGAAAGCGAAATGCGCGATCAATCTGGAGAATTTCTGCGCTTGTTGCGAGATGCCAGCCAAGGTGGTAATTTAACTAATTTTCAAGCTTCCGAATGGAATAATATTAAAGCTCTGCTAGCTAGCATAACCCGTACTCGCGTCCAACAAGGCTTTAGCCCTTCTCAAGTAGCCTTATTTATTTTTTCTTTAAAAAAACCTTTGTTTAGCCTTCTGCGCCAAGAATGCGGAAGCGATGGCGAAATAGCCGCAGAAATTATGTCCGCCAATGACTTAATAGACAGATTAGGTTTGCTGACAACGGAGGCGTTTCAAAAAGCTCGTGAAGAAATTATTATCCGCCAGCAGCAAGAGATGTTGGAATTATCAACCCCTGTTGTTAAGTTGTGGGAGGGGATATTAGCTTTACCCCTTATTGGCACTCTGGACAGCGCTCGTACTCAAGTAGTGATGGAAAACTTGTTGCAGCGAATAGTCGAAACGGGAAGCGCGATCGCAATTATTGATATTACGGGCGTACCAACGGTTGATACTTTAGTGGCCCAGCACTTACTTAAAACTGTCGCCGCTACCCGCTTGATGGGTGCAGACTGCATCATTAGCGGTATTAGACCCCAAATTGCTCAAACTATCGTTCATTTGGGCGTAGATTTGACGGCTGTAATTACTAAAGCGACAATGGCAGATGCTTTTGAAGTTGCTCTAAAACGTAGTGGGTATGCGGTAACGTCTGCCGATTCGCGCCCTCAAAATCCTTTGTAACCCTTGGAGACTAAAGGTGGAACGCATACCTATATTGCAAATGGGCGGGTTTCTTTTGGTGACAATCCAAGTAGATATGCACGATCGCTTGGCGATGACTTTGCAAGACGATTTGACAAACCGGATCGTTGAATTGAATGCCAAAGGCGTATTAATTGACATTTCATCATTAGAAATTGTGGACTCATTTATCGGGCGCATACTCAGTAACATTGCCTCTATGTCGCGCCTACTTGATGCGGAAACGGTAGTAGTAGGAATGCAACCAGCAGTAGCAATTACGCTAGTAGAACTTGGGCTATCTCTGGAAGGTGTACGCACTGCTTTGAATGTCGAAAAAGGTATGGATTTGCTTTATTTGCTAGTAAATCGCGCCTGAAAGGAGGCAAATGGCAGCCCCCGAAGGACAAAAGCAGGAAATAGACATTTATTCTTCTAGTGATATTGTCTTAGTCAGAAAAATTGTCCGCACTTGGGCGGTGGAATTAGGTTTTAGTTTGGTAGATCAAACTAAAATTATTACCGCTTCTAGCGAACTTGCTCGTAATACCTTAACTTATGGCGGTGGGGGAACATTAACGCTAGAAGTAATTGAAGTCGGCTATCGTCAAGGTCTACGCTTAATTTTTAGCGATCAAGGAGCAGGAATTAGCGATATTGAATTGGCGCTCAAAGATGGCTATACAACCGGGGGAGGCTTAGGAATGGGTTTAAGCGGCACAAAACGGTTGATGAGCGAGTTTGAGATTAGTTCTCGTGTGGGCGAAGGAACTCAAGTTAAAATTATCAAATGGAAGTAAAACCAGGGATAGCGCGAAATAGCTAAATGATCCAAAATATCCTTATTCCTGTGGTAGAAAGTAGCCAAGTTGGAGAAGCGCGCCGCAAGGCTATGGACTTCGCCTCTCAATTAAATTTTAAAGAAACCGAGCGCGGTAGAGCGGGTATTGTTGTTACAGAAATTGCCGGAAATTTAATTAAACACGCCCAAGACGGTGAATTGCTGCTACGCTCCCTCCACGTTGGCGATCTTAACGGCTTAGAAATTTTGGCTTTAGATAAAGGTGCGGGGATGGAGAATGTGGGCGAGTGTCTCCGCGACGGCTTTTCGACGGGTGGAACTCCTGGGACAGGCTTAGGATCGATTTCTAGGTTGGCAGATTTTTTTGACATTTATTCTATCCCTGTAGGTACAGCAGTAATGGCGCACCTTTGGGCAACTCCACCGCCGAAAAATTTAGTCAGTTTAAAAATCGGTGCGGTGAATATTCCCTTAGCTAGTGAGCAAACTTGTGGCGACGCTTGGGCAGTAATTGAAACCGATACTGGGCGACAGTTGGTAGTTGTTGCTGATGGGTTAGGACATGGTGAACTAGCTTTTGAGGCATCTTCTGCGGCGATTAGAGTCGCTCAAGAAAATTCTCAATGTTCTCCTAAAGAGATTTTAGAATTGATGCACGGTTCAATGCGAAGTACGCGCGGTGCGGCAGTAGCGATCGCTCAACTTGACTTTAATCAACAATCTGTCCTTTTTGCGGGGGTAGGCAATATTGCCGCAAGTATCATCGCCCCCGAAAGTCGCAGCATGGTTTCTTACAATGGTATTGTGGGTTATCAAATTCACAAAATCAAAGAATTTACCTATCCTTTTCCCCCCGGCGCAACGCTAATTTTAAGCTCCGATGGCTTGGCTACGGGGTGGAGAATAGATCGCTATAACGGTTTAATTGTCAAACATCCAAGCTTGATTGCTGGAGTATTATATCGAGATTTTAAGCGCCTACGAGATGATGTTAGCGTCGTAGTAGTTAGGCAATAATGTTATGGATATTAGGCTTTTAACAGTGGAGGTGCGCTTTGAACAAGATGTAGTATTGGCAAGAGGGCGATCGCGTCAAATTGCTAGTTTGCTCGGTTTTGACTTGCAATCTCAAACGCGCATAGCTACGGCGGTATCAGAAATTTCTCGCAATGCCTTTCAGTATGGCGGTGGTGGGAGAGTTGAATTTATAGTTCAAGATGCGGCGTTACTAATTAAAGTTAGCGACAAAGGTGGGGGAATTAAAGATGTGGAGGCAATTTTAGCTGGGCGCTATACTTCTACGACAGGGATGGGATTAGGGATTGTCGGCGCAAAACGATTGATGGATAAGTTTGTAATTGAATCCGTCGTTAATGAAACTACGGTAACGCTAACCAAATTCCTACCCAAACAAACACCGATAACTCCAGAAATTTTACAGAAAATTGCTCAAGAATTAGCCCAGAAAACTCCAGAAAATTTATACCAAGAAGTACAGCAGCAAAATCAAGAGCTTTTACGCACTATGGAGGAGTTGCAAAGCAGGTCAAGTGAACTTGCGCGTCTAAATAGTCAACTAGAAGATACAAATCGCGGTGTAGTAACTCTTTATGCCGAATTAGATGATCGCGCGGAGTCTTGGCAAAAAGCCAGCGAAATGAAAACTCGTTTTTTATCAAACATGAGTCATGAATTTCGTACTCCTTTAAATGCAATTCTCAGCCTTTCTCAGCTACTTTTAGAGCGGTTAGATGGGGAGTTAAATTCGGAGCAAGAAAAACAAGTAAATTTTATTCGCACTTCGGCGCTAGGGCTTTCGGAATTAGTCAACGATTTATTAGATATAGCCAAAGTTGAAGCGGGTAAAGTAACTATTCGTCCCCAGCAATTTGAAGTCAGCGATTTATTTAATGCTTTAAAAGGCATACTACGCCCCATACTTAATCAATCGGAGGTTAATCTAGTTTTTGATCAACCCCAAAACTTGCCGATGTATACTGATGAAGGTAAAGTTTCGCAAATTTTAAGAAATTTGATTTCTAATGCCCTAAAATTTACTCCTAAAGGCGAAATACGTGTTAGTGCTTTGAAACAAGAGCGCACGATAGTTTTTACTGTTGCTGATACGGGAATTGGCATTGCACCTAACAATCTAGAACTTATTTTTGAAGAATTTGTCCAAATTGAAAACCCCTTGCAAAGTCAATTTAAAGGAACGGGTTTAGGTTTGCCACTTTGCCGTCAACTAGCGCAGTTACTCGGAGGTAATATCTCTGTAGAGAGTAAATTAGAAGTAGGCTCTATTTTTACAGTTACTTTGCCCTGCGTTTATGCGGAAGAAAAGGAAACCGTATCACCACAAACGCCGATTAAAGTTTTGATAATTGATGATGAGCAAATCTCTCGCTATTTGCTCAAAGAACTACTAAAAAGTCTCACTATCAAGGTGACGGAAGCAATTAATGGTAGTGAAGGCGTGATTAAAGCTATCTTAGAGCAGCCGCAGGTAATCTTTTTAGATTTAGTGATGCCCGAATTGAGCGGATTTGAGGTTTTAGAGCAATTAAAAGCTAATCCCACAACTAAGCACATTCCGGTAATTATTCATACTTCAAAGCAACTAGAGCCAGAAGAACGCGATCGCTTAATTAATGCTCAGGTCGTGGCAATATTATCTAAAGACCTAGAGCGCCCGGATGCTGAGGCAATAATCCGTCAAGTATTGCTTAAAGCCGGACTCCATTTAAATATATAAGCACAAGCAACTATGCCTAAGCAGCAACCAATAAGTATTTTGCACGTAGACGATGATGAGGCTAATCGTTACGTTCATACGCGGATGCTTCAAAGGGCAGGATTTAATGTTATTGAAGCAAGTACAGGGGCGCAAGCCTTGCAGCTAGTCGCAGAAATTAAGCCAGATTTAATTGTGCTAGATGTCAAACTTCCTGATATTCATGGGTTTGAAGTGTGCCGAAAAATTAAAAACGATCCCGCTACCGCTTCAATTCCCGTGCTGCATTTATCCGCTAGTTTTATCCAAATGGAAGATAAAGCCGAAGCTTTAGAAGGTGGCGCAGACGGCTATCTAACTCAACCTGTAGAATCGCGGGAATTGATTGCTACAGTTAATGCTTTGCTACGGATGCGTCAAGCGGAGGAAACGGCGATTTGTTCGGCGACGCAATGGCAAATAACCTTTGACTCTATTTCTGACGGGGTTTGCTTGCTCGATCAAGCCAAAATAGTCCGTTGCAATCAAGCAATGGCAAATATTTTAGGGAAGTCGGCTCAAGAAATTATTGGTTGTAGCTGCAGCGAGTTATGGCAAGATGTGGGCAATGAAGCGATGGGCGAGTTTTTGGGCGATCGCCTCGGTCTTACCCGTCGCCAAAGTCAAGAAATCAAAATCAATCAACGCTGGTTTGAAGTCAAAGTTGATCCAATTTTAAGTAAAAGTGGCGTTACAGGTACAGTCCAAATTTTTACCGATATTACCGAGCGTACCGAGCTATTGCAACGCGAACAAGCCGCCCGCGAACAAGCTGAGGCTAATAGCCGCATGAAAGACGAATTTTTGGCGATTGTGTCCCACGAACTGCGATCGCCCTTAAATGCGATCCTGGGCTGGGCTAGGCTCATGCGGACACGAAAACTAGAAGATTCGGTACGAGATCGGGCAATAGAAACTATCGAGCGTAATGCTTTGTTGCAAGTCCAAATGATTGAGGATTTGCTAGATATTTCCCGAATTATTCGCGGGACAATTCGATTAACTGCTCGTCCCATTCAATTAAAAGTTCCGATTGAAGCAGCAATTGAAACAGTATTACTAGCGGCACAAGCAAAAAAAATTCAAATAGTAACCAATTTTGAGCCAACAATTGGTATGGTATCGGCAGATAGCGATCGCACTCAACAAGTAATTTGGAATTTGCTATCAAATGCCATCAAGTTTACCCCTTCTGGTGGCACTATCGAAGTGCGATTATCGGTGATTCCTCCCGTCGCCCAAATTCAGATAATTGATACAGGCTGCGGGATTAGTGCCGAATTTCTGCCCCATGTATTTGACCGCTTTCGTCAAGCTGATGCTTCAATGACGCGCTCTTATGGCGGTTTAGGATTAGGGCTTGCGATCGCCCGTCAATTAGTAGAACTGCACGGCGGGACGTTGCAAGCTCAAAGTAAAGGGGAAGGACAAGGATCGACTTTTACAATCGAAATACCTTTGATAAGTGAGCAATTAGAAAATATAGAAAACCCAATCGCGCAGACAAGTCAGGAAATTAACTCTAATTACTTACCTTTAGATAACTTACCTCAGCTTCAGAGGCTGCAAGTTTTGGTAGTCGATGATGAAGACGATAATCGCGAAATTATTGCTTTGGCATTGCAAAAGTACAACGTTAAAGTAATAACTGCCAATTGTGCAAAGGCGGCGATGGAAATAGTTACCCAAGAGAATTTAGATGCGATCATTAGTGATATTGGAATGCCTGACGAAGACGGGTATAAATTAATTAAAAAAATTAGAGATTGGGAAATTAGCCAAGGACTAAAACCAATAGGGGCGATCGCGCTCACAGCTTACGCTAGAGATGAAGACCGTCAGCGCGCGATTTCTAATGGTTTTCAAATGCACCTATCTAAACCCATTGAACCCCACAAGTTAGCCTTAGCTATTAGTCAATTAACTGGGCTTACTGCTAATTATTGATTTTAAAAATATCTATTTTCAAGTTCATTTACAAAAATATTTAACGATGATAATTTCTCTAAGAGTGCATCATTTTAATTCAGAAAATAATTTGACAGGTATAGACTTTAACCATCAATTTTAGGAACATTCAAATGCACAGTAATATTGCTAAATATTCCCTGGCGATGACTATTTTTGCCGCAATTAGCGCAGCTACTATACCTGCTCAAGCAGCATTGCTTGTAAGTAGCAGTGGTGATAACTCCATCAAACAGTATGACGAAATAACAGGTGTATATATCCGAGATTTTGTCACGGCTGGTAGTGGTGGGTTGTTGGCTCCTCAAGACTTAGCTTTAGGGCTAAATGGTAATCTATTTGTTGTTAGCGGTGGAGACTCTACTGTTAAAGAGTATAGCGGCACAACAGGGGAATATATTGGCAATTTTGTGTCTTTCGAGCAACCTAGTTCTCTTACTGGCTTGAGCTTTGCCGCCGATGGTAGCTTGTTTATAACTACCAATCGTATTCCTGGCTTTGAAATAGACAACTTCCAGACAAGCGGCATTTTGCAGTACGACGGAAATACAGGGGAATTGCTTAGTAGCATCTATACTGGTGTCCCAGCTTTTAACCCAGCACCTATTGATGTAGCTGTAGGGGGGTCAAGTAACAATATATTTTTCAGTGAAAGTACCAATCGTTTTAATCCTGGTGGGATTCGAGAGTACGATCCAACAATAAGCGATTTCACGCAATTGAGTGTTAGTCCTCATCCATTGAGTACCCTACCCTTTAAGCCACAAGGTCTTGCCTTAGAAGACAACAAACTCTTTTTTACTAACGGGAGAGAAGTTGGTTTAATCGACTTGACAACTAATACGAGCGATTCCTTTTTTGTTGACACAAGTAGCGGCGGTTTAAACTCTGCAATCGGCTTGACTGTTGGAGAGGATGGTAATCTATACGTTAGTAATTCTTTAACTAACAGTATCAAAAAGTACGATGGTGATACTGGGAATTATTTGGGAGATTTTGTTACATCTGGTAGTGGCGGTTTATCTAGTCCTACTTACCTCACCACTGCCAATGTTCCTGTTCCCGAACCTTCTTCTGTGTTAGGTATAGCAGCACTTGGTGGTTTATTTGTATGTAGTGCTTTGCAGCGTAAGGCAAACCGCCGCAAACAACTAAATTTATTGCAAAAATAAGCTTCGATCTCGCAATACCCACCAAGACCTTAGTAGTTTTGGTGGGTATTTCACTATTATTATTAGCTAACCGCCATTGGTAAGCAAATAATTTTAGTTTTTTCAATCGCCGCTAATAAATCACTCCAAGAGGAGTTAGCCAAGCTATCGCGGATAACGTGGGCGGCGGCAAATCTTTCTACAGGGCCCAGTCCTACAACCCACATTCCCGCCGCTAAACCAGCTTCAACACCCGCCGCCGCATCTTCTACTACTACGCATTCTGAGGAGTCTAATCCTAACTGCATTGCAGCATGAAGAAACACATCAGGGGCGGGTTTGTGGCGATCAACACTGTAACCATCACTAATAGCGGCAATGCGATCGCTTATCCCCAATAATTTTGTTACTAAATGAGCATTTTTGCTAGACGATCCGATCGCTATTTTAATCCCTGCTGCTTGTAATTCCTCTAACAAAGGCAATACTCCAGGCAATAAATCCGCCGGACTCAAATCTTGAATAAAGGCTTCATAATAGCTATTTTTCCGTGCCATCATTGCTTGAATGTCAGCTTCAGGAATAGAAACATCGCCCAGTAAATGCAGTAAAGAATCACGCCTTGCCAAACCGCGCATTGCCTCATTAGCTTGGCGATCAAAAGCAATCCCTTCCTCATCCGCCAACTGTTTCCAACCTCGGTAGTGATACTCAGAAGTGTCTGTTAACACTCCATCCAAGTCAAAAATCACACCTTTAATTGGTAATTTTGCAACAGTTACCGCTACATCAATTAGGCTCGATTCTTCACTGTTATTAATGTTTGTCACTTTTACCTCTGTAATTCCGTCGGTACTTGTTAAGTCAAACTCATAACATTGTTGTTGCCAGTGCAGCTTAAAATTTAAGCGTGTCCAACTAGGGGGTAAATGGGGAGTATCGATAATTGGCCCAGTTTCAGTTAAACGCACTCCCGCAAAACCAAAGATTACCGCCTGCCAAGTACCACCCGTAGACGCGGCGTGAATCCCTTCGTCAGCGTTGCCACGCACATCTTTAAGGTCTACCAATGCTGCACGCATAAAATGCTCGTAGGCTTCGGCGCACAGGTCTAAGTCACAAGCTAAAATAGCGTGAATTGCGGGGCCCAACGAAGATCCATAGGTATGATCGGTGCGATCGCTGTAATAATCCCAATTAGTCCGCAGTAGGGCAAGGTCTTCTCGATTTGCCAATGGAGTTTTTAAAGGCAGTTGGCGCAGTAAGTACAACAACATCAACACATCGGGCTGCTTGAGAATTTGCCGTTGACCCGTAGCTTCAATTCCCAAAAGTGCTTGCATTGAGGTATTTCGCCCTTCATACTGGGACAAATCTACATCGATTAAATCAAAGAATCCATCGCATTGTTCAATTAATCCAGTTTCAGGATTGTGCGGTACAAGCAAATGTTGCGCTACGTGATGCCATCTTTCTAAGCGTTGGGGAGTAAGATTTAGTTTTAGCTCAAGTTCTGTTGCTTTGGATGGATAGTTTGTTTGCAGCCAATCTAATACAGCTACAGCAGTTTCCATATGCCACTGAACCATACGGTTAGTAAAGGCATTATTGTCTACGTGTTCGTGGTTTTCATCGGGGCCAATCACATCGCTAATTTCGTAACAATTGCGAAGCTCATTCCATTCAACCCGGCTACTCCAAAATACCGCAGTATCAAGGATAATTTCGGCTCCTTGTTGTTGCATCCAATCGCGATCGCCTGTTGCTTGCCAATACTGCCAAACTCCGTAAGCGACATCGGTTGTAATGTGCAATTCAATATCACCGCACCAAATCCGTACTAGGTTGCCATCGGGGCCTGTTACCCATCGGGGGGTTACTTCATCCCCTGTACTGGCACTTTCCCAAGGATACATCGCGCCTTCGTACCCAGCTTCAGTAGCTTTACGTCTTGCGCCATCTAAGTTGTGGTAACGGTAAGATAGCAAGTTTTTCGCTACTTGGGGTTGAGTAAAAGTTAGGAAAGGGACAAGGAATATTTCTGTATCCCAAAATACGTGACCGCGATAAGCGTAGCCAGATAGAGTTTTAGCTGGAATACTTACTCTGTCATCGTGTCGGGGTGCAGCGATTAAAAGTTGAAATAAGTTGTAACGAATAGCTAATTGAGCCGTGAAGTCGCCTTCAATTACAACATCGCAATCGTGCCATAATTCATCCCATACTGCTCCATGAGCAGCTAGAAGGGTTGCATAGCTCTTAAAACTTGCTAAATGCTGCGAAGCTATTAGAGCAGGCTCCGAAACCTGCCTTGAAGTAAAGACTGTAACTATCTTTTCTAAAGTAGTAGTTTGTCCTTTTTGGGCGGTAAATTTGGCTTGTAAGTTGGCTGCTATCTCTGTATTAGCTTCGCAAATTAGTTTTGTCGCTATACCTAGTTCAATCCCAGACTTTAAACAGCGCAGTTGTACCCAATCACTATTACGCACGACTCCGACCTTTAATAACTCCCAGTGTTTTACGCCTTGGTTGTCAGGGTAAGTGCTGAGACTAGCATTTACTTCGATTATCCCAGTAAAATCTATGGGCGTAACAGAGCATCGCAGTATCAACAAATGCTCGTCTGCCATGCTTGCTAGGCGTTCAAAGTGCAACTTGACTGTATTGCCTGCGGGACTACGCCACAGCACGTAACGGCTTAATATGCCCCAATGCAAGTCTAATTTGCGGGAGTATTCCAATACTTCGCCTTGAGCTAGGCTAAAAACTTCCCCAGCGATCGCAATTTGTAATTGTAGCCAGTCAGGACAATTTACTAATTCTGTATAAACTACCGGAACATCATCATACACGCCATGAATAAATGTTGTAGCGTTTGCGCCGGGATAGCCTTCTTCAAAAGTGCCGCGAGTTGCTAAGTAGCCATTCCCAATCGTAAACAGCGTTTCTTTATGGTGTAATTCGGCAGGCAAAAATTCTGTTTCAATGACGTTCCAAGCGTTTCTATCCATCACTTGCTTATCTCACAACCGTAATTTTTTTAGTGCGTGAATTGCTTTACCTAGCATTCCCTCGAAGCTAAACTATTTGGCTATTGTTGCGAAAACTTTACAAAACGCAGCAAAGTAGGTTTTAAGATTTTCACCTATACCTATGCTTCAATGACTACGCGCAGATTTCCGCGTTTTCTCGCAACCCGACAAGCGGTAGTGCGACCAGAACGTTCAAATTCTAAGTCAAGGATTGTATTCCCAACGCGCAAGTTATGTAACGACAACTGATTAATCGATTCTGGTAGCGCCGGATCGATAATTCGCAAACAGTTATTTGCAGCATCCGGCACTAAATTTACCATCATATGCAACAACTGAAAGATACTTCCAGTTGCCCACGCTTGCGGAGTACAGGCAACAGGGTACTGTACGGGGGTATTGTTGCCATTACGCTGGTAGCCGCAAAACAATTCTGGGGGACGCTGGTAAGATTGGGTCAAAGTCATGTCTAGCAAGCCTTGAGATACTTCTAAAGCTTGTTCGGCAAGTCCCAAACTTCGCAATCCCATCGCAATTATAGAATTATCGTGGGGCCAGACAGATCCGATATGATAGCCCATCGGGTTGTAGGCTGGAGACAAACTACTTAATGTCCGAATCCCCCAGCCGTTGAACATATCCGGCGCTCGGAGTCTTTCGGCGACACTACTTGCGCGCTCAGTAGTAAGAATACCCAAATGTAAACAGTGACCGGGATTTGATGTAATACTATCTACTTGATTTCCTTCGCCATCTAAAGCCAAAGCACAAAAATGTTGATCTTCCATCCAGAAGTCACGGTTAAATCGGGATTTAAGTTCTCTAGCTTCTTCTAACCAGCGATCGCTTAAGTCAATCCGCTTTTTCATGCGGGCAATTTCTGCTAACCTAATTTTGGCAGCATAGGTATAACCTTGCACCTCAGATAGGATAATTGGCCCAGTTGCAAGTTCGCCTTTACGGTTGACAATACAGTCTCCAGAATCTTTCCAGCCTTGATTAGCAAGTCCGCGCCGCGATTTGCAGATATAGCCAAGATAGCCAGTTGCCTTACTATTGCGATCAATCCAATCCATTGCGGCAATTGCATTTACCCATAACCTATCTAAGGTTTCTTTGTCGTAAGTCCAGGCGTAATACTCGGCGTACAGCATCAACCACAAAGGAGTAGCATCAATAGTTCCGTAGTAAGGGGTATGGGGAATTTCTTGACAACGCGCCATTTCTCCTTGGCGCAACTCGTGAAGAATTTTACCAGGTTCTTCTTCGCGCCACTCATCTTCTACTTTGCCTTGGTAGAGTGCTAACAGGGTTAAAGTTTCTTTGGCAATTTGCGGGTTCAGCATCAAAGTCTGAGAAGCAGTAATCAACGAATCTCTGCCAAACAATGTTGAATACCAAGGTACTCCGGCAGCTACAGTTTTATGTTTGCCAAAGGTTTGACGCAACAAATATAAGTCTTGTTCGGCTCTGTCAATTACGCGGTTAAAAGTTGCTTTATCGGAGCGTATTTGCGTAATTTGTTCGCCCCAGTGCTGTTCTTCTGAACATTCCGCCGCTTTAGCTTGTTTTAGAGTCGAAGGAGCGTTGGTAATTGTCGATGCGGAGCCATTATTTAGCAGCACTTGCAATCGATAACCCAACTTTTGCGTTTCGTGGGAACCTAGCTCAATTTGCCACAACGCTGTATAACCTTTAAATTTATCTGGGGTGCGATGCTGAAACTCAATAACTGATTGCATCAAAGATTTGTCTAACCCTTGGTAAGCAAGCCTTAACGATTCTGGGTGGCGCGGCGTGTCTTCTTCAGTGTTTGAGGCAAATTCTCTTAATAATTTTCCTTGTTTTTCCCGGTGAGTGCCTCTAATTTCAAATAAATCAACAAAATCAGAGTTGAAACTAATACTAATTTCAAAGCTGACAGGGATTGTACTGTAATTTGAAACTTCTATTTCTTCAAACAACGCTCCACTAACAGCAATTTCGCGGCGAATTCCTAGAGTGTCTGGTTTTAAACGATCTTCGATGTGCGGATTTGTACAGAGAATTGATAGCAAAAATCCTTTTTCGGCGGTACTGCTGAGTAATACCGGACTTCTTCCTTCTATTTGCAACTCTAACCGACTTAAAAATCTAGTATCGTTGCAAAATAGCCCCATACTAGCGGTGCGATCGTCCATCAAACAGCCCGAAATATTACCTAGAGTATCTGTAACTAAAAATATATCGTCATCTTTAATTGTCAGTGTTGGCTGCGGTCGTTCGCTGATTACACAAGGCCACTCGGTAATTGGTGCGTCTTGAGCCGGGATAAAGGCGATGCCATCAACAATAATTTTGTCTGGTGTTGCGATCGTTTCTGCTGTCATTGTCAAGATTTCTGCTTTCTAGGGTTAGTTTGTTTTCTTGCTGCCAAAGATGGATCTTCGCTGTACATTATTAACCGCTTGACTATAAGTAAAAATACTTGTTTTTCCTGACAAGTGCCAAGTTAAAGGATAGTTACTTTTTAAATATAAAGTGATAAATCTATATTTTTGTTCATGACGAAAGTTTAAGTCTTTGAGTCTGGTCTGCGGGTTCTGACTTAATTTTTACTATGTACTCAGGTTTTTACTCTACTTTAATCCCTGTTGCTAAATTAAGGCTCATAAACTATTGTAAATATCTTTAATATTTATACACAACCCGTTAAATTTTTTTCTATTGAAATTAGAAGGATTACAAGGATTTTGGGCGATCGCAAAATCCTTGTAGAAATACACGCAAACGTTAGTTTTTATCGCGTTTAGAGGCAATTAGCGCCATGTCATAAGCTCTGAGATACTGATCGGTCATCGATTCAACACTAAAATTGTTGACTACATAGTCTCGACAAGTTTGGCGATCTAGCTTACCAGCTAAAGGGACAGCTTCAACCATCTTTTCGATAGAATGACAGACAAAACCTGTCTTTTCATGGGCAATAACTTCAGGAACAGAACCCAACGCCATCCCAATTACAGGAGTTCCTGTCGCCATAGATTCAATCATTACTAGCCCAAAAGGTTCGCGCCAAGTAATCGGAAACAAAGTTGCCGTAGCACCGCTTAAAAGCGCAACTTTTTCATCGTGGGAAACTTCGCCCAAATACTGAATTTGCTCCCCATCAATGTGCGATTCTAACTGCTCTGAGTAAAAAGCACGATCCACAGCATCAATTTTACCAGCCATTTTCAACGGCAATCCACTAGCACGAGCAATTTCAATTGCTTGCAACGGCCCTTTTTCTGGAGAAAGCCGACCAACAAAAGCAAGATAAGTAGGTTGGGTAGGGGTAGCACAAAAAGGATAAGCCTTAGTATCAATACCGTTGTAAACCGTATGGATATAGTTTAAGCCTAGGCGGGGTTCTCTTTGTGCCTCGCTAATACTAATGTAAGGCTGCCATGCAAACTGACGAAACATTTTTTCGTTGTCGGGGGTAAAAATTCCGTGCATGGTGTGAACGGTGGGAGTTTTAACCAAGCTGCTATAAGGAAGCCCCGCACAGCCAACATGAGAATGAATAATATCAAAATGATGTGCTTGTCTGTAAACATCATGCAGCATCATTTGTTCGTAAAGCCCTGGCTCTTTGATACTAGGATCGAGCCTAAGAGCTTGGTTGTGTACTGATTTGAGTTTGGCTGTAGTAATAGAGTCACCAGAAGCAAACAAAGTAACTTCATGACCTCGGCGGACTAATTCATCGCTAAGTAAGCTGACAATTAGTTCTATACCGCCGTAGCGGAAAGGGGGAACGCGCTCCCACAATGGAGCAATTTGAGCAATTTTCATATTTTAATAGCGGCAAAAAGTAGCAAAACGCAGGGTAAAAATCCTCGCTTGCGATCGCACAAAAGCAGGTATAGGAAAAACATCTTTAATAAAGCACTTCCTTAAAGAAGATATAACATTGACAGGTACGGCAAATGTAGAATTTATATCAAATTTGAGAAACTTTAGCCGACTTAATAAAGCAAAAGACTTAACGCTTCTTCGGTAAGATAAGTAAAGAAGATTATTAGTGGTGGTCTAAGGGTTCCAGCAACCGCCACAATTTCCAATTCCAGACAGCGACAACAAGCAAAGTAAGTTTTTTGCTCTACTTCTTGGCGCGGCAGGCAACGGGAAAGTAGTTAGACATAAAGAAAGACAAGCTATGAGCATTTCTACGGTTTCCATGTTGAGTGATCTGCTAAACGCCATACCCCAACTTCGATCTCAGCTTTATTTCAAGGCTTCTTTAACCGCGCTTTCTCACGCGATGGAAGATCAAGTATTAGCTGCTAATACTGAGCAACCTTTGCTAATTGCTAGTTTTCAACGGGAACGCTACTATCGCCAAGAAGCTCATCGTTACAAGCGAATTGCCCAAAGGACAGACCAAGTTTATGTACTATCAGCTTTAGAAACAGATTTCACTAATGCTTCGGGGTTTTATGAAACGATCGCCTTTGATTTAAAGGATGCTTTGAGTCAAGAGTGGCATTTGGTGATAATTGGGCAACAATACGCTACTTGCTTGGTATGTAGAGAGCGGTTTATGAATCTAAGTAAAAAGTCGCAAATGCCTAATACTTTTGACATCGACTCGTCGCGCCAATTTGAAGGGATATGGACAAGAGATCGCACTGTTAGTTTTAAAGCCGCAGAATTATTATTAACAAGAATCCTTGGCTACAGACCAGAATTAAGCGCCAAAATTGAGCAAGCACGAGAAAATTTTGGTTTAGCAAGTCCTAGCAAGCGTAAATCGCCAAAAAAGCCTAAAAAATTAGCGATCGCCCAAACTGCTCCAGAACTTGGCTTTTCAAACATCGATCCTGATCCATTTGTGCAGCGTTTGGTTACTTATTTGCAAGCAGGGCAATATAAACTATTAAAAGCTTACGGTGCGATCGCCGAGCAAGAACGCAAAGAGCGGCTCGTCAACTCAATTACAGCAGCTATTCGGCGCGGAAGTAACACAGGTCAACCTTTACACCCCCAAGAAATTCTCTTGGTAGCGGTGGAAGAATTAGGACAAGCGCTGTCGGTGTGTCGCTGCTTAATCTACCGAGCGGGAGCAACCGAAACCACCGCAACTATTACTAACGAGTTTTTAAAAGGGTCCGTATCATCGGTTGCTGGACAAGATTTACAACTGCAACAGCACCCTTTATTTCAAGAAGTAGTACAGCAACAAGAAAGTATTGCCATTACAGACACCCAAGCCGACGCTCGTATTACAAATTCTGTAGCGTTGCAAGCGCTTGTAACGCGCTTTAGTCTTCGTTCTTGGCTAATGGTTCCTGTACTGTACCAAAGGCGCTTTCTAGGCACAATAGAGTTGCATCATTGCGGCGAATTGCCTCACCCTTGGCAAGAAAATGAAGTGTCATTAATAGAAGAAGTTGCAACCCAAGTGGGAGCAGCACTAATTCAAGCCGAGGCTTATGCTAACTTAGAAGACCTCAATCAACAATTAGAAGCTCTAGATCGTACTCGTAGCAATTTAATCGCCATTACAGGTCACGAATTACGGACACCTTTATCGACAATTCAAGTTTGCCTCGAAAGCCTAGCCACCGAGCCAGATATGCCTGGGGAATTGCGCGAAATTATGCTTAGTACCGCTTTATCAGATTCCGAGCGGATGCGAAAACTGGTGCAAGACTTTTTAACTCTTTCCTCTTTAGAAAGCGGACAAGTACAATGGCATCCCGAATCGTTATCTTTAGAAGAATGCGTTACCCTAGCTTTGAGCCGGACTCGTAGCCGTGCTTTAATAGAAGATCGTCCCCAAATTACTACTCAAGTATCCGAGCAGTTGCCTTTAGTTAGAGCCGATGGCGATTGGCTAGTAGAAGTAATATCAAAGTTGCTTGATAATTCTAGTAAATTTACTCCCCCTCAAGGAAAAATTATTATTAATGCTGCTTGCCTAGACGATCGCACACTCGAAGTTACGGTGACAGATACCGGGCGAGGGATTGAACCTCAGCGCCTAGAACTTGTATTTGATCGTTTTTATCAAGAGGAAGCATCTTTGCGTCGTACAGTGGGCGGTACAGGGCTAGGACTTGCAATTTGTCGTCAAATTGTTAATGGTTGGGGCGGTCAAATTTGGGCAGAGTCAGAGGGAAAAGATCGCGGCAGTCAATTTCATTTTACAATTCCAATTGCGATCACACCGGTAGAGCCACGTAATTACAAAAAAGTGCAGAAGTGAACTGTTACAGTTCCTAACATAGTCGTAATAGATGGGCGATCGCAGTGATACGATGCCCTAAAACGGTTTGCGAGAGTAATTTATGACCGAAGAACTTTCTGGACAAACTCCGATATTTGGCGGCAGCACTGGCGGCTTGCTAACTAAAGCGGATAGAGAAGAAAAGTACGCTATCACCTGGACTAGCCCCAAAGAGCAAGTATTTGAAATGCCAACAGGTGGTTCAGCCATCATGCGGCAAGGCAAAAACCTTTTATACTTGGCTCGTAAGGAGTATGGAATTGCAATAGGTGGTCAGCAATTGCGGACAAAGTTCAAAATTACCGACTACAAAATCTACCGGATTTATCCTAGCGGCGAAGTGGAATACTTGCATCCCAAAGATGGCGTATTCCCTGAGAAAGTAAATCCAGGACGTGAAAAAGTCCGTTATGTAGACCGTAATATTGGCAGAAACCCCGATCCAGCCAAATTGAAGTTTAGCGGGATATATAACTATGACGTAGAATTACCAAAATCACCAGAAGCTAAAAAAGCTGGTTCCTAAAGCTTTTTGGTAAATACTTACATTGTTTAAATTAGTCTCGGTGGTTTAGTATTACCGAGGCTAATTTTTTTTATATTGGCTCTCTTTGCACTCAAAAAACCGTCATGATTTTCCCGGATTTTTCTCAATTTTCAGAACTAGCGACGCTGGGCAATTTTGTACCCGTTTATCAAGAATGGGTCGCTGACTTAGATACCCCGGTTTCGGCTTGGTATAAAGTTTGCGCGGAGCAGCCTTATAGTTTTTTGTTGGAATCGGTAGAAGGTGGGGAAAATATCGGGCGCTACAGTTTTTTAGGCTGCGATCCGTTGTGGATTTTAGAAAATAAAGGCGACTTCACGACCCAAACTCATAGAGATGGCTCTACTGAAACCTTTACGGGCGATCCGTTTGTAACTTTGACCCAATGTATCAAATCTTTTCACCCAGTTAAGTTACCCCAATTACCGCCCGGAATTGGCGGTTTGTTTGGCTTTTGGGGTTACGAGTTAATCCAATGGATGGAAAAGCGCGTTCCCATTCATCCGGCGACAGAAACCGATTTGCCGGATGGTTTATGGATGCAAATCGATCAATTACTGATTTTTGACCAGGTAAAGCGTAAAATTTGGGCAATTTCTTACGCAGATTTAAGAGATCCAACTGTTGATTTACAGCAGGCTTACGGGCAAGCAGCAAGTCGCGTTACAGCCTTAATTAGCAAGCTACAATCGCCCCTTGATAGTAAAAACACGGTTTTAGACTGGACTCCGCCGCAAAGTTCTTCTCAGCCTCTAGAATACACTAGCAACATTTCTCAAGCAGATTTTTGTGCGAATGTCCAAACTGCCAAAGACTACATTAAAGCTGGGGATATTTTTCAAGTTGTCTTATCTCAGCAACTAAAGGCACAGTATACGGGCGAAGCTTTTGCGCTTTATCGCTCCTTACGACTAATTAATCCTTCGCCTTACATGGCTTATTTTAATTTCCAATCTTGGCAAATTATCGGCTCTAGTCCTGAAGTGATGGTAAAAGCAGAAATCGACCCCATGGGAGGAACTTTAGCCACTTTGCGCCCGATTGCTGGTACTCGTCCGCGTGGCAAAACTCCCCAAGAAGATGCTTTGCTTGCTAAAGAATTGCTGCAAGATCCTAAAGAAATTGCCGAACACGTTATGTTAGTTGACTTAGGGCGCAATGACCTAGGTAGAGCCTGCATTTATGGAACAGTAAAAGTTGACGAATTAATGGTTATCGAGCGCTATTCTCACGTTATGCACATTGTTAGCAATGTTGTCGGACAATTAGCGCCTGATAAAACTGCGTGGGATTTACTTAAAGCTTGTTTTCCGGCGGGTACAGTGAGCGGCGCACCCAAAATTAGAGCCATGGAAATTATTAACGAACTTGAAACAAGTAGACGGGGTGTCTATTCGGGAGTTTACGGCTACTACGACTTTGAAGGACAGTTAAATAGCGCGATCGCAATACGGACTATGGTACTACGCGATCTCGCCGTCAGCGTCCAAGCAGGGGCAGGTATAGTAGCAGATTCCGACCCCCAAAAAGAGTATGTAGAAACCTTAAATAAAGCTAGAGGTTTAATAGACGCAATTCGCTGTCTTCAAAGCAATAAATGAAGCTGAAATTTTTAGTGCGATCGCTAATTTTAGGGGGGATGCTCTTTTTTCTAGCTAAAGCTCTTAAAGACAATTGGCAAGAAGTAGTACAAATCAAAATTAGCAATCAAGGCTGGGTTTACCTGGGTAGCGCTTTAGGAGTAACTTTACTGGCGCATATTTGGACGGGGTGGGTATGGAGTTGGATTTTTCAGACTCTCAATCAAAAAGTTAGCGGTTTTTGGGCAATCCGAGTTTACCTAAAAACAAATATTGCTAAATATATTCCCGGCAATATTTGGCATTATTACGGGCGGATACGTTTAGCAACGGATGCAAATATTCCCACCAGTATCGCTACTTTGAGCGTTTTGCTAGAACCACTTTTACTAGCCGCCGCCGCTTTACTTGTGGCTTTACTAGGAACATCGCAAAATAGATTGTTGCAAGTTTTTAGTTTAGCCGTAGTTGCGATCACTATTCATCCCCTAATTCTCAACCAAGGGCTTAAGCTCGTTAGCAAGCTCAAAAATAAAGGTAATGATGTCAAAAAGATCGAGCATTATCCTTTTTTACCCTTATT
Source organism: Chlorogloea sp. CCALA 695 (assembly GCF_003003885.1). Lineage (GTDB taxonomy): Bacteria > Cyanobacteriota > Cyanobacteriia > Cyanobacteriales > Chroococcidiopsidaceae > Aliterella. The sequence goes on along the minus strand of NZ_PVWN01000005.1, from coordinate 86,951 downwards.
AGGCGAACTAGGTTTTTTAGGATTGCGCGGCGCGGGATTTGTGTTGACTTTTTGGGCGCTACATCCCGTAAATTTCAATCAAATTCCGATTTTAATTAGTAGTTTTAGCCTAGCTTGGCTGCTTGGCTTAGTTGTACCAGGAGCGCCGGGAGGAATTGGCGTATTTGAAGCCACAGCTACCGCTCTACTTGGATCTTTATTTTCTCCAGGACTTATTTTGAGTGTTGTTGCTTTGTACCGTCTAATTAGTATTTTGGCAGAAGTTGTAGGGGCGGGAAGGGTGTGGGTGTGGGATAAAGGCGTTCCTTAGATTGGGGTGTTGTGTGATCGCACTTCTTCCTAGAAAGTATTTACACTAACGACTAATATAAGCGGCGGCAGATAACCTTTGCATCTTCACCGAGATCTATCGACCGTCCGTTTCATCGACTTGTTAGCTAGCTGGCATCTGACATCATTTCAATTTCTAAGATTCGTCTTCCGATCCATTCGCTGATTGCAGGGACGACGGCGTTGCCAAGGAGTCTCCCTCTACGACCGTCCATCCGGGAGGAAAACCCATAAGCCTCTCCCACTCTGTCCACGTCAAGTTTCTCGCCACAGAGTATTGGTCTGTCTGAATGGCCTCCTTGATGTCCTCCAGTTTGGGCACGTAACGTGGGGCAGATGCTTTTTGCCATGGTATACCCGAAGCCACCGCGACGTTGTACCACAAGCGGATTGTCTCCGAGAGTGCCTTGACGAAAATCGGATCTAGCTTGCGTTTTGCTCGATTCTCTCGACGAAGTATCCCTAGACAATTCGCTACTGTCAGCAAAGAAGTGATAGGCACGTTCCGATCTAAAACTTGCGACAAAGAACACTCTGTCTCGATTGTGGGGTAAGCCCGAATGGATAGCGTTACACGATACCCATCCTCCCAAATACCCATTCTCTTCGAGCGTGTCGATAACTGTCTCAAGAGCGGTTCCTTGTTCTGCGGAGAGCACGCCGGGCACGTTTTCCATGACCAACCACGCTGGATGAATTTCTCTAACCAAATCCATAAACGCGAAGAAGAGACCACTTCGCTTTCCTGCAAGTCCTGTTCGATCCGTGTTGGCAGTGCTGAGGTCTTGGCAAGGCCATCCGGCACACCACAAGTCAGAGGCAGGGATAGTTGTTGGGTTGAGGGTCGTAATGTCTTCATGTAAGGGAATATGTGGCCAGTGGCGCTTAAGGATCTTTTGACAAAAAGGATCTATTTCACATTGAAACACGACGTTCATCCCTGCTCTTTCAAAGCCAAGATAAAAACCGCCAATGCCAGCGAAGAAGGAGGAGACACGCATATCAAAACTAGATATAGGGTCTAATGATGGAGCTAATCATAGGTGATTTCATTATTAAAAGCTAGTGTAGACGATTTTCGTCTACACGGCAAGCTTCTTTCTAGATAACATTTCGCTATGAGGTTGAGGCTTTAACCGTGGGAGAAAAGCAGAATATTAGTGGAGCAAGAATTCGTCAGGTCAGGCTGCAAAACAATTTAGACCAGGTTGAATTAGCGGCGGCTCTCAACGTTGATTATGGAATCAAGTTAGAACAGTCCGATATTTCAGAGATTGAGCGTCAAGTCAGATCTCTGAAAGATTATGAACTTGAGGCCATCTCAAAAGTGCTGGATATTGACCCCATCTGGTTACTACGAGGAGATAACTAATGGCAACTGAGCGGAAAAGCCGTGGGAGGCAAAAGTTTTTGTCCCTTGCACCTGTTAGTGAGCAGGACGTTCTAGGAAACATTATCCGAGAAGTCTGGCTTGAAGAAGTTTGCCAAGAATTTGTATGTCCCAGTGAAGCCAATAAGTCTTACTATCGAGTTCTTTTGGAAGAACTGTGGCCTGCAGGTCATGGTATTCCAGGACCTCGTGTAAAAGAGGATGAACTAAGAGAAGCGATTGAACGCTTTAGAAAAAATCAATACTCAGGCAGCAAACCCTATAAACCCTATGTAGACGTTTTTCGGCGTTTGCGAGAATTGCAAGGCGAGGAAGGCATCACTGGGATTGGCAGAGAAGGTAAAACATACCAACTCGTGAGCCTATCCTTGAGTGAAAAAAGAGTTCCACGAATTAAGCTTTCTGATACAGATTGGCTACAAATCCTGGAAACTTATCAGCATAGATGTCCAGTATGTAGCAGATCGGAGCCAGAAGTTCGATTTCAGCAGGATCATAAGGTGCCGCGTACCAGAGGTGGAGGGAACGAACTCAGTAATTGGCAACCTCTCTGTGATGAGTGCAACAATTTCAAAAGTACATCATGTCGTGGATGCCAGTTAGAGTGCGAGATATGCAGTTGGGCTTTTCCTGAACAGTTTGCTCCGCTGCGTCTATCTTCAGATAACATTTCTAGATTAAGACAGGTTGCAGCTAATACTAACTCCAATCCTCATGATCTGCTGAACCAAATAGTGACTCGCTTTTTCGTTAATCAAGCTAGTGAAACGGGAGAATAACATTATTTGGAAACTATACAGAAGTTTTCTGTGTATCTACCCTGTAAAGGGTATTATACGGAAAAATTCTTTAGTAGAGTTTGAAGTGTTCAGGCGATCGCTTTTCAAATAATCACAATTACAAAAACACTTTGCACTTCTCCTCTCAGCGCATTGCTAATTTTTCTATATTTATTAAATTAACTGCAACCATTAGGCAATCTGAAGTGTCCTAGGTTCAGGAACAGTTTTGCCTTCTGCTTGCCAAGCTTCCAGATACATTTCAATAATTTCTTCACCATTACGAATTGCCTCCTCACGATTTTTACCATGAGTACAAGGCATGACAACAAGATTGGCAAATTCTGGAATCGTAACTAGGAAAAGCCGATCTTCATCAGACCATTGAACAATCATGCTGTACCGATTCATAAATCCTCGTCCTCCCTTAATTCCAGTGCCGCAAGTAAATTTGCTATTTGTTTTTATAAGTAGAGTGGCACATCATCTCCATCTTTGCCAGAGATTGTCAGTGTTTTTCCTAGTAGAGGATGCTGCCAACGCTCATGGCTACCTTTGCCACGTTTGGGCAAGTAAATAAATCCTTCACGCGCAATCTGAGATTTTAACTCTCGAATCTTCCTGGGCATGGAGATTATATTAGCTTTCCATCTTATTTTCTCACTATACGGAAAAATTCGTTAATAGACCTTGAAGTATTCAAGCGATCGCCTTTAACCTAATAATTACTATAAAAAGTAATCGCGCATTTAAAAAAGCCTCCAGTTGGAGGCTTTTGTTATGGCTAGTAAAAAACTTAAAGCAAGTACAACAACCCAAACAAAATAATCCAAACTATGTCTACAAAGTGCCAGTAAATTTCGGCAGCTTCTACGCCAAAGTGCTTTTCGCTGCTGTAATGTCCAGCAGTGCGACTGCGCCACAATACGGCAACAATTGCTGTAACTCCGATAAATACGTGCAATCCGTGAAAACCTGTTAGCACGTAAAAGGCACTAGCAAACAAGTTTGTTGTTAAAGTAAATTCTAAATGGCTGTACTCGTAAAGTTGCCCAACTAAGAAAATTGCTCCCATAGCGGCGGTAATCGCCAACCATTTTTGCATTCCTTTAACGTCTTTTTTCTTCACCGCCACATCAGCATTGTGCATGACAAAGCTGCTAGAAATTAGCAAGACAGTGTTGACTCCGGGTAGCAACAATTCTAGCCGGGGTGTTCCTTCCGGTGGCCAACTAGGTAATACAGACCGAAAAGCTAGGTAAGCGCCAAACATTCCCAGAAAAATCATCCCTTCTGCGACTAAAAATACAATTAAGCCAAAAATGCGGTGGTCAGGATGTTCTTCATGATGACCTGCTACTTCCGCCGTAGGGTGATGGTTGAGCGCCGTCTTAGCTGGATCTATAGTTTGAGTTTGCATGAATCTTTTACAGAATAAAGTAATTAAGTCAAAAGCTAAAAGATGAGTTTTTAAGGAAACATCATCTTTTAGCCTTTATTTATTTGCGGTCTTCTGGATTTGCAGCAACAGAGGGGTCAGGCTCGGCTCGTAGTACGGAGGTTGGTCCCGCCGCTAAGACTGGCTCTCGCTCATCGGCTAACGGTACGTCTACGGCTTTTTTGTTATTCATACCGTAGTCGTAAGGGCCGGTTGCTAATACAGGCAATTTATCAAAATTTTCAATAGCCGGGGGTGAAGTTGTCATCCATTCCAAGGTTAAGGCTTCCCAAGGATTATCGCCAGCTTTTGGCCCGTAATGCCAACTCCAAATTGCATTGATTATGAAGGGGAAAGTCGAAATTGCCAGCAAGTACGCGCCCATTGTACAAATAAAGTTCAGCGTCTCGAACTTAGGATCGTACATGGCAATTCTGCGGTTCATGCCCATCATGCCTAATTTGTGCATCGGTAAAAAGGCAAGGTTAAGACCGACGATTGTTAGGGCAAAATGAACTTTACCCCAAAATTCGTTAATCATCCGCCCTGTTACCTTGGGAAACCAGTGGTAATAGCCCGAAAAGATGCCTAGTACACTACCGCCAAACAGTACATAGTGCAGGTGAGCTACTACAAAATAAGTATCGTGGACGTGGATATCAAACGGTACAGACGCTAACATTACGCCACTAATTCCACCAACTACAAAGGTTCCTACAAAACCCATTGCAAACAATAAAGCACTATTTAAGCGCAGTTTGCCGCCCCATAGAGTTGCTAACCAGCTAAATACTTTGATTCCTGTAGGTACGGCGATAACCATGGTTGTAATCATGAAAAACATCCGCAACCAGCCAGGGATACCGCTAGTAAACATATGGTGCGCCCAGACAATTAAGCCCAAAAAGCTAATTGCTAAACTAGAATAGGCGATCGCTTTGTAGCCAAATACGGGTTTACGCGCGTGTACTGGTATAACTTCAGAAATTACCCCAAAAAATGGCAAAATCATGATGTAAACGGCGGGGTGAGAGTAGAACCAAAACATATGTTGGTATACTACCGGGTCGCCGCCACCAGTCGGGTTAAAAAACATCGTCCCCGCCAGCAAGTCAAAGGCTAACAAGATTAAAGCGCCTGCTAGTACCGGAGTTGACACCAAAACTAAGGCAGAAGTAGAAAACATTGCCCAACAAAATAAGGGCATTTGAAACACTCCCATTCCTGGTGTCCGCATTTTCAGCAAAGTAACTAGGAAGTTTAACGCGCCCAAAATTGAGGATGTCCCCAATAGTAGCAAGCTCATAATCCAGATGCCTTCGCCTACTTGTCCTGTTACTAGGCTCAAAGGTGGGTAAGAAGTCCAACCCGCGTCGGGCGCATCGCCAATAGCTAAACTCGCCATTAGCAATAATCCCGCCGGAGGAATCATCCAAAAAGCTACAGCGTTTAACTTTGGAAATGCCATATCTCTAGCCCCAATCATGAGCGGGATCAAGTAGTTGGCAAATCCTGCTCCCGCCGGAACAATCCACAGAAAAATCATTACTGTGGCGTGGAGTGTAAACAAGCTGTTGTACACTTCGGCGCTGACAAAATCAAGGTCTGGAGTTTTTAGTTCGGTGCGAACTAAATCCGCCAAAACTCCACCAATACAGTAAAAAACAAACGTTGTAACAATGTACTGAATGCCAATTACTTTGTGGTCGGTATTGAAGGTAAAGAAAACGCGCCAATTTCTATTAGCGGGATCGTCGTTATGAGCGGGGATATTAGCTCTTTCTTGTAACTGTGCTTGAGTCATAGAAATTAGGGAAAGAGATTTAGGGCAAATTTTTCTTAATGGTGATGGCTAGAAACTTGGTTTAGCATCTGGGAATTGATACCCAAGTCGCTAGTATAAGGTGCTAGAAAGTCGTTGGGTGATTTGTCTGTAGGACTAAGCGCGATCGCACTATTCAATGTATCAGCTTGGGCTACTTGTTGCTCTTGTACCCACTGATCAAAAGCTTGTTGCGGTTCTACAATTACTTTTGTATTCATTGCACCATGATAGGGGCCGCATAATTCCGCACAAATTAAAGGATAAGTGCCTTCAGTCCGGGGAGTAAAACGAACGGTGGTTTGACGACCGGGGATCACATCTTGCTTTAAACGAAATTCTGGAACCCAAAACGCATGAATTACATCGTTGGCGGTCATGTTGGCGACTACTTGTCGCCCTGTTGGTACGTGCAGTTCGCTAGCAACAATTCCCGTATCAGGATAAGTAAAAATCCAAGCGTATTGCATCGCAGTAATGTTTACTGCAAATTCTGGTGAGTTACCTTCTGCATTCTTGCTTGCGCCAAGAGTTGGCGAAACAATCCCTAAACCTGGGGCATCATTTTTTTGGGGAATTTGGTCAGCATTGCGGACAGCCGCCGTTGCTGGGTCTTGCATCGCCGCGTCAGACTTTTGCTGATTGAGGTTCGGCGCTTGAGCAATATTGCTGTCGCTCAAAGTTGCTGCGATCGCACTTCCGGGCATTTTCACCGCTTGAGGCGGATTCGCTCCGTGCATATCGTGAGGATCGAACCCACCAATAGAGTTGTAAACATCAAAACTATAAATTGAAATTCCTAGCACAACAATTGCTGGTATAGCCGTCCAGAGAATTTCTAAAGGTACGTTGCCAAATACTGGTGCTGCGTCGGTGTTGTCACCCTGACGATGGCGAAACTTAAACGCTGAATAAATTAAAATGCCTTCCACTAGCAAAAATAGCCCGATGGATACCGTCATCATCGTATTAAACAAACCGTCTACCAGTACAGCTTCATCGGTGGCAGCAACTGGCAGTAGTCCATGATTTTGACCGTACCAAAGGCTGAATAAGGTCAGTACGATACCGATTAGTAAAGTCCAAATAGAACCTGGGATTTTCACGGGTCTGTTTATGTTTATGAATTTATTACTATTTCTAGTCTTACTCACCTACCACGTTAATGCAGCTAATCGGCTTAATGAGTTAGTTACAATACTTTCTCCTGATTTTCTTTAGGATCGCTGCTCTTTTTTTTTACCCTTCCTACTAACTCTTGCTTTGAGCTATTGTTAAGAAACGTAAATATTGTAATGTTTACCTAGGTAAACATCAAATAAAAAAATCCCCAATAGTTGTAAAGAAAAGCTTTGGAGTTAGTCTAAGCCGGAATAAATTTTTCTGTCTAAAGACTATGCGCTAGGGTGGAAGAAAGCCAGCACTCACAAGAACGTAAACTTTAATGGCTTATACAGATGGGCATAAGGTATCGTCCATGACAGAATTTATTGTTCCGCAAACCAGCGCTAAGGCGCAGAAACATTCAGCGCCTCAAGATCGAATTCGGCGCTGGGTATGGAAACTGTGTATTGCTACTCTAATTTTGATGGCAATTGGTAGCACTACCCGCGTGATGAATGCAGGTTTGGCTTGTCCTGATTGGCCGTTGTGTTACGGTACGCTCGTACCAAGAGCGCAAATGAATCTGCAAGTATTTTTAGAGTGGTTTCATCGCTTAGATGCGGCGCTAATTGGAGTTGGCGCGCTTTCTTTAAGCGTTATTTGTTGGTGGAATCGCCGTCAATTACCCGGTTGGCTACCTTGGGCGGCTACTTTTGCTTTAGGTTTAATTATGTTTCAAGGCGTACTCGGTGGCTTAACAGTTACGCAATTACTACGTTTTGATATCGTAACGGCTCATCTAGGCACGGCATTATTATTTTTTAGCACCCTGTTAGTTATGGGTACGGCGCTGACTCCGTATCAGGGAACAGGAACGGCGGGTAAATTGCCTTGGCTGGGCTTAACGGCGGCGATTTTGGTGTATTTGCAAAGCTTGCTTGGCGCGTTGGTTGCGTCGCGGTGGGCGCTGCATCAGTGTTTGACAGTTAAAGCTTTATGCAGTGTTATGTACAGTCATATCGGCTTTGTAGTATTGCCTAGTTTGGCAATTATTGCTGTAGTGTGGATGTCTTGGCGGACTCCGGCTTTGCACCCCACTTTACGGCTGTTGGCTAATATGACGGGTGGGTTATTACTATTGCAAATTTTGTTAGGGATTGCTACCTTGCGCTTACACCTGCAAATAGAGCCGCTTACTGTAGCTCATCAAGCTGTAGGAGCAGCATTACTAGGCTCTCTTGTTATTTTTACAGTTTTGGGATGGCGCGATAGCGCTAGTGCGCCCATAACCGGGCTTCGCGCTTTTTTAGCAGCACGCTAATTTAGATATTTGTTGTTTCAATGATTAAGGATTGAGTGTAAGCATGATCGGGACTAGCATTTCTCGCCGCCATGAAAATTTTGCCGAAGTTGTTCGCAGTTACTACCAGTTGACAAAGCCGAGAATTATCCCGCTATTGTTAATTACGACCGCTAGTAGTATGTGGATTGCAAGCTCTGGACAAGTAGATCCTCTATTGCTGTTAGTAACTCTTAGTGGTGGTACATTAGCTGCGGCGGCAGCCCAAACAATTAATTGCATTTACGATCGCGATATTGATTATGCTATGGAACGTACTCGCCATCGTCCTTTGCCATCAGGTAAAGTACAGCCGCGCGATGCGTTGATATTTGCAATCGCTCTTACCATTCTCTCTTTCACTCTATTAACCGTCTTTGCTAACTTGCTGAGCGCTTTATTAGCGATGTCTGGCATCGTCTTCTATGTGGCTATTTACACCCATTTGCTCAAACGCCATACCAGCCAAAACATTGTTATTGGTGGCGCTGCGGGGGCAATACCAGCACTGGTAGGTTGGGCGGCGGTTACAGGCACATTGAGTTGGGCGGCTTGGGTAATATTTGCGATCGTGTTTTTGTGGACTCCGCCCCATTTCTGGGCGCTGGCTTTAATGATTCGCGATGACTATGCCAAAGTGGGCGTACCAATGCTTCCTGTAGTTGCGGGTAATGAAGCTACTACTAAGCAAATTTGGCTTTATACCTTAGTTCTCATCCCTTCTACGTTTTTGCTTATCTACCCCTTAAATGTTTCTGGGATAGTTTACGGCGCTTTGGCGGCACTTTTGGCAACTATTTTTATCAAAAAAGCTTGGGCGCTTGGGCGTGAACCAGATAGTAAAGAATTAGCTAGAAGTTTGTTTTTTTACTCAATTATCTACATGATGGCTCTTTGCGCGGCGATGATTGTTGACTCATTACCTTTTACTCGAACCATAGTTAACGCTGTAGCAACGGGTTTGTAAGTAGAGATGCGATCGCGCTTTTAATTTAGAAGTGCGATCGCTTAATCAAAATGTAACTTTCAAATATTGGGGAGCAAAAACTATTTTAGTTCAGCTTTGACCGTAGCTATTAAACTTGGGAAATCCCAATAACCTCTACAAGGACGGCTTCAAAGATTTGTTATGCAACTGACCGCGAGACTTGAGCGGCGCTGAAATCATCTGTCTGCCGTTATTCGCTTGCTTTTTCCGCAGATCATCGCAAATTGCCTGCAAATCATAGTTAAAAAACTTGGCGTGTTCTTCTCGAATTATGTAAATTTCCTCAAGAACTTCATCTTTCCACATAGCTATCCCATTAGTTCATAGGGTGTACAAATAGTCGGCAACTCATACCCTGCTTCAATACTAATTTGAGCGAGTTTCTTTTGAATTTGAGCGTTAGCAATATGTTTGCAGTTCCAAGTTAGAAGATAATCTAGCCCGTAAAATGTCGCTACTGCAATATGAAGCGCATCATCACTAGCTTTAGCAGGAAGATTAGTTTTTCCAAGAAACAGAGTTGCTAGACTTTGAACGCTTTGGTTGACTTCAAGCAATGGAAAGTCACGCAAGATATCCATCCGCTTACTTGCTATCTCCGCATCTCCTCTAGCCACTTCTTCTAACACCACTTGGGAGATGTAAAGAGCAAATTGTTCTCGGCGAGTGTTCCACCATTCCTGGGTAATCTCCAAGTTTGCCATGAGTCGCGAGTTGTTATTAGGTCTAGCTGTCAAGTAACCAACTATACTGGTTTCGATGTAGACGGTTTCACTCATTCGAGATATGTTACTAATCGTTCCATTTTAACCCAAACTAAGATAGCCCACAGACCTATCAATAGAATGTAAAAATAGTCAAATAAGTCACCAATTGTTTATGCCGTTGCCCCGATCCTAAATCTAAATTCGTCATGAGAAGTCGCACCTCTAATCTCTTTGATCGTTAAAATAGAAATTGTTTAGAAATGTATATTTGGGGAGAAAAGCTGATGGCTCCCGCCGTTTTAATTGAAAACTTACAAAAAAGCTATGGCTCGGTAGAAGCAGTTAAAAATGTTTCATTGCAAATTGAGCCAGGGGAAATATTTGGGCTTTTAGGGCCAAATGGAGCCGGAAAAACGACGACTTTGCGCGTATTGTGTACTTTATCTACCCCAGACGCAGGAAAGGTTGAAGTATCAGGTGTTTCCGTTGTCGATTATCCGAGAATTGCCCGACAAAAATTAGGTTATGTAGCTCAAGAAGTAGCTTTAGATAAGGTACTCACAGGGCGAGAACTCTTGCAGTTGCAAGCATCGCTGTATCATTTGCCCAATAATGCCGCCAAAGGGCGCATTAATGACGTAATTGGCTTATTAGGTTTAGCGGAATGGGCAGATAAACGTACTGGTACTTATTCTGGTGGAGTAAAAAAGCGGATAGATTTAGCCGCCGGATTGCTTCACGCCCCCGATGTTTTAGTATTGGATGAACCCACTGTAGGATTAGATATTGAAAGCCGTTTTGTAGTGTGGGACTTTTTGCGCCAACTCAAAGCCGCCGGAACTACAGTATTAATTACCAGTCACTATTTAGAAGAAATTGACGCTTTAGCCGACAAAGTAGCCATTATCGATCGCGGTGTAGTGATTGCGGCAGGAACGCCCACAGAGTTAAAAGATAAATTAGGAGGCGATCGCATAACCCTCCGCATCCGAGAGTTTTCCTCAAATCCTGAAGCTGAAAAAGCTAAGGATTTATTGCAAGCTTTGCCTTTTGTGCAAGAAGTAATAATTAATAGCGCTCAAGGTAATTCCTTAAACCTAGTGGTTACACCTCAATCGGACGCGCTAAGTAGCATTCAAAAATCGCTGATTGAGGCGGGTTTACCTACTTTTGGCATTGCCCAGTCGCGCCCAAGTTTAGATGATGTCTACTTAGCTGCTACGGGGCGCACGTTGATGGATGCAGAGCTTGCGGCGGCTGGTAGTCGGGATTTAAAGGCAGAGCGCAAGCAAAATATGAAGTAGATGATAAAAGTTTTTCCAACGTAAAGAGATAAATAAAAATGAGTAGTACGATTACACCTCCCAAACCTCAAACAATTGCTCAACCAGGAGCATTTTATCAAATAGACACTTCTAGCCGTAACGGGTTGGCGGATTTGGTTCAAGAAACTTTAGCTTTAACTCGGCGCTTATTTATTCAATTGCAGCGTCGCCCATCAACTTTAGTGGCTGGAATTATTCAGCCTGTAATGTGGCTGGTTTTATTTGGGGCGCTATTTCAAAACGCACCATCGGGATTATTTGGTAATAGTCACAGTTACGGGCAATTTCTCGGTGCGGGGGTAATTGTGTTTACGGCTTTTGCAGGGGCTTTAAACGCGGGTTTGCCTATAATGTTTGACCGCGAATTTGGCTTTTTAAACCGTCTATTAGTTGCGCCACTTGCTTCTAGGTACTCAATTGTTCTGGCTTCAGCTTTATTTATTGTTAGTCAAAGCTTATTACAAGCGGCGGTAATTGTTGGTGCAGCAGCCTTGTTGGGGGCGGGTTTGCCGAATATAGCTGGGTTAAGTGCGATCGCCTTAATTGTCTTTTTACTAGCTCTAGGGGTGACGGCGATTAGCTTAGGGTTAGCTTTTGCTTTACCCGGACATATTGAACTAATTGCTGTTATTTTTGTAACGAATTTACCTTTATTATTTGCCAGTACCGCCCTTGCGCCTTTATCCTTTATGCCTCAATGGTTGCAGGTAGTCGCAAGTTTGAACCCCCTGAGTTATGCCATTGAGCCGATTCGTTACTTATATCTAAATAGCGATTGGTCTTTGGCTAGTATAGTAATGCAAGCTCCTTGGGGCGCGGTTAGCTTTGGCGGGGCGATGCTAGTTTTGTTAGGCTTTAGTTTTGTAGCGTTAATTAGCATTCAACCTCTATTAAAGAAATCACTTTCTTAACAACCTTCTAAAAACCTATGAAAATTACAGTTAAATCACCCCAAAAGTTCATTTTTACAACCTTAGCCTCTATGAGCCTTTTTTCCTTACTAATTCCCCAATTAGCAAAAGCGCAATCTACAGATGTCAATCCTTTACAAGACTTTCAACCCCAACAGGGCGATCCTTTTTCCTCTAGAAATGATAATCCGACAGGAAGCTTGTTTGACTTGATTCATCGCGCTCAACTAGGAAATTCTCGCAGCGCTGAGGAATTTAACACTGATAAAAATCAAAGTTTAAATGATGCAGCGACGGAGTTTAGAAAAAAGCAACAGCAGCGTACTCAAGCCCCCAGTCAAGCGGCTACAGTAGAGAATACAACTACTACACCGTTGTTGCAGATTAATTTAGATAAATGAGTTTAAAAACCTGTAGAGACGTTGCAGTGCAACGTCTCTACATTAAAATTCCTGTATTTAATTAGCAACCAGAAATTTAGGTGGTATCAGCAAAAACATTTGACTTTGACCGATAGGCGATCGCATAGTTGGTAAATTTATACCAATAATTCCAGCTTTTTTTAAAATTAATGCTTCCTTAGCTTCACCCCAAACAAGCATTGATGCCCATTCTCCCAAGTTTGGTTGATGACCAATTAGGGCTAATTTGCTATTAGGTGGATAGTTTTGTTGTTCTAGCCAATTGAGCCAAGCATGAATGTTTCCATTAGGCGCAAGTTCGGTAGATACTTGCAATTGGCTAGATAGTTGCACTGTGAAAATTTCTGCTGTTTGATGCGATCGCACAAGGGGACTTGTCAAAATTAGATCAAAGCGCAAACCCAAGTTATACAAGCGTTTAGCTACTTCTTTTGTTTTATCTTGCCCGACTTTTGTTAAAGTGCGATCGTCATCAGTAATTGCCAAGTCTCTTGCTTGGGCTATACCATGACGAATTAAGTACAGTTCCATTTACTCGGTTTGAATGGGGTTATCTCTGGGACTAACTAACCGCAAAAGTTTTTGCTTAATTTGAGCGTCAAACACTTCCCACTTCATCCGGGCATAGGCAGAATTTTCATTAAAGCCGGACAAAAAACCCATCGGAATTTCAAACCCGCCAGCGCCAGTACGTCCACCCCCAAAAAAGCGCCCTTGACTGTCTTGTCCAAAAGCTTCTTTGATAAATTCATCAGGATCGAGGGTTAGCTTAGTAGTTCGCAAAGAACCAATTACGACTTCTAATTCCTCATCTTCATCGTGAACAATCCCAAAAACTACCGCCGTGTGGACGTTTTCTTCAGTAACTAAAAAGTCCGCCGCTTGGGGAATTGCATCGCGGTCTTCGTAGCGTAAGTAACCAACTCCAGCAATAGAAAAGTTATTTTGCACAATCCGATTTTTCAAACTGCGCTCAATTACATCCATTACTCGTTTAGAGCGATTTGCTTGGAGTACGGCGTTAAGCAATTGAGAGTCATAAAACCTACTTAAATAACCTGCGGCTAAAAAATCTTCTTCTTGCGCTTGCATTAATCGATTAGTATCTGAGCGCAAACCGTGCATTAAAGCTGTAGCACATTTAACATGATTGCTTATACTATTGTCTAAAGTCAGCAATCCAGCTTGTAAGTATTGAGTAAAAATCGTTGCAGTAGCTCTAATTGAGGGGCGCAAGTCGCTAAACTCTGCTTTTAGTTCGCCTTGCAAACTATGGTGATCTACTAATACTACTAAAGGAATTTGCGCTTCTTGCACTAAGGGCATTAATTGGCTGGTTGTTCCCTGGTTATCAATGAGCGCATAACCACTATAAACCGATAAGTCTTTGCTTTTAGCGTTTTGTAGCGTCCACCGTTGGGCGGGTAAACCTGTAAGTTTTACTAAGGCAATATTTTCTTGATGGCTCAAAGTACCTGCATAAACAATATCGCACTGAATATCGTATTGCTCGGCGATTAGTTGATACGCCCAAGCGCAGGATAGAGCGTCAGGATCGGGAAAATCTTGGAGAATTACTAACTGGCGCTGGTGTTGGTGTTTTTCAAAGGTTTGTCTAAGAGCGTCTATTTTCTGGCTAGGTAATAGGATGCAACGCTGTCCTGAATAGGGAGCATTTTCAATATTGGCGCTGGGCGTAGGTTGCAGAAAGTCGGTATTAGGTTGGATGTCAATAGGATCTTTTGGTATTGGCTCTAAAGTTATTGGTAGACTGTCAAATACTTTTAAGGAGTTCGAGTGCATATTAGTTTAGTTCGTAGGTGCGAGAAGGAAGATTTTAAAAGATAGAAATTGACAATTTTTAAGTTTGCGCCACACACTACGATCTTTACAGATAATTAGCAATTCAACATCCTTTCATGCAAGATACTTCCTCAAGATGGAATTTATAGGGAAAAAATTGTTGGCAATAGTGGTTGTATTGCCAACAATCTGGCTTTACACTCTACCTCCGTATTGAACGGGTAATATAGCTTTAGCTGTATCTTTGGGTTGCAGTTTTAAAGCTGCATGGTATGACTAATAAGGATCGCGGAGCATTTGAGTTGCTAAAAGTACACTATCCGCCTGCTGGTTTTGCACAATTTGCTCAGCCTGGGTGGCTTCAATAATCGAACCTACGGCGGCGGTGGCTATTTGGGCTTGGGTGCGGACTTTTTCAGCAAAAGGTACTTGCCAATCGGGTCCAAAAGGATAGTTTTTGTAGTCGGGAGTGTTAAAGCCGGAACTGCAATCAATTAAGTCTACGCCTTCGGCTTTGAGCTTTTTAGATAGTTCTACCGAGTCTTCTATTGTCCAGCACCTTCTACCCAATCGGAACAAGATAACCTTGCGGTAAATGGCAATCTTTCGGGCCAAACTTCTCTGGCGGCGCGGGTAGTTTCGATAATAAACTGAATTCTGTTTTCAAAACTACCGCCGTATTCGTCGGTGCGTTTGCTTGATAGCGGTGAGTAAAAGCTGTGTCCCAAGTAGCCGTGCGCGAAATGCAGTTCTAACCACTCGTAGCCTGCTTCTAAACTCCGCACGGTGGAGGCACGAAAGGCGTTTTGTACGTCTTTAATATCTTCGCGAGTCATTTCTTTTGGAGTACGCTATACTTCATCTCCAATGGCGATCGCACTGGGGCGATGGTTTCCCAGCCTTCGTCGTCTTTGAGCGATTGGCTGCCTTCTTGAGGGCGGTGCTGGCTTTTCTCCCGGCGTGAGCGATTTGAATTGCTGGTACGGCTCCTTGGTCTTTAACAAATTTATTGATGCGGTACAGTGGTTCTATGTGTTTGTCTGCCCAGATTCCTGCGTCTTTTGGGGATATTCTCCCTCTTGGTTCTACGGCGGTGGCTTCGGCGATGATTAGTCCCGCTCCGCCTACGGCGCGAGAACCTAGGTTTACTAAGTGCCAATCGGTTGCTACGCCGTCAATAGAACTGTATTGGCACATTGGGGAAACTCCGATGCGGTTGCGGAGGGTGATGTCTTCGATTTGGTAAGGAGCGAATAGGTGTGTCATTGTTCTTTTTCTGGTTGGGATCTTTGTTTTATTAGGCTTGTCTTAAGAAAAACCGAATATGGGGGGTTTGGGGGGCAGACCCCCCATTGGGGGACGGCTTACCTCCCCCAAACCCCCTGCAAAAGGGTCTTTTCTTGGGGTACGGTAGCTTTCGGCAATAGACCTCTTTCTCGGTACATCAACAAGTTTTTGGTAAGTCTGGTTTTAAGGGTTTAGCCGTTTACTGCGCTCATGTCTGAGTAGCGATCGCCCATTACACTATTTTTTGGTGCTACTTCTTCTAAATTCTGCAACTCGCCTTCTGTAAGTTTAATTTCAGTGGTGGCTACGTTTTCTTCTAAATAAGTTCGGCGTTTTGTTCCGGGAATGGGAATAATCTCATCACTTTTTGCCAGCAACCACGCTAATGCTAGTTGTCCTGGGGTTACTCCTTTTGAACTAGCTATCTCTTTTACTCGTTCTACTAATTGCAAGTTTTTGTCGAAGTTTTCTCCCTGAAATCTGGGCGAATTTCTCCGGTAGTCATCGGCGGCTAAATCATCCACTTTCGTAACTGTTCCTGACAGGAATCCTCTCCCTAACGGACTATAAGCTACTAACCCAATTCCCAATTTCGCAATTGTTGGGATAATTTCATCTTCTATATCTCTACTCCATAACGAATACTCAGACTGCAATGCACTAATTGGATGTACCTTTGCAGCCCGTCTAATTGTGGCGGCGCTGGCTTCCGATAAGCCGATGTAACGTACTTTTCCTTGCTGTACAAGTTCCGCCATTGCCCCTACGGTTTCCTCTATCGGCACTTTGGGATCTACTCGGTGTTGGTAATACAAGTCTATATAATCAGTATTCAACCGTTTCAAGGATGCTTCGCAAGCGCTGCGGACGTACTCAGGACTACCGCTAATTCCCCTAAAACTATTGTCTTCGCCGCGCTGGATGCCGAATTTTGTTGCTATTATTACTTGCTCTCGATGCTGCGCGATCGCTCTCCCTACCAGTTCCTCGTTTTCACCCCTTCCATACATATCTGCTGTATCTAAAAAGGTTACTCCTAGTTCCAAAGCCCGGTGAATTGTCGCTATTGATTCGGTTTCGTCTCCCTTTCCGTAAAACTCTGACATTCCCATACATCCAAGTCCTAGTTCAGATACGGTTAATCCTTGGTTGCCTAGTTTACGTTGTTGCATTGATTTTCTCCTATTAAAGTTGAATACAAATTTTGCCGAAGTGCGCGCCAGTTTCCATATATTTCAAGGCGTATCTAACAGACTCTAAAGGAAATACGCGGTCGCATATTGGACGAATTTTGTGCAAGGCGATCGCTCTATTCATATCCTCAAACATCTCTCTAGAGCCTACATAAATGCCCTGCACTCTCACGTTTTTCATCAAAATGGCTCCGGTACTAATTTCACCTTTCCCACTTGTCAAAACGCCAATTAAACTAATTTGTCCGCCATAATTAACCGCTTTTAATGACTCGTTCAAAGTTCCCGCGCCGCCCACTTCTCCTGAAAAAATATCCCCGCTACGCGATCGCCTACTTTTCGCGTTACTCCTTCACCCAGCGCTACAACTTCCCCTACCTCGTCCGAAAAAGAAATTAAAGGCAAAGGTATGTTGGGATTGTATAAACCCTTTACTACCATCAAATCTCGGTAATTTAAGGAAACTACCCGCAATTTAATTAACACTTGTCCGTATCTTGGACTCGGATCGGGTCGTTCTATTAGCTTTAGAGCATCTAACCCAAAGCTATTTTGAATCTCAAATGCCTTCATTGATCCTTTACCTTTTGTTAATCTTAACGTTAACGTCAATTTGCTTTTAAAAAAATTACTGGCTGCTAAGTTCTTGAATTTGCTGTTGAATTTTTAAGATATTTGCTTTTAAGTCTGAGCGAAAATCTTCTAAGGCGGCAATCTTTTCATCGGTTTCTTTGAGATGAAATTGCAGGATTTCTAGTACCTTTTGTTTACCTCTTATATCTGTAGAATCTTGAAAATACAAGTCAATAAAGGTGGTAATTTCTTCTAGTGTCAGCCCTAATGACTTTAAACAATCAATTTTTTGCAGTTTGGCAAGCTCAGTTTGGCTGTAATATCTAAAGCCCTTACCTTCCCGCTCGTTAGGACTTAATAGCCCTAAGTTTTCGTAGTAGCGAATTGTTCGAGGAGTTACCCCAGCAATTTGTGATAGTTCTCCAATCCGCATTTTGTCAGTCACTTTACTTCGTCAACAACATTGACGTTAACGTTAACTTGATATTAATAAATTTTAAGTAAAAGTGTCAAGCTAAATTTATTAATGCAAAGGCAGACACACGCTAAAGGTAGTTCTACCAGGGTTAGAGTCTAGAGAAATTGAACCATGATGTCGATTTTCGACAATGCGCCGTACCATATCTAAACCTAGTCCTGTACCTTTACCTACGGGTTTTGTAGTAAAAAATGGCTCAAAAATCCGCGATCGCATCTCCACCGAAATTCCCGATCCTGAATCGGTAATAGTTACAACTAGGCGATCGCCTTTATTTTTGGTTGTTAGTTCGAGAATACCTTTGTTATCCATAGCATCAATGGCATTATCAATTAGATTTGTCCATACTTGATTTAGTTCACTCCCATACACCAAAATTTGGGGAACTGTGTCGTCATACGACCTTTTTACTGTAATGCCTTGTTTTAACTTGCCGGAAAACAGCCGAATTGTATCTTCAATTCCTTGATGTACATCTACAAGTTGTTGCGCTCCTTGGTCGAGATAAGAGTAAGATTTCATCGACTGCACCAGTTCAGAAATTCGTTCTGCACTGCGTAAACCGCCTTTAATTGTTGACATGACTTCAAAGGATAACCCCAACCAACGCACGCCCATTTCTCGCAGTTCGCCAGAGTCGTTGCGCCAAGGAGAAGTTAATTGTTCTAAAGTTTTAATCTCAACTCCCGCCTCCGCTAAAGGTGTTGCCAAATTCCAAGCATCTTCAATCCCGTAGTCTTCAAGCCAAGTTAAAAGCTCATCTTCACGATCTCCTATTGTTACAGGATCGACAAGCTTATTAACAATTGCCTCATAACCGCGATCGCGCTCCCCGATCCATTGCTCAATTTCTGCTTCCCTAAGCCCTGCTTGTCCTGTTACCAAATTCATGCGTTGCAACTCGATCAAAGCCGGAGTTACGTCTTTAAGGGCGCGGACAAGGGCGGCGGCGGGGTTGTTGAGTTCGTGAGCAAGTCCCGCCGCCAAAGTTCCCAATGCTGCCATTTTTTCTCGGCTGCGGATAAAAGATTCTAAACCGCGCGATCTCACTGTTACAGTTTGAAAGATAATTTTTTCAAAGGCGCGACACTCGTGCAATAAGCTTAAAAAATCCTCCTCTTTGAGTCGATACAACCGACAATCAGTAAAACTTCGCAGCGTCACAGGGACAACTTCACCTGTAAGAATCTGCGTTTCGCCAAAAAATGCTGGTGCTTCGTGCTGTCCGATGGGCATTTCCACACCGTCACTGTAGCGAGTTACCCCAATTCGTCCCTTGGTCAAAATCAAAAAGCCTAGCGCTGCGTCACCTTCGCGGACTAATACTTCTTGCGCTTTCAAGTCAATAGCTTCAGCGTGATCGCACACCCAATTTAGCCGTTCTGGGGGCAATACTTGAAACAACTCTAGCTTTAACAACTCTTGAGTACACATGAGTTTATTTTGGCAACGTTAGTAAATAGCCTAGCAATTATCTTTTCCGTGCTGCTTAGATAGTGGTTAGAAACAATGAAAGCATCGGTAATAACTATAATTTATTGCCCTTTAGCTAGTTGCCAACATTGACTTGCGATCGCCCAATCTTCTTGAGCTTCAATAACTAAAACCCTTGCATTAGAATCATTGGTAGCGATATCTGTATCAATTGGCGAATCGGCATTTTTATCAGGGTCAATTTTTATGCCCATAAATGCCAGTGCTTCGCAAGCGGCGGCTCTTATCGGCGGCTGATATTCTCCCACACCGCCCGTAAATGCGATCGCGTCTACGCCCCCTAAAGTAACTAACATAGCGCCTATATGCTGACAAAGCGACTTCACGTACATATCAAAAGCTAACCCCGCGCGATAATTATCTTTTTTAGCTGTAATAATCTGGCGCATATCGTTAGACAAACCAGAAATACCCTTTAATCCAGAAGCAATATTTAGCATTTCGTCTAACTTATCCGCGTCATAACCTTGTCGCAGTAGATGAATTAAAATCCCTGGATCGACACTACCGGAGCGGCTACCCATCATTAACCCATCTAAAGGCGTAAACCCCATTGTTGTATCAATACTAATTCCACCGCGAATCGCCGCAATTGAGCAGCCATTACCCAAATGACAAGTAATTAATCGCAATGACTCTATATCTTTATTCAACAATTGAGCAGTACGATGGGCGCAATATTCATGATTAATCCCGTGAAACCCATAGCGGCGAATACCTTGCTCAAAAAATACATAAGGTATTGGATAAACCGCCGCCATTGCTGGTAATTGGCTATGAAAAGCTGTATCAAATACTGCTACTTGCGGCACATCGGGTAATATTTGTTCAATAGCGGTAATTCCTTCTAAATTAACCGGATTGTGGACAGGTGCAAAACTAGCAAGACGAGAAATTGCATCAATTACTGCTTGTGTAATTATCGTAGCTTCTCGGTAATGTTCGCCGCCGTGTACTACCCGATGACCGACAATATTAATTTCTGATAAATTATCAATTACTTGCGTCTCGCCTTTGTATAAACTATCGAGCAGACAAGACATTACCGCCATGCGATCGCTACTTGATAATTCTTCTATCAATTCTCCTTTATTACTTTTAACTTTAAGCTTTGCTATCCCTTTGGAGTAAGTCCAGTCAATTTTTGCTGACCATAATGGCTTTAAAGGCAAATCTGGTAAATTATCGTCTATTTGATACAAACAACTTTTTTGACTGCTAGAACCTGCGTTTAATACTAATATTTTCATATTTTTATTTAGCTTAAAACTCCTCCCTATAACGAGAGCAGAGTATTGGGGCTGACAATTTTTTGCATCTATCCTCAGAAGTTGCTTACGAAACCTCTTAGAATAGATATAGTTATTAAAATATATAAACCTTTACCCTAATACTTGACTTCGCGTTTTCAGATAACTTAGTTATTTGTATTTAGCCTTTGCCACAAAGGTTTGCAATGCACTTGTTGGGTGGCGGCTAATTACCCCACCAATCTTTGCTCAAAAGCAGAGTGTTAGAGCTAGTAGAGGGAGGTATTTATTCCTTCAGAGGCGGTTATGGCGGTGAATTTTGCCCGAACTTCTACTTCAATTCAATGTTTGCAGCAAGTTTTTACAACTATTGATGCTGAAAGTTGTCCTTACAGGTTTAACTTTCATATGCACACGGTATATTCTGATGGCAAATTTCAGCCGGAAGAATTAATAGATCGCGCTATTGCTATTGGTTTACAAGCTTTAGCCATTACCGATCACCATACTATTTTAGGCTATAAAACGGCGCAACGTTATTTAGAAGATTGGAAATGGAGTCACCCCCAAACCGACAAACCCGCGCCACAACTTTGGAGTGGGGTAGAAATTAATGCCCGGATTTTGAATGTTGAAGTACATATTCTGGGCTATGGCTTTGAACCATCACACCCTAGCTTACAACCTTATTTGCAAAGAGGCGCTGTCAAAGGAGAGGGTTATCAAGCGGAGAATGTTATTGATTCTATTCACCAAGCGGGAGGGCTTGCAGTCCTCGCTCACCCAGCACGTTATAAGAAGTCTCACTTCGATTTGATCCCGGCTGTAGCCCAATTAGGTATTGATGGGGTAGAAACTTACTATGCCTACAATAATCCCAATCCTTGGAAACCTAGCCCCACCGAAACGCAACAAGTACAAAACCTTGCTGCTATTCATAATTTGTTAAGTACCTGCGGAACAGATACTCACGGACGCAACTTACTTCAGCGTCTTTAATCATGCTTGGATTTCTCCAAAAAATATACCTTCTCATTCATGAGAAGGTATTGTAAAGTAATATTAAAACTATTAGATTGATTTAGTCCTAAAAAGCGGACATGATTGTAATAATACTGACACTTGTTAAAGCCACTGCAACGCCCATAGCTATTGTGGAGCCTAAGTTAGTTGATTGTTGTGTAGGTTTCATAAAAGACTTTTAAGTAAATGTACTGATAACATTAAATTTATCAGGTTGCTTGCAGCTCTACACATAAAAGTCTAAAAACTTTAATATAGTTAAGGTTTCTTAACATATCAGCGAAAAAATAAAGACGTTGCACTGCAACGTCTCTACAAAGAAGATCAAAAATAAACTTTCAAACCCATTTACCGCCTCTAAAGCGCCACCGGGGAAATAATATTCGCATAACAGTCCAAGATAAGAAATAAGCGACTATAGAAACCGCCGTATAATGAACGATAAACCAAGGCAGGTTAAATACATCGCGGACTACAAAAGGTAAGCCAACAAACTTAAGTAGCAACCCTAAAACAATACCTTCGGCAATGCAGGCAAAAAATTGAAACGCACCGGGCCAATCGTGATCCCACAAATACTGTTGCAAATAGTTGTACAGGATGTCCCACAGCAAGCCTAAAACCCCTACCCAAAATACTACCCAAAAGAAAATCGGGTGAAAATTACCGTCGGGAGTGGGCCCAATAATGCCCAAAGCAAAAGGTAAGCTGACAATTAATCCAATTGTAGCAAGGAGAAATATCCGAGTTTGCCAACGTCCAAATAAAATAGGTGTCATGGTGTTTGATTAGTTGCCCACTTGATCCATTGAATGAAAGAACCCAAACCATTGAGACGGCTTGCTTTTGGCGCGCGATTTCTCGCTAAACCATCCGCCGCGCACTGCGCCGCGTACTGCAACCCTAAAAATGTATCTACGGGAGCATAGGGGCCGCCGAGAGTCATTACCCCGGCTGCATACATCCGCGCGCGATCGTTTCGCATCTCTACAAGCTCAAAGTCATTAGCGACGGAAAGCCGTCCGAGGGGGTTGAGCGGTAAGCTGTAATGAGTAACTAAATCGTTGAGAAAAGGACTTTCTGAGGGTTTGGCTTCAAGTCCTGTAGAGTCGATAATAAAGTCGGCATTGAGCTTGCTTTCGCCCTTGATATTGCTGCTTTCTAAGTAAGTAACTAAACGCCCTTGATCGTCTTGCTCGACTCTATTTACTTTCCCAAATGCGATCGCATACCACCCTTCTTGTAATCCTTTACTAACAATTTGCTTCCAGTCGGAGCGGTCGGCGGTAGTAGTGCCGCCCCAATCGGTGAGCAAGCGCTGGCGTTCGACGGGACTGCCTTCTTCTAAGCGTTTCTTCATATCACCCCCCCACGTACCTTTGGGCCAGTTGTAGGGCTGAAATTCCCACTGATTTTCGGTTTTACGTTGGGCGACTCCAAATTTGTTACCTTCAGGTTTGGGAGATCGCATTAAATGCAAAACTGTTACTTTAGGGTTTTGGCGGCGAATTTCTGATACGCGCTGAATAATTCGAGAAGCAACAATGCCTCTACCTCTGACAATAATGCTCCCACCTTTGCTAATTAATTGCTTGTAGACGTGTTCGTGTTCTTCGTAAGCATTGACTACTGATTTAAAATCGCGGTACTTTTCCCGGTAGGCTTGCAAGTCTGGTAAAAACTTAATTGCTGGATAGCCGGGAGCCATGTGGATGTAACGAGTAATTAAAAAGCGGTGATCTTGGCGATCGCCTTGAGTGCGAGAATAAGCAATAACATAACGCCCATCTTCAGTTTTACGAATTGCCCGAAAGCGACCGTAACGTAACATTTTTTCCCAGCCAATTCGCGCCGCTTCTCGGTCTACCGAGGCAAATACATCGCCGGATTTGGGCGTATAAGTATCGGCTAACACTGGCTCAGAAAATACTTGCCACAGATGCTTAATTGACGAACTAACTTGTCCTCTAAAAAACTCTTTAAACGACTCTCGCCAAGCATAGCCCGGCCAACCCCAAATATTGTCTGGGCAAGAGTCAGAACCGGAGCGCAGCCGTTCGTGGGAGGGAATTTGCGAGTTTTGGCATAAACGTTGATAGCGACCGTAGGGCTTTTTCTCAATCCCTAAAATCACAATTTGCTCGGCTTTTACGCCGAAGCAGCGCATTGTATCAGCCCAAGTAAAACTACCCATCCCCGCGCCCAAGCCTACATAGTCGCTTTCTTCAATAGGCAATCCGGCGGCATTTATATCGGCAATAGATACTCTCTCAGCAGCAAAACACGCTGGGGGAAAAGCACGACCAGGAATGCTTATTTCCTGCGGGATACTAGCTTGAGCTTCTAAAATGTCTGTTTCTGGATTAAAGACAATGGTTGAAGACGGAACTATAAATTCTGTTGCCGAAGGGTCGGTGAGGACAACTTCTGTCGCCTCAACATTATTTACCATCGACTCAATAGTAACGGTAATTTCGTAAGCGCCTAGTTTAATGGTATCGCCACTATTTAGGGGACGACTTGATTGCGTGATGCGAAGTCCATTTATTAAAGTACCGTTGGCGCTACGATCTTCAATGGTTAGTTGCCCGTTATTGACGGTAATTAAGGCATGAAAGCGTGAAACTTGCTTACTAGCAAGAATAATCGGCGAGACTTGCTCATCGTTAATCGTTGGCGGAATTTGACCTGCTTCTCTACCAAAAGCGATCGGCGCAGATAAACGTGGTTCAAATAACTCCCCGGAAGTGGGGTCTTCCCAGCTTAATTGAATTTCCATCAGGCTTCTGTATTTAGTGCAAAGATTTAACTAGGGTTTTTCGTTGGGAAAGTAAACAGCCGTTGGCGCTGAAGCTAAGGAAGTTCCGCACCACTGACACACTAGAGACAAACTTGCCTGGGGAGAAATATGATTGCAGACATGGCATTTTAATCCGTTTACAGGTACATCTTCCGGCGCATCGGAAGTAACATTTGCTGTCAGTGTGATCTTGCCCAGTTGAATCATGGCGCGACGAGAGAGAACAACGTCTTTTCCCACAACTTTTTGCCCGTTTACCCAAGCAGGGTTTGGTTTGTCCCTATTTTTAGTAAGATTACGCAGGTAAAAAATATGTCTTGCTACGTCAAAAACTATTTCTACGTGTAAGCCTGAAATAGTTTTTGCTGGATCTTTGACAATGACATCGCACTGACTTTCATCTCTACCAATACGGATTGGTGGCTCGTTTGGTTTGTCAAAAGAAAAGGTTTGAGAACGGTTGCGACCTTCTTCCACCCATTCCAATGTTATTTTGTGCATAGTGTGGGATGCTCCCGAAAGTGTTTTTATTTAGGCGATGCAATAGAGATGATTGATTGTTCGTTATTTAACTTATTCAACTAAATCGGCGGCAATTCCTGAAATCAACCCAAAAATGCAGAGCGCGCTGCTTTAAAAAATCTGATTATAAGGTTGTTTTAGCCAATTTGCTCAGCTCCTAAAGGTTTACTACCACTAGCAAAGTACAACAGCATACAAAATAAAAATATACTGCTATATAGTTGCATAAATATTGAGTTAATGTTAAAAATTTAGCTGTTAATAATAAAAAGCGCTACTACCAAGGATTGCCAACCATTGCTTGAGAGAAAGGTAAACCATTCAACAATCCTAAGCCTTGCAAACGTCCGTCTTTAATCAAAATTTGTCTTTTAGTGATCGCTACTTGCGCCTGTCGCATTGGATCCGCCTTAATTGATCCCTACCTAAATATCGATAAAACTGGGTTATAAAGGCTGCCGTTGCGCTATTGTTGACAAATCAGAGAATTGTTAACAGTCAAGTAGCAGATAAATAATATTTAACTAGATTTATTATTTATCCGAAATTTGCCTTAACAACCATGTTTAATTAAATATCACGCTCTTAAGCGGACTCAATTCTAAGTTTAGATAGAAGATATAATGAAATTAAGGTAAAGTTTGATACCAATCTAACTAATAACTATTACTGATA
The DNA here is from genome assembly GCF_003003885.1 of Chlorogloea sp. CCALA 695. GTDB lineage: Bacteria > Cyanobacteriota > Cyanobacteriia > Cyanobacteriales > Chroococcidiopsidaceae > Aliterella. Next base: position 61,298 of record NZ_PVWN01000005.1, on the reverse strand, counting down.
ATTTTACTAAAACTAGCAAAAATAATAAACAAAGTGGTTCTAATGAAATGCAATATTTGGTTGAAATACTTACCTGCAATAATAGCTGCAACTTTTTTAACGCCTGTAATGCCAATAATAGCTGCTCCCCAAACGCCAACAGTTATTGCTCAAGCTACCACTGCGTACAACACATATATGCGGAGGGGCTATTCAGCTACCGCTAAAAGAGATTATCGCAACGCTTTGGTTAATTTTAGACGAGCTTTAAGCGTGCGTCCCGGCGATGGCTATGCTACCGCCGCAATTAATAACGTGAGTAAATACGCTCGTCGCGGCTCATCAAAAACTATCTTTATAGCTTCAAACCGAGGCGCACCAGGGACAAGACAAGGAGGTGCAACTAGGGGAGGGTGTTCTAGTAGCGATCGCACTTTAACAGCATTAGTTCCCGCTAATAATTTAGGCATGACAACCTCGCAGTATCCGGTAATTTTCTTTTATGTACCGCAAACTTCCGCAGATATCCTCGAACTATCTTTAGTAGATGAGAACGATAACGAGATTTATCAAAAAAACCTCAAACCAATTAAAACTGGTGGTGTAGCTAGTATAAATTTCCGTGATTTGCCGGGTTTAAAACCTTTGCAAGTAGGTAAAAGTTACCACTGGTATTTGTCGATTGTGTGTAATGCTCAAGACCGCTCCGCAGATATATTTGTCGATAGTTGGGTGCAAAGAATTAATCCCGATCCCGCCTTACAAAGCGAATTAAAACAAGCATCCCTAGAAAGCCGCGCCGCGCTATATGCAGTCAATGGTATTTGGTATGACAGCCTCACAGCGCTATTTGAAACCCGCAAATCTAGCCCAAATAATTCTGCTTTAGTCAACCAATGGGCAGATTTATTAGATTCTGTTGGCTTAGACACTGTTGCCAGAGAACCTTTAGTTCCCTGTTGTACGGTGACTAACTAGAATTGGGAATTGGTAATTGGTAATTGGTGAGAGAGGGCTGTAGTTGCATTTTTTCTATTTGCTCATCTCTTGCACGGGGACAGGCTTAACAAGCTTGTAGCAGTTACTAAATAAACCGCTTTAATTAAAAAGTATTTTCTTAAGCAGTGCTAGTTTGTCTCGGTAGGGAGGGTAGCGCAAGTTGAAGTCAAGGCGGAAGAATTTATTTAAAATACTTTTGTAGTGAGAAAAGGTGTCAAAACTTGCTTTGCCATGATAGCTACCAATTCCACTATCGCCGACACCACCAAAAGGTAAGGATGAAACTCCAAATTGCATTAGTGTATCGTTGATACAAACGCCCCCCGACGAGGTTTGACTGCATACTTGCCGTTGCAAACTTTTATTTCTAGAAAAAATGTATATAGCTAGAGGTTTGGGCAGCTTGTTGATAAGTGCGATCGCATCAATTAAATTATCGTAGGCAATAATCGGTAAAATTGGGCCAAAAATCTCAGTTTGCATTACCCCATCTTCTAACGATACATTGTCTATCACTGTCGGCGCGATGTATCGGTCAAAAGCGTTAGTTTCGCCACCAATAACTATTTCACTTTCTTCAAGTAGGTTAGTTAACCTAAAAAATTGCTTGTCGTCGATAATTCTGGCGTAGTCGGGGCTATTTTGGGGGCGATCACCAAAAAATTCTTTGATGTACCTAGCAATAGCCGCTAACAATTCTTGCCTAATTGCCCTATTTACTAATAGATAATCGGGAGCAATGCAAGTTTGCCCCGCATTCACAAATTTTCCCCACACAATGCGCCTAGCAGTACAGTCTAAATCAATATCACTATCAACAATACAAGGGCTTTTGCCACCAAGTTCTAGAGTCACAGGCGTTAAGTGTTTGGCGGCGGCTGTCATGACAATTTTGCCGATGGCGGTACTACCTGTAAAAAAGATTCGATCCCATTTTTGAGCCAATAGCTGCTGACTTATCTCTCGATCTCCTTCTACTAAGGCTATGTAAGATTCGTCAAAATATTGTTGAATAATCTTTGCTAGTAATTTAGATGTGTAGGGCGCATTTTCTGACGGTTTCACTACTACGCAATTGCCTGCTGCGATCGCACCTACTAAAGGCGATATTATTAGTTGCAGGGGATAATTCCACGCGCCAATTATTAACACTACTCCCAAAGGTTCGGCGCAAATACTGCCGTAACTTGGAAATTGCTCTAAAGAAACTGAGACTTTTTTGGGCTTAGTCCATGATTTAATCTTTTTTAGGGCGTAGTCGATTTCTTTTGTAACTATAAGCTCGGTCAGATATGCTTCAAACTGGGGCTTATTTAAGTCTGCTTTTAGAGATTGAGTAATTGTTTCAAAGTTCTCGGCGATCGCGCTCTTTAACTTTTTGAGTTGATGAATCCTAAAATCTATTTCTTTTGTTTTGCCACTGCCGAAATACTCGCGTTGTTTAGAAATAATTTGAGCGACTTCTGTTTGAGCAAGCATTTTGAGATGAAAATTTTATTAATTTATTTTACGAAAACCCTTGCAATGTCTTGACTTTTTTGGTAGTATATTTATACTGGAAAGTTTAACTAAAATATTATTTTTATTACCACTCCCATTATAACATTTTAACAAAAATAGTTCTATTTGTCTACCCAAAACCCCCCTAATCAAATATTTTTTTTATAAAAAGAATAAAAATACTTATTTCAAGTTACTAAGCAGGGAGATAAACAGTAAATATACTACCTTTGCCTAGTTCTGAACTAAGTTGAATTGTACCTTGATGGGCTTCAACAATGCGCCGAGACAGGTATAAACCTAATCCACTGCCCGAACGCTTGTGACTGCCTTGGCGAAAGCGCTCAAACATAGTTGCTTGTTCGCCAATTGCAATACCTACGCCTGTATCTTCAATTTCAATGGCAACGTAAGCTGTAGCTTGCTGTCTGGGGGGAAGATTTTTCGGCTCAATAATCGGATTGAAACGAACAGTAATAGAACCTGTATCGGTAAACTTAATAGCATTGCCAACTAAATTAGTAAATAAGCGATGAAGTTCTAAGCGATCGCCCATAACTTTGTTAATCTGTGTTTGTTGGTTAAATTCGGCAATTATGGCTAATTTTTTCTCCGCAGCGAGGGGAGTGAGTTCATTGATAACTTCTTGCAGCAACGCACGTAAATCGATGGGGAAAAAGCTAAGAGTTTTGCGCCCAGCTTCAAAGCGGTAAACTTCAAGTAAAGTATTGACCATTTGCAAAAGGTTTTGATTGCTCCTTTGCATAGTAGCGATCGCTTCTAACATAGTAGACGAAAGCTCTCCCAAAGCACCTTGCTGAAATAGCATCAACATCCGGTCGGCGGCTACTAAGGGAGTACGCAAGTCGTGAGTAAGACGAGAGACATAATCTTCTCTTTGACGGGCAATGCTGTCGCGCTCGTCTACACTGTGTTTGAGACGCAGTAAACTTCGTACTCGTGCCAATAACTCATCTACTTCTACAGGCTTGCGGATAAAATCATCGGCTCCCATGTCTAAGCCCTGGGCGACACTGGGTTTATCGTGAGCGGTAATCAAGAGGATGGGAATAAAAGGCAGCTTAGTATTTTCACGGAGGCGCTTAGTAACTTCAAAGCCATCCATTCCCGGCATCATGACATCTAACAAAATCAAGTCTGGCGGAGAAAGTTCAATTTGTGCTAAAGCCGAAACGCCATTTTCGGCAGTGGCGATTTCGTAGCCTTCTTCTTCCAAAATGGTTTGGATCAAAAAGACGTTATCAGGAGAGTCATCAACAACAAGTATCTGGTCTATAGCAGCTAGCGAACTCATGGAGGGGATTGTTTTTAACTAATTAAGTTGTTTAAATACATCTTCTACCTGTATCATTTTTTCTTTTGAACGCGCAATTAACCTCTTACTTGCGGCAGATTATTTACTGCTTTATATCCTACTAATTGTTGTTGACTTTTAACTTTTAATTGAGTTTGCCACCAAGAAATTGATTATTAAACCCAAAATTTACGACAAATTGACCTATAAATCTAACCGTAATTATTAGTTATTGTCGTTTAAAAAAAGACTTAAGTTTAGCAGCGCAACTTAGACGATTTGCTGATAATATTTTGGGCATAGAAGTTGCCAATGCTAAGGAATTTATGAATAAATTAACCAAACTAAGAGTCAATGTAGCATTTTTTACAAATATCCAGGATTTGTGATTTTTTCAGATTAGCTTTGCCAAAAAGTCAATTCAAAGCTAAATTAAAAGCTAATTTTCAAAAAATACTATGGTGCTACCTAGTTTTACCGCCGGACGAAAAAGAAATAGCAGGTATAAAGTAAGCGATCGCACTCTCAGCCCATTTTCTATAAGATTTGCCAGTATTTTATTCATATTTTTGGGTAGTTTGGGGTTGATTTGGGTAGAAATGCTGACAAAAGGTTATTTAGCTATTGGTGGGGTTCCAAGTCCAATCATTCTGAGCTTTTTACAAAACGACAGTGCAAGGATTGCTTATTTTGATGGAGACGAGGAAAAACTGCACGCCCAAATTCAAAGTATGAATTTAGCAGAAAAGTTAAAACCTTATTACCGCCCTCAGTTTGCGGAGGAAGCAAAACTAAATTTACATACTCATCAGATTCTTTATGATCGCACGGGTTATGTAGGCAAAGCTTACCAAGTTAGCAAGCAAGGAGTTTTAACGTTAAAAAAGAAAACTAAAGCAAGTCAAAACAAAAAGTAACGTTGAGCTAGAGGTAATATAGTAGCGCTTTCGCAAGTAAGCAATTGCCCATCGGCTCTAACAGTATAGGTTTCGGGATCTACTTCAATGTGAGGGGTTGCATCGTTTAGCTTCATAGATTGCTTAGTTATTTGCCTAGTCCCAGAAACTGCTACAGTCATTTTTTGCAAGTTTAACTGCTTTGGAATTTCGCGCTCTAGGGCGGCTTTAGAGAGGAAAGTTAAGCTATTTCTCGCAATTGCACCGCCAAAACTGGCAAACATCGGACGCATATGTACGGGTTCAGGTGTGGGAATACTAGCATTAGCATCGCCCATTTGCGCCCAGGCGATCGCACCACCTTTGATAACTATTTCGGGTTTGACTCCAAAAAACGCTGGTTTCCACAGACACAAATCAGCCAATTTTCCGACTTCTACCGAACCTACATGAGCCGCAATGCCGTGAGTAATAGCAGGATTAATTGTGTACTTAGCAATGTAGCGTTTCGCCCTGTAGTTGTCATTATCGGGGCTATCTTCGGTTAATTGTCCTCGCTGCACCTTCATTTTGTGTGCAGTTTGCCAGGTGCGAATAATTACTTCTCCCACTCGCCCCATAGCTTGAGAATCGGAAGAAATCATACTAAAAGCGCCCAAATCGTGCAAAATATCTTCGGCGGCAATAGTTTCGCGGCGAATGCGCGACTCAGCAAAAGCTACATCTTCGGGAATATCCGGATCGAGGTGATGACAAACCATCAGCATATCTAGATGTTCGTCTAAAGTGTTGAGAGTATAAGGGCGGGTAGGATTGGTAGAAGACGGCAAAACGTTACTCTGTCCGCAAACTTTGATAATGTCTGGTGCATGACCGCCCCCAGCGCCTTCGGTGTGGTAAGTGTGAATAGTGCGACCCTTAAAAGCTGCGATCGTTGTTTCCACAAAGCCAGCTTCGTTGAGAGTATCGGTGTGAATTGCCACCTGCACATCATAGTCATCGGCGACGCTGAGACAAGTATCGATAGTGGCGGGTGTAGTTCCCCAATCTTCATGGAGTTTTAACCCCATTACCCCAGCATTTACTTGCTCGACAAGTCCTTGAGGCTGGCTGCTATTACCTTTACCTAAAAAGCCAATATTGACGGGAAAAGCATCCGCCGCTTGTAGCATTCGATGAATGTTCCAAACTCCAGGAGTGCAAGTAGTAGCATTTGTTCCGGTAGCTGGGCCTGTACCGCCGCCAATCATCGTAGTTATTCCTGATGAAATCGCACAATCAATTTGTTGCGGGCAAATAAAGTGAATATGGCTATCTATTCCCCCGGCAGTAATAATCGCACCTTCCCCGGCGATTACTTCTGTACCCGCACCAATAATAATATCTACATTGTTTTGAATGTAAGGGTTGCCAGCTTTGCCAATTTTAAATATGCGTCCGTCTTTGATGCCAATATCGGCTTTAACAATTCCCCACCAATCGAGAATTAGAGCGTTAGTAATGACTAGATCCACCGCGCCATCGGCGTTAGAGAGGGGAGATTGACCCATACCATCGCGGATTACCTTCCCGCCGCCAAACTTGACTTCATCGCCATAGGTAGTAAAGTCTTGTTCTACTTCAATAAATAACTCTGTATCCGCCAAACGAACGCGATCGCCTCTCGTTGGGCCGTAAGTTTGGGCGTAAGCGCGGCGATCCATGCGGTAACTCATATATTCCTTTATTTATCCAACGACCCGTTAATTTTATTGTTAAATCCGTAAACTTGGCGGCTACCTGTATACGGTACTAAAGTCACTTCTTTTTCGTCTCCTGGCTCAAAGCGCACGGCTGTTCCGGCGGGGATATCGAGGCGCATTCCCTTTGTTTCGTCGCGGTCAAAACTTAAAGCGTCGTTGACTTCGTAGAAGTGAAAATGAGAGCCAATTTGAATTGGGCGATCGCCAATATTTGCCACAACTAACTTTATAGTCGCAAGTCCGGCATTTAGTTCAATTTCTCCTGATTTGACGATTATTTCTCCGGGAATCATAGTTGTAACCTCTCTAATGTACGGAACCTACTAAGTAGCGCTGCCGTCTATCACCCCTATAGGCATCTCGCCAAGCTAGAGCTAAAGGTGATAAATTTAGCTGGGAAATATTTTTGAAGTTAACCTAAATTCAACGCGCCGTCAAAAAAATGAAATTAAGTATTATTGCACTCATTACTATACTCGCTCCTTGGGGCTTAATGGCTCCAGCGATGGCTTATAGCCCCGAAGACTTGGAACAGTTAAAACAAACGGGTTTATGTGCGAGGTGTGATTTAACAGGCGCTCCCCTCTCGCAACTCAACCTTAGTGGCGCTAACTTACGCAACGCTAACTTGAGTCAAGCTGATTTATCTCAAACCAATCTTGCTGATGCAGATTTAACCGAAGCTAATTTAGAAGTTGCTAACTTGACGGGTGCTAACTTAATCAGCGCTACATTGACAGGTGCTAACCTCAAATCAGCGACCTTAGAAAATGCTAATTTGAGCCGTGCAGGATTATTTGCTACTAATCTAGATGGCGCTAACTTTAAAGGTGCAACTACAACCTATGCTAATTTTCGCGGTTCTAGGTTTAGGCTAACAACTTCGCCTAGCGGTTTAGTAACCTCCGACCGTCGCTACTGGTAGTTACTAAAGATTTTTGGTTGGGATGTTAGTTTTTCTGGTTACTGGGGATTACTAAGTACAGAACTCTAATCTCCGTAACCAAATGAACGTTAAATACCTAAGCGCGATCGCCTTTACTGCTATTTGCCTGCTGCCAGGAATTAGTTATGCTCAACAGCAACAAGACTACGCTTGTTTTTTAACTACCAATTCTGGCAGCACCATTGATTTTTCCCAAACTTCCCTCTGTGGCGCTCAAAAAACTGTGCCAAAACTTCCAGTTAATATCGACGAAGCATTTTTAGGAGAATACAAGCGTAATGTCATGCAGTACGCCGAAGTACGCGATAATTTGCTATCTAACGTGCAGCAATCGCCAGAAATGAGCAGTTTGCAAGCTCAAAGAGTGTGTAACGAACTAAAATCAGGACTTTCTCTTGATGAAGTCAAACAAAAGCAGGCTAGAGAAACTGTCGAGCAATCAAGTATAGTTAATGCCCAAATTATTACTAACTTAGCTACCAAATATTACTGCCCTAAGGGGGGGTAAGTAGTTTAAAAATATCTCCCTAGCTGTTAACAATTCTTTATGATGGGGGATAAGCCGCTCGATTAATTGATTAATGCTAACTCGTATTCAAGAACTGGCAGAAAACCTGCGCGATCGCCTAATTGAAATTCGCCGCCACCTCCACCTCCACCCTGAATTAAGCGCCCAAGAACACAAAACTGCTGCTTTTGTGGCGGGGGTTTTATCTTCAAGTGGGCTTCGCGTCACCGAAACAGTAGGTAAGACTGGAGTTGTTGCCGAAGTAATCGGCAATGGCACAGATAAGCGATTATTGGCAATTCGGACAGATATGGATGCTTTACCCATTCAAGAACTTACGCTCTTAGAGTATGCCTCGCGCGAACCGGGAATCATGCACGCCTGCGGACACGACGTACACACAACCGTAGGCTTAGGTACAGCGATGATTTTGGCGCAATTAGCCAAGGAATTACCTGGTAATGTGCGGTTGTTGTTTCAACCCGCCGAAGAAATTGCTCAAGGCGCGAGTTGGATGATTGCCGATGGGGGAATGGATCAAGTGACGGCAATATTGTCTTTGCACGTTTTTCCATCAATTACCGCCGGGTCGATTGGTGTCCGCTATGGTGCGTTAACCGCCGCCGCCGACGACTTAGAAATAGAGATTATTGGGGAGTCTGGCCATGGTGCTAGACCTCACGAAGCTATAGATGCGATTTGGATTGCTTCGCAAGTGATAACGAATCTCCAGCAAGCAATTAGCCGCACTCAGAACCCTTTGCGCCCAATGGTGTTGAGTATTGGACAAATTAACGGCGGTAGAGCGCCAAATGTAATTGCCGATCACGTAAAATTGTTAGGTACGGTGCGAAGCTTGCACCCAGAAACTCGCGCTAACTTGCCTAATTGGATTACTAAAATAGTTTCTAGCGTTTGCGATAGTTACGGCGCTCGTTATCACATTAATTATCGTCCCGGTGTGCCATCGGTGCAAAACGATTTAGCTTTATCGCAGTTGGTACAGAATGCCGCCGAAGAAGCTTTTGGGAACGATCGCGTTTTGGTACTTACGGAACCCTCTTTAGGGGCCGAAGACTTCTCTATGTACCTAGAACACGCCCCAGGAATGATGTTTCGTTTAGGAGTGGGTTACAAAGATCGCGCTCTCAATTATCCTTTACACCATCCGTTGTTTGATGTGGATGAAACGGCGATTGTCACGGGAGTTGTAACGATGGCTTATAGTGCTTATAAATACTGGCAGCAGGGCAAATAAGTAACTTATTTGTAGCTAAAATCAATTGCCTAATTTAAAAGCCGTAGTTTGACCAACAAGGGCGATTACAGTTCCCATTAATCGCTTTACTGTTAATTTTTGAATTTTTCGGTATTGCGGAAGTGTAATGATTTTTCCTTTCTGCAATCCTGTCTCCCCCTCATTTCTACCAATTACCAATTACCCATTTATCTAAAGCCGCTTACAGTCAAATAAATGGCTGCTATGGTGACAATTATTTGTAGTAAGCTTGCTAACAAATAGTAGTTGAAGATCGCCATGCCAAAAAATTCTCATACTCCTGAGCGATCGCCCAGCCTAACTAAGTCCAACCTTCCCAAATCACGATTTTTAGTTCATCCATGGTTGCTAATAGTGGGAGGGGGAGTATTATCAATAGCGATCGCCTCGGTAGCTATTATCAGTTTAACCAGTACTGGGCGGATAGCAAAAGACCCTAGCAAACAAACCACCCTAGCTACCCAAAAAGTTGATTCTGCCTTTAGAAACTGGTGGGCTATGGCTCTATTGGGTGCTGGCGTGGCTACTACCGTAGTAATTTTTAAAGGGCGAAATTTGCCAATAGTTTTCAAAGGCGGGCGATCACGTCGCCAGCAGCGCCGACTATTACTCAAACAAGATGCAGGTATGGCGGAAATCACTCCCGAAATAGTGCCACCATTAATAGAAAACCAATCTGTAAAGCCTAGTTCCCCAATCGTCACTGTACTACCACCAGAAAGAGATCAACCTAGCGATTTAGATGGGCCATCTTTAGCCGAAATGATGGATATTCGCAAACATTTATCGCTTACAGAAATTTTGCAAGACTTTAAACGCCCTGATTAAACCTCACATTGACTTACTTCTTGAAACTGAAGGATATCTTGGCGGGGGTCTACATAGGCAGCCTTAACTAATACTTGTTCGCCTAGGGCGACATCGCGTTTAAAGGGCATTGGCAACTGCAAGCCCAAGTCTTCAATCAATATCAGTGCCAAACCTGTATCTTCCCGCAGCCACATTAAAACTAAGGCTTGCCATACTTCCTGTGGATGGCGGCGGAGGTACTCTAAACTCCAATAACGATTAGTTTGACGTTCTACCAAAACTACCTCTTGGGTGACGCTAAACACGCTTAACATTACTTCTTTAAGCTGTTCGTCAGAAAAAGGCAAATCCTCGCCCCGCAGGTGAGCTTTGAGTTGAAAATGAGTCAGCAAATCGCTGTATCGACGAATCGGAGAGGTTGCTTGAGTATAAGCAGGCAAACCCAAGCTTGCGTGACGATTAGGGGTAATACTCATCTCGCTTTTAGGCATACAACGGCGCATTCCGCAGGCACGGACAGGCCCGGCGGGTAATTGGAGCAATTCTTCTGCCGATGGTAGTTCCGGCTGGGGCTGACCGCGAAAAGGCAAGGCAATATTGTGAACTTGACCGTAGCGTCCGGCAACTTCTCCCGCCAAAATCATCATCTCTGCTACTAAGTGCCTGGAAATAGAATCTTCTAAAACATTAATTGTTATTTCGTCGCCTTTAACTTTAATACTTGCTTCGGGTAAATGAATGCTAATTGCCCCTTGAGAATGTCGCCAAGTTTTACGCAATTGCGCCTTTAAGGCGATCGCGGCAATTTCTGGTTCTGCCTTTACTCCTAGTTGCAACATCTCATCTACATCTTCATAAGTTAGGCGATAGGTAGGTTTAATTACACTGGCATGAATGCTATAGCTTTCTACCGCCCCTAGGTCGTCTAAAATTACGCCAAAACTCAAAGCGCAACAAGCCTTCCCCTGAATTAAACTCATTGGGCCTGTAGCCAATACTGCCGGAAACATCGGCACCATTCCTGTGGGCAAGTACACCGTTGTCCCGCGCCTTCTTGCTTCTTTATCTAATTCGTCTTCTGGGATCAGCCAGCGTGTAGGATCGGCGATATGTATCCATAGCTTTTCTTGTCCATTAGCCAACAATTCCCAACTTAAACCATCATCAATTTCCTTAGTGCTTTCATCGTCAATCGTATAAACTTTTAATTTTGTTAAGTCTAAACGGTTTACGTCTAAGTCTGGCGGTGGAGAATCTAAGCACTGCTGCACAATTTCTAATACCTTTGGGGGAAACTGACTCGGAATTGATGAGCGCCGCAGTACCAAGTTTTCGTGTTCGCTCCAAATGCCCAAATCAACTAATAACTGCATTGCCGCTTGCGGGGTAGCGGTGCGTTCTAGATGATTCATAATTTCTATAACTAGAGGTGGAGGATTGCGATTAGGTTCCGGCATTCCTCCCGTCCGCCCTGCCTCAATACTGGTTAAAGCAAAACGTTCTATCGCTTCTAATCTTTGGCGATCATACTTCTCCCATTCTACGTTTGTACCAGCTAAAACTTGAGAAATCCGCTCAAAAAATTGCTCTTGCTCTTGTTGGCGGAGGGTGGCTACTTCTAACTGATGCTTGAGTTCTGCTACTTGGGTCGCGCTGCGCGGTTCGTAAAAGTCGCCTTTTTGTTTGAAATAAACCTTGTCTTCCGACAACAAATAATGAGCCGCGTAGCACTGGGGTGGGTTTTGCTCGGAGAACAGCAAGTTTGCCATTGCTGGTGGGTTTACACTCTCCTCGCCGAGTTCTACTAACAACTCCCAGGCTATTTCTATGCTTGTTGGGTCTATATAAGGTTGGACTTCTTTTAAAAACTTAGGAATTTCCGTAGCTTTGTAAGTTTGTCCAGGAACGCTATAGGTAACTTGTCGAGGCGTTAAACTGTGAGCCGTACCGCGTTCATCGACTACAAACCAGCGCGTTTTGCCATCAGGACGGTCTACCACCGCTAGCCTGCGATCGCTTTGGACTTTAAATTCAACTAGCGTTCCCTTATCCACAACAAGCGTAAAAAATTGTTAACTTTTCCACAAATAGCCCAATTTAGCGCAGTCTTTTACAATTTATCCTTCAGCATTGATAAACGGCATCAAAGCCACAATTCGCGCTCGCTTAATTGCTAAAGCTAAATCTCTTTGTTGCTTGGATGTTAATCCAGTAATCCGACGTGGTAAAATCTTTCCGCGCTCGGTAACAAACTTTCTCAGCAAATCGATGTCTTTATAATCAATGGGATCTTGGGGCTTTACTGGAGATAGCCGACGACGATAGTAAGCCATATATTACTTAATTTCCTTATGAACAATGTGACGGTTGCAGTAGCGGCAAAATTTCTTTAATTCTAATCTTGCGGTAGTATTGCGGCGGTTTTTCATGCTGGTATAACGAGATACACCCGGCGATCGCTTATCTAGATTGGTGCGACATTCTGTACATTCCAGAGTCACAACAATCCGTACACCCTTACTTTTAGCCATAATATCAGTGCTTTTTGCTCAAGGCGAAATTTTACACAAATATCTATTTTGTCACAAGAGCGGCGATGAGCGCAACTAAAAAGTTGAGATTAACTGTTTTAACTAGGTAAATAATATATTAAGTTGGACGCACCGCTCGTTAACCATTAATAAATTAAGGTTGTGGATGTTTTTTTAAACTGATAGTTTAGTAAAAAAGTGGGAGTAAGAAATCGTCATGCTACAAGTTAGCGATGCGGAGGCAATTATCTTTAATTTAGTCCAGCCTTTAGATCAAAAGTGGGATAGAGAGGTTGTAACTTTATTAACGGCGATTGATCGCATTTTAGCCATACCTGTCACTAGCGAACTAGATTTTCCCCACTGGGATAATTCGGCAATGGATGGCTATGCGGTACGCTATGACGATGTTAAAGGCGCTAATAAAGAGCAACCAACAGCTTTAGAAATCGCCTTTGAAATCCCCGCCGGGGTTAAACCTTTGCGCCCCCTAAAATCTGGACAAGCCGCCCGGATTTTTACAGGAGCAGTTATGCCTGAAGGGGCTGATACTGTTGTGATGCAAGAACAAACGCAAATTGAAGGCGATCGCGTATTAATTCTCGAAGCGCCCAAAAATCAGGAGTTTGTGCGCCATCGTGCCTCTTTTTACCAAGCCGGAGAGCAATTACTACCCCCCGGAATTACAATTAATCCGGCAGAAATTGCCGTACTAGCGGCGGCGCAATGTCGAGAAGTAACGGTTTATCGCCGTCCGCGCGTGGCAATTTTGTCTACAGGCAACGAATTAGTCGCCCCTGATGAACTCCTCCATATGGGTCAGATAGTCGATTCAAATCAGTATGCTTTAGCGGCTTTAGTGGCGCAAATTGGCTCGGAACCTGTACCTATGGGAATTGTGCGCGATCGCCCAGAATACGTCAAAAAAGCTATCTCTCAAGCGATATCTATAGCCGATGTAGTTTTGTCTTCGGGAGGTGTTTCGGTAGGAGATTACGACTATATAGATAAAAATTTAGAACAATTGGGGGCAACAATCCATATTCGTGCTGTCGGCATAAAACCTGGTAAACCGCTAACTGTTGCTACTTTTCCTAAGCCCAAAACCAAACAAAGGGTTTTATACTTTGGTTTACCCGGAAATCCGGTTTCAGCTTTAGTAACTTTTTGGCGCTTTGTGCAGCCTGCATTGCGGAAGCTTTCGGGTTTAACCCATAACTGGCAACCAAAGTTTGTATTAGCGCGCAGTTGTAACGATTTAACCTCTGATGGCAAACGCGAAAGTTATATGTGGGGACAGTTGCATTTAGTAAATGGTAAATATGAATTTTTACTTGCTAAAGGCAATTCAAGTTCAGGGAATTTAATTAACTTAGCTCAAACCAATGGTTTAGCTGTTTTGCCTATAGGACAAACTCATGTTAGCGCCGGAGAACAAGTACAGGTTTTACAAATCAATTGAGTAGAGACGTAGTTTTACAAATTAATTGAGTAGAGACGTAACACTGCTACGTCTCTACAAAACCGAACGTTTACCATTAGGTCGTATAGTCATCCAATTAGTTTTCGCCATTGCTAACTGCTCCTCCGAAACCTTAGCATTGGTTAGGTTGGCGCCGCTTAAATTAGCTCCGCGTAAGTTGGCATGATTGAGATAGGCATTACTCAAATCTGCTCCCCGTAAATCTGCGCCTTCCAAGTCAGCATGGCTCAAATAAGCTTTGCTGAGGTTAGCTTCTTTCAAAGATGCTTGATTGAGACTTGCTTGCCCTAAATCGCTATTAAATAAAATTGCTTTGTGTAAATTAGTTTTATGCAGCTTGCAACCATGAAAATTTACTTCGGTTAAATCTGCCCTTTCTAAATCCAGCATACTCAGGTTTTGCATAGCAAAGTCACGTTTGCCGTTAATATAATCACTCAGTAAAGTATGGCTATTTATCCTGGCAACGGGTAGATTTTTGGTAAGAGGAATACTTGAACTGGTTATTTTTGATTTCCAAGTTTTTGATTTCAATTCTTGAGCAACATCTACACTAGACTTGGGATTAGATTCTATAGATTTGACCCGTCTTTCGCGGATTGATGTTGCCATCTGGACAATTGATGGATTGTAACCTTCTCCAGGATTAGAACGATCCGTGAACCCGGATCTATCGCTATTTGGGAGCGACTTGCGGTTACTAGCCATACTACTAGCTAAACTGTCTTCATAGGGTTCAAGCTCAATAGCGTCTAATACCTCAGTCGCAGATTGATAACGATGACGAACGGAAGCCTCTAGCATTTTTTTGAGAACTTTAGCTAAGGAATCGCTAACGCGAACTTTTTGCTCCCATAACATTTCTCCTGTAGAAGGATGGTAATCAAAATCTTTAGGCGCTTTAGCTGTAAGTAAATAGATGCAAGTTACACCTACGGCATAAATATCACTAGCATAAACTGGGCGCAAAGCAATTTGTTCGGGGGGCGCAAAACCCGCCGTGCCAACAGCATAGGAAGTAACAGTAGTGTGCAATGATTGACTATTAATTGTATTATTTACTTCATTTTTGACAGCACCAAAGTCAATCATCACGAGTTTGCAGTCTTCCACACGCCGAATTAAGTTAGCGGGCTTGATATCTCGATGAATTACCCGTTGATCGTGGATGTACTGAACTATCGGTAAAATTTCGCTTAAAAATTGCTTAACTCCAGCTTCACTAAAAGCGCCAAAGCGTTTGACTTCTTGTTGCAAGGTCGGCCCATTGACATACTCTTGGACTAAATAAAATTGATTATCTTCTTCAAAATAATCAAGCAACCTCGGTACTTGCGGGTGATTGCCTATTTTACCTAGGGTTTTAGCTTCGCGTTCAAACAAATCTCGTGCCATTTCAAACACATTCGGATCGTCAACCGATAGGCGCAGTTGTTTAATAACGCAAATTGGTTCGCCGGGTAAGCCTTCATCTTGGGCTAAAAAAGTAGCACCAAACCCTCCATGAGCCAAAGCTTGGGATACACGATAGCGATCGCGCAACCTGACTAGATCATTGCCACAGGACTCGCACTTAGCTCGATCTATAGGGTTTTCTGGATGACGACATTTAGGATTTAGGCAGTAAGTCATGAACGGGTCAACTCCTAGGGCTAGGGTTTTTTGAATAGTTGTACCCTAGTTCAATTATCCAAATAAATATGCACAAATACAAAGTCATTTTTGCTGAAAGTTTTTTGAAGATTTGATAAAGTTACACCCATTGTTAACTCCGTAATACGGAAGCCTAGCTACGGGAATCCCTTTGTCATCAAAAAGTTACGTTTTTTACTCTCAAGTTTATAGTTCCCAACTATTTGGTTTTTCTACCAGACCGCAGTAAAATAATCAATCTGACCTGAGCATAAGCAAGCACTTTTTTCATGCGTATCTCTCTTAACTGGCTGCGGGAACTGGTAGAACCAGCATTGACACTTTCTCCAGAGGAGTTAGCCGAAACCCTAACGTTGGCGGGGTTTGAGGTTGAAGACATTGAAGATCGCAACTCTTGGGCCTCCGGTGTTGTCGTCGGTAGAGTACAGACCTGTACTCCTCACCCTAATGCCGACAAATTAAGCGTTACAACCGTTGACATTGGCTCGGAACCATTGCAGATTGTCTGTGGGGCTGCTAACGTCCGAGCAGATATTTATGTGGCGGTAGCAACTGTTGGTACTTATTTACCAAAAATAGACTTAAAAATTCGCCCAGCAAAGTTGCGGGGCGTTCGTTCTGAAGGGATGATCTGCTCTTTGGCGGAAGTTGGTTTAGCTAAAGAATCGGCAGGAATTCATATATTTGCGGAGGTAAATGAGGAGAATTCAAGTTTATTTAAAGTAGGTAGTGATGTTTGCCCTTTATTAGGTTTAGATGACGTAATTTTAGACTTGACAGCAACGGCAAATCGTGCTGATGCTCTAAGTATGGTAGGGGTGGCGCGAGAAGTAGCAGCTTTGACTGGGGTATCAGTAAAATTACCAAGGGCGACAAAAGTTGAAAAACCTAGCGCTGAAAGTAGCTTGAAATTAAAGGTATCAGCAACGACGGCTAATCCTACTTATATTGGAACGGTAATATCTCAAGTAAAAGTCGCTCCTTCTCCTGCATGGTTGCAGCAGCGCTTGCAAGGGGCGGGAGTACGACCGATCAACAATGTTGTAGATGTTACCAATTACGTTTTATTGGAATGGGGACAGCCCTTACACGCTTTCGATGGCGATCGCCTACAATCGGTAGCTGGAGGAGATAGCCTAACAATGGGTGTTCGTTTTGCCGAAACTGGAGAATCTTTACAAACTCTAGACGGACAACATAGAATGCTCTCTACCCAAAACTTGCTAATTACTGCCAATGACAAGCCTGTAGCCGTTGCTGGGGTGATGGGAGGCTCGGAAACTGAGGTGCATGAAGGGACAAAGAACTTAGTCTTAGAAGCAGCATTATTTGATAGTGCGGCAATTCGGCGTTCGGCGAGAAGCTTGGGATTACGCAGTGAAGCATCGGCACGTTACGAACGGGGTGTAAATTCGGTAGAACTAGAGATAGCGTGCGATCGCGCTTTAAATTTGCTTCAGGAGATAACTCACGGCGTAATAGAGGCGCAAGTTGTTGTCGATACCCGCCCAAACTTAGAAACTTTCTCGCGCTCCATTGAACTGCGTTTAGACCGCGTAAATCAATTGCTTGGCCCTGTAGACTTAGGCGAAACTACGGGGGAATTGGCAGCCGAGCAAATGCAGCAGATATTGATCGCTCTGGGATGTGTTATTACCCCTAACCCAAAGGAGGAGCGAATTTGGACGGTAAAAGTTCCCCCTTACCGCCATCGAGACTTGGAACGGGAAATTGATTTAATTGAAGAAATTGGTCGAGTTTACGGCTACAACCGCTTTTGCGACACTCTCCCCGAAAAAACTGAGCCGGGTTATCTTAGTTTAGAGCAGCAGCTAAGGCGGCAAATTCGGGAGGCTTTTCGCGCTACAGGACTTACAGAATTAATCCATTATTCTTTAGTTAAACCTGGAGAAGATCGGCAAATAGTTTTAGCTAACCCTTTATTTGCTGAATATTCTGCTTTGCGGATAGACTTAGTTTCGGGCTTGATTGCAGCTTTTGAACACAACCACTCTCAAGGTAATCAACCGCTTAATGGCTTTGAAATTGGCAGAATTTTTTGGCAAGATGAAGAAGGACTCGCCGAAGCAGAAGAATTAGCCGGAATTTTGGGCGGCGATCCCAGTAGTGGTAAGTGGACTCGTGGCGGCAAAAGTCGTCCCCTTGATTGGTTTGAAGCTAAAGGCTTACTAGAGAGAGTATTTCAGCGTTTGGGTTTAAAGGTAGAGTATCAACCCAGTCATCAAGATCCGCGCCTGCATCCAGGACGTACAGCGTCTTTGTGGTTGCAGGGAAATCGCCTAGGAACCTTTGGTCAGTTGCATCCTCAATTGAGGAAAGAGAAAGATTTGCCCGATGCAGTGTATGCTTTTGAACTATATTTAGATGTGCTAGTTGATGGTGTAGATGCGGAAGTGGTGTCTAAGCATCAGTTCCAAAATTATTCTACCTACCCTGCAACGGATCGAGATATTGCCTTTTTTGCTGCTAGGGAGATTTCGGTAGCAGAATTACTTAAAGTAATGTCCTTCGCTGGGGGCGAAATTTTAGAATCGGTACAGTTGTTTGATGAGTATCGGGGTGAAAATGTCCCTAAAGGTCAAAGAAGCTTGGCATTCAGGCTAATTTATCGCGCAGGCGATCGCACTTTAACTGATAGCGAAGTTGAACCCGTACATCAAAAAGTCCGAGAATCTCTAATCGAAAAGTTCAGTGTCAATTTAAGAAGTTAATAATCATGCCTAAATATGTAATGTGGGGAACTTATTGTGAGGACGTGTTAGAAAAACGCGATCCTTACCGTCAAGCTCATTTAGATGGACTAGCCGAACAGAAACAATCTGGGGTTTTAGTTACTATTGGCCCTACTAAGGACGTAACAAAAGTTTTTGGGATTTACAAGGCTGATACTGAAGCGACGGTACGCCAGTTAGTTGAAGCCGATCCTTACTGGCAAAATGGGATTTGGACAGAGTACGAAGTTAAGGAGTGGATACAAGCTTTTTGAGCTAGCAAAATAGGCAACCCGTAGTTTGAGATCCAAAAGTAACAGTGAGTTTGCGCCTCAATTCTGTTGTTAGCGGCAATTCTTGGGGCATTGAGGCGGAGGTAACTGAGCCAAACATTAGAGCGCGATTTAGGGAGCTTGGCTTTACTAAGGCAGGGAAAGCGCGATCGCTACATTGCCCAGCATTTAATTATTAGCGAAAGTACAGTTAAGTTTCACATGAACAATGTTTTGGTGAAGTTCAAGGCAAAAACTCGGTGTCAGGCGATCGCTAATGGCTGGATTTAATTACACGCTAGTGACTGACATTGTTTAGTCTAAATCTAAGATGCAGAGCAAATCTTTAATTAATGTTATTCCTAAGTGCATTGGGTAGGGATGAATAATATTTCCTCTCGTAAATGCCGAGGAAGTTCTTAGAAAATGTGGTACTCGACAAAGTGCTTTAAGATTGTCTTCTGATTGAAAATCGGGACGAACAAAAAACGGTAACATTTCAACCATTTGTTGATGTTTGTAGGCAATATTAGCAGCGTATACTTTCTCAGTGCGATCGCTCTTATACAATTCTCTAGCATCACGAGTATCTTGTGTCTTTTTTTGTGTATCTGGGATTCTTCCTACAGAAAAATAGTGCAGTAATTCTGGAACAGTTCGATCTATAAAGCCACTTAATTTTGTAAAATCTCTTGCAGTAGAATCTTCGTTCCAACTTGCTCTATTAGTTACATATTGTGGGGTTTCATTCCCACTACGAAGACGAATTATACCAAGTAAGTTTTCAAAATTTTTGTCATCTCTTTGATATTGACAATTATGATCAGACACACCATCGAAGTTTAAAATATCTTGTTGTCCTAACAAATATTCATTTTTCAATTGAAACCAAGCTTGATTATTACTTCCTTCTTTACTTTTTTCATTGCGCCAAACATCAGCTTCGATTAGAACAATACTGGGATTTTCAATATGTTGACTCAAAACATCAGCTACAAATTTCACTAATTGTCCACCTTTCATTTGAACTCGATCCAGAATTTTTCGCTCGTTTCCTGTTACATTTCTTGCTTTTCGTACCTGATGAAATAATTGACCTATAGCTATTCCTGCTTGTGAGTAAGGAATCCATTGCTGTTGATGAGGAAGCAAAACATCTACTGTACCTGTAGCATTAAGACGAACTGCAACTGCATATTGAAACGGAGATTTACCAATAAAGTTGTTTTTTTGAATCCGACAGAAGGCAATTACATCTAGTTTTTGAGTAATATTCTCTGGTATTTGTGCAACTTTATAAAATTCTAATGGTAAGCCGTATAATGTTCCTGTTTGACGCAAAGTTACATCTAACACTGCATTTAGTACTCTTCCTTCGTCCGCATCGCTATAAGTTGTATCGTCTTCTGGATTTTTTTTGACCTTTGGTTTAACTGTTTGCAGCATTTGAGAATTAATATTTTCTAATACACAAGCTTCTCTGACTGCACCACGAATACTTTGTTCAGGATGTATTCCTTTTTCTTTACTCGTACCGATTTCAATAATGGCAAAAAGATCGCAGTTAGTTTTATCTTTTACTAAAGTAATGACATTTTGTTTAATAAACTTTTGCCAAGCTTGACGTTTAAATTGATGTTGCTTTCTAATTTCCTCTTTAAAATTATCATTAACTGAGGGCAATCCAGATACAGGCAATTTTTGTAAAAGTTCAGGGTCGTTAATAAAAACATCTATAACATTGATATGTTCTGGAAAATTATCACCGTCTTGTAATAAGAAAGCTTGGCGTAATTGTTGAAGAGCTAAAATTTTAGTGTGTTCTTCGTAGTAAATAATAAATAAATATATCTGTTTATTATTTAATGCTCGTTTAATAGCATCTGCAATTATAATTTGCTTCTCTTTTCGGAATTGTTGTTTTCCTGCTTCAGTAAGCTTTTTGGGTAAAGATGAATTTAAAGATTTACGATGCCATTCGTAATCTCTCATTGCTAAAGGCTTTTTTTTACCAATAGGTGCGTCAATGTCGCATTCCATCGGTTTATCTGGAATTAATACACCATTGAGCAATTGCAATACTTGATTAGTAATATCAGCACGTTCTTTTAAACTAAAACCTGTTTTAATATAATGTCCGTGTCCTCTTCCTTTTTGACCTTCTTGTTTGTATTTATAACCTTCAGAATGACTAATATAATATTCATCTTTATCCCAATCATCGACATTATCTAAATTGCCATATTCACTTGGATTATTCAAAATCTCTTGAGGATTAACAAGCGATCGCGCTTTAAATGCAGTTAGTAAATCCGGTAATTGTTCTTGCCAATATTTTTTACCGTTATTTTTGATAGTCAATTGGACTAAGGTTGAGTTGATAGGATAATTAAAATTATCCAACCGAGCTTGATTCATACCTATTAAGATTGAAATATCTCGTCCATAATTAGCATTTACTAAAGGTTCATGAGCGTATTTTGGACAACTAAGGTGTATAAATATCCAAGGTTTTAGATGATTTTCTGAATTAAATCTTCCTGCTTGAGTCTGCAAATGAAAATCTAAACGATAAGCAAAGTAACCTTCTCTTTCCTTGTCATCGTCAATATAATTTGCTGTAAAAGGTTGACTAACTAAATGTAATCCTGTTCTTGTCGAGCCGCCTCCTTGTACTTTGCGCCATTTAATTTTTTGTTCTCTATCTCCAGAAGAAACAATACAAATTTGCTCGTGTAGTAAAATTGCTAATAAACTTGGTATGGCTTGATAACCCAAACTCTTTTGTGAGTTTATATCTTTAATTAAAGTTTCTGGTTGAAGATACTTCCAATCCCAGTTCGGAGGAATATCTGCAATTGTATCCAGAAAGCGATCGCATACAGTTTTAATTTCATCTTGTTTACCTTTATTACCGAAATATTGTTTTGTCCAAGTTTGCGCCCAAATAAAAATTAGTTCGTATATTTGTTCTGGTGTTGGTATATTTAATTTTTTATTTAATTTGCCAACAGCTAAAGCTCTATATTGAGAGATGTCATTTATAGTTTCAAAATATTCAAAACCATAAGTCAGAGTATAAGTGCAAGCAAGCAAACCATTATTTAATTGACGATACGGCGTATCAATTCTCTTTCTATTGCGTAATACTTTTTCGATATTTTGGCAAAAGTCTTTGACTTCTTTGGCAAAAGGAAACATTAATACAGCAATTGTCATTGCAGATAGGGAATTGTTGGCTAAATCCATACGAGCAGGTAAAGCTAAATTGTTTTTGCTAGGCATAGTTTGTATTTACATTTTTTTACTTAACGTTATTCAACAGCAAGGTAGGTATTGCCCGCTTTTCAAATGCTCTTAAAAGAAAACGTCTTTAATATTATTTTCTAAAGCATTAGCCAAAGGCTTATATAAAGCATTCCCAACAGAGTTATCTTCGTCTGCATATTCACAAACTCTGAGAATTGTTGCTACTAACAAGCTATTTTCTTCTGTGTCATTATCAATAGAATCAGGATCGTCTCCTACTCTAATAGCAGCAAGCTTTTTAGCACTGTTATCCGCCCAGGCAGAATCAACAAAATAGCCATGAAAAGGAACACCACCACGAACTAAACGCCCTACTGCTTGAATAATTCTGCCTAATGTAGTTGCTGCTAAATCATAACGAGGGAAAGAGCATAAATCCTTACTAACCCGCAAAGTTTTATAATAAGAACGTTGTTCTACCGATCGCCAATAATTGTTTGCTATTTTCCTCAATAATTCTGCACGATGGGCAATGCCATCTCCTTGTTGCCAAGCAATAAAATCTTCTTTTTCCAGCCAATTATAAGCGCGCCGATTCATTTCTTGAGCGATCGCTTGCGTATCATTAGGATGGGGATAAGGGCGAGTTAGAAAGTAAACTGCACCAAAAGCTGCCTTTCCACTACTGTTTAAAATATTAAACCCTCGCCCAATCAAACTTGTAGGCGCAACCAGTATCTTGCCTTTCTCGTATCCAAATATTTCAATATCTGCTCTTTTTAGCTCTCCTAGTTGAGATTTACCGTCTTTTGTCGGTTCTGATTCGTTATTGACTAGATGATAAATTTGCTGACGCATACTGGGACAATAATTACGCATCTCATCAGCTACCCATTTAGCCTGCTCGTAAGAATTAGTAAGTAATAAAACGCGATCGCGATTTGCCCATAGTTCAGGTTCATTTTCGCCTAATTCTTTGAGTTTTTGCAATTCTTCTATCAAATGATTGCTACCGTTAGCTGTGACTAGGGATTGAGCAATTTGGTAAAATTTAGAATTGGCTTGCTTTTTATTACTCAAATTACCTGAAATCCGCATTGGTTTATTGGTATCGTCAAACTGAGGGATAAACTTAAACTCACTTTGCTTAATTGCCTCTTGTGCGCTTGCTTCAGGCATTAATATCCCTTGAGGATCGCCCACATGAAAGGTGGTTGAGTCGGGTAAATAGGATGTTCCTGAAAGTGCTAAAACATTTCCGCCTCGTCGCCCATCAAAATCGGTTAACAAGCGATGATAATTAAGCACGTAGGCCCGCCCAATATTGGTATAAGCAAATAAGCTGAGAGTATTACTATCTTTGCGAGAATAGTAAGTACCGAACTGTCTCCCTGTTACTGGTAATGGCAGAATATTCATCATTGCGCTTGGCATTCGCTGATGAGGAGAGGCTTCGCGAATATTATCAGGTCGATTTTGCCATTCGTAAAATACTATTTTGGTATGGCGATCTAACAGAGTAACGGTGAGGGCGAACTGCAAACGATGAGCTAAAGTTTCAAGAGTATCAATATCTTCATTTTTGGTTAGATATGGGTATAAAACCTGAGAATTTGGTTGATTTCTGAGCTTATCTAACTCTGTTCTTAATCGGTTTAGGTTGCTTTGTGTATCAGGGAAAAAAGTAGTAATCCAGTTGAGACAATCATCATAAATGTCTTCATCAGTTGCACTTTCACCCGTATTATCGATGCGCTGCACAATTTCTAACAAGCTAGTTGTAGCGGAATTTGAACCATTACGCCTTAATAGGGGATCGTCTTTGAGAAAATCATCAAAATAATCCATTATTGCTAGTATATTTTGCTCGTCGATTTTTAGTGGCTGTTCTGATCGCGGATAAGAATCAAACTCTTTTAACCCCGCAAAACGACGCGCTAACTTGTAAAAAAGAACATGAGGCGTAAAATAACCCTGTTGTACCCATGCTTGCAAAATTTCTCGTCCTGATTCATTGCTTAAAAGCGTTAGAGTAGCATTGATTGCTGTTTGAGCATTTCTTTGTACAGCACTCCATCTCGCTTTCAAAGGCGATCGCAGTAAATCAACTCGATTAGATTGCTCTGTTTTAACCCCAATATCGTCAAAAACACCGCTTCTACTCTTATCAGTCAGAGTTACTTGTTGCGCATAAGCTTTATCAAACCACTCGATAATAGTATCCACCTCATCAAACACCACAATATCCGACTGTTCGTAAACTAATTCACCAATTTTGATTGGACGTAATTCGTAGTGATAAGGCATACCTGCTAGTGCCATTGCACCAGGGGTAGTAATCCAAACTTGCGCTTTTGGCATATCTCGATACGCTTGTTGTGATGGACAGCGATCGAATAAAGGACAAAAATAAGATTTGCCAGCTTCTTTTGTTTTATTCTTCGGTGCTTCTCTGAGACTGTGACAAGGTTTTGTTCCTGGTTTAAATGGTAAACGGTTTAAAATATTGATGCGATCGCTTTGAGAAATTCTTGCTTGTAAAGGACAGACAATACTTAACCAGCGTTCCCCCCAGTGTGGTTGTCCTCTTTCAAGATGTGCCAGATAATCGTTAGAGTTAGAAAAGCCTTTTAAATGTTTATCTCGCTGGGTAGAGCCTAAAATTGGTACAGCTACAGGATCGTCTGTTTCTGAATCGTCACAAAACCACCAATTAACTTGATTCGCTATTTTAATAGCTGATTGGGTATCACCGACAACTATAGTTATACGCAGATTGGGATGATTTCTAATTACACTACTAGCTAACAGTAAAGATAAAGTAGATTTTCCTGATGCTACCATCCCTGCAACATGAGTAAAGCCGTCTATGTTCAAAGTCTGTGCAGTTTGTTGTTCAACAATGTTTCCTGGCAAAACTTTGTGATAGTTGAGTTTGCTAAAACGCCTTACCCAATTGCCTTTTGCTGTGTCAGACCAAGAATATTGTTGTGCTAATACTTCTTCTCTATCGTCTAAAAAAGCAGCTTCTACTTCTAAGTTAGTGAGATTAACAGCAACAGGCGATCGCTCTTTTACTCCATCAAACCAGCGTAAAGGATAAATAGTTCCAATTTGCTCTTGAGTAAACTTAACCTGTAGCCTTACCTTTTCTTCTTTTGTCTCTGATTCAAATTGATAATAAGTTTCTGCTTCTACTGTTTCACGCTTTCGTCGGCGATACTTTAATGTAGCACTCAAACATCTTTCATAAATATCTTGATTAGCTTGTTGTTGTAGATTTTTGGCAGCGTTAATAATCTGATTATCTAAGTCTTAAAGGTCGAAATTATAGTTGCGCCAATCTTCAGGAATATTTCTAATATAATCTCGTAAGGCGTTAAGCCAGTTGAAACGAGCCGAAAAAGGTACAATTTGTCTAACATTTGCGATCGCTCTTTTATCTTCTACGCTTAAATTCTGTAACTTATGATGTCTGATAAACATCCCGCTTAAAATTGCCCAGACTGCGGTAAATGGTTCGTCATCAAGTCCTAATTGTTCCATCAAGGCAAAACCAAGTTCGACTTGTAATAGTAATCCCGGTTCTTTTACATTCTGTTCTTTTAAAGCTGCAATCCGATCTGTAAAATAATCAGGAGGTTCAAATAAGTTATTGTTAGACATTTAAACTGTTCCTCCTTTTTGTAACCCGGTAATTTTGTTATTTACTTTGGTTCTAAAAACCTTGTCGCTAATCAAATGAGTCTCATAGGGCAAGTTTTTCGCTGCTTTGCGGGCAATTTCTAAATAATCTGGATGATTTTGAATACAGCGATCGCTAATTACATAAAAGCTTTCGTCGTAACGTAAACTTCCCTCGCTATATAAAGATTGAAGATTTTTAGCTAGTTTATAAGGATCGCGCACATCCTTAATATCAATCGCCCATACTGCATCATCACTGAAGCGCAACTGTAAATCGTAACGATCCAAGCCAGGATATAACTTGACTTGTTGTAAATAATCTGAATGTTCTTCTTTTAATTCTTCTAAAGCTGAATGCAAATTAAGTTCGGGAATGCCAGGAAAACAAACTCGTTGATGAATACCATCTTTAATCCGAAGTAAGCCTGTTTCCCACTTAATTTGATTGACATAAGACTGGTTTTTGTGATGATTTCCGCACAACCTAGGTTTGATTCCTTTTAATCGCCCGTATTTTTCCGTTAAAACACCACAGCGATCGCAACACCAATAAATTTGATTTTCCTGACATTCTTCATATAACTCTCCAATTTGTGAGATTTCATCAACAAGATATTTGGTACGCCTAAAAGCCTTACGAATCTTGCCGGGGGTAGTAAATTGATAGCGAATTAAAAACGGACGAAATATTGAATATTCCTGCTGCGCTTGTTCAGAATTATCATTATTGTAAGCATCTCGCAGTTTGTCTAAAATTATAGTAAATTTTTGATTATCAATTTCTTGAATTACGCCTTTTTTTAATGAAAGTTCCTCTAGATAATCATTTGCTTCCTCGCTTAAACTATCTTCATCCAGTAAACCAAAATCGCAATCAAATTCTTGCGGAATAAAGCTACTCGGACATCAATCTTTTACTGGTTCTTTCAATAACAGCAAAAAACCATTCATCGTTTTTGGGAAAGGAATACTTTTTTGCATCTCCAATGATAAAAAATTCATTCCGTGATGTAACAAATCTGGATAGGGATATTTATTTGCTTGACCTAAGTATTCTTTTAATCCAATGAGTAGACAATCAAATTTACTACTAGACATAAAACTATCTGCTTGATTTATAGTTAAGTTATTTTCTCTAATTCTCTTACAAGCGATACAATCGTTTCATCAAACATACACCAGTCTCTCTTTTTGTGTCAATAGAGCAACGAAGACTTTTCTGTTAAACAACATAGTATTATGGGAAGTTATTTAGATATTGAAAGATTAGCCAGCTTAGTCCGTAGCAAACGTGGTTCTTGTGGATTACGGGAAACAGCGCTCATAATTGGTAATGTTAGCCCTTCTACTATTTCGCGGGTAGAAAATGGCAAAATCCCAGATATGGATACTTTTTTAGCTTTATGTGACTGGCTAGAAGTACCGTTATCTGAGTTAATCAAAAATACGGAGGACGAACATTTAGATACTCCTGAAGCGATTTCTATTCAATTACGGGCTGATAAAAATCTCGATCCTGCGATCGCCAATGCTTTAGCATCTTTAGTTAAAGCAGCATATAAAGACTTATCTCAACAGAAAAATAAGGAGGAATAGTTACAAGTGGGATTGATAACTAGCCTATCGACTGAGAATAGACAGAGATTGGAAGAAGTCGCCACCACCCAACGCAATCAACTAAGTTACAAAGCTTTTGAGCGATTGCCCGCAAGTGTTTTGGCACAATACTTTCAAGCAACAATTTCTACTGCTGAAACAGTCCCTAATGCCGAACTAGAACAAGTAAAATCTTTATGCAATAGTGACAATTGGTCAGCAGTAATTATCCGTAAAAATCCACTTTGGATCGTTCATAATTCTCGTCATGCACCTACCAGACAAGAATCTAATTTAATGCACGAATTAGCTCATATCATTCTAAAACATAAAATGGTTGGCTACGATCCTAAAACTAATCTTCCCCAACGGCGACAACAAGACGAAGACGAAGCAGTATATTTAGGGGGATGTCTGCAAATTCCTAGACGTGGCTTATTGTGGGCAGTTCAAAAAAAAATGACTATTGCTCAAATTGCCCTACACTTTAACGCTAGTGAGGAGATGGTGAAGTTTCGTACTAATGTTAGCGGGATTTCTCTAGTTTAATTAACTATTACAATTACTGGTTTTAATTGGAATTGCCCTGAATATTTCTTTTTGATACTCCTCAAATAGTTAAATAGCTGATATAAAACACAACAAGCGCGCCTGCAGGGCTTCGCACTTTTACTTATTGATTTAGTTATACCAATTCTGGATGAAGAAGCGATAAATTAGTAGAGAGGTGAGGAGAAGGTAAAAGTAATGGGTCGTCCGTTCCAAGTAGAGATAGCTGAAAGCCAAGAAAGGTTAGAGAAAGCAATCAAACAGGCGAGGACAGCAAGCAGCAAAGAAAGATTACAAATGCTCTACTGGCTCAAAAGCGGACAAGTAAGCAGCAGACAACAATTAGCTTCATTACTGGGGCGAAATCAAGCGACGATTAGTCGATGGCTGAAAAAGTATCAAGAGCTTGGGCTAAAAAGTTTGCTGGAAGTCAAATCAGCACCGGGGAAAGCTGGAATTGTACGTGGACTAGCGTTGGAACGTCTCAAACAAAAGTTACTTGAAGCTCCTGGATTTAGGAGCTATGGTCAAATCCAACAATGGATTCAAACCGAGTTAGGACTGACCATTGCCTATAAAACGGTCTATCAACTTGTTCGTTACGAACTAGGAGCCAAACTGAAAGTACCTCGCCCTCAAAGTCTAAAACAACCGCCAGAGAGCATCCCTCACTTCCAAAAAAAATTCCTTTAGCTGTTAAGTTTTTACAGGAGGAATTTGGTGGTACAAAACGATTAAGGTATTTGTGCCAAGACGAGACGCGGTTGGGACTCAAAACAATCTCTGGACGTTTAATTACGGCTAAGGGAGTTAAACCTCTGGGACTAAATCAATGCTGGCGGGATAACTTTTATCTGTATGGAGTAGTGGAACCAGAGAGTGGCTACAGTTTTTTTTACGAGTTCTCACATCTTGATGGTGAATGTTTTCAAAGGTTTTTAGACCTCTTGGCGGTGGAAATTGGGGATGACGTTGTAGTCCTACAAATGGATAGAGGGTCGTTTCACCGTTCCTTCACTGTTGATTATCCTAGAAAATATTATCCCAATTTTTCAACCCTCTCACTGTCCTAAACTCAATCCCCCAATCGCGGTTTTGGGAGTTTCTTAAAAGCAAACTTGAGTGGGAAAATTGCTCTAGTCTTACCCAATTACGACAGAGGTTATCGGCGGTGTTGGAGACCATTACACCAGAAACAATTGCTTCTCTTACTTCTTATAACTTTATTCTTGAAGCTTTGTTTAGTGCAGCTTTATAAAGAATTGGTATTAGGTTGCATCTGCGACAAACGCGATAGCGCTAGCGCGCCTGCAGGGCTTCGCATCTCTACCTATGCTTATAACTAAACTTAGCTCCTTAGTATCGACAGCGACAAAACCCTCACTTGCGCCGCCAATTACTGAAGGTGTAAAAGTGTTGAGCGATCGCAGTTCTCAGGGTAGATTTGCTATAACTACTACCATTGGCGCATATATAGCAGAAGTGATTGCGATCGCCTTCGGTAGCTACCATCGTCCCAAAATCCGTTAGCCCAAAATTTTTATTTTTCGCTAATTACCAAACGAATGATCAATAGTGTAAGTCATTACTCTCGCCCAGAATTGCTGCAATTGCAAGTAAATACCATGAGCAAACAGTAATGAAACCTTTTGAGCAATTTATAACCGTTGCCAACACTCTAGACTTGTACCCCGTAATCAATCCTGAAGCCTAAATCATGGAAACCAAACCGCCTTTACCACCCTTTACTTTAGAAACAGCAATAGCCAAAGTACAAGCGGCGGAAGATGCCTGGAACACCCGCGAGGCGCACAAGGTAGCGTTGGCGTATACAGAAGATTCCCAATGGCGCAATCGAGATGAGTTTTTTAGCGGACGAGAGGCGATCGCAGCTTTTCTACAACGCAAGTGGGAGAAAGAGTTAGACTACCGACTCAAAAAAGAACTTTGGAGTTTTACAGATAATCGGATTTCTGTCTGTTTTGAGTATGAATGGCATGATACGGCGGATAACTGGTATCGCTCCTATGGCAACGAACAATGGGAGTTTGCGCCCAATGGTTTGATGCAAAGGCGACAAGCAAGTATTAACGATGTCTCAATTCAAGAATCTGAAAGAAAGTTTCGCTAATTAATGAATTTTAATCTTGAAAACTAAATCGAATTTGCGATCGCTCCCAGCCATGTTTTTAGTTTTTTAAATACCCAAAATTAGAGCCTATTTTTATTAAGAAAAATTAAGAAATCTTTGTTAGTAGAACCTTACTATTTGCTTGACTTTTTGATAAAATTTGTCTTACAATTGGGAGCTAAACTCAAACTTAAAAAGTTTACAGATTCCTATTATTTAATAATATATGAAAAAGAGTCAAGATAAAGTTAAAAATTGTAAAAATAAACAGGTTTTTTTGAATAAAAGTTAACAATTAAGCTTGATAAATTCTAAGGCAACGGTCACATCGTTAGTTTGCTGAGGATAGTTAACCATGGGTCTATCTACCAAAATCAAAGGAATATTTAATTGTTGAGCAACAAGGCGCTTAACATCTTCACCACCTGCCGTACCAGAGGCTTTAGAAACAACTAAAGAAATCCCCCATTGTTGCCAAAGACTGCGCTCTAAAGCTACAGAAATAGGGGGACGCATACAGATTAAGCGATCTGCTGTAAAGCCTGAATTTAAAGCAGTGTCTAGAGACTTCGCACTAGGTAAAATTCGCGCAAACAAAGTAGCTTTGGCTTGCCAAGGTTGAAATAAGGGTAATGCTCGATAGCCAATAGTTAACAGCACTCGATTAGAGCGCAAATAATCGCTCGAAAGCAGCGTATCAAAACTAGCAACATTAATTACCGAAGAATCATCAATCGCTGGTCTTTCGTAACGCAGATAGGGAATTTTCAGCTTTTGGGTAGCAGAAATTGCATTTAAGGAAATTTCTACTGCGTAAGGGTGAGACGCATCTAAAACCGCCGTAATGTTTTGCAGTAGTAGAAACTCCTCTAACTCTTGGGGTTTTAAAGTCCCTATCCAGACTTGGAGATTAGGAGTAAAAGGATAAAGACTTCGTGCGGAAACCGTAGTTACAGAGACTAGACAAGAAATATTACAAGAAATTGCTGAAGCTATGACAGCACTTTCAGTAGTACCGCCAATTAGCCAGAGGCGGCGGGTAGAGTTAACGTTTGACAATGAACTTTAGCCTTTGAGAGCCTTTCTAAAATTCTGGCGATAGGATTTGCTGTACGCTAACAAAAAAGGCCATAGTAGAGCCAAACGCAATTTATTGGTGAAAGCAACGTTGAAATTTGTGCGCCTAAAACCGTTCCAAAACTTCCACACGCCGCCACCATAAACCAATACCAAACCAAAGATAACTAAGTTCATTTTATTCAACCTCTTAAGATAATGACAAAATAGAAATTGAACCTGCCAATTAAATAATTATACATTTTGGGACTGTGTTATTCCCTAGTAAACCGTCGGCGATCACGGAGTCTATAGCAAAGACAAGTAATCGCTGGTATTACCAGTGTAAATGAGCGTTTCCAAAATTGATCTTAGTTTCCTCCCCGGGATGTGTCTTGCGGGAGTATCTTAGAAATGAAGAAAAATAAGAAAATAGTTAAAGATTAGTTAAAGGGCGATCGTCAGCTTTAAGCCTAGAGACGAATTGCCAACACTTCAAGGAGAAATTATGCGCGCAGTATTGATGGCTGGAGGATCGGGGACGCGGCTTCGACCGTTAACTTGTGATTGTCCTAAACCGATGGTGCCAATTTTAAATCGCCCAATTGCCGAACATATTATCAATCTTCTCAAAAGACATCAAATTACCGAAGTAATTGCTACTTTGTATTATTTACCTGATGTGTTTCGAGATTACTTCGGCGATGGTAGTGATTTTGGCGTACAAATGACCTACGCCGTAGAAGAAGATCAGCCGTTGGGGACGGCGGGTTGCGTAAAAAACATTGCTGACTTTTTAGATAAAACTTTTTTAGTAATTAGCGGCGATAGTATTACCGATTTTGATCTAACCGCCGCCATTGAATTTCATCAACGCAAAAAATCAAAAGCAACTTTAATATTAACTCGCGTACCTAACCCCATTGAGTTTGGGGTAGTAATTACCGATGAAGACTATCGGATTCGCCGCTTTTTAGAAAAACCTTCTACCAGCGAAATTTTTTCTGACACCGTTAATACTGGCACTTACATATTAGAACCATCAGTATTAGATTACTTGCCAGCAAACCAAGAGTGTGATTTTTCTAAAGATTTATTTCCCCTACTTTTAGAAAGCGATCAGCCAATGTACGGTTACATTGCTCAAGGCTATTGGTGCGATGTTGGACACTTAGAAGCTTACAGAGAAAGTCAGTACGATGGCTTGCAACGCAAAGTCAAGCTTGATTATGCTTACGAGGAACAATCGCCTAATTTATGGATTGGGCAAAATACTTTTATCGATCCCAGCGCCAAAATTTCTACCCCCTGTTTAATTGGTGATAATTGCCGTATCGGCGCTAGAGTCCAAATCGATGCGGGAACCGTAATCGGCGACAATGTAACCATTAGTAATGATGCAAATATCAAGCGTCCGATTATTTGGAATGGGGCAATTATCGGCGAAGAAGCTAATTTAAGAGCTTGCGTCATTTCTCGCGGTACGCGCGTAGACCGCCGCGCCCAGGTGCTAGAGGGGGCTGTAGTTGGCTCTTTATCTACGGTGGGAGAAGAAGCGCTAATTAGTCCTGGAGTGCGTGTTTGGCCCAGCAAGCAAATAGAATCGGGAGCGACTTTGAATATCAATTTAATTTGGGGTCACACCGCCCAGCGCAATTTATTCGGTCAAAGAGGGGTGCAGGGATTAGCAAATATTGATATAACGCCCGAATTTGCCGTTAAACTAGGGGCAGCTTACGGTTCGACTTTAAAACCTGGTAGTCAAGTTACAGTATCGCGCGATCAGCGCAGTATGTCGCGGATGGTAACGCGCAGTTTGATTGCGGGATTGATGTCTGTAGGCATAAATATTCAAAACTTAGATGCTACAGCTTTACCAATGGCGCGGACGGTCGTTTCTAAGCTTTCAGTAGCTGGCGGTATCCATGTGCGCTTACATCCCGATCGCCCAGATTCGATTTTAATTGAATTTATCGATCGCAATGGGATTAATATTTCCAAGTCTAAAGAAAAGAAAATTGAGGGGTCTTACTTTAAAGAAGACTTGCGGCGGGTACAAATTCATGAAATTGGTAATGTAACTTATCCAATTCAAATGATCGATACTTACTGTACGGCTTTTGAGAAGAATTTGAATGTAGAGGCAATTCGTCACAGCAACTCAAAGGTAATTATTGACTATAGTTACTCAGTTTCGGGAGCAATACTACCCCAGCTTTTGGCTAAGTTTGGCTGCGATGCGGTAGTTTTAAATGCTAGCCTCAAACCCTCGGCGGTTTCTCCGGTGGAAAGAGAGCAATTGCTGACTCAATTAGGACAGGTGGTTGAGGTATTAAAAGCTAGTTTTGGCGTGCAAGTATCTGCTAATGGCGAACAATTAATTTTAGTAGATGAATCGGGGATGCCGATTCGCGGCGAATTGCTGACAGCGTTAATGGTAAATACAATCTTAACAGCCCATCCTAGAGGGACGGTAGTAGTACCAATTCATGCTTCTAGCGCCGTAGAGCAAATTGCCCGTCGCCACGATGGTAAAGTAATTCGTACCAAAGCAAACCCCACCGCCTTGATGGAAGAATGCCAAAATGATCCCAATGTAGTAATGGGAGGAAGCGGCGATATTGGCTTTATTTTCCCGCAACTGCATCCGGGTTTTGATGCCATGTTCTCGATTGCTAAACTAATTGAGATGCTAACTATTCAAGAGCGATCGCTTGCTTCAGTACGTACAGAGTTACCGCGCGTTTATCACAAAACTTATACCGTGCGCTGTCCTTGGACTGTTAAAGGTGGGCTAATGCGTCATTTGGTCGAAACTCACCCTGCCCAAGAATTAGAGTTAGTCGATGGAGTCAAAATTATTAATCCTCAAAATGATAATTGGGTATTAATTTTGCCAGATGCCAGCGAACCACTGGTACATTTGTACGCTAACAGTAATGATAGAGAGTGGGTAGATAACAGTTTAAGAGAGTACCGTTCTCGCGTTCAATTATTTGTTGAGCAAGAGCAAGAAATGGGTACAGAGATTAATTCTCAAGAAACTGTCATGGGATAAAGAAAGGAGAGCAAAAGTCGCTCTCCTACAGGTCTACTCAGCTTTAGAAAAAAATGCTTAGGTAACAAATCTATGAATAGTTGCATTTTAATGGCTCAAATCGTTCAAGAACCACAGTTGCGCTTTACTTCAGACCAAATGGCGATTTGCGAAATGTTGGTAGAATTTTCAGAGCGCGGTTCTCAACCAACTCTTTCTAGACTAAAAGTAGTGGGATGGGGAAATTTGGCTCAAGAAATTCAAAAATCTTACCATCAAGGCGATCGCGTAGTTATTGAAGGACGCTTGACTATTAACAGCGTTCAAGCCGAAGGTTATAAAGAAAAAAGAGCGGAATTAACCGTACAAAAAATTTATCCTTTGGGCGCAGGTGTTAATCTTGGCTCAGTAAGTAGTACAGATACATCGCTAAACCCAACTAATGAGGAAGAAATGCGATCGCCTGTAACTGCGGGAGCGCCCTATAATCCAACTCCGCCAAAAGATACTTACGATGAAGAGAGCGATCGTAGTAGTAAGTTTGCGCCCCCAGCACCGCAACCAGATTATAGTACAGACAACGACGACATTCCATTTTAAAACTCTCCGTCAGTTATGCCTGTAGCTGACGGAGCAAAAATAAAAACCTTAGTCAAACGCACAAAAAGCAACGAAAGAAACTGTTAAAATCCTGTTAATTTTTCCGTTGTACGCCCAACAATTCCTATGAGTGAAATCTTAGATGTTCGCAACTTACAAGTTGACTTTATTACCGAGGAAAAAGTAATCACGGCGGCGCAAAATGTCTCTTTTAAGTTAGAGCAAGGTCAAACTTTAGGAATTGTAGGCGAATCGGGATCAGGTAAATCCGTCACATCCCTAGCATTAATGGGTTTAGTGCCAAGTCCCGGCATAATTAGCAAAGGTGAAATTTGGTTTGGGGACAAACAATCGCCAAAGGTAGATTTATTGAAATTATCCCAAAAGCAAATGCTGCAATACCGAGGCGGCAAAATAGCGATGGTGTTTCAAGAGCCGATGAGCGCCCTAAATCCAGTTTATACTTGTGGTTTTCAATTAGTTGAAGCGATCCTACGCCATCAAAAAGTATCCTCAAAAGAAGCACAACGCATAGCTTTAGGTTTGTTGCAAGAAGTCAAGCTATTACCTACTGATGAAGACTTAGAATCTCAAATAATTTCGACCAAAGCCGCTTTAGGACAAGATAAGCGTAAGTTGGCTCAAGAAGTTGCCGAGCAAAAACGAGCCATGCTCGATCGCTACCCTCATCAACTTTCGGGCGGTCAATTGCAAAGAGTGACGATCGCTATGGCAATTTCTTGTAATCCCGCCATTTTAATTGCTGACGAACCTACAACGGCTTTAGATGTTACGGTACAAGCTACAATTCTAGACTTACTTAGAGAATTGAGTTTAAGCCGTCAAATGGCGATGATATTCATTACTCACGACTTGGGATTGGTAGCAGAAATTGCCGACTCCATCGCAGTAATGTATCAAGGACAAATTGTCGAATCTGGACTTGTAGAATCAGTATTTACTCACCCTCAACACCCCTACACTAAAGGTTTACTTGCTTGTCGCCCAGATTTGGAAGTGCGATCGCAATACCTGCTGACAGTAGCGGATTTTATGGGCATGACAAGGGCAGCTAATGGCAATGTGGAAATTGAACAAAAAAGCCCTCCATCACCGCCCGAAGTCACAAAAGAGGCATTGCAGCAGCGTTTAGCTCACCTCATGAAGCAGAAGCCCTTGCTAGATGTTAGTAATTTGCAAGTAGGTTTTCCCCAAGCTGGAGCTTTTGGTCAAACTAAACGTTATTTTATGGCAGTTAAAGGGGTTTCGTTTCAAGTCTACCCCGGAGAAACTTTAGGTTTGGTCGGCGAATCTGGCTGTGGTAAAACAACTTTGGGGAGAACTTTAGTTAGATTAATTACTCCCATTAGTGGCAGTGTAATGTTTGATGGGCAAGATGTCGCTACTATTGGCGGTCATACCTTACAAAAACTGCGCCAGGAAATGCAGATTATTTTTCAAAACCCGTTTAGTTCCCTCGATCCGCGCCTCAAAGTTGGCGATGCGATAATTGAGCCGTTGGTAATTCATGGTAGGGGATCAAGCGATCGCAATCGACGAAAAATTGCCGGGGAACTTTTAGAGCGCGTAGGACTTGACCCCACTTTAATAAATCGCTATCCTCACGAATTTTCCGGCGGTCAACGGCAAAGAATATGTATTGCTAGGGCGTTGGCGCTGCGACCTAAGTTTATTATTTGCGATGAATCGGTTTCGTCTTTAGATGTCTCCGTGCAAGCCCAAGTATTAAACCTACTTAAGGAATTGCAACAAGAATTTAACCTAACTTACATTTTTATTTCTCACGACTTAAATGTAGTTAAGTTTATGAGCGATCGCATTTTAGTGATGAATCAAGGTCAAATTGTCGAACAATCCGACGCTGAAAGTATTTACCGCTCTCCGCAACAAGAATACACCCGCCGCCTAATTGCGGCTATTCCTACCGGAAAAAAAATGCGTAAGTCTGATTAATTTATTTTCTAGCAATTCAAACCAATTATGGTAATATACTCAAAAAATTAGCCAAATAATTTAGGTTTTCGGGTGAAAATTGGGTTAATTTGGCTGGCAAAAGGCGATCGCTAAGTAGATAAACTTATTGTGTAATTTTAGTATGAACAATCTAGCCTCTGTTTCCCCAGGAGAATTAACTCAGCGCCGCTCAGTGCTGCGCCGTAATCGACGCATAAAACAGATCAAATCCGTTTGGAGAACTTTGGCTATTAGTGGGCTATTGGGAGGATTAGTATGGGGAGCAACTCAACCTGTTTGGGTAATCCGAGAATCTGGGCAAATTAATGTTATAGAGAATCAATTGCTAACTACCCCAGCAATTCAATCGCTATTAAAAATTTCTTATCCGCAAACCTTATTAGAAATTAAACCCGAAGCTCTAGCTCAACAATTAGAAGCACAACCAACCATTAGTGACGCTAAAGTAACGCGGAGTCTATTTCCGCCAAGTTTAACAGTACAAGTTACTGAAAGAATCCCTGTAGCTGTCGCTTTAACCAAAAATCTTACCCCAGGATTAATCGCCGCAGACGGAGTATGGATACCTCAGCAAAGTTACGCTGCGCCCAATAGTACATCGTTTAAAATGCCAAAACTAAAAGTTAGGGGACAAGTAGAGGCGTATAAACCGTACTGGAGCCAACTTTATCAAGCGGTAAACAGCCTTGAAGTTAAAGTCAGCGAAATTGATTGGCAAAATTCCGATAATTTGATTTTAAAAACTGAACTTGGAATCATACATTTAGGTGCTTATAGCTCAAAATTAAGCGATCAACTCCGGCGTTTAGAGGAAATGCGTCGCTTACCTACAAAAGTTAATCCTCAAGATGTTGCTTATATCGATCTAACAAACCCTAAAGATCCATTCGTACAAATGACTTCTGAAAGTTTGCAGAGAGATAAATTAGCCAAAAAAACCGATCCCCGCCCCTAATCGAACTTGGCGTTGCTAAAAGCGCGATGATCTTTCCTTTTTGCAATCCTGTCTCCTCCTCATTACCAATTACCAATTACCAATTACCAATTACCGATTACCCAACTTTAGTTAAGCCAAATAAGCGTAGGTAGTGTAACCTAGGGACTGTAAAGCATATTGCAGCATCCATGTTAGAAAGTCATCTCAGTATTAGACTTCCAGAAACAGAAATGAAAGTTTTAGAGCAATATTGTCACAATTCCCAACGCACAAAAACCGACGTAATTCGAGAGTTTATTCGCTCCTTAAGTCAAAAATTATAAGGAGTTCAGAAGCGATCGCGCATCTCTTCATCGCGTTTTGGCTCAAAAACACCTTGTTAGTTATCTAACAAAACTTTAAGCTCAGGAGGGACCTACTTTTACTAAGCTCGATTGTCCTCAAAGCTGCCTATAAGAATAGGAGATTTTTCAGTTCTAAAAGTAAGCTGAACACTCAGACCAATTGTAAAAGTCCGTGGTTGCAGTAGACTTCTAGCCCCATTGCCCAAAGTCGTTTATACAGATAGTTGAAAAATTGCAATGTCACTCAACAACAAACAAGAGTTTGCTCAGAATAACTCTCAATCCTCAGCACAGTCAGCATTTACCCTAGCAGTAAATGCTAACAATCCTTTTAACAGTGCAGGACTTAATTTTGGTCACGACGACAAGGGAAGACCTGCAACCGACGACTCAAGTAATAGTATTGTCCCTGGTCGAGTAGCCAATATCAAAGTAATTGGTGTGGGTGGCGGTGGGGGAAATGCCGTTAATCGCATGATTGCCAGTAACGTATCGGGAATTGAGTTTTGGTCAATTAACACCGATGCTCAAGCTTTGGTACAGTCAGCCTCCGTTAAACGTTTGCAAATAGGGCAGAAACTAACGCGGGGCTTGGGGGCTGGGGGCAACCCGGCGATCGGTCAAAAAGCTGCGGAAGAATCCCGCGATGAAATTGCGGCAGCTTTAGAGAATGCGGATTTGGTATTTATCACCTCTGGAATGGGCGGCGGTACGGGTACAGGGGCGGCTCCAATAGTTGCCGAAATAGCTAAAGA
Source organism: Chlorogloea sp. CCALA 695 (assembly GCF_003003885.1). GTDB lineage: Bacteria > Cyanobacteriota > Cyanobacteriia > Cyanobacteriales > Chroococcidiopsidaceae > Aliterella. The sequence continues at coordinate 22,717 of NZ_PVWN01000005.1, read as the reverse complement.
AATGGGTGCGCTGACAGTGGGAGTTGTGACACGACCGTTTTTATTTGAAGGTCGGCGGCGTACAAGTCAAGCAGAGCAAGGTATTGAAGGGTTAGAGAGCCGAGTAGATACGTTAATTACAATCCCCAACGACAAATTATTGTCGGTGATTTCCGAACAAACTCCAGTACAGGAGGCTTTTCGGTTTGCTGATGATGTGTTGCGCCAGGGAGTGCAGGGAATTTCCGATATTATTACAATTCCCGGCTTAGTAAACGTAGACTTCGCCGATGTCCGGGCAATTATGGCAGATGCGGGTTCGGCATTGATGGGAATAGGGGTAGGATCGGGCAAGTCTCGCGCCCAAGAAGCCGCTAATGCTGCGATTTCTTCACCGCTATTGGAATCATCCATTGAAGGGGCTAGAGGGGTGATTTTTAATATTACTGGGGGCAGCGATTTGACGCTGCACGAAGTCAACGCCGCCGCCGAAATTATTTATGAAGTGGTCGATCCCAACGCCAATATTATCTTTGGAGCAGTCATTGACGATCGCTTGCAAGGAGAAGTGAGAATTACAGTCATAGCAACCGGGTTTACCGGGGAAATGCTGGCAGCGCCCCCCCCAATTGCCAAAGCTGCGGGGAAGACACCACAACCTGCTACGCCGCCACCAAGCCCTACTAATTACGAGCCTAAAGAAAAAACAGGTTTAGACATTCCTGATTTTCTGCAAAGAAGAAGACCGTCACGTTAATTAGGCGATACAAAAGCGGGAAGAATCTAAGTTATTTTTCCCAATTTCTGTTGTTCTACCCATTTAATTACTTGTTCGCCCAAGTGAGTAGCGTCTAGCCGATCTATTTCTCTAATCCCCGTAGGACTCGTAACATTGACTTCGGTTAAATAGCCGCCAATGACATCAATGCCTACAAAATACAAGCCATCAGCTTGCAATTTGGGCGCAAGTTCAGCACAAATTTCTTGCTCGCGCGGGGTAATTTCTGTTTTAGCTACCGTACCTCCGGCAGCCATATTGTTACGAAATTCGTTACCGCTAGAAAGTCGATTGAGCGCGCCAATAGGTACACCGTCAAGTAAGATAATTCGCTTATCTCCTTGCTTGGCGGCAGGTAAAAACGTCTGCACCATTACCGGAATTTTGCCTTGGAGAGTGCTGAGTTCGACTATAGAATTAAAATTGCGATCGCGCTGCTCTAAATAAAGTATGCCTTCACCAGCTTTATTGCCCAAGGGCTTCAGAATTGCCGCCCCTTTTGAGCGCATAAACTCTCTAATAATTTCTTTATCAGCGCTAACAATGGTTTCGGGGATCGAAGTTAGAAATTGCAAAGCATACATTTTCTCGTTAGCGGCTCGTAATCCCTGGGGATCGTTAACTACTAAGGTTTTAGCTTTATCTACATAGTCCAGTATGTAAGTAGCGTAGAGATAAAGGGCATCTACCGGGGGATCGGTACGCACAAAAATCGCATCCATTGTTTCTAGCTCGGCAAAAATGCGATCGCCCAATTGATACCAAGGTAAATTTACTTCCCAGTGTCCCTCTACCAATACTACTTTTTGCAACTGTACGTGTTCTAAAGTCGCCCAAGCCTTGCTATCTACAACACTTAACAAGTTTGCCTGAGTTATCCAAACTTGATGACCCAGAGATTGAGCAGCTTCCATCAGCGCAACGCTAGTATCGTGCAGAGGGTCAAGTTTAGCAATGGGATCGATAATAAAGGCAAGTTTTAACACAGCAATTATTTAGTAATTAATTGGGCAATAAACTAAAATACCACCGACTTACACGGTGTTGTTAGCCGTAAGCAGTTCGTCAAGCTTACCTAGATAGTCCAATTCCTGCAAATCATCACAACCGCCGATGTGTTTGTTGTTAATAAATATTTGCGGCACAGACCTTCGACCATTAGCGCGTTTAGCCATTAAGCTACGCGCAGATTCATCGCCATCAATACTGTACTCCGTAAATTCTGTACCTTTACTTTGAAGCAACTGTTTGGCACTAATGCAGTAGGGGCAAGTTCTCCAAGTATAGATTTCAACAGTGGCAGCCATAATGAGTATCTCTATTATAAATAATGATTCTTAATTCTAAGCCCTATAGTCATTGTCACCAATTCCCAATTCCCAATTCCCAATTCCCAATTCCCGGAAAATTGGGTTTAAAGCCCCGTGGCTTCAACCCGGCTTTATATTAATACCTACTACTTCTTCGCGGGAATAGATCCGCATCATTGCTCAAAAATGGTAAAATTAACCTGTGAGTAAGAAAAACCATCTACGTGTTGAAACATTTTAGTATCGGTGCAATTCCGGTACAGTAAGTCACTACTACCTTTGAGTAGCAAGCCTATACAACTGACAAGCAAAGCAAAATGTGGAACGTACCGTTCTGGCGTTGTGTTGGACTCGGAAAACATAAAAAATTAAAAAGTATATGCAAGGATTGAGTAATTGATCCGAGTAGGTAGCGGCGCATTGTCTACGCCTTTAAAACTGAAAATATGGTCTTAAGAATCCTCGTTCCTTTTAGGGCGAGGAGAAGTCAACCATCCTCACCCAACTCTTGCAATCCTTGCTGTTGACTACGACGCGATGTACGGCGATACTTTTTTGTTTCAAGCTTGGGTTCGTACTGAGTTTCGCCGCGCTTAGATTTTAACTTCCTATTAGCTTCTGGGTCGCTAGTGCGACTTTGCACCGCCGCACGAGCAATCGCCTCCGCCAAAAATTCTAAATAATGCTCGTAGCGTTCCCAATCGCCCCGCACTACACAGTTTGGCTCCTCCCGGTGCGTACAGTCATTAAACTGACAACGAGCCACCGCTAACCGCTCTCTAGCTTCAGGAAAATAATTAATTAATTCCTCTGGTTGACAGTCCAAATCGGGCTGATTAAAACCCGGAGTATCGGCAAGCAAGCCCCCCGTAGGCAGTTGGAATAGTTCAACATGGCGCGTAGTATGACGACCTCTGCCCAATTTGCCCGAAACCTCGTTAGTCCGCAAATTGACATTAGGAATTAAGTAATTAATTAAGCTAGATTTGCCCACCCCCGAAGGCCCCGCAACTACAGTAATTTTCTGGTCTAGTTGACCCTGGATTTGGGCGATCGCAGACTGATGTACGCTGATAAAAACAGGATTGTAGCCCCACTGACCTAGGCGAACCCGCCAATGCTCCAACTGTTGGGGGGTTAATAAGTCGCTTTTATTTAAGTACAAGTACACCTCTAAGCCTGTAGTTTCCGCCTTAATTAAAAAACGGCTTAATTGGTAAGGTTCAATTTTTGGTTCTTCAAGGGCAAAAACTAACAAAATTTGCTGGGCATTAGCCACCGGAGGGCGATCTAGCTCTGTATGTCGAGGGAAAACTTGGGAAATTGCGCCTCTACCGCCTGCCCAGTCTGGTTCGACAACTTCCACGCGATCGCCTACCATGACTTTTTGCCCCATTTTCTTCAACAATGCCCGCCGAGTACATAGTAATAAGGGCGATTGACTAAGCTCTAATTTAACTTGATAGTAATTTGCTTGTACGGCAATTACTGTACCCGTTAAAATTTCTGATTGCTGCTCGTCCTTCATGTCATAGCAAGGGGACGGCGAACTAATAAGCAATAGTAACTGGCAACGGCGGCTATTTGCTCAATACTATAACCTGCCATAGTTAAACTATCGGGGACTTGCTCAATAGGTTCTCCAGGGTCTAGCCATACTTCAAGTAATGCCCCTGGCGGCATTTGCTCCAAACGCAATTTAGTCCTCACAAAGTTAATTGGGCAAGGAGTGCCGCGCAAGTCTAGCCGATCATCTGGGCAAGATATATTACTCATTACTGAAATAATTTACCAAACAAACCATCTCTCCCACCTTTACCCGTGCGATCGCCTTTTATTTTTGCCAATTTTTCTAGTAACTCCCGTTCCTCGCTACTAAGTTTGGTCGGAATATCGACTAAAACAGTAACTAAGTGATTTCCTCTACTAACAGGATTGCCTAAACGCGGTACGCCCCGGTCTTCCAACGTCAACACTATATTTGGCTGGGTTCCTGGCGCGATCGCTTGTTCTACCAATCCATCAACCGTACTTATTTCAATTCGCGCGCCTAAAATGGCCTGTAAATAACTAATTTTTATTTCTGACAAAATATTTATGCCGTCGCGCTTAAACTCCGCATCTTCATTAATGAACAAATATACGTACAAGTCCCCTGGAGGCCCGTTGCGCTGCCCAGAATCGCCCTCTGCGGAGATGCGTAAGCGCGTACCGTTATCTACCCCAGCAGGAATCGTAATTTTTAGTTTCTTAGTAACTTGGTGCGCCCCAACCCCAGAACAAGTTTCGCATTTATCCTCAATCATCTGCCCCGTACCATTACAAGTAGGACAAGCCGATACTTGAGTAAAACTCCCAAAAGGCGTTCTAGTCACGCGGCGCACTTGCCCCGACCCCGTACAAGTCGAGCAACTCCGGGGACGAGTACCAGGTTTAGCGCCCGAACCGCTACACACTTGGCAAGTTTCTAGGTGCGAGATGCGAATTTCTTTTTCGCCACCAAATACAGCTTCGCGAAAGTCTAGTCTCAAGTCTAAACGCAAGTCGTCGCCGCGTACTGGCCCATTGCGTCGCCTTTGGCTCTGCCCTCCTGGAACACCGCCTGCGAAGTTATTAAATAAATTCTCAAAAATATCGGCAAAGCCGCCCGCATCGCCAAAGTCTTGAAACCCTACCCCCCCAGCACCGGCTGAGACTCCCGCCTCGCCAAAGCGATCATACCTGTCACGGGTATCTGGTTCCGACAAGACTTCGTAAGCACGACTAATTTCTTTAAAGCGGTCTTCAGCCCCAGCTTCTTTATTGACATCAGGATGATATTTCCGGGCTAGGCGGCGGTAAGAGGATTTTAGTTCTTCTTTGTCTGCATTACGAGAGACACCCAGAATTTCGTAGTAGTCGCGGGCCATAGAGCGCTGCTTCGTTTATAGATAAAGTTTACGAGTGGAGCGAAAATTTATTAGCTATGAGCAAGAGTAATAGTTAGTTCTATTCTTGAATGTAGACAAATAATTTTAGTTACAACAATCCTACTCTATTCAATTGCTTCATAGTCAACGGTGACTGTGCTATCTTCTTCAGCAAAATCTAAGTCAAATTCTTCTTGAGTTATTGGTACTGAAGTCTTGGTAAACTGGGTACTTGTTTCTCTATTGGTCGGTAATATTGTAGTTTCTATAGAGTCGCTTGCTTCTGAAGAATTAGCTTTTCGATAGACGCTAGTGCCAATTGTTAGCAATAACTGCTGGAAGTTGTCTATTTGTTGATGCACCCTTTCGGTGGTAACTTCTGGATCGACAAATAGTCCTCTAACTAGAGTTATGCTCTCCTCTGCTTGGATTTTCAACTCTTGAGCAATTAAAGTACCGTTATCTTTTAACGTTGATTCGTAGCTGTAAATCAAATTTTCTGCTTGATTTTTTAACTCGATTAGGTCAATACGTTTTTTATCTTGGTCAGCATAAATTTCTGCTTCTTGGCGCATGCGCTCTATTTCGCTAGTGCTTAATCCTCCCGTACTTGTGATCCGAATGCTTTGTTCCCTACCCGTTCCTTTGTCTTGAGCCGCAACCTTTAATATCCCGTTGACATCAATTTCAAAACTTACTTCAATTTGCGGCATTCCGCGCGGTGCGGGGGGAATACCTGCTAGGACAAATCGTCCTAGGCTGTTATTATCCGTTGCCATTGCTCGTTCGCCTTGGAGGACGTGAATTTCTACAGAAATTTGTCCATCGGTGGCTGTAGAAAATATTTGGGCTTTGCTAGTGGGAATTGTCCGATTGCGTTCGATTACTTTAGTAAATACTTCTCCTAAAGTTTCGATGCCCAGCGATAGGGGCGTAACATCTAGCAGCAATACCTCTTGAACCTCGCCACTTAATACCCCACCTTGAATAGCCGCCCCTAAAGCTACTGCTTCATCAGGGTTGACGGATCTATCGGTAGCTTTGCCGCCAAAGAACTTTTGCAGCGCACTTTGTACCGCCGGGATTCGGGTCGAACCGCCCACTAAAATTACTTTGTCGATTTCTGCGGGTTTAAGTTCGGAGTCTTTAAGCGCCTGTACCATTGGTTCGATAGTTCTTTCTACTAAGTGAGCAACTATCTCCTCAAATTTGGAGCGACTTAGTTCCATTGCTAAATGTTTTGGACCTGTAGCATCGGCAGTAATAAAGGGTAAATTAATTGATGTTGCGCCCAGGGTAGAAAGTTCTATTTTTGCTTTTTCTGCGGCCTCTCTAAGCCTCTGAGTTGCCATTTTGTCTTGGGACAGGTCAATTTTTTCCTGTTCTTGAAATTGGGAGAGCATCCACAAAACTATACAGTTATCAAAATCATCGCCCCCTAAGTGATTGTTACCAGAAGTTGCTTTGACTTCAAATACGCCATCGCCAAGCTGCAAAATTGAGACATCAAAGGTTCCACCGCCTAAGTCAAATACCAAAATTTTCTGTTCTTGACCCTTATCTAATCCGTAGGCAAGGGCGGCGGCGGTGGGTTCATTGACAATGCGGAGAACTTCTAACCCGGCTATAGTGCCAGCGTCTTTGGTTGCTTGTCTTTGAGCATCAGTAAAATAAGCTGGAACTGTAATCACCGCACTATCTACGGTTTCTCCCAAAAAGTTTTCCGCATCTTGTTTGAGCTTGTACAGAATCATCGCCGATATTTCTTGCGGAGTGTAATTACGTCCGCGAATTTGTACATCAACGGTATCGTCTCTCCCCTTGACGCACTTATAGGTGACTCTTTGGCGCTCTGAGGCTGTATCATCCCAGCGACGACCAATAAACCGCTTGATACTATAAATCGTATTTTCGGCGTTTGTTACCGCTTGCCGCTTCGCCAATTGACCAACTAAGCGATCGCTACCTTTGCCAAAGGCAACAACACTTGGGGTAGTTCGTCCGCCTTCAGAGTTAGCGATTACAGTTGGTTGGCCACCTTCTAAGATGGCAACACAACTATTTGTTGTGCCTAAGTCGATGCCAATGACTTTTCCCATGCTTAGTAGTATCTAGGTTATTGAATGGATCGGTTTTTTTAACAAGCAAGTTGTAATTCCTAATTAGGGCAACTTAACTTTCTTCTGGTAAAGGGGAATTTTCTTCTGAATTTAGCTCATTTTCCATCGGAGCCGCAACTTTGACCATAGCGTGGCGCAAAATGCGATCGCCTAAAAAGTATCCTCGCACTAATTCCTCTAATATTGTCCCTTCAGGTTCAACGCTGGGACTACGCATGACAGCTTCATGAAGACTTGGATTAAATTCCTGCCCTTCTGGACGCATGGGGGCAACTCCCAAGCGCTTAAGACCATCTACCAGTTGTTTATAAACGCTTTGATAACTTTTGTGGATGCTCATTTCCGCCTCAGTTTGAGGTTTAAGTTGCGATCGCGCCCGTTCAAAATTATCCACGATTGGTAGCAGTTCGGTAATAGTATTGCCTTTAATAAGCTGGTCTAACTCTTCTTTTTCTTTTTGCGATCTTTTGCGGAAATTATCAAAATCCGCCACAATTCGCAAGTATTGGCTAGTACGTTCTTCAACCTGACTTTGCAGTGATGCTATTTGCTGCTCTTTTTCTCCCAATAATTGTTGATAGTTGGGATTATTTTCTTTAGGGGGGGCGACAGAATTTTCCTCTAAAGCAATTTCATCGCCCGATAAATTAGTAGATTCCGCTTGAGGAAATTCCTCGCTATTTGGATCGAAGTTAGAATTCATTGTTGGTGTTGTTGTCTCGATTGTTAGGTTTGATGTTTTTGGGGAATCTGTATTAATTTAGTTTATTACTGCTTTATTTTTCCTCGTCCACCATTATGCACTAATCCCAGACACTCAAAACTGTGCTTCAAGAGGCATATTTAATTGGTGTCACCTTCTCTAAGGATGCACCAATTAACGCTGGAATAACAAAGTTTTAAAAATAAACTGCTTGAGGAAGACATTTTGTTGCTAGTTAATAGTTATAAAGGTTTTTTCCTAGGGTTTTGCTCTAAACGCTCCGTCCAGCTAAAGACTTAATTTTGACTTTCTTGAGTCATTTCGGGCAACTTCAGACCCCTAAAAATTCTCTCCAAATATCTCTGCTGATATTTTTTGCCACAAAATGCTTTGGGATAGCAACTCTAACCCAGAGTTTGGGCATACTCTATCTATAGCAACTTTTATCCCAAAAACTTATGACTTATTCTCCCCAGCAGCGAAGGGCGCTAATTGTTAAAGATGACCTATCTCCTTTTAGCAACAAAGTAATTGAAGCTGGTTTTGCTAACCGCGACCAAATAAATCAAGCTTTAACTCAAAGCCGCCAATCAGGAAAGTCTTTGACCGATGCTTTAGAGGCGATTACGGGGAAACAACTTACCCCTGACTTAATTAGACACTATAAAAAACAACAATTATTTGAGCTAAAAATTCTTTACGGCGTTGAATCTCTCGATCCTGAAGTTAGTGAAACCAGCCTCACTACCGCCGGAAACTTAATCAACACGCTAATTCCGGTCGATGCTTGTCGTCGCTATCGTATCATTCCTCTATCGCAAAATGATACGCCACCCCCATCGGTGCTAGTGGCGATGGTCGATCCTGATAATTTAGATGCTCAAGACACCTTAAACCGAATTTTGCGCCCTAAAGGTTTGAGTTTACAGAGGATGGTTATCACCCAAGACGACTTTCAGCAAATCCTCTCCAAATATTTAGACGAACAAGTTGAAAAACAAAAGCTTATAGACATAGAAAAGTCCGTTGATGTCAAGTCAGAATTAGAAAACCTAGACTTGCAATTGGCTCCCGAAGATCTTGACGCAGACTTAGGAGCCGCCGTTCAAGATGCGGCGGCGGCTCCAATCATTGCCCTAGTCAATAAAATTCTTGTCAAAGCGCTGCAAGAAAAAGTTTCGGATATTCACGTCGAACCTCAAGAGGAAAATCTCCGCATTCGGTTTCGCAAAGATGGCGTATTGCGTAAAGCTTTTGAGCCTTTACCCAAACAAATTGTTGCTGCCGTTACCGCCCGACTTAAGATTATTGCTGAATTAGACATTGCCGAGCGGCGGATGCCTCAAGATGGGCGGATTCGGCGGATGTTTGAAGGGCGCAAAGTAGACTTTCGAGTTAGTACCTTACCCAGCCGCTACGGCGAAAAAGTCGTGCTGCGGATTTTAGACAACGCCGCTACCCAGCTTGGCTTAGATAAATTAATTAGCGACCCCATTTGTTTGCAAACGGTTAGAGATATGGCTAGTCGTCCCTTTGGGTTATTACTGGTTACAGGCCCTACAGGTTCAGGCAAATCAACTACTTTATACTCCGTTTTATCTGAACGCAACGATCCGGGCGTAAACATTTGCACCGCCGAAGACCCGATTGAGTATTCTTTGCCAGGAATTACTCAGGTACAGGTAATTCGGGAAAAAGGGATGGATTTTGCGTCAATTTTGCGCTCTTTCTTGCGCCAAGATCCCGATGTGATCTTAGTGGGAGAAACCCGCGATAAAGAAACAGCCAAAACAGCTATTGAAGCTGCCTTAACTGGACACTTAGTATTAACGACTCTCCATACCAACGATGCCGCCGGAGCCATCTCGCGGTTAGATGAAATGGGCGTAGAGCCATTCATGGTATCGGGTTCGCTGCTGGGTGTGGTCGCTCAACGTTTAGTCCGGCGGGTTTGTACTGAGTGCAAAATTGCTTACACGCCTAGTACCGCCGAACTTGCTCGATTTGGTTTAACTACGTCTTCTCAAGACGTATCTATTAGTTTGTATAAAGCCAATGCTTTGCAACCAGATCAAATCCAGCAAGCTCGAAGTGCGGGAGAACTTTGCTCAAACTGTAGTGGAATAGGTTACAAAGGACGGTGTGGGGTTTATGAAGTAATGCGGATTACCGAGCAGTTGCAAACTTTGATTACCGAAGGAGCGCCCACCGAAAGGCTCAAAGAAGTTGCTGTAGAAGAAGGGATGGTGACTTTATTAGCTTACAGCCTCAACCTGGTACGAGAAGGAAGTACCACGTTAGAAGAAGTAGAACGAGTAACCTTTACAGATTCAGGTTTAGAAGCTGAACTCAAGTCTAAGCGTAAAAGCTCTCTTGAGTGCCGTACTTGTCATGCTCAATTACGACAAGAGTGGCTAGACTGTCCCTACTGCATGACCGTTCGCTTTCAAGAATAAATAGATTTAATTTTTGAACCAAAAAGACGTTGCTATTTCTGACCGTAAATATATTTAACAAGGAGAAAAAACATGGAATATATGATTGAAGACTTAATGGAACAAGTAGTAACAAGTGGTGGCTCTGACTTGCACCTATCGGCGGGTTTACCGCCCTACATTCGTATTAGTGGCAAATTAACACCTACAGAACACGAACCATTGACCCAAGAACAGTGTCAGCGCCTGATATTTAGTATGCTCAACAACACCCAACGCAAAAACTTAGAGCAAAACTGGGAACTCGATTGTTCTTATGGCGTAAAAGGATTAGCTCGCTTCCGGGTCAATGTGTACAAAGATCGCGGTGCTTACGCAGCTTGTTTACGGGCGTTGTCTTCTAAAATTCCGGCAATGGAAACCTTGAATTTGCCCAACATCGTCCGGGAAATATCAGAAAAGCCTAGAGGACTTGTACTGGTAACTGGCCCCACCGGATCAGGCAAAACCACAACCTTAGCTTCGATGATCAATAACATTAACATGACTCGCGCTGAGCATATTCTGACGGTGGAAGATCCGATCGAATTTATTTACGAGCCACTTAAAAGTTTGATTCACCAACGTCAAGTTGGAGAAGATACTAGAAGCTTTGCCAACGCTTTGAGAGCCGCTTTACGCGAAGATCCAGACGTGATTTTGGTGGGGGAGATGCGCGACTTGGAAACTATCCAATTGGCGGTTTCGGCGGCGGAAACTGGTCACTTAGTATTTGGGACATTGCACACAAGTTCGGCTGCTCAAACCGTTGACCGGATGGTGGATGTTTTTCCCTCCGAACAGCAACAACAGATCCGTGTGCAGCTATCTAACTCGTTAATTGCTGTATTTAGTCAAACTTTGGTATCGAGAAAAAAGCCCAAAGCCAACGAATTTGGGCGAGTAATGGCCCAAGAAATTATGATCGTTACTCCAGCGATTTCTAACTTAATTCGGGAAGGCAAAACCGCGCAAATTTACTCAGCCATTCAAACGGGGGGTAAGTTGGGGATGCAAACTTTGGAGAAAGTTTTAGCAGACTTGTACAAAGCTGGAACTATATCTTTTGAAGCGGCGATGTCTAAAACTTCTAAAACTGACGAGTTCCAGCGTTTGATTGGTGGAGTTCCTGGAACAGCACCGGGAACAAAACCAGGGATGGCGGGGATGACGGCTCGTTAGTTTTTTCTCTATTTGCTACGTTATCAGCTTTAATCACAAATTATTAGGAAATCGGCTATGCCTACTTACGTCGCTCGCGTTCGAGATTCTAAAGGGAATGCCAGAAAAGAGAAAATTGTAGCAGCTTCTCCATTTATAGCCCGTTCTAGCTTGAGAGAAAAGGGGCTTACAATTCAAGATTTGAAGCAAGCTCAAGAATTTAAGCTAAGTGGGAATTTAGACTTAAGTCAATTTCAAGCCTCTTTGGCAAAAGTTTCGGTGAAGGACAAAGCGATTTTTTCTCGTCAATTCGCGGTGTTGACGAATGCGGGAGTAGCAATTGTTCGGAGTCTTGGGGTATTAGCAGAGCAAGCTTCTAATCCCAAATTAAAAAAAGCTCTAATTGAAATTAGTGAGGATGTGCAACAGGGTGTAAACCTTTCTGATGCCATGAGAAAACACCCTCAATGTTTTGATACTTTGTACGTCAGTATGGTACAAGCCGGAGAGGTTGGCGGTGTACTTGACGAAGTTATGAATCGTTTATCTAAGTTGTTGGAAGATGTTGCTAGACTACAAAATCAAATTAAATCAGCTTTAACTTACCCCGTTGCTGTCGGTGTTTTAGCCTTGCTGATTTTCTTAGGCATGACTGTCTTTTTAATTCCAATTTTTGCGGATATTTTTAAGCAGCTAGGTGTAGAATTGCCGCCATTAACGCAGTTTATGCTCACAATTAGTGGAATAATTACAAGTTGGAGAGCGCTGATTCCCTTTGCTGTATTTGTTGGTGGTAGTTTCTTTCTGCGACAATACTACCGAACTCGGCTAGGTCGAGAAACTATCGATCGCCTTTCTTTGAAGGTTCCTTTATTTGGCGATTTAATTCAAAAGTCTGCCGTAGCTCGTTTTAGCCGGACTTTTGGAGCCTTGACTCGTTCGGGCGTACCCATTTTGACCGCCCTAGAAATTGTCCGCGATACTGCGGGAAATCAAGTAATTGCTAATGCTTTGGATGCTTCAAGGTTAGAGATTCAACAAGGTGGCATGATTAGTTTGGCTTTAAAAAAAGATGCTGTGTTTCCAGCTATGGCAATTCAAATGATTAGTATTGGTGAGGAAACTGGGGAATTAGACCAAATGCTGATGAAAGTTGCAGATTTTTATGAGGATGAGGTAGAACAATCAGTAAAAGCGCTAACCAGTATCATTGAACCGATTATGATTGTCGTTTTGGGTGGAATGGTAGGAATAATTTTACTATCAATGTATTTACCAATGTTCAAGGTATTTGAAACTTTGGGTTAAAGCAAAAAAATTGTAGCGGGTATTAAAATAACCAATGAATTATAACTTCTTACTTTAATGCCTTAGCAATTTACCTTAAACTCTATTAAATTTTTCGTCTGAAATATTAAAAAATAGCCAACTTGATAATATGACTTGCAAAAAATCTGATTACGAGCAGTTATTGGCAGAGTATAGCAATCCATTGTCAGCGATCGCACTCCTAAAGCAATATCGACCTTATTTAGAAGCTGTCCCCAGCCTCCGCCGCCCGGAAGAAAGCGTAATTACTATTCCTTTTCCGATTGTGCGCTTGCGTCAACCTGCTTCTAGCCTTGCAGAAAAAACTACTGAAGCACGAATGCTACCTTGTGAAGTCGCTATTTTGATGTGCGATCCAGAGTGGAAAATTAAGACGGGAATAGAAATTTTTATTTTTATTCACCGTCCCGATGAAGATTTTTCCGATTTGCTCCGGCGCTGGCGACAAATTCAAGTTTGGCTAGATAAGGATTACGAATGGGTAATGCCTCCTCGCTACAAACATATCTTTAGTGAAGGAGCTAATGCTATTTATCCGTTGTTTGTTATCTTCCCAGAAACTCCCGACAGAATTAAAAAAGGCTTGCAAGGTGCTAATTTGCCTTTTGTTCCTCAAGTAATTACTGTGGATCAGGAAGAATTAGCCCCGTTGACTAGAGAAAATGTTTAGAGAAAATATAGAATGTTTAGGAAAATATAGAAAGACGTTTCAGCGAAACGTCTCTACCTAAGCGCTCTGATGATTTTATCTGACAAACTGGGGCATAATTTCCGCCGCCGTGAATAAGCCATAAATACCCCGGCGTTGCAATCCGATTCCGGCTTTGAGATAACCAAAGGCAGTACCACAAACGTTTGCTGCCATACTGGTTTCGTCTCCTAAAGTAAAAGTATGAGTAGAAATTTTGCCTTCAAAGGTTCTCCCTGTTACCTGTACATTGGTGCTGATAGGCTTTTTAGGATTGCGAGTATCGACGACACCCCCAACAGTAACTCGATCGCGATCGCATACTCCGGCTAATTCCAACATTACATCATCGGCGTGTTCCATATTTTCTAAGGTCAACACGCCGTTTGTCTCCTCTAGCAAGGCTTCTACTTGCTCGTCAGTCATAGCTCTTGCTCTTTCGACGCTGTAACCTGGTAAGTGGGCGATATCTTCTCGGATCGTTGCTCTGTAAGCTTCCCAGTTGGCAATACCGACACCAAAGGTAATTTTTACACTATGAACTTCGGCGTAGCTTTGGGCGGCTAAAACGGCGGCGGCGGTGAGTAATCCTGGAGTTGCGCCACAGCCTGTTAAGTAAGTAATTTGTGCCGCTTGAAAGTCTGATCGTAGTGTTAATAGTTGTTCAACGGCGCTGGTGCGTTTAATTGCGTCTACTAATACTCCTTGCCAAGGCGATCGCATAAACATTTGAGCTACAGAAGCTATAAATGTATTAGGCAAGTTGGGCAATGCTAAAAAATAACCATCTACTTCTGAGCATTCGATCAATTCTTGAATACTTTGGTTACTCAGCATTCCCCCCGCTTCTAAATAGCCTACGGAACCCTGATCTGCGTAAGCCTTCACACACTTATTTACGTCTAAGCCCTCCGCAGCATAAGCATACCCTTTGAGATCGGCGACGGCTACTAGCAACATCTCGCTTTTGGGGGCAATTAATTTAGCCGCCGCTTGCCCTAACCCACCAAAACCTAATACTCCTACACGCATTGGAGTAGCACTCGTAAAACTTTTAATATCGGCATTCATGCCTGTTACCCACATTGAACAAAGTTTAATTATCGTAAACTTTTGCCGCTTTATTCTGCCCCTTTAAGCGCAAAAATTCCTTAATTTGTTACGTTACAGTGCGATCACCTCAATTGTAAAGTTTTCTTTCTCCCTTGACGGCAGCGTCTAGTTAAGGGAAACTTACAGATAACTGATGTAGCTGCTCATGTATCTATAAGTTTTGTAAACTATTGATAATATATAATTTGATAGATGAAACTTTAAAGTAATAACTGACACATTAGTTATAAGCAATTGTCGCTTAAGTTATGTAAATTTTTAGTACAGTTAAGGAAATCTATGCTGTAGGAAATTTAACGATATATGGAAACTTTAGAGTTTGTTATTTATCCAGACGGTCGGGTAATGGAAACAGTTACAGGAATTATTGGCTCTTCTTGTGCGGAAGTTACTTCAGCCATTGAAGCCCAGTTAGGAACAGTGGTTGACACTGAGCAAACCTCAGAGTTTTTTGCCGCTCAAGTTTATCAAACCAATGATACTACAACTCAAAATGCTTTGAGTCAGTGGTAATTTATATTTTTTATTTAGTTCTAGACTCCTTTACACACAAACACCATGTCACATTTTAGCCAAATCAAAACTCAAATCCGCAATTTAACATCCCTGCAAGCCGCACTTACCGATTTAGGAATAGAATGGAAACCCGAACCGGAGGCAGTGAGGGGTTATCGAGGACAAAGCCGGAAAGCGGCGATCGCAATTGAGCAAGAAAACGGCTACGATGTAGGTTTTAGCTGGAATGGCAAAGAGTACGAATTAGTAGCAGACTTGCAATATTGGCAGCAACCGCTATCGGTGGCAGGGTTTTTGCGCCAAGTAACTCAGCGTTATGCTTACCATACAGTAGTTAACGAGACAGCAAAGCAAGGCTTTCAAATTTCCGAACAACAACAAAATACCGATGGTTCCATTCGGCTTTTAGTGCAGCGTTGGAGTAACTAATGGCTGAACAAGAGAAATCGAATTTAGAACCAGAATTAGGGGGAATCTTTCGAGACAACCCCGACCGTTCGGGTTTAGAACCAGAATTAGGTGGTATAGTTCGGCAAAATGGCGTATATGTAGATGAAGTGACCTGTATTGGTTGCAAGCATTGCGCTCATGTAGCCCGTAATACCTTTTATATTGAGCCAGATTATGGGCGATCGCGGGTAATTCGTCAAGACGGAGATTCGGAAGAATTAATCATTGAGGCTATTGAAACTTGTCCTGTCGATTGCATTCACTGGTTAGATTATACAGAAGTCAAAAAGCACGAAGAAGAACGTCAGTATCAGGTAATTCCGCTTATTGGTTATCCAGTAGATGAAGCGGTAGTTGCGGCTCATAGGCGGCGGAACAAGCAGCAAAAATTAGCTCGAAAAAAAGCAAAATACTAAAGTTATAAAAAGCGGTTGTTCAGTACAACCGCTTTTTTTGACCAATTTCGTTCTTGAACCAGGTATTTTAAATTTAGGACAAAGCGCAAGAATGCCCAATTCTAAAAAAAGGAAAGGGAAAATCTACAATAGTTAAACTGCCGATAAGTGTTAGATGGAAAACACTTTTGAAAAATGATAGGCTGAGGTTTTATTGTCAATTACTAGAGAGTAACTGCTCTAAGTGGAGCGGCATCGGATGCTGATGTACAAGCTGACCGCTTGCTAGGTATTCAAGCTCTTGGGAAGTAGATTTGCGCCCTAGAATCTCGTTACGATGAGGATGACGACCGAACTTGTTGATTATTTCCCGATGTCTGGACGCTTGCGCGGCAGAAAACTCCAGCAACGCGCGATCCTCCGGTGACGAATCTTTCACAAGATCCTCTGCAAGCTTGACTACTAAGTTTAGGTTCTCGATCTCCTCGCAATGACCCAAAGGTAAAATGAAAAAGGTTTTCTCCCAAGGAGTTTTGAGCGCCGCGTAATGACCGATATCGATCCCTTCAAGAGTTAAGGCGCAAGCTTTGGAGTCTTGGGCAAAGGCTTGAGGATCTCCCCGATAGAGCGATCGCGAAAACTGGTCAAGAATAAGAATCAGCGCTAATCGCGATCGCGGATTGTTAGTCCAGGTATCGAGTTCACCTCGAATAGCCCGTTCTAGCAAAGGTGCAAAATGTTCAGTTATATCTGCGTCCGCACCAGAGCGAAACCACCATTCCCACTGACTAACTATCGCCGCGCGATCGCCCTTTGGTAAAATTGGAAACCAGAAGCGAAGAATATCTTGATATAGTTGCATTTTTAAGAGTATTCCTTCCTTTATTAGTAAGTGCTTAAGAGATTTAGCGGCTTAGATTTTGTTTTAAAACCTCCTCCTCAACAGCTTCATTATCAGGTAGTGCTAAGAACTGTTGAAGACTTTGTGGCTGCATAAAATCGATGTATTGAGCCGCGAATTTTGGCGGTAGGAGTTCTATCAATTGTTGATTTTCAACCCAAACCTCAATGATGCTGAAATAGCCTAGGCGATCGCACGTCACCACGTGCCAGCCCGCGCGGGTAGCAATTTCATGAATTGTGGCTTCGGAAGTTGCAACGGAAAAAGCCGCGTGGAAAGCATTATAGCTAGTAGTATTATCCGAACTTCGCACCATTGTAGTGCCAGAAACAAAGTCATCCGAAGTTGGCGTTAGTTTTGTACCTTGGGGAAGTACCTCAATCATGGTTCCATAAGGGTCAAGGGCAAGAACAATGTAGCTGCCTTCATGGTAGGGAAAGGGAGCCGATTGTCCTTGACACAACTGGGCTAGAACTTGAGCGACTTGTTGCGGTTGGTGAGCCGAAATCGAAACATGGTGAATCATGATAAAAATCCGTAGTTATGGTTAAGTGAACTTGGGAAAAGGTAAGTGTGAGGTTGAGAATGCCAACAATAATTCCTGAGTTGCAAGTATTAAAACCTTTGAAAATCCATTAAGTTGAACCGATCTTCATGCTTTTTAGTGTAAGGAAACCAGGAAGGATTTTGCCAATCTACTGATGGTACGGAGACTGGCGCAACCATTGACAAATTTTCTGCATAGCCTTTTAGCGTCAAAACCTGGCAATTAAATTGAATTCCCGCTTGGTTTGCGTCTACTTTTCGGCTTTTAGTTGTAGCGATCGCTACCGTCTCAAAATCCTGTTTTTTCTGACCTGCTAAGTTGACCGATGGCAGCACTAAAGCAAAATCTAATTCTTCCCCTACGTTAGTTTTTAAGGCTATGGAAATCAGTAAACCGAGATTACTTTGCTGTTGCTTGACTTCATCACCTCGGAAAGTGAACTGTCCTTCAGAACCTTTGTAATCCAATTGAGGAATTCCCCGATTACCTCTAAGCATTTGCGGCAAGAAAATTATTCTGATGCCACTACAAGCGTCAGTAAGAGTAAATCTGTCTGCTTGTTGATTTTGAGTAGTGTTTATTTGGTGTTGCATTTGTGTTTACAAGTTTTTTATCAAAGTTAGAGTTTTTGCCGAGCGCTTATCGCCAGCTTTAAAGATTGTTTAAAAGCGAACTTGTTTCGGCGTACTGGTGACACGCAGTACAGACTCTTGTTGAAACTGCTTTTTGTAGTTGTCAATAATTTCTTGGATTTCCTCTCGATCTTCTTGGCTGTTAGAGTGAATCAAAACCAGTAGTTTTGTCTTTTCTTTGATAATTCCATTGCTACCAAGAAATTGCCCATTAGCATCTAATACTGTTAATCCATCAGGAAAGCGAGGCGTGACTTCATTTTGCAAAAATAGCTGAAAATCACGATTAGAAACTTCTCCTACTGATTTATTTCTGCCAAAGTACAACTCATCTTGGACAAAAATATTTGTGCGGATTTCGCTAGTTGCTGGCGCTTGGGGAATTTGAGCGCGGACTTCTTTCAACGAGACAACGGAGCCTGTAAATAGTAGGCTAGTTATAAATAGAGCGCCGATATTTTTTCGTAAGGTTTGCATAGCTTTTGAGGATGTTTTTTTGAACTAATTATTGATTGATATCTTGTACCCAATGGCAGTAAAGCTTCTTTTGTTCGTCTAGTTGCCATGAAGCAACTAACTGGCGTTGATTAGATGGATTTTTATGGAGGAGAATTAGTGGCGTTTGTGGCGCTTCGATAGCTGGGGCGATCGCAATAATTTGTTGCATAATTTATCTGTATATTTGCAATAGATTGTTAATAGTTGCTTTCAACCAACAATTTCTAAAGTAATTGCGAATTTTGTATTTGTCGTTACAGAAAATGTCTGGACTTACTACTCAGTTGTTGAAATCTTTGTCTTGTAACCGTAGTAAGTAATGCTTCGCTCAAAAATTTCTACAGGAAAACCCTGCTATTTCCCGATCTCTGGAAATCTCAGGTAGAGTCTAATCGCAGCGAAAAATATGACACAAAATGAATTTTGAGCAAGCGCTGGAAGTAGTCAATCAATCGATGTTTGCCCGTTTTGGCAGACATTTAACGGATGTGGAGACGGCGATTTTAATAGGATCTTCGCAAAGTCAAACCTATGAGCAGATTGCTTTTAGTTCTGGCTATTCAATCAGCTATATTACCCGCGATGTTGGGCCTAAAGTTTGGAAACTTCTTAGCCAAGTATTAGGAGAAACAGTTAGTAAAACCAACTTTCAAACCGCTCTAGAACGACATTGGCGATCGCATAATAGAACAAATGAAAGTCTAGATGCTCCAAAAGAAGACTTTTTAGAAGTTCCGAGCGGGATAGTACCAATCAATTCCCTGTTTTATATTAAACGTCCTCCCATCGAAGAACGCGCCTACGGACAAGTTAGCAAACCAGGGAGCTTAATTCGGATCAAAGCACCTAGGCAAATGGGTAAAACTTCCCTCATGCACAGGATTTTAGCTCATGCTAAACAAACAGGTTTACGCACGGTGCTATTGAGCTTGCAGCAAGCAGATAGCGGCATTTTTACGTCCTTAGATAAGTTTCTGCGCTGGTTGTGCGCTAACGTGAGTCGGCAGCTAACCCTTGAACCAAAACTAGATAATTATTGGGATGCAGATATTGGCAGCAAAGTTAGCTGTACCTTATATTTTCAAGAGTATTTGCTAACAGAAATAAACGCCCCAATTGTTTTAGCTTTGGATGAAGTCAATCGGCTTTTTGAGTATCCGGAAATTTCTAGCGACTTTCTCCCCCTATTGCGCTCCTGGTATGAGGATGCGGCGGAATTAGAAAAATGGCAAAAGCTCCGACTGGTAATAGTTCATGCTACCGAGGCTTATATTCCCTTAGCAATTAATCAATCTCCCTTTAACGTTGGTTTGCCGATTAAATTACCCGAATTTAGCCCAGAGCAAGTGCTTGATTTGGCTGAACGTCATCGCCTAAACTGGCTGACAGAGGAGCAATTAGCTACCCTTCTAGCAACTATTGGCGGACATCCTTATTTAGTGCGGGTTGCGCTTTATCATTTAGCACGTAATGAAGTATCTCTAAGTCAACTATTACAAACCGCTCCCACTGTAGCGGGTATTTATAGCGACCATTTACGCCATCATTTAGCTAATCTCCAAGAGCATCCAAAACTAGCCGCAGCCTATAAACAGGTAGTAAGAGCCGTCGAACCATTGCCTTTAGAAGCGATCGCAGCTTATAAATTAGAAAGCATGGGTTTAGTCAAGTTGCAAGAAAATCAGGCAACGCCAAGCTGTGAGTTATATCGATTGTACTTCTGCGAACAATTGACATAAAGTAATGAATAAGTACGAGTATCAAGTCGGCGGTAGTTTGAAAATAGACGCGCCCACTTACGTAGAGCGCCAAGCAGACTACGAGCTTTATCATGCTTTACTAAGAAGCGAGTTTTGCTATGTATTTAGTTCTCGGCAAATGGGCAAATCTAGCTTGCGTCTGCGAACTCGGCATCGATTAGAAAAAGCTGGTTGTATCTGCGCTTCAATTGATATGACTCGCATCGGCAGCCAAAATATTACCCCGACTCAGTGGTACAAAGGCATCGTAGTGGAATTATTACGAGGTTTTAATTTATTTAATAAAGTTGATTTAAAAACTTGGTGGCAAGAAAAAGAAGATTTATCGCCGCTTCAACGCTTAAGTCAGTTTATCGAAGATATTTTATTAGTTCAAGTCAAAGAGCGAATTTTTATTTTTGTTGATGAAATTGATAGTATTTTGGGACTGAATTTTCCTACCGAAGACTTTTTTGCTTTGATTCGCTCTTGCTACAACCAAAGGGCAGAAACTCCGGCTTATAATCGTCTCACTTGGGCGCTATTTGGGGTGGCAACGCCCACAGATTTAATGGGCGACTTTCAGCGTACTCCGTTCAATATTGGTAAATCTATAAATCTATCTGGTTTCAAACTGGCAGAAATTCAACCTTTAGCCGCCGGATTAGAGGAAAAAGTAGATAATCCGTTGGCGGTACTTAAAGAGATTTTGGCATGGACAAACGGGCAACCGTTTCTAACTCAAAAGCTTTGTCAGATAGTCATTCAACAACGATCTAGTGGCAATAAATCGAGCAACGGAGAAGCCGTTGAGGAGCGGTACAAGTTAGACACCCATTTACCAATTGTTAATTATCATCTGATTGGCTTCTATTATCAGTTTTCGCCCTTCGTTTTAGAAAAATTGGTGCGAGCGCATATCATTGAAAACTGGGAAGCACAGGACGAACCAGAGCATTTACAGACAGTGCGCGATCGCTTGCTGCGGAACGAACCAAGGGCGGGAATGCTACTAAAATATCAGCAGATATTACAAGGCTCCCAAGTTGTGACAGATGGCTCTACTGAACAAATAGAACTGTTGCTATCTGGTTTAGTGATCGACCAAGGCGGACAATTGCAAGTAAAAAATCGGATTTATCAAGAGGTTTTTTCCTTAGCTTGGGTAGAGAAACAATTAACTAAACTGCGCCCTTATTCCCAAGCATTACAGGAATGGGTAGCAAATCATGATTCGGTAAAACTCTTGCGCGGCGAGGCTTTGAATCAAGCTCAAAAGTGGGCAGAAGATAAAAGTTTAATTGATGTAGATTATCAATTTTTGTTAAAAAGCCAACAATGCAATCGCGCTGAAGTAGAAACAAAGCTAAAATCCGTTATTTGGCGGCAAAAGTTGCTTATGGTCGTTATCAGTTTGATATTGCTCGTTTTAGGAGTTTTCTTTGCTAATTAGATGTAGAGACGTTGCATTGCAACGTCTCTAACATTGGTTTTGAAATCGCTCTAGGATTCGTTAGGCAAATTAGTCGGGTCGATACCTTGAGATTGTAAATAGGCAATTAATCGTTCTTTTTGCTGACGTTCTTGTTCGGCGCGTTGACGTTCTTGTTCGGCGATTATTCGTTCTTTTTCAATATGTTCCACTGCCCACAGTAACAAATTACTTGTTTCATCCCACCACCGCAACCAGTAACCTGTTCGGGTTTCTTTTGTACCTTGCCAAGTTCCCAAAAATAATCCCATCTCCGCAATCCAATGACGACCATTTTCATCAGGTTGCTTCAACTGGTAGCGTCCATTTTCAAGTTGATAAAATTCCAGCAAACCCCCATCCGGCTCAAAAATTACGTAAATCGGGACTTGTAAAATTTGCTCGTAGAAAAACCATTTTCCCGGTGGATAGGTTGGCTTTACTGAATATTCTCTGTCCTCATCGTCAGACAAAAATTCCATCACCACCACCGGAATATCACCTTCATAGTTTGGTGTATAGCTACGGCGGTTATCTAAAGGCTCATTTACGCGAGAAATATAAACCCAGTCGGGGGCTTTAGCAATAAATCGTCCGTTGAGGGTGGCGCAAAGACCAAAATTTGCGGCTATCAACATCTGAAGTTGGATGAAACCACTAATTTCTAGACTTTCGCTCAAAGCACCAGCCAAGAGTGGCTGACCTGTATTGTCCACGGGGTCGTCCTCTAGGTGAAAATCATCGGGTAATGCTTCCCAAGAGATGACAAGTTCAGTTGAGGCTTTGGTTTCACTAACCTGGGTTGCCATAAATACTGCCTTTTAGGGGTCTGTTTTTATTTTATCGCTCTTTATTTGGGGTGCTAAATAAAACTTTTTAAACCAATATCCGTAAAATTGCAATGGTGAATGGTAGATGGATAGTGTAGGTGCGATTCGTTGAATAGTGAATCACGGTGAAAGCCCGTACATAACTATTCCAGCCAAGACTCCCAAGTCTAGCTG
>NZ_PVWN01000044.1 GCF_003003885.1 Chlorogloea sp. CCALA 695 | reverse complement strand
AGCATGGGCTGTTCTCAGAATACTTAATTGAGCAACTTAAGTATCCATCCGTTCAAATGTTCCTTGCGTAAGTCCTGATCCTCTCAAACATTAAATAAATTAAGTCAACCTGATACGGGGGAAAATGCTTTAATAAACAAACCCCTATCTCGGCGGCTACCCACATGGGTCTTCGGTTCTCAAAAAGTTTTTGCAACACAACCCGTCTTTCTAACTCTTACTATTTAAATGTTAGTGAGCTATCTCTTAAAGATAGGTAAACTCTGGTTAGCAGTCGAACAAATAATGTAAATATCTTAGGCAGTTTTTTAATTTCGTAATCTGGAATTCCATTCATTCCTAAAGACTTAGCGTGTTTACGGCATTCTTCCCAATCAAAATCCCAAATAAATTCAGAATCCCAAATATCATCTAAAAAGAATTTCTTTAGGCTATATTTCTCAAAATAACGAAGAACCTCAAAGTCCCACCAGTGGTATTTACTATCAATAATTGATGTCATATCAATTCCTATTTTCTTCCACCCAGCAAACCACTCTAGTGGAGAGTTTTCAGGTATACCGGCTGCTATCCAATTAATATTTGAAGCATAGCGTCTTCGTCTACTAAGAAAGTTATTATTGCTGTTAAGAACATTTTCTAATACACTATAAAATCTTATTTTAGAAGCTTCTGCACCAGGACGAGTTAAGCGGTAGTGAAGTATTTTAACATCATTAATATAGAGTTTTGTGGCGTAATCAGGTCGTGGAATTCTGATGCTATGAACTTTATTTGGCTTATGCTCTATGCCATCATCTACATAACCAACGGGCCAGGGAGTACTGTACCTTATACAACGATAGGGGGTTAAGAATAAATCTGGTTTCTCAAAGTATAAAACAGTGCCTGGCTTTGCAGCCAACATTGACTGCCAACCTGATGTTTTTATTGCATTAGCAGCTAATATTTCATCTGCATCTAAAGCAAGAATTATCTTATGCTCTAAAACTAATTCTCTAGCTGTCTTGATTAGTAGTAACTGTCTCTCTGCCTCATTAAATTCCTCTGAATCATTTTTTATTAATATAACTTTTGGGTATTTTTTACAAATATCAGGACTTCCATCAGTTGAGTTCTGATCGGCAATAATTATGCAATCGGCAAATTGACTAGTAACAGCTAAAAAGCGCTCAAGAATCCAAGCTTCATTTTTTATTGGAGTGATTACAACAATTTTGGGTGGCTGATTTATCATTTTTTAATTACAATAAAAGCTTTTTTGTTACTAATTTTTTACTGTTTATATTGGCGCTCATACTCATTGGCTTTTTAGCTTGCTGATAGCAATAGATTGCTTTTGGGGAATTTTTCGTCAATAAAATATTTATGCATATTTATTTGGGCTCAGATGAAATTTATACTAAGCTGCTTGAATTTGTTAAGGGTTCTAGATAGGGTTTTGTGTAAAATTGGAGCATGGGTTCGGATTATTTTCGAAGTTGAATACTTTAAATAAGTCGCATTTATTAATATCCCATTAGCTAACAAATATTTGAAGAACCATATATTCGTGTACTTTCTAGCATTTTTTCTATCTCCCTCCTTCTCATAAGCTATAGCCAAATCTTTATGAAGTACAGTCAAGCTAAATCTAATGTTTTTTTGAAATTTAGAGCTTGAGTCAAAATGTTTGCTAAGATGCTCAAAAAACTTAACTGTTTGTAAAAGACCTTGGATTTGACTTTTTCGTGACCAATTTCCTTGAAGGTGAATTCTATACACACTCATAGTCTCATTTATATATCCAATCTTCCCGTGTTGAGCAAGGAGAATTTGCAGTACCCAATCTACAAAGTCTAAATCGTACACCCAGTCTGGAATTTCATGTATAAATCCCTGTCGAAACATTATTGAAGCGGTTGTCATGGGATTGCACACTCCAAGCAAATATTGAAGAGTGAAAACCTGTTTCGGCTGAAATGCCACAGGAATATACCAGTCTGGTCGACCATCTCGCTCACGAACTAAGGCTTTATGAAAACAGATTGTATGGTCAGCGTGAGCATCTAAAAAATCTACCTGTTTTTGCACTTTATCAGGAGAAGTCCAGTAATCATCTCCTTCCAAGAGAGCTATGTAGTCACCTCGACAAGCTTTGAAAGTCTGAATAAGATTATCATGCATTCCCAGATTTTTTTCCGGCAGCAGCAAGCGGATTTTCTCTGGATTTTCTTGTTGATAGCGAATGAGAATATCTCGCGTATTATCTGTAGAGCAGTCTTCGCCAATTACAATCTCATAGTCAAAATTAACTTGCTGCATCAGAACACTATCTACTGCCTGAGCAATATATTGAGCGTGATTATAGGCAAGCATTAATACACTTACTTTCATGTAGAAACCTTAAAATATTTTCAAATGTGAGAATTTTTAATTTAATCTTTAGCATACAGTGCTATCTCCTCAGCTTTAAAAGGTTCTGGTTTGATGAAACCGTTTCCTAGTACAACCTGATTGTTTTGCTGAACCAGAGCATAATGGAGATCGCTGTTGATCATATCCATTAAGTAACGTCCATAGCTACTCTTAAGTAATGGCTTTGCGAGTCGAGCGAGTTGCTCTGCATCAATATATCCTTGGCGGTAAGCAATTTCTTCAATGCAAGCTACTTTCAAACCCTGTCGTTGCTCTAAGGTTTGAATAAAGCTAGCAGCTTGGTGAAGAGATTCATAGGTACCTGTGTCTAACCAAGCGTAACCTCTACCTAAAATCTCGACCTTTAATTGTCCGCGAGCGAGATAAATTCGATTTAAGTCAGTAATTTCTAGCTCATTGCGCTCTGAGGGTTTGACCGTGGCAGCAATCTCTGAAACTTGGGAATCGTAAAAATACATACCAGGCATAGCATAATTAGATTTGGGAATGCGTGGTTTTTCCTCTATACTGACTACTTCACCTGTTTCATTGAATTCTACTACACCATAATATTGAGGTTCTGTTACTTGATAAGCAAAAAGATGTCCGCCTTCACGTAATTGGGCAGCACGTTTTAGTACATCAACCAAACCATTCCCGTAAAAGAGATTATCGCCTAAAATTAAGCATACGGGCTCATTACCTATAAAGTCTTTGCCTAAAATGAAAGCTTGTACCAAACCTTCAGGTCTTGGTTGTTCAATGTAGCTAAACTTAAGACCCCACTGACTACCATCTTGCAGAAGTTCTTGAAACAATGGCAGATGGGCGGGCGTAGAGATAATCAGGATTTCTCGAATCCCAGCCAACATTAAAATTGATAAGGGATAGTAAATCATCGGCTTATCATAAACAGGCATTAGCTGTTTGCTAATTACTTGGGTGAGTGGATAAAGCCGTGTACCCGAACCACCAGCTAGAATTATGCCCTTCATACTTACACATTCCTCAAATGTTTTACGATTGTTTAATGCGATGAACACGCTATGTCTCGGTCAGTATAGTTTTGCTGAATCCAGGTGCGGTAAGTTCCTGACTGGACTTGCTCAACCCAACTAGGATTGCTTAGATACCACTGGATCGTTTTTAATAAACCACTTTCAAAATTTTCTTTGGGCTGCCATCCTAAATCATGCTTAATTTTGTCGCAATTAATTGCATACCTTTGGTCGTGACCAGGGCGGTCTTTCACGAAAGTAATTAAAGAAGAATAGCGAAAGTTTGATTTTGGAACCAAATCATCGAGTACAGCACAAATTTTCTCAACAACTGCTAAGTTCATCTGTTCGTTGTTGCCACCAATGTTGTAAGTCTCGCCTATTTTGCTTTTTTGCAGCACTAAATAAATAGCTTCACAGTGATCCTCGACATATAGCCAGTCGCGAATATTTTGTCCATCCCCATAAATGGGTAAGGGCTTTCTATTCAACGCATTTAGAATTATCAAAGGGATCAGTTTTTCAGGAAACTGGCGCGGACCATAGTTGTTGGAGCAGTTAATTGTTAAAGTAGGTAAACCGTAGGTTTGATAGTAAGCTCGTACCAAATGGTCAGACCCCGCTTTTGATGCCGCATAGGGACTGTTAGGTGCGTAGGGAGTATCTTCCCGAAAAGCTGGTTGTGTTGGGCTTAGTGAGCCGTAAACTTCATCCGTAGAGATGTGTAAGAAACGAAATTGTTCTTGCTTTTTTGGAGATAATTTTTCCCAGTAGACTCGGCTAGCTTCTAGAAGATGGAAAGTTCCTAATACATTAGTTTGAATAAAAGCTTGGGGGCTAAGAATCGAGCGATCAACATGGCTTTCAGCGGCAAAGTTTATAATTGCGTCTGGTCGCTGCTGCTCTAGAAGATTAGATATTAGTTCGATATTGCTAATGTCTCCACGAACAAAATAATATCCAGGATCATTTTGCAATTCTTCTAAATCTTGAGGGTTGCTGGCGTAGGTTAATTTATCTAGATTGATAATGTTAGACCACTGTTCTTTTCTAGCTTTAAGGATAAAGTTAGAGCCGATAAAGCCAGCGCCACCCGTAACTAGAAATGTTTGCATCTTTTGTAAAAATAAATGAATAATATTTGACTTTGTTAAATCCGTGATGATTTTCAGGCAATTGTTTATGAAAGAATTAAAGTTTCTATGTGTTAAATGTCACTAACTATTTATTTATTGGAATGCACTGACTCATTAACTTTGTACGCTAATCTCTCCTTAACCTGATAACTATATTGAACTACCAACCGAATAATCTGACAAATTTTACTGATTTCCTCTGTCCCAACTGCTGTGCCTGTAGGCAGAACTAACACCCGTTTGCCTAAACTTTCAGTTTCTGGAAGTAGCAGTCCTGCATGAGGAAAGTAGGAGCGATAGGGTTCCATACGATGGCATCCGGGATAAAAGTAGCGTCGAGCTAAGATATTTTCAGCCCAGAGGATTTTTACCAGGCGATCGCGCTCGACTTGGGTAATTTCCTCGTCAATTTCCAGCACAATATACTGATAGTTGCACTTTTCAGACTGATTGTAGGTTAATAATTTAACACCTGGTATGTCTCTCAGTTCGCGCTGATATTGCCTGTAGTTACTACAGTTGACTGCCACAAATTTATCTAAGCTTTCTAACCCCGTTAGCCCCATAGCGGCAGAAACTTCGCTCATTTTGCCGTTGGTGCCGATGTAATCCACCTGCTCAAGTCCAGCAAAACCAAAGTTCTTCATTAGGCGAATTTTGGCAGCCAATTCATCATTATTTGTGGCGATCGCTCCCCCCTCAAAGGTATTGAAAAACTTAGTCGCATGAAAGCTAAACACCTCAGCATCGCCAAAATTACCGATCATTTGCCCCTGATGGGAACAACCAAAAGCATGGGCTGCGTCAAACATCAGCTTGAGGTTATGCCTTTGAGCAATTTCTGTGAGGGCTGCTACATTACAAGCTTGTCCCCACAGATGAACACCAATGATTCCGGTTGTACGAGGCGTAATTAGTGCTTCTACACGCCACGGATTGATAGTATGAGTCTGAGGATCGATATCACAGAAGACTGGAGTTATCTCTTGCCACTGTAAGGCGTGAGCAGTGGCAATGAAGGTAAACGAAGGAATAATCACCTCTCCTGTTAGACCTGCTGCTCTAATGGCAATTTCCAAGGCAATAGTTGCGTTACACATGGCAATGCAATGCTTGACTCCAACGATGTCAGTAATGCGTTGTTCAAACTCCTGAACATAAGGGCCGTTATTGGTCAACCATCTTCTATCGAGTAAGTCATTAATTCGCTGCATCAGGCGATCGCGATCACCAATGTTAGGGCGACCAACATGAAGCTTCTCGCTGAATGTTGGCGTACCACCGAATAAAGCTAATTCGTCACAGGATTTCTTCATATCATTGTCTATCTCCACAATACCTATCCAGAACTTAGCAGCTTTGTATTGGAACATCGCCAGCACAAAGACCCATAATTAACACATCTTTAAATTGACTGTCTTTAAATATATGCCCACGTAATTCACCCTCCGTTGTAAATCCACACTTTTCGTACATTTTGATAGCTGATATATTATCTTTTAAAACAAAAAGATATAACCGTTGTAAGCCTAGGTCTTTTAAAGCATATTCAATGAGCAACCTGACCGCAGCCTTACCATACCCTTTGGCACGTTGTTCAGCGTCACCTATAAATATATTTAACTCCCCATGTCGTGATATCCAATCAATGTTGCGTAAATATATATTGCCAACATGCTGCGAGTTAATTGTTAAATAAATAGCCCAATTAATTTCATGATTTGAATAGGATTGCTTCTTTCTTAACCACTCTTCAACCACAGATAAACTTACATATCGAAATGGACTTAAGAGAGAATTATACAAACTTGGGTCGTTATGCCATTTATAAATCCTTTCTGCATCCTCTATCTCAAGTGATCTCAGAAACACTAATGGGGTTTCATGAACAGCTTTTTCATGACTTTTCTGCATACGTTTATTTCGGCTTCGGTTGAAAAAACACTATTTAAACTCACCTTTTCGATAGGCAGGAAAATATTCGGTAGCAGGTATATCTTTTTCGTTCATTATCTGTGTATATTTTCTAGGGTCAAAGATATGACAACAAAAGTAAGCAGTTCTAGTTCCAGTAGACCAGCCTTCTTTGAAGCGACTCAAACCATCTGTTTCAGTACCTTTAAGACCTGCTCCTGCACCAAGATTCAACCAGCGGAGTTTAATATCTGAAAAATATTCAATTGCTGACCAAAATAAAGCGAACGAGGCACGGAGTTGATAGCCCAAATCACTGTATGCACCTAGATGATAGTAACCGACATTAGAATGGACATACCATAAATTTATACCGACAGTTACTTCTTGATGCACTGCCCGAAACATAAACAGCCCAGGAACTTGTAGCTGGTTGATAAAAGATTGTTGTGAAAATGCAGAAATTCCCCGAATGTTATGCCTCTCGATCAGGACATTATAAAGTTCGATCCAGTCCAGAATAGACTGCATCGGATCTTGACATTTCTCAACTTGCACATCTTGTAAAGCTTTACGGATATAGCGACGATGATGGCTTGAGATAAATGTATCTAAAGGAGAAGTAAGATCGACAATAAAATGCTCTTTAAAGGGAATTACTTTATGGTTGAAACATTGATTGAGATCTTCAACCTCGTAATTCCCAAAAGGATCGGTAACAACTGCTAAACTAACTAGCTCATTATCAATACTCTCTAAATCTTCGCAGACCATGTTCCAATCCTTACAGGCAAATAGAGGATAACAACCGATAGCATCTTGGTAAGGAAATCCAGGTATTTTTCGCTCTAAAATCCATCCCTGGCTTTTAGGTAAAAGACGTGGAAAACCAAGCTCTGCTAGTGATTCTGCATATTTTGTATGTAAGTAACCAGTCATATTTTTAACCTAAAAAAGCAAGCCATTTGGATGAATCATTTCGTGAAATAATATATAGCTATTTTTGCGCTTCACAAATCAGCAGAGAGTCCTTACGAGTTTCACGGTTTTGAAGTTCTGGCACATCACTATAGCCCCAACTTAAATCCTTGACCTTTTCAAAGCCAGCTTCATACAATCTCCGATGTAATTCCTCGCAGTCATATAGCCATTGATGTCCCCACCAGCGAAAACAAATGTTCATCATTTCAGCGCGTGACTTAATAAACTGATATTCAGGCCATGTTAACCAATCCTGACTATGCCAATCTTCAGAATTATATTTAGCAATTACATACTCAAGTGAAGGCATTGCGATACGCAAAGATCCTCCATTTTCAAGGAGGCGATAGCATTCAGCTAAAAAGTTAACTCCCTGATCAATAGGTAAATGTTCTAAAAAATGCTCAGAATAAATAAGACTACAAGAGTTATCATTCATAAATTCAAACTTTTGAGCAGCATTCCAAAAAATATCAACAATATTTGGATCGCCTTCTAAGTCTAGATTTAGCCAGCCTATATGTTTATTACTTCCACACCCCACATTGAGCTTGTAAGGTGTTTGAAATTTTGACATAGTCTTTTTAGCTATATACTTGTTATAGAAAGTTAAGCGCTTCTTCATAATTTTTGTTACACTTTCAGATATTTTCATGTTCTTAATCATTTATTTTTTTCGTTTGTTTGGCTTCCAATTTATTTTTAAATTCTACTTGCCATTCCAAATTGGGGCGAACTATTCCTTGCCACTTGCCATACCAATTGGAATCTCTCTCAACATCATGCACAGTAAAACTCAATAAATTTTCACATATATAAAGGACAGTTGAAGTATCTTGAACAATCATCATTGTAATCTGATAACTTCCATCGTTTAAAAAATTTCCAGGAATGTAACAAACCCCTCGAATTAGCCCTGAAGGACAAGTAATCGAGCTTGAAATTGAATTAAATACACAAGTTCCCTCTGAGGTGTAAAGATTTAAGCTCAAATTTAGATAAGCACCTTCGAGGTAATTCCAATACTCAAATTCAATTTTTAAAGGAGTTATAACTGTAATCTGATTTAGTGATGAGTCATCGTGTTCTGGAACTACCCCAATTTGATACAGGCGGACTTTATCATTACCAGGAGCAGTTTCAATATCATCCCAGGTTCTTAAGAGAGATAAAGAGTCGTTATTGTCAGACTCTATATAATGAGATATAACATCATGAGTTTCTCCATCAGTTATTAAACATCCTGACTTGAGAAGTATGGCTCGATCACAGAGACTTTTTAACGCTGCCATATTGTGACTAACAAACAAGACGGTACGCCCTTCTTTATCAGAAACATCACTCATTTTCCCCAAGCACTTCTTTTGAAATTTGGCATCTCCTACGGCAAGCACTTCATCGATAATTAAAATCTCAGGTTCTAGGTGAGCGGCTACGGCAAAAGCCAAGCGGACATACATCCCTGAAGAGTAGCGTTTAACAGGTGTATCTAAAAACTTTTCAACTTCGGCAAAAGAGACTATTTCATCAAACTTTTTTTTAATCTCCGCCCTGCCCATCCCTAGAATGGCGCTGTTGAGATAAATGTTTTCCCGACCTGTCAATTCTGGGTGAAAACCTGTCCCCACTTCTAAGAGACTTGCGACTCTACCCTTAATAGCAATACGTCCATTTGTTGGTTCAGTAACACGGCTTAAAATTTTAAGTAGAGTTGATTTTCCTGCGCCATTGCTACCAATAATCCCAATGCGATCGCCTTGCTTAATTTCAAATGAGACATCTTTCAATGCCCAAAACTCTTCACAGGCTGAATTATATGTTTTTTTGCTAGAAGGCTTAAGCAATTTTTTACTTAGGGAACTAACGCCATTACTGATCGATTCCCGCAAAGATTTATAACTGCTGTATCCTTCCTGTTGGTGGCTCAGGATGTACTTCTTACTTAGGTTGTCAACTCGAATTGCTGTATCAGACATTGTTTCAACCTTTATGATATTCGTGCGTGATCTTCCGGAATTGTCTCAAGACTTTATCTCCTACGCTTTGAGCAATGAGCCGTCATCCAACTATTCTTCGATACTCAGGAAGCAATCTTTTCTTACGTTCGCGCAAATGTAATCTTATCGACAGCGAATTTTCTTAGGAATTTTAGTTCTCCAGTTTTCACATCCACAATGAATAGGGAATTAGTTTTCTCATTGTTGGGATCAGCAAGCGCAAACAATTGACCTGCGGAAGAAAAGGCTAGGCTTACCAAGTCATTTTCTAGAGGTTTGTTGTTGAAGCTCAAGTTCACCAACCTGATAATCTTTCCTTTGCCAGTAATTTGCGATTTGTTCGCTAGGTCTAGCTTCACTAAAAGGGGGACACCTTCAGCATCGCACCTAGTAGCGTAAATGGTTCCATCTGGAGATTGAGTAAGATTACTAAGTCGCTGATTTGGTAGAATCTGTGGCAAACCCAACTGATTACTGGCATCTACTTGACCTGAGGTAGGATTAATAAATGCCAACTCAAAAGGCGGTCCGCCTTCTGCTAGACTAATTACACCAAGGATCTGGTCTCCTTTTTTGTCATTTGTAGTAACTACTACCAAACTTTCAACCGTACTATACTTCTTGTTTTTGGTTTTTTTGACTTTTAATCCTTTTTTCGCCTTTACCCTACTCTTTGTAGCAGGTTCAGTAAATAGGAGGCGACTGAAAGTACCCTGCTTGGTAGCAGCGGTAGCAGCAATCACAAAAGTGTTGTCGGATAATACAGTCAAAGCAGTTATCCGCTCGCTGGGCTTTTTAACAAGTAGAGCTTTAGCGACCGTCTCCGTTGTTTCCTGCTGATTGCCAACAGTGAGTGCGGAGATGTTGGCAACTAAAGCCTCTTCAGCAGTTGCTAAGGTTGCTAAATCTATGGAATAAATGATAATTGCCGGGGTAGTGTTAGCAGAGGTAGCATCAACGGAGTCTTCTGTTATGGCTTTACTAGCTGGAGTCAAGATCACACCATAAAGCTGCTCTGATAACTGTTGTGCAAAAACCTTGGATTCAAGTTTGGCGAGCAAAGTTGTAGCAGCGCTAACAATCGTTAACTGACCAAATCGTCGGCGTTTTATTCTAAAATTCATAAGTTCTACTCTTATTACTCGGAAAACTGGAATAGGCAAAAGCTAATAGAGATGGCAACAATGTTTTGCACCTCGATTACATACTTTTAAGGCACAATCATATTAGCGTCTGGAGTTTGAGGCTTTGCGCCCATATTTGCTAGTACGTTGACTGCAATTTGCTTGGCACGCCAATCTACTTGAGTTGTGCCGCAGAAGCTAGAATCTAACCCCAACATCCAATGAATCGATCCTGTTGTAAACACCTTAGCACCGCTAAGAGCGGTGTAGCGAACTGCATTTGAAACTTTGGGATAGGGCTGGGGAATCTCCAGATCGAGGGGATACGGTTGGTTCACAGGCGAAGAGGACAGAATAACTAGATTGCTTGGGGTAAAGCCGTTGTTAACAACTGCATCCCATTCAAAGCCTACCAAGTCTGGTAATACACTACCGTTGCCTAAACCTGTATTGGCATAGTAGGGATCGCTACTATTGGTCACTATAAAGTCGTACCCTGAGTAGGAGGGATTGTATAAATTACTCGATGTATCATACAAACCATAATAGTCTTCACCCGTATACAGCACTCCTAGCAATGCGTTTTCAGGACGGTTGATTTGAGTGTTCCGGAACGTTTTTGTTGGTAACACCGGATCCGTAGCACCCTTGTAACAAGCCATTATTCTGTTGGGAACATTATTTGCACTAGAGTTCTCAAATCGCACTCGCCAGTAACAGGTGTTAGCAGAGAAAAATGCTAAGTTAACTGGTGGATTGGCGTCACGAGCCTGCTCCACAGCATTGCGCTCTGCCATCGACCAATACTCATCATGACCGACGGATAGGTATAGCTTATGCTGTCTCAACAACTGTGGGTTATTTTGAATATCTAAGTTGGTAATATAGCTGACATCATAACTTTGAGACTCCAGCCAGTACACCATATGGCGCTGGTGACGAGTCATTGAGTCATATAGCCATGCTGAACTTGCACTGGTTTGAGCAAATGGTCGATCATAGGACACTTTGAAGCTTCTTTCACCGTTAATACTGTTCCAGGGGTATAGACCGTAGCCCCCACTATTGTTATAAGCTTGGAACGTATTAAAACAACTTGAGAAGACAATGTTAGAGGTACTGCTGTCATCGCGGACCACAAACCACACCTGTGACTGTTTAGCAGTTGCCAGATCGGTCAATTTGGCAACGTACAGACCGCTAATCCAATTAGCTCCCACCGTTACGGTGTAGGATGTTGACCAGTTACACTCAATCAGGCGGGTAGCACTGTCGAAACTACATGCAGGTTGAGTGATCCCATTGAGAGTTCCACTACTAACTATTAATCGACCCCCTTGACCTTGGTAGTAACCTAAACGGTAGACATCAATTTTGAGCTGCCCCGGCTGTCCTAAAGAAACTTTTATCGGCAGCGAACCGCCCTTATTTACACTGGGCGCACCGGCATAGCCAGCAATCTCTGTTGTACTGTAGTCAGTAATCTGCCAGTTTGTAGTGCCAGGTTTCTGGTTTTCCAAAAAGATCGAATTAGGGTTGTTTGGCAAAGCCTTAGCCCTGAAAGTGATACTACCTATGCCAAGAGCCGTCGCACTTACAGTGTTTTCTATACCATCTGTTGTCCCCAGGGTTAGTACCGTACTCGCCTGACCACTTGCATCAGTTATCGCACTGAGCGGCGAAACTGAACCCCCGCCGCTAGTTATAGCAAAGTTGAGTGTAACGCCTGCCTGGGGGTTGCCACTACTATCCTTGACTTGCACGACTAACGGGTTTGGTAAACTAGCTCCTGCCGCACCAGTCTGACTATCTCCGCTTACCTTGACAATCATACTGCTAGGAACGAATGCTACGTCACAGAAATAGTTGCTGTTTTGATAAGAATTGGTTGGGAAAGAATTTGCTGGTTGACCGTACACTCCATTGTTGCCGTCAGCAACTGAGCTGATAAACCCATTCACGACTACACTTGCTAATCCACCTAATGTAATAGCAGAATAACTATTACAGGTGTAACTCACTATGTAGGTCGTATTGGCTTCAATGTTCAGCGGTTCACTGAGAGCTTGCTGCTGCCAACCCGAAGCGGTCTCATTTGAGAAAGTAACGCTTGCTAGTTGAGAACCATTTGCAGACCAAATTCTGCCCACATGGATGCCGCTCTCACTAGCTGCCTTCCAAAAGCGAATTGCAGTAATATTTCCTACTTTGGTACTCCGGAACTTCATCCCCAGTTCATAGGGAGTGCCGTCACTCCATTCAAACCCAGGTGTCTGAGTCGTAAAGAGCGTCTGGGGAGCGCTCTGTGCTTGAGCTAAGAGTATTCCATCATTAATTGGCTTATTCATTTCTTCTTTAAAAATTATGGAGCCGATTGCTATAAACCTTACTATAAGAGTAGGAATACTCTAAAGGCTTTTTATTTGACACCCCGAACCCTAATTCATGTGCTTACCAAGCAAATCGAAAAACGAGTCTCAATGTACCTAGGCAACTACTCTATCCAACAAAAAACTTATGTACTAATTATTACCTAACTATCGTAATACACTTAAGGCAGCTAAAGCGGTTCTGTTGCAAAAATATTTGAAGTAATAAAATCCTTTAATCTCGAAAGGTAAGACTGATTTAGGCAGAAAAGCCTTTTAGATTACTGCTTTAGTATTGCCTCCCTTTCAGGTAGAACTACATTACTCATTAACTCATCAATAGTTAATTGATTAAGCCAGGAATACTCAACTATAATTTCTCCTAACCGCATACCTGTGATCTGTTGGTCTGTCAGAGCGATGTCGAGTTGTAATTTAGTGATAAGTCCTGACTCAACTAGGTAACTACCAATGGGTTTATTTTGGGCTGTTGGGAGAATGTTTTTTTGAATATCTGTTTCTAGGGAACTGAAAATCGCAGGGGCAACACTGATATTTTCTAGAATTGGTGATGGGTACAACGCAACAAGCTTTCGCTCAAACTGCTGCAAAACTTTCTCCTTATGCCAGCGATCGACTGTAAGTTGACGAGCAGCTTGACCTAATTTATGACATTGATCAGGATGTGTTGCTAGATATACAATTGCATTTGATATCGCTGTTACATCTCCAGGTGAAACTACAATTCCACAGTTTTTTAATAGTTCGGCAACTTGAGTACCATAGTGAACCGTTCCAATCACGGGTTGTCCTGAAGCGCACATACCTAATAACTTGGAAGGCATTACTAAGTCTGCGGCATCGGGAATCTGGGGAAGCAAGTGAACATTAGCGAGATTTAGTAATGCATTCAGTCTCTCTGAAGGTTGTAAATCCAGAAAACGTATATTGCACATACCCGTGGCTAATTTTAGAAGCCGCTTTTTGGCAGAGCCTTCGCCGCACAGAACAAATAGAATCTTTGGGTAATCTGTTGCCAGAAGTTTTGCGGCGGATATCAAAATATCTAGCCCCTGCTTCTCTACCATGCTACCCGAATAAAGAGCAACAAAAGTGTCTGAGGGGATGTCTAATAGGTTTCGCAGAATGTTGGTTTTTTGTAGTGGATAGATGTTGTCTGTATCTACCCAGTTAGGAAAATATACACATTTAGACATATCAACTCCTTTAACTTTCAAGCGATTGAGCATGCGATCAGAGATAGTCGATACGCGGTTAAAGCGATTCATTAACCAACGCTCTATTGTCATACTTAGAGAGCGCAGGAATTTAGAGGAAGGTAAAATACCCATCTCAAATCCAGCATCTATCTCAAAATCTTGAATGTGAAGCCATGTTTTGGCTCCATTCAAAAGGCTTGTAAGCAAGGCTCCTATTACACAAAAAAAAGCTGGTTCGACTACAAATACAACATCAGGTCGCCAGAATAACCCTTGCCACAACATTAATGGCAAGCTAGAAATTGCAAAAGAAGCTAAATGTAGAATGCGTTTGAGTCCTGAAGGCTGACGAGGTATCCACAATGGACATCGCCATACTTCAACACCCTGCAAAAACTCCTTACAATAGCGCCTTGCAGAATAGCCTGCTCCTATTTGCCAAGCTGGATAATACGGCGGTGCTGTAACTACCCGAACTTCATGCCCCTGAGCTTTAAGCCATTCTGTCATTTCTCCTGTATATTTGCCGACCCCGGTAAGTTCAGGAGCGTAATTGATTCCGTAGATTAAAAAACGCATAAATTTGATTTAAAAAGTTTTATTTGGCAAGTCAGAAGTGTCCAAATCCAATTAACTATGATTAACTCTTCAAAGAGTTAATCATAGTTAATTGACTAAAGATTAAATTAACATCCTAATTAATAGTATCAATTAGGGTGTTAACTTAATACTTAAAAAATTATTATTTTTCAGAGATATATAATTAAAGCATTAGATAGTTATTGTTTGCTTCGCTCTTTAAATACCAATTGTGTTGGCAATTTTATCTATGAAAATTGGTAAATTTCTATGTTCAAGTAAGCTACCTTATTTAAACAATTTAGACAATAGGCAAAAATCATATAAAAATCATATAAAAATCATATAAAAATTCTGGGCATGGTGCAGAAGTAATATTTTTATCACTAAAAATGCTCAATCCTAAACCAAACAATAAAAGTTACAAGCTAGGCAGTAATCGATTGTTGATATTGATTACGGGCTGCCGTTGGTGTGATGTAGCCAGTGGAGAAATCTAGGCATCAAAAAGTTCAACGCACCAATGGCTAAAACGTTGGGAAACTGATGGAACGTTGGAACGATTACAAGCACGAATATTAGGAATCGCCTCCGAGAGCGGATTAATTAACTGGAGTTATGGGGCGATAAACGCGAAGCTCGCCGGACGGAGGATTCCGCCCGGCAGACTTCGCGGCTCTTTTTCCCCCTGGAAAAGGCGGTGGTGAAGAAGTTGCCTATGGTTATAAGGGTAAAGAGATATTGATTCATACCCTGACAGACGGTAATGGTATGCCTCTCTCTTGTGGCACACGTGCGAGCTGATAGTAGTGAACGAGAGAACAAGTGATACCGCTAATTGACCGCCTCCTGGTTAAAAATAATCAACCTGGTAGAAATGGCAAACGAGTTAAATTACTGGCGGCGGACAAAGGTTATGATTGCAAGGATTTGCGTGCGGTTCTATGCAAACGTGGTATTAGACCACAGTTACCAAAACGAACACGGTTTGGCGAAGAAAAATCGAGTTAGACCAATTAAAATATCCGTGCCACGTTTTCAACAAGAACGATGCTTTGCATGGTTTCAACGCTCTTGCCGTAGGCTTGTTGTTCGATGGGAAAGAATTTCTGCCTGTTTCAATGCTTTTGTTTCCCTGGCAACAATTCACATTTGGATTAACAGAATTTTATTACTGGGATAGGTTCGTATTAAGTAATACTACTATTCCGCTCTAGAGTCAATAAAAACTCGCCCTGGAAAAACTATGCTTTAACCCTAATTTTCGGTAGATTACCCTAACACAAATGTGTGGTGTCTAAGTGTTTCAAATTTTCCCTGTTGTCATGTCTGCGCTTTGAAAGGGATCTGATTATCAATGCTCCTGGTAAAAAAATAGTAAGTTGTAGAGAGAACTTGAGGGAAGATTTATTAACCCTAAGCACCGTGCCAAAATTTAAATAATTTATTATCAATAAATTTATGTTACTTTGCCAGTTAACAGATTTATGAGCGATTAAAAAACTTCAACTTGCCTAGCAGTTTTTTTATATTATTGTGTTTCTTAGAACCTGATACTTCATACTCACTTTCCGCGTGATAGTAGCGGTAAAATTTGTTATCAGCGAAAACACCATTAATAACAATGCCCAAAATATTTTGACCTGACTGATCTAACCGTTCTTTGACAACTTTAGAACTGATAGTATCTGCTACACCAGGTCTTGTTACAAGTATCACTCCGTCAGCAAACTTGCCTAAAATATTTGCATCGGCAGAGATTGCTAAAGGAGGAGTGTCAATAATTACATAATCATATTGTTTTGGGCATTGGTTAATAAAAGCTCCCATTTTCCTAGAGTCAAGTAAAATATTTTGGTTATGATCAGACTCCCCAGTAGTGATAACATCTAAATTTTTCCTAACTGTTTGGATAACACGATCGCTAAAACTAACTTTTTCGGCAATAACATTCATCAAACCTTCTTCATTAGAAATTTGCCAAATAAGATGTTGTGAAGGATGGCGGAAGTCGGCATCAATGATTAAGACTTTGTGCTCTAACTGAGCCATTACCGCCGCTAAATTGGCACAAGTAGTTGATTTACCCTCATTAGGTACAGAACTTGTAATCGCAATAACTTTTAAGGCTTTACTTGATGCAACCTCTAAGTTAAACTGAAGCATCCGATAACTTTCACTAATAAATGCACGTGGGTCTTCAATAACAGGAACCGCTCCGCTCCCAATTTCTGCTATTTTATTAAAAATTGGGATTGTTCCAAGTAATCGATAATCAAAAAGTTCACGAGCTTCTTTAACCGTTTTAATTTTTTTATCGGTCAGTTCTAAAAAATACACAACGGCTCCAGCAACTAAAATTCCTGCTAGGCTTGCGGCAATCATTGATGACTTATTACTAGCGTTAGTTGCTACTACTGGAATCTCAGCATATTCAACAATTTGAACGTTTCCTACTGTCCGATTTTCTTTAACCTTAATTTCTTGAAGGCTTTTTAAAAGTGTTTCATAAGTAGATTGAGATGCTAAAAGTTGCCGTTCTAGCTCTCCTTGTTGTTGTTGCAACTCAGGTAAGGTAGCTGCCTTTTTTTGATAGAAAGCTTGCTGCTTCAACAGAGTAGTCTTCTGGGTGATTAACCCTAAACGGTCTATCTCTAATTTGGTCAAGGTAGTAATTAGATCCTGTTGAATGCTTCCGACTTGCAAATTGCTATAAGAACTTATCTTCTGACCTTGTAAAATCCGGGTAGTCTCAGAGTTTAGCAATATATTTAACTGAGCTTCTTTCTCTTTAAATTGAACAATAATTGGGTGGTCATCTTTGTAAAGCGATCGCGCATTCGCTAATTTGCGTTGTACTTCTTGAAGTTCTTTAATTACTCCTTGTACTGCAGAAGATTGGCTTACCGATGCTGTAACTATAGCTTCCTGGGGACTCATCCCCAATTTCTGCTGTATCCCTTTAGAGCGAGAATTTAAATCGGAAAGTTGAGCTTCAATACTATCAACTTGCGAGCCTATTCTTTCTATATTTTCTGCGACTGACCTTTGTGTCTGAGCCAAATCGGTAAGCTTATATTTTTCTTTGAATTTGCGTATAGCCGCATCGGCATTATAAACATTTGCTTTAACTTTGGGTAGTTGGCTAGTGATAAAATTACCTGCTGAAATTGCTGCCGCTCGATTACCTAGTAAATTCCTATTTACATAAACATTCATTAATTGGTTAACTACTAAACTAGCTATTTCAGGATTATTGCTTTTGTAAGTAACCTGAAGAATATCTGTTCCTTCTATGTTGATCACCTCCAATCCTGCCTGTAAATCTCCAACGCTTAAAGGTGTTTTTTGAGAACTATTTTCATTTACTATATCCAAAATCTTTCGCAAAATATTCTCAGAAAGAATAAGCCTGGATTCTGTATTTAGGGAACTATTACTTTGGGAGTCCATTGCTTGTGCATCTGAATCTAACCCGATTAAAGAAGATGTTTTGTCCTGCTTGAAAAGAATCTGCCCTTGAGCGCTGTAAATTGGTGTTTTTGCAGATGTATATAAATATGACCCCCCAGTGATAGTGCTAAAAATAGCTAAAGCAGGCAACCAATGCCGTTTAAAAATACACCAATAATTATAAAATTGTATGTTTTCTGGTGCTTCCATAAAGTCTTTACTAAATATAAATAGTCAATTAATTTGGTTTGAATTATAATAGATTGTACTACGAACGAATGCTAGTTATGTTGCAAAGCCGTTCTGTCTAACTTTAATCGCTTGCGTCTTAACTTAAATGTAAAAATGTATTACTTTATTGCTAATATATTCTACCATTTCATTGCAATAATTATTGATATGAGCTTGCCATGAACTGAGCTTCGCAGTTTATAGGCTCCTCTGACTCCATATCTTTATTTGTATTAAATACTGCTAAAGAAAATGCCCATCCTAGAAAATCTACATATCTTGAGAGCAGGAGCATATAATCTAATTCACCCTGCGAACTAATGCAGAGCAGATTCAGGTAAATGTTAGATATTAGCATCAATGCCCCTTGCGTATGTTTTAATACCTTTTCACATTTGTAATAACTGCTATAATATGATCTAAGTATATCTCAAGTCACACTAGAGCAACTTATCTAACTGATACCTAATTCCAATCAAAAAGTATGATTAACATTTGCTTAGTCTTGTATTATTGATAACTTCATTTTAAGTATAACCTGTATAACAGCTTGGGTTAACTATTGCCTATAAAAAGTTAGCTTAATTAAGGATTTTCGGAGATAGAAATTCTACAGTTCCCCCTAAAGTTTCAGAATCTGTTTGCATTTAATATAGAAAAAATTATCAAAAACTCTGCTCTTTAACACAGCACCTAGAAGTTATCATATTTCAAGATAAGTTTAATTATATAAAGGAGCGTGGGCTAATAGTGACTGCTGAAGAAGCATTAGAAGTTATCCAAAGGGTGCTGGACAAAGAAAGCCTAAATAAAATTCAGGACATAGTGTTTCGGGAATGTTGGGAACGACGGTCTTACCAGGAGATTGCCACAAGCTATGGTTATGAAGTTGGTTATATAAGAGATGTTGGTTATAAGCTATGGAATTTACTCTCAAATAAATTTGGGAATAAGATTAACAAAAATAAACTCCACTTAGTTTTAAAGCAACACGACATTATGATGTGTAAGGCTGAACAAACAAGTAGTACCTCCATAGATGAATGGCAAAGGGCTCAAAAAATTGTGCCTAACCTGTTAACGGTACAAAGGAATCAAGATAATCAACGTCAAGATTGGGGAGATGCTGTCGATGTGTCTAGTTTCTATGGACGCGCAGTAGAACTTACCACTTTAAAGCAATGGATTATCCACGATCGCTGCCGTTTAATAGCATTATTGGGCATGGTCGGAATAGGCAAAACTACTCTAGCTATGAGCATTGCAGAACAGCTTCAAGATGAGTTTGAATATGTGTTTTGGCGATCGCTCCGCAATGCTTTACCCATTGAAGACTTTTTAACAGATATAATCCTATTCCTCTTTGAGCGACAAGAATTAGATATACCAAAAACTTTAGAAGATCAAATGTCATATTTGATTAAGTTTTTACGCCAACATCGCTGCCTATTGGTTTTAGATAATATAGAATCGATCTTTTGTAGTAATGAACTAGCTGGACGCTATCGTTCTGGCTATGAGTTGTATGGTCAACTTCTACGGCGGTTAGGAGACGAACATCATCAGAGTTGCGTAATCTTGACCAGTCGGGAGAAGCCAGTCGGCTTTAAAGCTAAAGAAGGCAAAACTTTACCCGTGCGATCGCTTTATCTGAGTAACTTGCAGTTAGAGGCAGCACAGGAAATCCTTAAAGTTAAAGGTCTAGTTGATACAGAGGATGAAATTAGAAAACTTGTTGAGTATTGCGCTGGTAATCCATTAGCTTTAAAAATATCAGCAACGACGATTCAGGATTTATTTGATGGGAATATTAATAGATTCCTAGAGCAAGGCACAGTAGTTTTTGGCGACATATGGGAGGTTTTAGATCGGCAGTTTAATCGCCTGTCAACTTTAGAGAAGCAGATAATGTGTTTATTAGCGAGCGATCGCAAGCAGCTTACATTAGCGGAACTACAAGAGTATATTGTCCCAATAGTCCCCTATCGAAATTTGCTAGAAGCTCTGGAGTCTTTACAACAACGCTCTGTAATTAAGAGAAACTTAACCAGTTTTACCCAGCATCCTATGATTACAGATTACATAAATGAACAGCAGCTTTTCAAGGCAAAGACCGGGGCGGGTGACGAGATTGCTGAAATAGTAGAATATAATATGCAACTCTTACAGGGTAGAGAGGAATAGGTTAAGAATAATTACTGCAACCTATTTTAAGAAATGCTGCTTCACTATCAAATTTTTCGTTTCTGCAACTCATCTATTTTTATTTGAATTAAAAACTCATAGTAGGCGAGATTGACGCAGTATAAAAATGCTGGCCAGCCTTCTAAAAACCCAAGTTTTAAAAAATAAGTAACAAAGAAGCGTATTAGAGGCCAGCCAGGTAATTTACTCACAACTGGCTTTATTGCTTTGTTACGACTTGAACTGTGAACGGAGAAAATCTCTTTCCAGTTGATTGATTGTTGTAAACGCTCCATCGCTTCTTGATCGGAATATCTATTGTGGCGGTCTACCCAATGAGTCCACCCTTTACTAAAAGCAAAATGCAAGTAAGGTGCTTTAATATATTCTATTCGTCCATTTACTAAGTCCTCTTTCTGACCGTGACCGTAGTCTGTAAATCTAGCTCTACCAAAACGTAGTAAACGAAATTGCCATTTAGGAAATGAGTCAGTTCGTTTGAGCCATTCATTATTAAGAATCATTTTCCAACAGCAGTAAAAGCCTGCGATAGAGTTATCTGTGCTAGTGATGGCTACATTCACAGCATTCTGGAATTCAATAGTTGCTTGTTCATCGGCATCTAAAAAAAGAATCCAATCGTATTTGAACTCGCAGTTGTCAAGAGCCCAGTTTCGCTGTTTTCCAAACGATTCAAAGGGATTATATTTACAGTCTACACTTGCTTCTCTAGCGATAAAAACAGTATTATCTGTACTCCCTGAATCAATAAGGTGTATATCGTTACACCAGTCGATTGATGCTAAACAACCAGGCAAATCTTGCTCTTCATTTTTTGTAAGAATAACTATTGATAGAGGTATGCTCATACAAATCTATTAAGCCTTGATGTAATTAATTTCTTTACTAAAAGCATCTTCAAATATTATTGGGTAAAATTGCCGAACCAATTTCGCATTCTGATTGGCGGAGGCTTGTTTGGTATTTTACCTCCACATCAGAATTATATAAGTTGGCAACAGTTTTCTCGCCTAGTACAACCCACACTATAGCCCGAGCGGTGTCTGCAAAAGTTTTTAGCCAAGATTCATGATTACCTACACCTCCAACTAGCACTGGCTCCATAGCGATACCGCGACTACCCCAAATAAGCCAAGCTAGAACGAAGGCTCGTGGCAAATTACCTTTTGAAGTAACCATAAATACTTTACGAGTTTGATTGGATTGTAGGTAGGGTACAAGTGCAGTGAAGTTAGTCAAAGTGTCCGTAGCTCTAAAATCAACTTTAAGTCTCCTCCAATCTACTTTATTTTCTTCTACGAAAACTCGATAAAGGCAGGGTAAAGATGAACCAGAAGAAACAATAATGGGCAGATTTGGATAAGATTGAGCCAATTGAGCTGCTAATATTTCTCGGCGAATACCACCTCCCAACACAACAATCGAAGAAGGAATTTGTTGGGATGCTTCCCACCAGGGCAGCCAAACCAAAGCTATCAAAAAAACCGAACCAATTATTAATCCATATTTAAGTTTTTTACTTATCCATTTTGCCCAGTTCATCACAATGTTTTTCAGGTTACTTTTTAGCTTGTATTTCTAATTATCCTAGGTTTTATTGATTTACACGGATTACCAGCACAAACTGTCCAGGCTGGCATATCTTTCGTAACCACTGATCTAGCA
Organism: Chlorogloea sp. CCALA 695; assembly: GCF_003003885.1. Classification (GTDB taxonomy): domain Bacteria; phylum Cyanobacteriota; class Cyanobacteriia; order Cyanobacteriales; family Chroococcidiopsidaceae; genus Aliterella. Next base: position 17,896 of record NZ_PVWN01000044.1, on the reverse strand, counting down.
CCAACTACTGAACCATCTCCAATATTGATCCCTGGAGCAATAAATACATCTGCTGCAATCCAGCATTCTGAACCAATATTAATAGGTTTTGATATCAGTGGCATATGAGGATGCGTGTAATCATGCGTTCCAGTGCATAAGTAACTATATTGCGACACCACACTCATTGCACCTATTGATACCAAAGCGTAATTATAAATCTCAACCTTTTCTCCTATTGCTACTCCATCTCCTAATTCAAGTTTCCATGGCTGAGTAATTCTACAACTTGGGAGCACAAGTGCTTCACCTCGAATTACTGTACCAAAGCGACGCAGTAACCACTGTCTCCAACTGTTCCCCAGCCGCTTAGGGGTTGGGCGAAATAGTAATAGCCAACAAATATTCCAACTACCTCGGAGGAGCTTGAGCTTCAATGACCATTTTGTATTGCCTTTTCGGAGATCGAGAGATAAATTTTTCATTACTATTTAAACTGCTAACTTTTTAAATATATTTAGTTATAACAAAATTCATTTTATACAGAGTTTTTTATAAAAAAGATAATATTTATTTGCAATAATTTGTTTTGAATTTAATGCTTTATGAAAGTCAAAAAAAACCCTACCCTCGGTGGCAACTTTTATCGGATTTGCAAACCAAAGCTCTAATGCATCTGCCAGAGCAGTAGAATCTCCATAAGAAAGACCATTAGGTAGATATCTCTGTGGTGGTAGGCAATCACGAGAACCATCAACATTAGTTAAAAGACTCGCACGTCCACATGCCGCTGCTTCTAATGTTACTATTCCTTGACCTTCTATTTCACTAACAAGAATTGCAAACAAACAGCTTTCCATTTCCTTCGTTACGTTTTTTTTATATCCTCTAAAATGTATATTATTTGATAAGTCTAGAGCAACAGCCTTTTGTTCTAATTGTTGCCGTAGTGAACCTTCACCTACTAAAATAAGTTCGTATTCAAAACCTCGATTTTTAAGTATTCTCCAAGCATCAATTAAATATTCGTGTCCCTTTACAGGTTCTAACCTCGCTATGCAAATAGCGCGATTTTTAACTTGATTTATCTCAATCTTGGGACATTGAATTGGAAATTCACTAGGATTGCCAATCAATTCAATATATTTGGCACGAGTAGTTGCCTGAACGTTTTTCATTACAGACTGACTGATAGCAGCGATGAATTTAGGAGATGCTAGCCAAAAGCAGAGGGTAAATTGATAAGTTAACTGACCTGTATAAATAACTGTAGAGACTCTTGCTAATTGAAGAGGAAATAATATAGACGCTAAACGCCTATGATGTACATGAATAACATGAATATCATTTTTTTTAAGCCATTTTATAAAAAGCAAAATTTCACGAATTAACTTTATAGGATTAAATGACATCAGTTTAAATTCACAATATCGTTCCTGTGGAATCCAGTCTTTATCTTCTTCTTCATTTCCATAGCAACAATTGATAAAATGTTGTTCTACGCCTAATTTTGAAACTTCTTCAAAAATTCTGCGTATGGCAATTGTTACACCACTACTACGGTAGTAGTTTGGGTTGACAACACATACTTTCATTTATTGTTTCCTTAATGTTTATATAAGTAAATTATATCAAGCAAACTTTTTGCTGTCTTGTGGATTTCAAAACGTTTTATGAAGCATTCTTTAGCCTTTTGCTGCATAATTTGCTTCTCAGCTTGTGGCATTGCTAACCACTTTTGTAGCAACTGAGTAGTACCGTTTAAATCGTCATTTGCTACTATACCTGCGCCATCTTCGGCTACTTCACGCCAAATGTTGACTTTGTTAGAAATTAATACTGGAACTCCACAAGCCATTGCTTCTGCAACGACAATGCCAAAATTTTCTTGGTGGGATGGTAGCACCATGACTTCAGCAGCCTGAAACGCCCCCCACTTCAGATCCCCTGATAACATCCCTGTCCAAGTAATCTGTTCAGCAATACCTAGTTTTTCTGCTTGCTCTTGCAATTGTGGTTGCCAACCCGTTTGATTGGGGCCAGCCATTACTAAGCGTAAAGCATTGTTAGAGCCGATTACTTTTGCAAAGGCTTCAATCAGCAAATCGCAACCTTTTTTTTCATGAATCCGGCTGAGAAACAAAAACAAGCGTTTATCTCTCAGTTCTGGAAAATGGTCTAAAAAAATTTGACGTTGCCTTACTGGGTCTCCCAGAGGTGCAGCCGTACCGTAATTTACAACAATTTCATTACACTTATATAACCAAAATGACTGACGAGCTAAAATCCGTTCTTCCTCGCAGGTGAAAAGCACAGCTTGGGCATCTCGTAATACTCTATATTCTGCCCAAGGCCAGTAAAGCCATTTTTTTAGATGTTTAAGCGGATAAGTACGCTTGAACCAGGGATCGAGCATTCCATGCGTGAAAACAAAATAAGGAGGAGTATAAGAACCCTGCTTGCGGAGAGAATGTAAAGCTAGCCAAATACCAAAACTAGAGTATTGCCATATACCATTGGCAATCAAAACATCATAGTTAGCTGCGTTCTGGTGCAGCCAAGGACTAAAATACTTTGAGTATTTATAGCCAGATATACCTGGCCCTAAAGCATAGGTCTTTAATGGAAAAGTTTCTAACCAAGGTGCATCTGGCGCATCTAGACAAGCGACTTCAACAATATGCCCCTGATTCAGATGTACCTGTCCTAATTGTCTAATCCCCTCCGTTGTCCCGCCAGCACTGGGATTAACTGATGAGATAAGATGAAGAATTTTCATGTTTAGGCAAGCCCTAATTTACAAAGCCTGTAAGACGAGAAAAGTATAAAAGCTCTGGAGATAATTTTTTGACAGGTAAGGCAGGTATACCTGCATAAAGATAGTGAGTATCAGTATACTTCTTATTTAAAAGAGATTTTGCCCCAAGTACGGAATAATTTGGTAACGAACTATCTCCCAAAAGTACGCAGTTTGTACCAATAAAACAATAGTCACCAATTGCTATTGGAGCCGATGATTGTCTGCACAATTCTAGATCTATGCTGTGGGACAAAATTTGTGATTGAAATCCAGCAAAAGTTGAAAATTTACCTATGGTTACTGAAGCCGTACAATCAATTAAATGACGATTGGTTATAGCGGAGTGTTCGCCTAAAATTAATTGAGGAACTCGCTCTTTTTGATGGCTAAAATGCTCTGAAGGTTGAGCAGGAAAGCCTGTAATCCAATTACCTCTGCCGATTGAAGCATACTGTTGGAGATGAAGCAGATCAATATTTTTACATACAGTCAAATTCCCGATATTTGTGTGAGCATCCATAATTAATTTCTTTGGAAATACCCAAGCAAAACCAATTCTACTAGTTGGATCGATCTGATAACCGAAAAACAACTTTAGGATTAAACGTCTTAGAAACCAAGGTAAAAACAAACTGCATAACATTAAAAGCTTTTTCATTTACCAATAAGTAGTTCATTGTAGAGTTTAATATATTCAGAGAGCATGATTTCAGGGGTAAAACGTTTAACATTTTTTAGACCTTTTTTAATCCATGTCTCGCGTTCTAACGGATCTGTTAACCGTAAAATATCTGCTGCAAATCCCGCTTCATCATCTACCGATCTGATTAAAGCAGATTCCCCCACTACTTCTGGAAGAGAAGTGCGATCGCTACAAAGTACAGGGCAACCACAAGCTTGAGCTTCAACAACTGGCCAACCGAATCCCTCAAACCTTGAAGGAAAGAGGAATGCAAAGGCTTTGCTATAGAAAGCCTCAAGTAAAGTATTGTCAGGTTCGATAATTTGAACAATGCGCTCCTGCAGATTTAGTTGTTTAATCAGTTGAACCAAATCCGCAGTCAAGGGAGTTCCTGCAAAAACCATTTGTCCATCCCACTCATCCCTAACTCTGTTAATAATACGGATTATTCCATCTCGGTTTTTGCGCTTTAGACTTGAGCCAACATGCAAAATAAAAGGCTTTGACGCATCAAATTCAGCTACGCTCTCCAGTTTAGCAGCAGAGCGATCCGGCGGAAGTGCCTTATAGCTATGGTTTATCCCATTTAATACAAGTCTAAAGTTTTTGGTAGAACTAGGTTTGAGAAGTTTTTCAAGATCCTGTTTTGTGGATGTAGAAACACACGCTACTATTGGAGCTTGTTTTAAACTATTAAGAATCCAATGCTGTAAAATTTTGCCTGTTGGAGATGCGGGACAGTCTGTGTCTTCTCCTAAAGCTCCTCGCACAGCTAATAAATCGTGACAAGTTACCAAATGAGGCACGTCTTGTAAGTGCTTAATGTACATTGCATTAGAGTGATCGCAGATGTGAACGACATCTGCCCAAGATATTACTTGCCGTAATTGATAGGGAAAGAGGATAAACTTATCAACATAACCTAACCACTTTTGTAATCCGTTGCTAGACCGTTGAGATGTGCTAAAAAAGGGCTGCGGTCGAATGAGACGCACTTCATGCCCCATCTTTATTAAGCCAGTTTGAAGCATATTCGCAAATCGCTGCATGCTTTCTTGGCTATCCGGCTCATAATTACCAATTAGTAAGACTTTCATTGTAATCGAAGTCCTTGAGCATCATTTTGGCAAGCTGCTAAACATAATCCACCTCCAAAAACCGCAAAGCCAAGGGTAGTCGGCTGTCCAAACTGTCCGTTTAAAATATTGATTGCACAGGTTCCGAAAAGTAATAAAGGCAGAATATTGCTCCTAGATGCACTATCAATACAAGCCTTACCTATTAACCCTACAATCGCTACTCTGAGCAAAATATAAATTAGACCTAGAAATAAACCACTTTCTAAGACTATCCGTGGCCACTCGCCCTCGGCAAGTAGAAACTTATTAGCATTTCCTGTTAATATGGCCGCACCTGCATTCGTCCCCATGCCGAGTCCATAGCCAAGGAAAGGAATTTGCTCGGTATTAGTGAAAGCTTCAAAAAAACCGTTAAAAAATCGACTGAATATACCTTCACTTTCCACAGCATTAGCAGCTTCAACTCTAGTGTTAAGAACCTCTACACCTTCACCAAAAAATGGGATAAACCTTATCCCATAACTAACTACACCTATAAGTACAAGTAACCGATAAGACTTTACGGCTAACTGTGGTTTAATTAGCAAACCCGCTACTAAAGATATCACAACTACAGCAACGGAGCCAATGGCTATACGGCTACCAGAAACAGCAAGAGCCGAAACTAAGGCAAACCCACCCATAGCTAGAAGCCAGTTAGCATAAATTTTGCTTTGGACTAATCCATATATAACAAAGGAAGCAACTAGAGAAAAATATTGAGCAGCACCCGTGATAAAAGAAAAAGTGCCAGGCGGGCGAATTTTACCCAGTGCGGAACCAATTTGTTGACCTTCACCTGTACCAGCAATTCTATTGATGAAGGCATCAGGCGGGGAGCTAAACTGATAAACCATCAAGAGCGCCATGGGAATAGCCAGCAATAGTACCCACCTGCCTAACTCCTCGATATCTTCTAAGGTAAAAACTTTGGGAATCAGAAAAATTAAAGGTAAATGTAAAAAGTTGGTTCTTAGCCCAAAAAAAGTTACTGTCAGGCTACCATCAGAAATGATAACTGTAGCTAACCCACCCAAAAAGCAAGTAAAAGCTACGTAAATAATTGTTTTAATGAATATATTTTGTGGGAATATACCTTCTTTGATAGCAAGAAAATAAGCTCCAATAACTATAGGATCTCGAATAATCAGTAAAGGTGTAGCAAGTTGGGGAACTATCCATTTCCTCAAAGCTCCTTCAAATATTAGCAACCAAAAGTAGAGCCACAGCAAGTATTGAATATTTTTGATAGTTACGCTAGATTTTCTAGGTGAAGCATGAAAGCTTTGATTAGTAGTATTCATCCTTGAGGTTGTTCAGTATAGGTTTTAATAATATTGCTCACATTGCGTCCGTAGCTTTCCCAGGAAAACTGAACTGCCTTAAGTTGTGCAGCCCGGCTCATTTCTAGTAACAAGTTTCGATCGCTTACGAGTAACTCTAGCTTTTGGGCGATCGCCTCTGATGAGCGAATTGGTACAATGAAGCCATCCTCACCATCAGAAATTATATCTGGACCTGCGGTATGGGGGGTGGTAATTACCGGAAGACCTTGAGACATCGCTTCTAAAATAACTAGCCCAAAGCCTTCAAATAATGAGGGAAAAACTAGCACATCGTGACGACTCATTTCTTCCAAAACTTGCTGATGTGGCAATGAAGCAATCCAACGATGAGTTTTTAATGCTTGCTCTAGAGGACTACATAAATTTGTCGGTCTACCTATTAAAGTTAACTCAACCTGCTTACCTAATTGGTCGATAGCATCTAATAGATAAGAAATACCTTTGCGCTGCCCAAGGCTACCTACAAATAACACGCGCAGTTTTTTTTGAGACTCTTCTTGACATCGCAAGCCTGTAACCGGAGGCGCACCATAGGTAATCATTTTAACAGGCGCATATAGCTTAGGAGCCAGTTGTAATGTTTTTTGAGTAAAACTACTTGCAACAAAAATAACATCTGCTAACTGCAATTCCTTGTCCTTACGTGCCAATTTCTCTTGACTATCAAAATTGCCTGTTAGTGTGGAAGCCCATTCTGGATTTAGTTCTGATTCTTCTCTCTGAATAGTTTGCCCCATCCGCCAATATCCAATTGGGAGGTCGTAGAAACATTTCAGATTCAGTTGTTTCGCAGCGCTAAAAGTATGAAGTGCAATATCTTCATAACAATAAACAGCAGATATGGCTTGAGCTTGGGAAGTTTTAGTAAGCTGTTTTGCTACACGGCGATCGAGATCTTTGCAAACTGAGTCAACCGATGCCCATCCTGTTTCGTGTACAGTTAGAAAGTTAATACCTAATTTAGATGCGGCTAATCTAACTAACTCTTTTAACGGATGAGTTGATACCTTTGATCTAGGTAAACTATAGTTGCGTCTGAGAAATTCTTGTTTAACTGCTTGAGGTAACAAGTTAACATACCAGTCAACTTCCTGCATTACTACAGTAGTTTTAAATAAACTTAACTGATTTGTTTGTTCCAAGCCAGTTAGTAAAGCTCTAACATTAGCATTTCCAGTAGGATGACTTAAAAGTATCACTTGATTGCATCCTCAAATACTTGCAGGTACGCCTTAGCTACAGCAGTTTTTTTATAGTGTGATAAATGGGAATTTGCTCTAGCTCTATAAGTTGCTAGGTAATTTGGATTTAATAATAAGTCAGCTAATTTTTGAGTTAAGGTTTGTATATCTCCATTAGGGAAAGTTACTCCACAAGCACCAATCGCCTCTTTAAGTCCTCCTCCTTCTGAGCCTACAATAACACAACCACAAGCAATACCTTCTAGAGCCACAATGCCAAAAGGTTCCAACCAAAGAGATGGAACTACCATAACTTGATGAGCATTGAGTAATTGTACTAGCTCTGGTCCAATCCTAGTACCAATAAAGTCAACTTGATTAGATACATCCAAATCTTTAGTCAAGTCATGCAAAGGTTTTTCCTCTGTACCTGTACCAATAATTGTTAAATCAGGAGTTAAATTGTAATTTTTTTTCAGTTGCCCTAAGGCTGTAATTAATAAGCCTACTCCTTTATCAGAAACTAAGCGACCTAGAAAAACAAGCTCTTTTTTCCGAGGTATTTCAGGCATCCCGTAAAAGAGATCGTCATCATAGGGATTACCAATGATCGCAGATGGCGTTGATAAGCGATCGGCTATGACTTGACTAATTGAGATAGATGTTGCAAACCTGATTAAAAAATACTTTACATAATCTTGCCAACCCAAGCTGCCATCTGTACGCGCAATCCAGGTATGATGAGCAACAACCCAGGGTTTATGAAGCAATAATAACGGCCAGAGTGTCTGTAAACTAATATTGTTATGAAAAAAAACGTTACACCAGCTTACTAGCTTAAAAAGTTGATATTTTTTGGGTTGACGAATAACCTCAAAAGGAAAGCTTTCTGGAGCAGTTGCTACAGTTTGAGTAATTATCTTAACTTTGTGTCCCTGATTCACAAACTCGTGAGCCAGTGTAGATGAAACTACTTCAATACCTCCTACATTCGGATAAAAAGAATGAGACGAAATTAGGATGTTCATGTTGAAACCATGTTTGGTACATTAAACATAGCTATTTAGTTGCAACAGCCCAAAGATGAGGACTCATTATTTTCCATAGCCCGAGCAGATTAATTAGCCTTTTCAAAGCGCTACCTGAATTAACTACGTCATAGAATACCTTTACACTTTTAGCTTCAAAGGACTCATAAAGATAGAACTCAAGCGAGGATTTGGATTGAATATTGACATGCCCACACAATGCTGCTTCCTCTTTGCTCGTCGGAGTCCACCATTCTACACCCTTCAAGCCGAAATAATATTTTGTAATATATTGACCGTAGAGTTTGTAATTGACTGTAGGTAAAGTATGAATCACTAAACTACCACCAGGTTTTAAAACTCGATGCGCTTCAGAGATGGCACTCTTAAGATTGGCATCAGAGAGATGTTCAACAATATCCGTCATATAAATAACATCAAAGACTTTATCATCAAGTTCTAACTGCGTAGCGCTCATTTTCTGGATTACTATTTGACCATTTTCAATTTGTTGAGCACAGACCTTTCTCGATATGTTAATGGAATCATCAGATAAATCAATACCTAAGACATAAGGAAGTCCTGTACGTGCAAGAGAAAGAACTATTTCTCCTCTTCCACAGCCAATATCTAGAGCTGAATAATCATGTTGTAAGGGACACAGAGATAAAACATACTGTCTCACAGCATCTAAGTCTTCACCATTGGAGTGACAGAAAGTTTCGAATCCACCACATTTATTTTCGTAATAATCTTTATTGTATATCTCAATAGGTGGCTCTTCATAAATATGTCTTGTATTGTGTTTATAGTTTTTAAAAATCTGTATCATTAAATATCTCCAAAATTTTAATTTGATTTACAAGTGATGAGACTGGTTCAAAACAGTTCTTCAGAAATGTTTTTGGCTTAACTCTCTCAGGAGCTTTTACTGTAAAAAATAGATGCTAGAGTAATATCTTTTATAAACTGAGTCGTTACATCTGGCAGCCCAGATTGTGGAAGCTTCCGACGTATACTGCCGTTAAGTTTGTTTGCTAGATAATCATCTATTTGATCTATTTTATACAGTAAGGATTGAGGTTCCTGAAATGATGCTGTGCATGATGCCAGTTTAAAATCATCCCGATTGACGATAACTGGTAATTTGTGTTCTAGCATCGCAGCTACAGTGGCACTTTTTCCAATTAGCGCGTAAGGAGATGTAGCAATTCCAAAGTCAATAGAGTTAAAAAACTCTGAGATTTCAAGTGGCGATCGCTCTCCTAACCGTAAGAAGACAAATTGAGAAGAGTAATTTTTAGATAGGCTTTGCCACAACTCTTCACCAGGACCTAAACGACCAATTGAGATTATAGCAACTTGACGATTATTCTTAATAGCTGCTCCATACAAACAGCTAAAAAGAGGTTCTGCGGGCCAAACTGGATGTAAAGAGCCAAAAAATCCAAATAGCCAAAAATGGTTTCGAGGCTCTGTTTTAATATTTAATCCTAGCTCTTGCAATTCTGAAAACAGCCACCTTTCTGCGTTCTGATTAGTTATGGAAATGCTGCCAAATAAAGGTAAGCGGCTAGCTGAGACACCGTTTCGCTTCAATAAAGCTATGTATGTTGAGTTGCTTGTGTGAACTACAAGTGGCTTTAGCTGCTTTATTAACTGCAAGATGAAAAACTTTTGAACTGTACCGACTAGTCGCTCTCTTAGTTTTGCTGATGTGTTCTGACCAATCCATAACTCATGAAACATTATGTGCAACCGCCGTTCCTTTAACAATGGTTGCAGTCGTTGTCTAAGCTTAATAATAATACCTTTATCTTGATAACCATAAGGAACAAATTGTAAACTTATCCAATCTGGTTGGAATAGAGCTAATAACTTTTCGGCATGAGCAATTCGCTGTTTCCAAGGCATATTTGTAGGCAAGCGTAGCAGTGACATCTCTACAAAATCTACTGCTATTTTTGATTTAGAAATTTGGGTCAAAAGTCGCTCATTGATTGAAACAAGATAACATTCATGGCCTTGTCTCACACATGCTTCTGCTAACAACCGCGTGTAATCCCCAACTCCATCTTTGCCTAGTTCCAAAGAGCTAGTAATAAAAGCAATCTTCATTTTTTATTAGTAGTTTGCTGAATATCTTTTATTAAGGAATTAACCAAAAGGAGGCACTAATAAAAACTTATATAACTAATTTTGGTCAAGGCTGGTAAGAGCATTTGTTTTGAGTATTTTAAAAAATATATGTCTTATAGTATGACATCGTACAAGCAAGAAATTTAAAATAAAATCATAAAAAAGTTTTACAGGAGTTAGAAATGTGCAAGAAGTACGCTGAAAACAATTGTATGCACTGTAAAGCTAACAATTTCATTATCAATCTTGAATGCGATCGCGCATCTTGATTTTAAGCCTATTCTGCTTGAAGGCAAGCTAAGTGCAAAAAATCAAGATTTTAAAGAGTCGGAGCTACTTACCCAGCCACTTTGAAGATGTTACCACTCAACTTAACTTGACCCGCGATACAAATTTATTTTCTCTCCTAGCATTCCTGTGCCACTCATTTCCTGAATACTATCAGCTCCTTGAATCTGCCAGCGATGAACTCCTCCATGGCTAGATTCGTCATTATGGTACAGATAAAGATTCTTTCTTGCCCGCACGAGTGTAAAGCTGAACGAGTTACCTCCTAGTCCAGCCTGTGCCTCCTCCGTTGCACGAGTACTTGGCACGCCAAACTGCCCTACAAAAAGCCCGTCGTCATGAAAATGCATAAATTGGTTGGCTTGACCAACACCCCCATTAAGCTGATCGGTAAAAAATTCGCCATGGAAGCCGTACACGACATTACGTCCATCTACCCAAACTTGGTTGCCGCCATAGTTGATTGTATTATCGATTTCCTGAGTCTGAAATGTTCCAAGACCGTCAAGCGGGCCGGTAGGGCTGGCTTTCCACAACCAACGATCGCTACCCTCCTTAATACCGCCGAGATGAAAACCCGTATTACCCCGGACTGACTGATCTAAACTGATTGCTACACCAGAAGAAGTAACTGGAAACCGAGGGCCACTCATCCCGCTAAAAGCGCCACGATAATAAGGATCGCCAACTTTAGCAGGTAAGGATGCAAGAATAGTCTCTGCTCCCCATTGTGGATTACCTAAGCTATCGAAGCCCTTTAGCGGCAACTTCTTGACTATCTGTACACCCTCTGAAGGAGATGAGGCAGAACTTAATTCTCCATTTTTATACAGTACTTTGTCGCCTGTAAGTTTAATCCCGGTACGTCGCAAATATCCTGTTTTCGGTAATTCAACTACAGCAATTGAGCTGTCATCGGCACTTATAAGTCCGTAGGTGCGCCCGTTAGAGAGAGTAACAACTGTACGTAATCCGTCAAAAGAGCTACTGGGATATTGGGGATTGGGTAACCCAGCAGCCCAGTTTTTAACCAACACCCACGATCTAGTAGAACCAGCTTTTAAATATCTGGAGTAATCAATTTTGAATTCAAGAAAATTACTGAACACCCGGTTGGCATTATTTAAATCAACCGTAGCGAGGTAACTATGTGGTTGATATGCAATCTGCTCTAAATAAGTCCGGGATGCAGAAATATGGAGTACACGGTTATTTTGATAATCATTGATCCAGAAAGAACCATCCGATTGAACAGCAATACTTGATTTTTCATCTCCACGTCCAAACCACAGCTTTTCGGTAGTAACACTGGGTTCCCCATTATTATAACCGCCTGCCTGTCCGTACATCCAGAGTTTGCTGCCACTTCTATCAAAGGCTTTAACCTGCTGGCTTTCACCGCCATCAGCCACAAGAATAAGATCGTTATTCGCTGGATGCACTGCAATATCTAGAGGGTTTGAAAAACCAGCGATGGTAGTGGCTACACTTGGAATAGATGAAAGGTTAGTATAGCGCAACACTGATTTGCCAGAGATCGCCCAGAGAGCCCCATTAGGAGCGAAAGCCAACTTCTGCGGACTAATAACTGAGATTGAGCCAATTTGATCCCCTGTACGTTTATCAAAAAGAAGCACTTGATTGCGCGAACTATGGGAGACCGCAAGAATATTACCGTTTTTTTGTACAGCCAAGCCCGTTGCACCCGGTACTGTAAAACTAACATCAATAACACCAGACCAACTCTGGTCTGGATAACAGCCTCCACCATATTGTTCTGAAAAACGGTTTAAACAAATATCTTGCCCAGTTGGAAAGCTTACTGGCGTATTGTCACTGACTTTCGTAGCAGTAACAAAACTAGTATTACTGTTACAGCAACCAGCTGCCGCAGCCCAATAGGTATATACCCCATCAGTAGCAACATGATTAAAAGAAGTAAAAGGATCGGATTTAAGTACCGTTGTTTTAGATTGAGGATTGTTTGTATTAAATCGGTGTCCTCCGCTTTGCTTCTCGTTATAACCCACTGCATAGAATATGTTAGGTCCATCAATAGTCAAACTTTGTATTGGTAAAAAGGCATGATGGACAGTTGGGCCTGTAAAAGATTTTGAAGTATTGCCGATGACTCCTTCCCACAAATATTTGACATTATGGTGTAGAACTCGTATTTTGTATTTACCTGGAGGCATAGCAATACCATTGTCATCAGTACCGTCCCAGGTCGCAGTATGGGTTCCTGCCGGGTAGGATACTTTGCGCCAAAGAGTTTTTACTAGAGTGCCGTCAGTTCTGTATGCACCTGCACTTGTAGTGTAAGGTTGATCGATGGTGAAGACAAACTGTGTCAAAGCTTTGGCTAAAACAGATGGAGTTGTGGTCGGTTTTAATGTACGGATGGGAAGAGGACTTAGCGTGGCTTTTGAGTTAGATATTGGAGTGGATGCCGCTAAGGTTGCCGTTACGTGTGATGTGGCGGAAGTTGCGGTCGTTTGCGAAGTTGAAGCCATTGTAGCTGTGTTTCCAACATTGTAAGCCCAGGAAAAAACGAGTACCGTCATTATGCTAAGGCTTTGATTCCATTTTGGCAAAAGTCTATTCAAAATTTAGTAGCCTCTATTGAGCAAAAATTAAGTTGTTGTAATTGTTTTTAGATATGAATCCGTTTTTAAGAAAAAAAGTATGTAAATAACAAAATTACAAAAACAACTTACTACTATCTCTAATAGTAGCCAAACCGAAATTCTACTGAAAAATTGGCTCTGTTTCCTAGTACGTTTGAATAACTTCAGTATATTTCCGGCGGTCAAAAGAGTGTGAAACCCTCTTTTGAAAACTGACTAGTTCTGGACTACTGATAGCGCAAGGGGTAGCATAGATACCAACATAACCACAAAATTATGTGATAGTGCGTCAATGATGATGACGTTCGTCGTAGTCAAATCTGGAGCAAACGCAGTGAAGTGATTGACCGTCTCCTTGCCCAAGAATGTAAACTTTGTGGATCAATGGACAAAATTGAAGTCTATCACATCTGCAACTTTCAGACTTGGAGCAAAAGGGAAAATCAGACCGTCCAGAACGGATGAGAAAGATGGCTGCACGTCGCCACAAAACGCTGGTGGTCTGCCTTGAATGTCATCACAAAATTCATTATGGGCGCTATGACGGCAAAGCTCTTTCGCGCCCTCGATTACTGGAAAGCGACGTGATACGGAAACGGTCATGCGTCGTTTAGAGGGGGGCGATTGGAAAAGTGCCATTACTGGTAACTCGTTGACCGCCTACCCTACCTCTCGCACGGTTTTGTAGCTGAGTCAGAGGAGCGCTTAGTTCAACAAACCCCTATCACCTTGCGACAACGGGGGTCTTTTTTAGTGCATTGGATCTTTTTTCCTCTAAGCAATTGAAGAACCATATTAAGGTTAGCTGGGACGCGTGTCCATTCCTACTACGAACTATCATTGATTTGAGACTACTGTCAGACCTCCACTCCTATCCCCAAAGCAGGATTATTAGCTTAGCGATCGCTTACGTGGGCATATAGTGCAGTAGTTTTAGTGTCAGAATGACCCAGTAAATCTTGCACCTGTCGCAAAGAATCTCCCGTCTGCAATCCTAGCATTCCTGCCGTATGTCTCAAACCTAAGTACAGGACAAAAATTGTATAATATCCAAGAAATCATCCATTTTCTGCTCCAAATTGAGAACAATGTTTCGTAAATGGTCAAACCCATAGCGAAAAATGCTCTTGGCTCTACGTCCATGCTTTTTAATAGTAAGTGGCTTGAGTTGGTGTAACCATTCACCTGTTAAGATGACCCAACACAAGGCTAAACAGAGCAGTGCCAGAAGCTTACTCAAGCGCTCAGAGTCGGTTAGATGAGTGGTTTCCAAACAAAACCCGCGAGTGCGCGAAGATGCCGAAAAGTGTTTGATAGTGCGTCAAATAAACGTGGGGTTGGTAGAGTAGAGAGGAATCTCTCATCTGTAACCTGTTTATGCAATGCCCTCTGTGTAGTCATCCCAAAGCACACAAACACGGCAAGATGCAAGAGCGGACATCAACGCTATCTTTGTCCTGCTTGCGGTCAAACCTTTGCGGAAAGCTTTGACAGCTTGTATTATCGCGCTTTATGTCAATCCTGAACAAATTCGCCAAGTGCTGCAAGCCCATAGCGAAGGCAGTAGCTTGCGCGGGATTAGTCGAACCACTGAACTTGCCTACAATACGGTGGTGAGCATTGTTCGTGCTGCGAGTCAGAAAGCACAACTGGTGCATAACGCGCTCAGTTCAAGCCGTTCAAACTGAGGAAGTGAGTGCGGATGAACTTTGGTCATTTGTCTCAAAAAACAGAAACAGTGTTGCAGCCAAGAACGAGAAGCCGGAGATTGCTGGATTGGGTTGAGTCTTGCTGAATCAAGTGGTTTAATTCTCGCAGCACGAGTGGGCAAACACACTGATAAACTGATTGAACAACTCGTCATTAGCACTGAGGGAAAGACTGACTGCAAGCGATTCAAAGTGCGATGATTGGGGCGGCTATGAGCGAGTCTTACCCCCTGAAATCCAGCACTATATTGGCAAAGACAAGACACAGCGATGTTCGTGCGCACGAATGGCATTGTTCGACAACACACCGGACGCTGGCATCGACGACAGAACAAGTTTGGCAAGATGTGGGAACAGACGAAAGTGACGACTCGGTTAGTAGTCAGCTACTTCAACTGGATTTGGCAGCATAGTCGCTTCAAATCCACCGCAGCACTGGCGTGCAGAATTAACATCTCGATCGTGGACTTGGAATGATATCGCGACCTATCCCACAATAGTCTGATGCACTACCGAAAAATCCTTGGAGTCGTTTGTAATGAGAATCAGTTTGAGCTTTGCCACAGAATCCGGTTGCCAGTTCGCTGAAATTAACTGTTTTTACCCGCAGTAGTGCAATGAGAAATGCGGCTACGAAGCTTAATCAAGCACCATGCCAAGCTAAATGAGGACGTAAGGCATCTCGAAGTAGAGTAACCTGATTCATAGGGTTTCATTATCAGAATGTGGTAATTCTCATGAAACCCTTTTCTTTGCACTATTCGCAAGCTTTTGTCCTGTACTTAGGTCTCAAACTATGAGCAGATAAAGTTCTGCCTTCTGTATGCTTTAGTTCAGAAGCAGCCAAATAGAAATCCACAACAAAACGAATGCCGCGCCGGGATAACCGTTGCCCACCAAACCGATTGCCCACCGTGATGAACAAAGGACTTGACGCGGTAAGACTTTCCCCTGTAGCCTTCCTCGCTTCTAAATACTCCCACAGCACTCTTGCTAGATCGTCGGGGCGCAGTGGTTAGAGTCGATGGGGGCTATTATACCCCGCACCTCTCCTACAGAAACGGACGTGAAGCTTTCGCTTCATCCGGCTTCCAGATATTCTTAAGGTTGTTGTTCCCTTTTGCCCATGTGGATATAATCGTGACAAAATTCATGTATGGCAACTAGGTTTTTGTATTTCCAGTTGTTATGATTTCCGTCGATGTGGTGTAAATGTACCTGCTCATCGCTGATGCATTTTAACCCTCTTTTATCACTTTAGGCAGAAGAAAATCTAACTTGAAAGTTGAGCTGATGCACGATGGAACACACAAAGTAATTCATCTTACTAATGAGTCGTTTAAAGCCAAACTGCAATGGAGTGAGAGGAAACACCTCTAACCATCGCTTCAGCCAGTTGAAACAAATTAATGGTTGGATAATTAAACGCAAATTATTGAGCAAAGGTTTCCAACCGCTCTGATTGTTCTACCAGGGATGTCGAACAAAGTGTTGATGAGCTAAAGAACATGAATCATTAAATGCCTCAGCAAATAGGCTGACCATTAAAAAGGCACTCATCACCATATCCCACCATTTCTCAATCTGCTCTATTGAACGACAATTAAATAGACCGGGTAACGACAATTAAGATGACCGGACCTGGTTAAGAAGACGACAATTAAGCTAACAGACATTTAGTTCGCCATAACTTTGTTTCCCTTATTACGAATACTTTTATTCCAGTTAAGTAGTCAGGCGGAATTAAACTTAAAACGTTCCAGTGTATAGCCACCTTTAACACTCCGAGCTTCCATTCCATCCATGATGGCAAGGGCTAAATCATATTCATCCTCAAACATACGTCCAGCAATTTCATGAGTTTTGAGTTGATGCCATTGGTCTTCAATCCGGTTCATTTCGGAGCAATATGGAGGCAGGAAAAACAGAAACAAACCCTGTGATTGCCAGCGTTGCCACTGTTGACGAGTCAGGTTGCTTTTATGCAAGGAACCATTATCTTGTACGATTACGGTCATTCGTCCGGTGGTTCTAAAAGTTTCAAGAGCCAGTTCTGCAATCCAATCGATGAATTTGATGTAACTTTCGCTTTTAAAACTCCCACACGCTAAGGCATACTTAAAACTTTTATCTGGTTGCCATAGACCTAAAATGCTGATACGTCCGTTACGTCGGTTGGTCTGTTCGATTCGCTTTTGTTCGCCCACACGACTATAACTGTAGCTAACTGGACTCCAGAGGCAACAACCGGACTCATCAAGATACATCAGTTCAACACCATCTAACTGTGCTACCTGTTCGAGTGCATTTAACTGGGCTTGTTTGAGCCAGTTGTACTCAGGATCAAGTTTTGCTCGATGACTGTGCCGCGTGCGTTTCCACTTCAAGCCCTTTTTTGCAGCATATGTCGCAAACGGTCAGGACTTAGTTTTACATTTCGTTCTTGAGATAACTTCAGCGCTAACTGGAAACTATTATAGGTGCGTAATTCAGGCTCTAGACACTTTTCCAGGTGTTGCATATCGGCTTCTGACCACTTGCGCTTTGCTCCCCGTCCTGAGGCTTCCCACAAGCCGCCTAACCCATCTGCTTGCCAGCGTCTAATCGTCGCTCTTACCGTATGCTCATGACAATCAAAAATTTCTGCAATTGCAGGCACTGTCCATCCTTGAGCATTCAACCACAGCATATGAGCGCGATCTCTTGTCCGGTACGGTACGCTGGCGGCAACTCGTAGTTCCAATAATGTACGGTCTTCTTCTTCTGTTAAAACTATCCGTATGGGAGCAGGCATTAGGCAAATTGACCCGAAACAGAATCCACTTTTCTTATCTTTTATTATAGCCATCTACTTAATCGACAGTTCGCCATTATTAAGTAATCTCTTTAAGAGTTCTTTAAGTTCTTGTCCAGACGGAAATCAGCAATGGGCAATGAACTCTTTGCAGGAATGCCATACTAATTCAACTAAATTAAAGTCTGGGCTATAAGTAGGTAAA
>NZ_PVWN01000043.1 GCF_003003885.1 Chlorogloea sp. CCALA 695 | reverse complement strand
AATGGGTGTAACTATATCGCCTAAAATTTCACCTGTGCCTTTCATAAATCCAAAAGCGGGACGTTGGGGGCGATTTATGGATGCTGGCGATCGCATATCCTGTTTAAGGGTATTCAAAATTACCTCAATTATATTCATACGATCTTCTATTGAAAAGCCTTGCAGTTTTTCTAGTATTTCTGAGTCAATCATTTTTCCCTCCTCAGCAGAACTATAGTCTTATTTCTCAATTTTAAGCGGCTACTGGATTTGCAGTAACAGATTTACTACTTTGCTGCACGGGCAACTGCCACCGCACGGTGACAAAACTACCATCGGTTATTTGGTATGATAAAAAGTTAGGATGCGATCGCCTCCAGCCTTTGCCGTTAGAGTTTCGACAATACGCCGATTCGTTGATATTTGGCTGTGGCTTACCGCGCTCCCAATAAAGCCTACAGAGTGGACCTGAAATTACCCGATATCTGAAGCTGCCGCCGGGGGACACGATGACGTAGCCTAAGTATTCGGCGCTCAATTGGTGCAAGTCTTCTTTAGTAAATAACCCCGATGGAGCGTAGAATCGCGTCGGGGCTGGTTCTAAAGCCGTGCATTTATTCATCTCTGGGGCTTCAGTAGTTTTAAATGCTGCTCAACCATCTCTAACTTTACCCATGCCTCGTTTTTTTCCTGAGCGCTAATCTTAACAGACTTTAGTTGGCTAAGGTAAAGCGTTTTTGCCATCTCGAAATCTAATCTTGCGCCTTCTGGGTTGCCTATGTTGAACTCGGCGATTGCACGGTAATAATAAGCGATAGCTAAGTCGGGAAACTGCTTAATTGCATTATCGGCTACTCGCCGTGCGGTGGAGTAATTTTTGTCCTTAGTGGCATTTTCGATTACTTGCACCAATTGCTCGGAGGTTGGTTGAGACTGAAAGTCGATCATGACCTGAGCGAGGGCTGATGGTACAAAGGTTAGCACGGGCAATAACAATGCTGTTGCAATAATTTTCTGCATTAGTTTTTCTCCAGTATTTGATTGTGCTTTGCGGGTATTCCAGAGAGCGATCGCTCTCTCCTTGTCCTCTGCTTCTCCCGCTTGTGCGCCGCATTCGCAGTAAACTAAGACGTGCGAACCGTCGTACCACAAGTCATAAATTTCTTGTTTTGAACTGCCACAAAACGGGCAGGGCAAAGTTTGCATAAGTTACCTCTAAAACTATTTGAGACATCTATTTTTCTATTGTTGATACTTGTTGAGTTGCTGTATTTGAAGTACGGACAGATGGTTGAACTTTTAATGATGCCGCCGCCGTAGAAGCTGACCTATTGAAGTGTTGGCGAAATACTGGCAATGCCTCTACAAAATTAATCGTTGCAGCAAGCCCAATCACCCCAAACAGTGCTATTGCTGATTCCCACTCATCTTCACTAGCACTTTGAGCCAAAAGCAAGTCGATAATGACCTGGGGCAACTCAATCTCTTTGCGGTCGCGCGCATTCCAAGTCAACACATTCTCACCCAGCAATTCTTGGGAAGAAACGGGCGGCAGATGGGGACGCGCTTGTTGCCTTAAGCTAAATAACTTAGCTTCTAATCCAGTTACAGGTAGACTTAGCTGAATGCCTAACTTGGCTCTGGCTTTGCCTTTGGGCTTCCAGTTGACGATGACTGGGTTAATTGGCGGCGGAATATCTAAAACAGTTGACAGCGACAGAGAAAGTTGTCCTGACTGGATGCTGGTTGTAATCTTATCAGAAATATCGCAATGTGGGTAGATGGTTGTAAACTCTTGTTTTGCGGTGAGTCGAGCATCACCGTAGACTCTCAATTTGATTTGCAAAGTATGAAACCTATAGCCGGATCTTGCTCCCTCAAACTCTGAAATCAACGGTAGTGGTAGGTCTTCTGTTCCCTCTAGCAACAAGATTTTGTCGCCACTAAGTCCATCGGTGATTCTTCGTACCTTGTAATAAGGGTATTTAGCCAAAAAAGTTTTCAGCCAAGTTTTTTGACGAGTGTTCAGACGCGAGTTTGCCATATCAAAAACTGTCCTCCTCCGATGATACTGTTGCCCAAGATTCTTTGTGCTTTACTTGCGCTTGATAATTGACACCCTTCAATACCGGAACTGCTTGAGCCTTCACACTAGCCTTTGCCTGCTGCCACAGAATCTCTGCTACGGCTTCAGAGTCTTCGTCAGGTTTACTTTGGCGTACAAGCTTACACCCAGGTCGAGGCTCTCGAAATTGCCTAAATTAAATTTTCTCCGGTACTCAACACTAACGGTAGTAACGTGCATATTTTTAGATAGTTAGTTGACTTTAAAAAGCGATCGCAAAACTCTCGTTTATCGTTACTTAGAACGAAATTGCAAGTGTTGAATTTTGTAATTCAACTTCTTGAGATATTGCCGCAACACCATCTTGCCTTGCTGCTTTACTTGTGGATATATCTGCTGATAGTGCAACAAAAGATGCTGCGATTTTTCCAGGCTTTCGCGCCCTCGTCCTGCGAGGGCGCGGATAATTAAAAACTTGCTTCGTCTTCTGTAGTCTCGTAGCTGTCGTTGCTCCGGCTTAACTGCGTAATCTCTCCAGAATATTTCTCTGCAACAGCATTGGTATTGTTAATGGGGGTTGAATGAACTGGTTCAACAGATTGCAGTTGAGTGAATTTGGCATACTGTTCAACTTCGCTCAACAATCGCTCCTTGAGAGTTGTAAAGCCCACAAAGTACGAACAGTAGTTTTCTGGTGTCGGTTGCTCGTGGTTAACGGTTGAACATACCCAGCCAGCTTTTTGTCCTTCCCCTTTTATTTGCGGTTCTGTTCTAATACAAAACACTCCCATTGCATGAAATTCCAAGCTCTTACGCTTAACTTGTTGATTATGAGCAACAGCAAATGCTTTTTCTAACTCTAAGCGGAATTTAATTAGGTGTTCGCCAAAGGATGCCCCGGCTGCCCCTTTCATTGTTAACTGCATTGGCAATTTGTGGCGAAGCTGGTTGTTTTCATCCACAAAATACACCAAATACTTGGTTTTAATTACGATACTCCCTTTGCTCTGACGGTAACGTTCGGCATTGTACACACCTAGAAAAGAACCACTTTCGCGTTCAAACATCAACATTGGGGATTGAGCAAGGATAATTAAACGTGGGTGATGAATTAGCAAACCCATCGTCTTCTCCCCGCTATGCCAAGTTTGCTGATGAAATTGTTGGTTTTGGGGTAACTGCCAATCCGCCGTCGCTAAATTATCAGTAGTGATGAAAAATCCACTGTCACTTGCACTCTTTTCATTCAAAACTTGAGCATAGGGAAAACTAACGACTTCCTCATCAAATCTTGAAGATAAAAATTCGTTGCCCCTCTGGGTTGTTGTCTGCATTTGTTTGACCTCTTTTGAGTATTTTTAATTAAGTTGATTGTTAACCTGCTTCAAAAAGCTTTTGAGCAGCGAAAAGTTGGGGGAGCGGGAAATTTTGAAGTACGAGGGTTTCCCTCCACAGAGTTTCCTCTCTCAAGCGGTTTCCCTCCCCAAGCTTTTTAAGATAAATTCAGGATTCTGCCGCATCCACTGGAACAACGCTGGCATAACCATGCCAGTGTTGCGTAAGGAAGTCCTGATACCGTTCGGGCAATCGACCCGTCAGGCACATTAGTTCCTCATGGTCTAAACCCAAGTAATGCGCTAGTTGCTGGATCACATACTCTTTTGGTGGGTACTCAGAGCGATCGCTCTCCAACTTCGATAAATAAGTAAAGTCAACTTCTACCAGCGCCGCCAATTCGCGCTGGCTATAGCCAATGCTGACTCGTGCGGTGCGGATGGCTTGACCGAAGGTTAGGGTCATTTTTTGTCCCCTGCTAATATTTTGTATATTTGAGCTAATATCTCGTTTTCTTCCTGTCCGAAGAAGGCAAATTGTGCTGCTAATTTGGTATCGGTGGCAATGTTACCGGAATTATCAGCAAGTAACTCGTTATCTCTTAGCCAGGTGATTACTTCAAGAGCAACCGCACGATATTTTAAGCTTGTTGCAAGTTCATTGATGTTCATATTACTGTTTCCTCCGCAAGTTCATCACTCCAGTACCGTAAGCTTTCCCAAGTGATTCCTACCTCTGGATCGTGCTTATCAAATGCTTTTTGCAATACGCTTTTTGCCTGTTCTTCGCTCAGGGAAAATGTTTCTTTATCCTCATCGTCAAAATCTTCTTGAACAGCATGAACGTCCTCAGTAGTCCATACAACGGCTACTTTATCCGCCCAATACTGTGCTAGGGCTTGTTCTACCTGATTTTGGTCTGTAGCAAGTCCTGCTTTTACCAGGCTTGAAGCCATTGCTTGTATGTGGTGTCTATACATTATCTACTCCCGTAGCAAGGATATTTTCAGCCAGTTCTACCTGGTCTTGGGTAAAATATGCCAATTCGCCCCTGTTTAAAAGCAGCAAGCTTGTTACAGCTACTTGAATTACTTCCCTTTCTGCTTCTGGCAGACAGTCGAGCAGCGCCAGCAGTTTAGGCGATTCTTGCGGTATTTCATGCAGCAAGCACTGTTGCGGTGCTGTTGCAATTACTCTTTGAAACAGTGGCGCATCTAAAGTATCGACAATCGCGCCCGTGAAGTGGGTTAGCGCTAAATACTGCCCTCTTAACTTGCCCGTAAGTTCCTGTTTCACAGGACAATTACCTGTAATTGAGGTTTCGTTTGCTCTTTCAAAAGCTTGCCTGGAGGCAATTAGAGAAGATTGCGCTCTCTTTACCAGTAGAGCATAAACTGCTATTTCATCCTGAGCCAAATCCATGTGGGCTAGGGCAGGGTTTACGTTGTTTTCGTACATTTATCTGTTCTCGCTAATATATTTCGCCTGTCCGTTACTACTTGCACAAGGCAACTGTACTTCCCCATGAGTCTTTTGCTTGGGTAAATGCACTTTGACTTTGCTACTAATAGCAAACTCGCAACGTGGGTCTGATAAACACCAAATTTGGCGAACAAAGTCCGTGAAACTGTCAGCAATTTTCTCGCACTGTTCAGAATCAATCTCATCGCCAACAACATCAATTTCTAAAACAATCTTCTGCGTCTTCTGTTGCCTTCTAAGGGTTGTCTTGACACTCATTATTAGGTTTCCTTTTTCTAGTAAGTCTGGAATTTGCTGCGGATAATTAATCTTTAATTCCCGAATGTAAAAATGCCTTAAATAAGACAATTTGCGCTAGTGGAATCAAAAAGGCGATCGCACTCATCAACAAAGCTAGAGGTATATTGTTTTCCATCTACAAGCCTCCAATAATTTTTGAATCTTCAAAATTTTTCAAGTACGCGATAGCGCAAGCGCGCACGCAGGGCTTCGCATTTTTAATAGAGCAATTTCTCTAGTAGGGTAGTAGCGTCCACTTTTGAGCCAAGGGTTAGCGTAAACGGAAAGCCAGTGCAAAGCTACAACTCTAGTAATCCCATCATGTCGCCGTTGAACTATGGCACAGTGTTCTTGACCTTGACCTCCAAAGGCGATTACTTCCCAAGTCCGATTGAGAATATTACAGAGGTTTTGAGTGTAGGGATAGTAGCGTCCAAAATCACTAGAAGAAGTTGGAAATCGAAAGGTGTCCCCAAGTTGAATATCGAAATTCTGTCCGTCGATACATCGCAGCACAAATATTAATACTCACTGCTTTTCATCAAAGTTAATACGCGCCTTGTTACCTTAATGTCACTAGGATTTTCTGAGGCGTAGGTAAATGTTGGATCGTAGTAGCTTATCTTCCAAAAATACTTTTTATCATAAAACCTCGTGGGATGCGGGAAACTCAGTCATTTTTAGTGCCGAGAGGGAAGCGACGCAAGCGGTTTTAACCGCCGTGATAATTAGTCCGGTAGAGCGTCGAATTAGCCGAACTTTTGAAGCCGTAAACTGACCTAACCGTCGCCAATTAGCATCAGAAACAGAAACTTGTTTTTCAGTGTCGCCACTAACATATCCAAGGTAGGTTTTTTTGCCTTGAGTAGCTTGCACTAAATCACCTTTTCTTAGTCCGTGACGGGTAACAGTACCGCCGTATTTTCTTCTAACTCCACCTTTGGCAAAAACCATCAAATGCAGTTGGCGACGGGATACTGGAGGACGACGAATTATGCCAAAAGGTGCAGGAGTTACAGAAACATTACCGAGCCACCCCATAGAGTGTCGGTTGATTATGCCGTAGTTTATAAAGGCACTAACGGCAAGCGCTACGCCATCTACCGCATGGGTTGCCGGGATTGCGTCACCTTTGGAATGTTTCTGCTTTTCAAGTCCTAGTTGGGTTCTGATTTGGGCAGTTTCCCAACCCTTCTTAGTGGTAACTGGTGCAAAAAGCGCTAACCATTGCAACATTATTTTCTGTCCGACCATCACTGGAGAGAACGATTTAGAGCCTTTTGCCTCCACTATTTCGTAAACGATGCCAGTGACGGGAAAAACTTTGCATAGTTCGGAAACTACTCGCAGTTCTAGCTGTCTATTAGCACGAATGCTAGGCGGCAACTTAGACCCCCTGCGATTGTCAAAACGTTTTTGACGGTGTGCGCGTTTATCAAAAGCAACCTTACGATTGATTCGTCTACCCCTTCTAGTACGTCGCATCATCGCCCTAGTTTCCATACGTTCTCGTACAGTTTTAAAGGGTAATTGAAGGTGAGCCGTAAATAATGTATTTTTGGACGATTGAACACCAATGCCCGAATAGAGTTTGCCGGGGTCAATTCCGATAACAATATCTTGAGTATCAGTGCCAGAAGCTTTACCCAATAATTGAACATAGAACTGTCCTAAATCGTTAAATTTACCAATTGCTTTCCCGTCTCTAATCCACTTTCTAGCGCGACTAGGTTTAGTCGGCATAAGTTGTTGTCCGTCTGCTGTTACTACTGGAATACGCATTTAAGAGATAATCCTGTGCGTGAGTTTAAGTCTCCTCGCCCACCAAATTTAGGATGGCTTGCCTTGACGCAACACCGTTAATAAGACGGTTTGAAAATAACTCGAACTGGAGAAGGATTCGAGAGTTCGTGCCTAAATGTGGCTCAATGGGCTAGTCAAACACGTAAGACTTATTTCTTACAAGCTCAATCCCTTCAGGGTTGAGTTATTGACCCATTACAATCGCACCAAAATCATGCTCTCCATGCGGATCGTTATCCTCAGTAAATGAATTAAAGTTTTGGACTAATTGATAGAGTTCAAGAATTTTGTCAGAGGATAAACTTTTTACTCCAGGTGTGAACACGTAAGTTCCTGAACTTCTATCTCCGTGCCGAAATCGATCATTAAGTTGAGCAATTGCTGCACTACTTTCTATCATTTTTTTCACTGAAATCTACAATTTCTATGAAGGTAGCGGCAGTTACCGCTACCTTCATACTCATGAGCGCGTAAGCGCAAATGAAAGTCAATTACTATAGAACCCATTTGGGATCTTAATTAAATAGTATAATTAGGGAAAAATGCCATACTCAAGCAGTTTGACAGACAAAGAGTGGGAAATTATTGAACCCCTGTTACCTAAAAAGAAAAGAACTAAACCCCCTGTATGGAGCAAAAGAGAAATCTTGGATGGGGTGTTGTATCAACTTAAGAATGGTTGTAATTGGTGTGACTTACCCAAGGATTTACCTCCTTACTCAACAGTATTTTGGCACTATAAACATTGGCGAACACAAGGAGTAATCGAGGGGATTAGAGATGTCCTGCATGGTCAAGTCCGCCAACAAGTTAAAAAAAACCTAGATGGACAACCTTAATTATCATTGACTCACAAGCCGTGAAAAATACTTGTAATGCCAGTGTCGAGTCGAAAGGCTTTTGCAAGTACAAAGCTACGAACGGCATTAAAAGACACTTGGCGGTGGATACTTTGGGATTTCCGTTCTTCACTCACTGTACCAAAGCTAATGTATCTGACGATCAGGGATTAATTGAAATGTTGTCAGACAACATCGATTACTTTAAATCTAAACCCGTTAATATTCCCAAAATTACAATCCTGCTTGATAACGGATATCACCCCAAAAAACTGGAGGAACAGTTGAAAAAAGTTTATCCTCAGATCATGAACAAGATTAGGTTTAAGTTATCGCCCAAACCGTCAATTGAGCAAAAGCACAAGACAGGAAAAACAGGCTTTGTCCCTGTCCAAGCCAGATGGGTAATAGAAAGAACCAATTCTTGGATGGAAAGATGTAAAAGTTTGGTCAAAAATTTTGAAAGAACTCTTGCTCATGCCACCACCAAAGTTAATCTTTGTTTTGTTCGTCTGATGGTTCAAAGATTAGCAACTGGTTAAATAAATCCCAAATGGGTTCTATAAAAGGCTAAAACTCGCTCCCGATGCTCCTGCCGTAATTTCTCAGAGGCAAGATACTTTTGCCCTATCTGTTCAGCTTCCTCATGGTCGTCCGCTCTACCAATGGCGCGACCGCCTACCCAAACTAAATACCATTGCCACTTTCGGTCATAAGTTACTGACCAGGTAAGGGGTTTAGGAGGCGGTGTTGGTATGTTGGGTTTTGTATGCTGCTTGTAACCTTCTGTATATCCTCTGGTGTATTCGCACTCGACTCTGGTATACAGTGGGATTGACTTATCTATCGCGTCTATTCGCCCGTGATTAAATCCCTGCTCAAACTCATTTGGGGGCGGTGGTAGCACGTCGTCTTCTTCTCGGTCTAATACCCATTCTTCGGTATAGCAAGAAGCGTTTGTAGGTTTGACCTTCAGCCACACTCGACCATCACTGTAAACGTCCTTGTTTATCACCTGCATGACAGGCATAAAGGGAGCATGGATAGTATCGCCGATATTTGCTTTTGCCGTGGCTTTATCCCAGATTTTCGGGGTAGATTCAGAGCCGAGTTGAATTGTACGTTTTTCTTGAG
Source organism: Chlorogloea sp. CCALA 695 (assembly GCF_003003885.1). Taxonomy (GTDB): domain Bacteria; phylum Cyanobacteriota; class Cyanobacteriia; order Cyanobacteriales; family Chroococcidiopsidaceae; genus Aliterella. The sequence goes on along the minus strand of NZ_PVWN01000043.1, from coordinate 31,289 downwards.
TTAGCATGGTATTACCTATGTATTTAGGAACCAAAGCCTGCAAGCGATCGCCCCGTCAAAGATGAACGCTTGTAGGCTTTGTGGTTTACTTGTTTTAATTCCATTAACAAAGTTTTTCTATTTGGGAGTCCGCAGGGTATGAAAACCTTGTCGTGGGCGTTTCCTCCTCTGACCGTTGCTGCTGCTTATGGCTTCGCTGTTATCAGGTTCCGGGCGGTGTTTCGGCAGTTCCGCACTTCTGCTGCTTTGTTGTTAGTGAAATTTCGGTTCTGGGTGCAACTCTGGATTTTTGCTTCTCGGCTGAGGCTGTTTGCTTTCCTCATTCATGATTTAATATTACCGGAAGCTGTAATACTTTGTCAATAGCTTCCGGTAAATATGTTGTAGTTTCCGGTAAAGATATGATAGGTTTAAGTTGTGGTACAGAATGAGAAAGATGTTTTGTCGCCTTGCTGTACTGATGGCTGAGAAAGATCCCTCATTGTCCCAACGTCAATTGGCTAAAGACACAGGGTTAAGTCCGACCACAGTTCATAAACTGTTTACTAATAAGTTTGAGAGAATTGATGCTAACACCATCGAAACTCTCTGCAATTACTTTGACAAGGAGATAAATGACTTATTTGTTCTACGCTCTGTAGACACAAATAATTAAAACAAAGCGATCGCGCTTCCCCGCCAAGAGATCACGCAATCGCTTTTTTACCACAACCTAAACCGTTAACCCATCTAGATCATGACAATCACAATCGTAGCCGACTCTGTACTAATAGAGTCAAAATCAGCCCGCAATCATCAAATAGAGCGTGTGTCTCATGAAGATGCTCAAAGTATTTTAGCCAGGGTGAAAGCTCTTTACTTCGCTGTTTGGAAAAGAATAAAAACGTCTGCTACACAACAAATAGCTGACTGTTATCAAGAGGTAGTGCAATGAAACTACCAGAAGCTATTTTCAAGACACGGGAAGGGCGAGACTTCGCTATAAGATTAATGATCCTTGAAAGTGATAGCAAGGAACTAGCTGTAATTGAAGAGAAGCTAGAAATTTTACGAATTCTTGAGTCTAACGAGTGGATGGAATATTTGCCCAAACCTAAGCAGGAGTTAGAGCGCGTTTACTTTCTGCTTGATACTGTGCAAAAAGTCGTGAAAATTGGCGTTGCCGCTAACCTTGATGCTCGTTTTAACAATTTACAAGGCGGTAATGTTAATCCTCTCAGGATTTTAGTTTCCGTTGCTGGTGGAAGAAAGCTGGAGCGGCAATTTCATCAACGCCTAGCTCATCTAAGGTTGAGAGGAGAGTGGTTTAAAGATTGTCCTGAACTAAGAAAACTAATCTGTGAAATTAAGCAGGGGTCATTATGAGTCTTCTAACTGTTAGCGATCACGGCAACGGGGTAATAGTAGTTGACTCCCGATTAGTAGCCGCCGAGTTAGGGATTCAACACAAAAACTTTTTAGGCACGATTGAGAAATACAATCCTAAAATGGCATCAAATCCAGAAATGGGGGCTGTCGCGTTTGAAACGCGGGAGTTCCAAACCAAGCAGGGTAACGTTTCTGTAGAGCGATGGGCGTGGCTGACTGAACTACAGGCAACGTTTATTATGACCCTCAGCCGCAATACAGAGCAAGTAGTTAACTGTAAGTTAGCTTTAGCTACAGCCTTTGAAAAAGCAAAGCAAGTTATTAAAGATATCATCCCTGCCCAGTCCCAAGAAATAGAGCGACTAAAGCTGGAACTTCAAGTAGCTCAAGCCCAAACAGCCGCCGCCCAATCTCAAGAGCGTTTGATGCAAGTCTCTAGCGCTATCGTCACCATGCACGGTGCAGGAATGCTAGGGCTGATCTTGGGTAAACCAGAGGCAATTGTCGAACAACCGCCAATTGTTGTCGAGAAAAATATCCTGGTTGATCGTTCAGGTAGACCCGTCCGAACCTACGAAGGGCTATCAAAAACAAAACTCGCTAGACGCTATGGGATGAAGAAGCCCCAAGAGTTGGTCAATTGGCTGCAATCGATGGGCAAAGATCATTTCATCCAGCCAGCAATGACTGCCGCGCCGTGTCAGTTTGTTCCATTCGAGTACGTACCTGAGCTAGACAGGCTGTGGGCATCACAGCAAGGGTCGCGGCAGCGTTTACTTGGTGAGCAATTGTCTTTTTCCAAGTAGCCAAGTTTTTCCATACATTTAGACATTGAGGATAATTTATGCCATCTTACGATCCTGGCAATAGTCGCCACATTATAAACGCCCTTACTGGGGGCAATCTCACAAGAAACAACTACTGCCCCAAATGCGATCGCCCTGGCATTGTCTCTGGTACAGATGAATACTACGGCAAAATTTACAGTTGCAAGTGTTTTCCCGCGAGTTGGGTGATTAGTCCAGGAACAGGCGAAAAGGTGGAGGGGATTAGATAATGTCGTTTACTTCCGCAGTTTTAGGAGCCGTACAGCACCCCACCAATATTCTGACTGAATATCTCAGCAGATTTCGGGGGGTCAAGAAATTTAAAGCATACATCTTATCTTGGTTAGATGGCTGGATTCATAACAAGTTAAAGGCTGGAAAGCCTCCTTGGGTTTATGTAATCAACCAAGAATTAGCCGAAGCTCTTGGATGTTGTCGAGATACAGTGTTTCGCCACCTCAAAGACTTGTGCGAAATGGGAATACTGAGGAAGACCCCCTACAAGCGTTGGGCAACTGACAATATTTGGGCTTACTCCATTGACTTTGAAAAACTCAGACAAGAATTATCGCCTTTTACCCCTACCGAAAATCAGATAGCCGAGCGCCGAAAATCAGATAGCCGGGAGTCTGATAACTGGCAGCCGACAATAGAAAATCAGACACCATACAGAACTCTTACTCTTAACTCTACCCAAAAGCAAACAGAACACAGTCTGCCTGCTGTTGAGGAAAAAGTTAAAGAGGAAGATCAAGCTATCCCCGAACAGAAGGTTGTAATCCCTCCAACTGGTGAAGAATTGCAAAGTGCTTGTACTCAAATTTCTCGTTTATCGTCAGACGTTCAAACTAATCTACAGGTTAAAACCGCGATCGCACAGTATTGGGCTAATTTCCCGGCAGCCATGGAAAGACTGAAAATTGCAGTACAAGAAAACTGGCGCTGTAATTTGACTGGAGTGCTAGTTAAGGCTTTAAAAGAAGGCGTACCCACTGAGGATGCTACTCCGCCTTGTGCGTTTTTCGGTTGGAAAGAATGGGCGGATGAGGCAGTTAAGCGGCGATTAATGCAATACTCGCACTCCCATAACGGCGATATCATGGTGCATTTCGTGGGCGGTGGTCAAAGTTTATGGAGTCGATTACGCGGTCTATCGTGGTCTGAGGTTGAGCTTATTGCTAAAGGGGAAGTAATATGAGCGATCGCACCCAACTCCTCAGAAAGCGTATTGCCCAACTAGAAACTGAACTACGAGCGGTGCGGAAACAAGCCCAAGCCCAGCGTCAAAGGATTGCTCAAAAGTGTGGGCATGAATTTCTTGCGCTAGTTGATAGCGATCGCAACTGTAAAGTGGTTATGGTCGATATAGTGCAGAAGCTTGTGTTCCAGGATGAACGGAGAGTCAAGAGTGGGATAGCATTGACAAGATATGAAAAACATTTTACCCGTCCCGCCAGAAGATTTAGATCCATTGGCGGCTGAAATTTTAGGTGGACTGAGAGGTCAGTCCGATGCCAAAACCCTGATTCTTGGGGGTTACTTTGCGCTGAAGCACTATCTAAATTATCGGCAAACCAAAGATATTGATGCCTGGTGGAGCCAGTCGTCTACACCAGCAGAAAGACAAGCCGCCATTAATTTACTGACTAAAGTGCTGACTCAAGTGGCAGGTCAAAACAGTTTAGAACTTGATGAAAGAAGAAGTGCTACAACCCTGTCGCTGGAACTGAAGCGGGACGGAGCTACCATTTTTTCTGTCCAAATAGCAGACCGAGATCGGGAACTAGAGCCACCCATTCCTAGCCCTTATCCACCCGTTCAAATTGAAACATTGCGGGATAACATTGGCGCGAAGATGAACGCCCTAGTGAATCGAGGAGCGCCCCGTGATTTTGTCGATATCTATGCAATCGCTCAGTCGGGGATGGCGACGGTTCCAGAATTGTGGGACTGCTGGCAGCAGAAAAATCCCCAACTCGATCTTCATAGTGCTAAGGCGCAAGTCCTACGCTTTCTCAATGGAATTGAACAACGTCGTCCCATCGAGCAAATGCCCGCAACTGAGCGAACGCGACTCACCAGTGTTCGAGGTTGGTTCCGGCAGCAGTTGCTCTCATTGCCCCAGCAACTACCAGAGAGAGGCTTTGAAAGATGAATTTAGATTACTCAGTATATCCTGATATAGAAGACTTACCCCAGACCTTGCACTCGCCGGAGGATAAAGCGGACTATGTTGCCCGTATTTGTCATGCCTGGGATTTTGGGATTGTGCCTACGCTAGAAACGTTTGAGTTATTTGGCGATTGGCAGGAAATCTTCAACGAGTTTGTCGTTCCCCATTCTCCAGCTTATGCGGCGTTTCGAGATTACTATGGCTGGAAACCTATTAAGGACACGATTTTAGAGGCTCCCTGGGAAAAGTTTGACCGGGTTAATGGCAGAACTCTACCAGATCCCTGCGAAAATATGCTTTGACTCTTACACATTTGTGGCTGGTTTCATCAAGAGGGGGGAGAAGTGCAACGTACTTCTCCCCCCTCTTGGCGCGTAAGCGCAGATGCAGAAAACTAACTTGTAGAAACTGCAAACGCTTCTGGTACTGATAAAATCTTTGCTTTGTTTTGACAATGGTTTATTGACCGTTCCAAAATCTTATTTATAGGGTCATCAAGGATTGTGTAATTGCCAGCATTCTTAACAATTACCGATAATTCTTCTGCCCATTGTTCGTAGTTAGAACTCCCAATAATCCCTGTAGAAGACTGGACATAGTTAACAAGAATGCTTTCATTCAAACCAAAAGCTTCTTTACCCCAAACTCCCACCGATTGAAGCAAATACTCGTAGTCTGCAAATACTCGAAATTGAGGATTCCATCTCGGTGCATCTTTTCGGTAGTAAGCAAAACCATTGCTATCAAATATTTCCTGTTGTGCTAGAAGCTGAAGCAAAGAGCAGTTACTGCTGGGTGAAATGAATGGCTTGCCATGGTGAGTGATTTTACCATCATTCCAGATATCGCGGCGGCGATTCTGCCTTGGCATACTGTATCGAATTAAGGGCTGTTTTTGAAAATACTGTCGCACCAAGGCTACAAAGTCTGGAGTAACGCTGTTATCGTCATCAAGGTAGGTAACAATATCACCTGTGGCGTTCTCTAGTCCCAAGTTCCGTCCATAGCACAACCCAAAGCCACTACTTTCGGGTGGGTGTTCCATCTCAATGTAATGTACGGGGAAATCAACGTTTTCTTGAAAATGTCTGATGATGTTTTTAGTCTTAGGATTAGCACCGTCATTTACTATTACAAGTTCAAAATTGCGATCACTTTGATTTTTAATGCTTGAGAGTGCGTTAGCAACTAATATTTGAGGTCGATTGTAGGTAGCTGTAATTATGGATATTTTCATAACTCAATTCCTTTATCTTTAGGTTTTGGCTGAGGCTGAGGACGAATTAATCCTTTAATTGCTTGCCAGGTTTTAACGTTTTAGTATGTTGAGCCTCTAGCAACGTTTATTTGGTTATTTGCAGTGTTTAATTCTATTAATTTTACTATTTGATCATCCATTCCAAACAAGATTTTATAACATCGCCATGACAAGCGACTTCGCGCGTTGGTTGCTTACAAAAGCACAGCAAATTTAGCTCGTTTGCAATCGCTTGTTCCTTCAAATAGAACAACTCAGCCATTACTGCTGCATCTTTTTCTTGAATTTTTTGCCACAGCCAACGGCGATATTTAGCAATTACGCGATCGCGTTCTTCAGAATTGCTAGTATCCGCCAACTTGAAGGGATTAGCCAAAGCCGAGCCTTTCTTACCTTTGCCAGCACGTCCGATATAGTGACCCGCATCCCAACCAACGATGTAGCCGTTGCTTACTTTTATCATGAGTTTTTTTCCGCCTTAAGAGCGCGGTAGCGCATCTTATACCTACTGCTAGAAATAGGATTAGGATTAGTATATTAACTGCAATATTGGTTTTTTCAAGAAAGAGTAACTTATTAATGCCCCAATCTGACCGCTTCATTGATAATTTAATCGAAATGCGATCGCACTACACTAAGCAAATCCAACAGAGACTTCGCACTACAAGTGTTGCCCAAGATTCTTTGGTTCATGTTAACGGGAGCATCTCAGTTTTGCAATAAGTACGAATACTTATCAGATTTAAGGAAATAGGGAACTACCCTAAAGCAAAAATGTATGATGGAGTGAAAATAGAGATAACGCATGGAATATGACTTCAAAGAATGCTATCGCACTAAAAGCCCATATACAAGCTATTGCTGCCATTCTCTATGAGGAAACCCCACAAGAGTTATTGAACACTTTAGAAGAAATTGAGCAGACCGTTCGCCAAAAGGTACTCAAGTACGTCAGCCCAGAAATTGGTGTTTTTTTATCCGAGCGGTCACAGGTACAACCGCAGGCAGAAAAAGAAAATTAAAAAGCAGCATTGGCATTTTGAAACTGACGGAAAACCAGGCGAAAAAGTTAGAGGTGAAACCAAATACACAACTAAGTCCACATTTGGAAAAGTGTTGTTTGCTATTGAGTGCAAACGTATCCTATCAAAATACTGCTAGAGATTTAGAAATCCTTACGGGTCTTAAAGTATGCCACAGTACCCAGCAGAGACTTGTACAGCGATATAAGTTTACCGAAGTCAGGGTCAAACAAGAGGTAGAAGAGTTGAGCGTCGATGGGGGAAAAGTTAGGCTCCGCACCCCTGTAGGTCAAGGGTGTGAGTGGAGAGATTATAAAGCCGTAAACCTCCACAGTCAGGCAGTTGCAGCCTATTTTCAAGATAACCAGTCTTTGCTTGCTTGGGTAAATCAGCAAGAATTGTCAGAAATTGTTACTTGTCTTGGAGATGGACATGACGGCATATGGAATCTCATTGCTGGCATTGCTACCAAGGAAAGCCGCCTCGAAATTTTAGACTGGTATCATTTAGTAGAAAACCTTTATAAAGTAGGCGGTGATAAGGTTCGTTTAGCAAGGGTAGAAGCTTTTTTGTGGCGGGGAAATATTACAGCAGCTATTATCGAAATTGACGGGTGGTCAAATCCTCGAGCAGACAATTTTATTACCTATCTTCATAAGCATCACTCTCGTATTCCTGATTACTGGTATTTTCAGACCGAACAGATTAGTTCTATTGGCTCTGGGGCAATTGAGTCTACGGTCAAACAGATTGGTAGGCGTGTGAAAATCTCCGGCGCTCAGTGGAACAAAAACAATGTACCGCAAGTTCTCTTTCATCGCACTGCTTATCTTAATGGAATGCTATCTACAACTAACTATTTGCAAAACTGAGATGCTCCCCATGTTAACGCTCTACTTGTTAATGAGTTATCAGGCAATCAGCTTTTCCACGAAAATCTCACTAAAATGCGATCGCATTACCAAAGCATCATTGAGGAGAATGACCAGGCTTCAAGTAGTGCAAGAGCGCAGCTAAACCATATCAACGCCCTATTAGCCGAGCAGTTGATAATCCAGCAGGGGAACAACCAAGCTATCTCTTTGCCCGCAAGCTCTGTTGATGACGAACTAGCGATACCGGAAAGTCTACAGGATAGCTTAACCGAAGCAGAGTTACCAGAAGTTGAGGACAAGCAACTAGAAGAAATACAACCTGAAACGCAAAGCTTCCCAGACGAATTTTCTACTCCCTCTAACTCTGCACCGCAGAATGAAAGTCAGGATGATTCAGTAGAATTTCCTATCACTACTCAGCAGGTGATGGAAGAATTGAAATCAATAGAGGACGAAGAAATAACTTCTTCCGCCCCCCTTGAAGACCTTGCTCAAGAACCTACAGAATTAGAGGAATCAATAACATCTGAAAAAGTAGAACTGGAGACCCCCGTAGAACCCACGAAAAAAGCTAGAAAACCTTTAAAGCAACCATTGCTAACTCAATACCAGCATCTAAGTAAGTCTGAAGCTGTTGAAAAACTGTTACAGGAAGAAGCTGGCAATATTCTACACATAGATGATATTGTTCGAGCTTTGTATGGTGAGTTAGAAATTCCAACCTTTAAGGCAGAAAAACCTCGGTTGTACAATACTTTAAATCAAGGAATAGAAAACGGGTTATGGCAGAAAGTGCCAGGACGAGGCGGATTTTATACAGTTAACCTTAAGCAAGCTACTGGAAAACCCGAACAGAAGCCGCCCACTGATTCAGGGCGAGAAATTTCTGCTTTGGCTTTAACCGAGGCTCTGCTTCCAGATTACCAAGGGCTAAAGCTTACTCAAGCGGTTGAAAAAGTTTTACAGCAAAATATTGGGCAAGCTATGAATTCGGAGAAGGTAGCAAGAGTTTTATTTGACGAAGCAGAGGAAGACATTTTTGCTGCGGCTAAAAATAAGATAGGCAAAGCTCTTTGGTCTGGGGCTAATCAGGGGCGGTGGCAGGGAGTGCCGGGGAAATTGGGTGTGTATTTATTAAATACTTAATTTCTGCAAATTTCAAATCAACCACAAAGTCAAAACATGATTCATCTGGACAAATATTTAGCTTGGTTTGCGTTGCTCCATCAAGTTTTATTCCCCAAGCAGATACACCATAGACTAGGCAATCGCTAATGATAGCGTTAGTGAAGTCTGCTTCAACTAGCAAAGCACATCTCAAATCTACTTTAGTGAGATTCGCTTTGCTACAGTTAGCCGCATTAAGGTTAGCGGAACTAAAATTGCTACTTTCCATATGTGCTGCAATTAAGTTAGTGTTGCTAAGTTTTGCTTCTCCAAAGTAAGCATTTACAAGAGTAGCCTCACTCAAATTTGCTCCGCTTAGGTCGGCATTGCTAAGATTAGCTGAGGTTAAATTTGCTTCTCTCAGGTTTGCCCCAACAAACTTTGCATTACATAAAGCAGTCCACCGAAAGTCAACGCCTCTAAGGTCTGCTCCAGAAAGATTAATTTGGCTTAAGTTTTTGTCTATTGGCTTTATCCCAGCAAGCTCTGGAATTACTTCGGGGTTTCTCTCTCTCCACCGATTCCAGGCTCCTACGCCTCGGTTTAAAATGGCTAGATGTTGCTTGTTTGGAATATAAGCTTTGAGAAGCATCGACTCCGATGTAATAGATGTATCTACTATGTCTACTAATGGTTCTTCAACGAATTTAAAGAGATCCTCTAGTGTAAAATCCACTAGAGATGCAATTTTTGGAAAATACTTGCGGTCAGGTAGCTGTTCCCCTTTTTCCCAACGAGCTACTGTAGGTTGAGCTACTGAAGGGTTTAAAAGCCTACCAAAGTCCCTCTGAGTAAGGTTTTTAAGTTTTCTGACTTTTTTAATTAGTTCTGGGAACGTTGTTGGTTGCATTTTTCAATTTTTGTACTGACTGAGTTGTTCAATGGTTTCTGGGATTAATTAAGTCTACAATTAGTTTATTCTAATTAGAAGATCGATCTTCTAATCAGGTATTGATGATTATTTCTAAAAATGAGCTTACACAACTCTCTATGAATTTGTTCCGGCTTCCTGAAATAAAAGCGTAAGCTGTTCTTAAATCTATCTATAACTAAAATGCCAAAAGCTGAAGCGGTCAAGGTTTCACGACAAATTGTTTTATGGATTGTTGCTAATGTAGGAGGAATTGGAAAAACTACTTTAGGCATTCATTTAGGTTATCGACTTGCTCAAATGGGTTTAAATACTTTATTTATTGATTTAGATACTAATGGGTCTTTAGCAAGGTTTTGTGGTCTAGATTCCGATCTTGAACCCGATCAAACCTCCGCCGCACTGTTTAACCGAAGTTTTACAGGAGACTACCCAATTCAGCAACCTCAATGGGGTAATCCAAAGGGTAAATTTCAGGTATGTTTAGGTGGGGATGTTATGCTCTCTGTTGCATTAGACTTACCTACACGAACTGGACGAGAATTAGTTTTAAAAAAAGCACTGAAGAAATATCCTTTATCACATGATTTAATTATTTTAGACTCTCCAGCTTCATTAGACGTCTTGAGCTACACAGCATTAGCGGTAGCTACACACATCGTAGTTCCTATTCCAATGTCTGTAAAAATGGCTGGTGTAGATTCATTGCTACAGTGGATTAGAGGTGAAGGAGAATCTCTTGACCTCGATCCTATGCCTCTTTTTTTAGGGGGAGTACCAATGCGGGTTGCTAGTAACGCTGACCAACAAGCTTTTTATTCAGATATTAAAGAAGTCTTAACTGAACAAGATATTCCTTGCTTTCCTGGAATTCGCTACAGCGCGGAATTTGAAAATGCTTCTAATCGAGGTCGAGCGCCACTCCATCTATACCGCCCTGGTCATAATGCTTGTCAAGATTTTGAACCAGTTGTTCAGGCGTTACTTCAGCAGTTCTATTGCTCATAACTTAAATATATTTATTAGAAGATCGATCTTCTAACAGGAATCATGACAAAATCTCGACCAAGTGTAGCTTCCTTTCTTTCCACAAGTTCTAGAGCTAAACAGACTCAGCAAGACTTAGCTGACGCTCAAGAGCAAATTACCCGACTAGAGCAAGAATTAACTCTAGAACGCCAGCATCTTCATTCTCAAGTTGAGGATCAAAAGATTTCTTATGCAACAGTTCCCATAGCTCAGATTCTCCGTCGTCCGTATAAGTCACGAAGGGAGAAAGATCCGCAAGCATTTGAGGACTTAGTGCATAGTATTAAAACCTATGGGTTTAGGGGTTCAATTTGGTTACAACGTCTTCCTAACGAACAACTAAGATTAGTGGCAGGAGAAACACGCTTAGATGCTGCTCTTGCCGCAGGATTAACAGAAATTGCCGCTGATATTGCAGAAGTTGATGACATTACAGCAGTTAAGCTTTCACGAGTAGAAAATGTCCGTCGCCGTAACTTAAATGCTCTAGATGATACTGAAGAACTAATTTATCTTCTAACCTTAACTTTAAATAAAAGTAGAGAGGAGACAAAAAAATTACTGTATCGCTATAAGAATGCAGTAGAGGGTAATGCGTCGATTGATTCTCAAACTAAAGAAATTATCGAACTATTATTTAAAGAGGTTGCACCAGAGTTAGAAATCACAACATTTGTATCTTCTCGACTCCCTTTATTAGATTTACCTGCCAACGTAATTGAGGCATATAACAAAGGACTATTAGAATATACTAAAGCCCTTGAACTTGGACGGATCGAAGATTCGATACTGAGGGAACAATTGTTGCAGGAGACTGTTGAGCAAGGCTTATCCTTATCTGCTTTAAAAGCGCGTATTCGCCCTACGAATTCTACTCGAACGATTATTGATAAAGTAGATAAATTGCAAGGGCAAGTTGAGGGAATTACTCAAAAAACTGTTAGTAAGCTTTCTCCTGTGCAACGCAATGAGTTAAAACAAAAACTTACTAATTTAGAAACCATATTAAAATGTAAATTATTAGAACTAGAAAGTTTGGAAGACTAATTAATTCTCTAAAGTACAGACTAAGCTTTTAACATTCTGTACATTTGGTTGCTGTGCTACCAATAGAATTTGCCCATCAGCAGTTTTCACTAAAGTATTTGAGTCTACTATGCGATCGCCTGGTTGCCAAGTTTTAGTAGATATGGTATTTACGACTGGCGGGGCAAGAGATACTTCTACTTTAGAATTATCACTTGTTGTTAGGCTATCATAGCTGTTAGTCGTAGATTCAGGTTTATCAGGCAACCCACCTGTTCCTGTAACAACAAAGCTTCCTGCTTGCTTGTTACGTCTAGTCAAACAAGTATTTGCAATGACTTGTTCTGATCCTACAAAAGTGTTCTCCAAAGGAGTAAGATTATTTCTTTCATCAAATTCCAAAGTTTGAATATTTACTACTCCATCAATTCCTAAATTAGAACTTGCAGTAATCTTGCTATCTGGTGATATAAATAAGCCTTGAGTAGAGACTTGGATATTGCCACCATTTCCCTCAAAAGCATTGGCTGTAATTTTGCTGTTTTCTAAGGCAACAAGCAAGTGGGTATCAATACTAATATTGCCCCCCGTACTATTACCTCCAGCAGTTGCGTTAATTTCACTGTTCTGGCGTAGTTGTAAATTATCTGCTTTTAGAAAAATATTACCACCATCTTTAACTCCTGTGTCTGCAACAATAGCACCTTGATTTTTCAAATTGATGGAATTAGCTGTGATTTTAATATCGCCTGCTTCTCCAGAGCCATCATTTCTTACACTAATTCTTGCTCCATCACTGATGTTTAACTGATTGGTAAAGATTTCTACAGAGCTAGAATTTCCATCTAACGTACTAGATAAACCGTAAAAGGGCGTAAAAGCAGGGTCCAAACGATTGGCAGATGAACTTATTAGTGTAGGATTTAAGGAACCAGGCACTCTGCCTATAACATCAATAGAATCATTTGCAGTTATAGTTACTCTACCAGCAGATCCAGATGCTAATGTGACAGAATCTATTCTTCCTCCGTCCTCAATCACTAAATTTTCTGTGTTAATTTTTACATTACCAGCATTACCCTCTGAGGTAGCTAAAGCGCCTAAAAAACTAGGCAAAAAACTATTAGAAGTAAATTGTACAGCCCCAGACACTTTTATCTTGCCAGAAGCTTGAATATTAACATCTCCTCCATTCCCCAAACCAAAAGTTTCTGACGCAATTGTCCCTCCATTTTTAATGTAAACATTGCTTGTAGAAAGTGTTAAGTTTCCTGCTTTTCCGTTTGCACTTCCCGATACAAAGGTAGCAATAAGACCTCTATCAACAGATACTTGCGGTTCTAGCTTTTCCAGATTTTGTATATGCTTTCCAGAAATATCTAAGTTTATATTTCCACCTTGTCCCTGATCGTATGTTTCTGTAACAATTCCAAAAGCAGTTTGAATATTCAATTCCCTTGCTGAAATATTTATGTCTGCTCCTTTTCCAGTTGAAAAATTTTGTGTAACAATACCTGCACCCAAAAAACCTGGTATAAAGTTTCCTAGTGTTAGTAAGTTTCTATTAATTGTTATATTTTCAGTTGCGTTTAAAGTAACTGTACCTGCGTCATTACTGCCAAAGTTTGATGTTAAGATAAAAGCACCATTCGTCAAAGCAATATTTTTTGCTTGCAAATGAATATTGCCATTTATAAAACCACTTGCATCTAATAATGCTTGTTTATTTAACTCAATATTTTGAAAGCTGGCTATGCTATCATAATTTAAAAAAATTCCAAAAGTGTTTGAATTTACACTTACTATTCCAGTATTTATACTGCCTATGTTAATTTGTCCCGAACTAGCTGTTAAAACTCCACCGTCAAAGTTAATATCTCCACCAACTAAAGCAATAGTTTTTCCAGGATCTGTTCTCAATCCATTTAAACTTTCACCCGACCCTAAAATTGGGCTACCAGCTAACGGGAAAAATAAAGATAAATTGTGTCCGGTTCCTTGTACAGTGATAGGCGCTGGATTACCATCAAAACTAAGACCAATCGGAACTTGAATAGATAATAAAGGAACAGATTGAGGATCTCTAGCTTGAAATTGTGTACCGTTAGATAGTATGATACTGTTGGCTGTAGTACCTAAAAAAGAGCCATTAATATTTAGATTGGCATCAGGTCCAAAGATAATGCCCCGAGGATTTATCATAAATAAATTGGCATTGCCTCCTTGGACACCGAGTGTGCCTAAAATGCTAGAGGGATTTTCTCCCGTTACCCGACTTAGAATATTCTCGATACCAGTAGGGTTTATAAAATATACTCCTTTTCCCTTGCCCACATTAAACTCTTGAAAGCTGTGGAATAAAGTCGATCCTCGAATTGCTCCTCCATAAATTTGGTTGTTTATCTCATTAGTATTAGGGGCAATAATAGAACTTTCCGACCCTAAAGTATTATCAGGAATAATCTGAGCGTTAGTAGACATATAGCCCAAATTAGATATTACGGATATGAAAGCTATACAAGATGAAAAAATTTTATTATTCAAGATTATAAACCTATTGCTTTAATGTTTAAAATGAAATAAACCTGATATTGTAGTTGTCAGTTACATTATATTTTCACTTAAAAATAATGAATAAACGTATTGTTATCAGTACCTATGGAACTTTAGGCGATTTACATCCTTATATCGCAATTGCAATTGAATTGAAACAGCGCGGACATGAAGTTATAATAGCAACAAGCAGGTTATATCGCTCTCAGGTAGAAGAGAAAGGTGTAAAATTTTATGATATTAGACCTGATTTTGAACCTGGGCTGGATAGAGAAGTGTTTAGAAGGGCAACCGACCCCAAAGAAGGACTAAAATTTCTCATATGTGATTTGATACTATCTCATATTAGAGATACCTATAATGATTTGATGCAGGTAGTAAACGGTGCAGACTTGCTTATAACTCAACATCTTTCTTTTGCTGGTGCAATAGTTGCTGAAAAAACAGGAATTAAATGGATATCTAGCGTATTAGCTCCTGTTTTAATACCCTCTGCATATGATTCTTTAGTACTCGCAGATACATCAAGTCAAATTCAATCGCAACTGCTTAATCCTTTAGTTAACAGCAGTATTATCAACCTGAGCAAATATTTTCTAAGCTCTTGGAGTGAGCCAATACGAAAGTTACGAGATGATTTAGGGCTAAAGCAAATTAAAGAACCACTTTTTGAGGACAAACACTCGCCAGAACTTGTTTTGGCTCTATTTTCAGAGGCTTTTGCTCAATTTCAGTCTGACTGGCCTAAACAAACTTGTGTTACTGGGTTTCCTTTTTATGAGAGTCGTGATGAAGCAGAATTAACTTCAAAACTATTAGATTTCCTTAATGCTGGTTCTCCACCTATAGTTTTTACTTTAGGTTCGGCTGTTGTAAATAATGCTGGTAATTTTTATGTTGATAGCGCACTTGCGGCTAGGCAAATAGGTTGTCGTGCTGTACTGCTTATTGGAGAAGATGAGCGAAATCTGCCCCACAATTTACTATCAGAGAATATAGTAGCTTTTAATTATGCCCCTCACTCTAAACTGTTTCCACGTTCAAAAGCTATTGTTCATCAGGGAGGTATTGGTACAACTGCTCAATCATTAAAAGCTAATCGACCCATGTTGATAATGCCTTATAGCCATGACCAGCCAAATAATGCTGCACGGGCAGAACGTTTAGGTGTAGCACTAACTATTAAACGTGGTGAATATACCGCTCCAGGTGCTGCTGCTAAGTTAAGGCAACTACTAAGTGAACCAAGATACACTAAACGCTCTGTTGATGTAGGACGGCAAATACAGTTAGAAAATGGTGTCCAGGTAGCTTGTAACGCAATTGATTATCAACTAAATATTCCTGAAAAATTTAACGAACTGCATTAAGTTAGTCTTCGTATCTTCAGAATTGATGACCTATTATTTAGAAATTAATACAAAAGCACCCCATGTAGAGGGATGCTCTTCAATCATTTTTAGTTGTGCTTGTCTCAAAGCATCGGCTTTGTTAATCACAGGATTTTTCAATTGATAGTAAAATTCTTCTATAAGTTTTACACTGCTAAAATCGTTTATAGACCACAAAGTGGCTAAGACATTTTTAACATCATTTCGTAATGCTACACCAGCTAACCCTAAGATTGAGCGATTATCTCCAGAAGTAGTTTCACACGCACTCAAAACTAATAGTTCAACTGGATTTTTATTTTTACCAATAATTCTTTCAAATTCATCTAAATAAACTTTTTGGTCAAAAGCCTGGATAAAGGTAGATTCTGCTGTACCACCAAATTTAGCATGACTTGCAATATGCACTACAGATGGTTTTTGAGTTGTTATCTGTTTTTCTAACACCTTTAACGTAAAGTCTTCATCTAAAAAAATATCTTCTTTAAAACTATTACTTATTACTTTAATTTCTTTTTGTACATAGGGTAGTGATTGAAATGGAGGTATAGCAATACTTAAGCCAAATATTAAAACCTGTTGTTTTTCTAATTTTTGATTTTCACTGTTTATGTTTAGTCCAAGGGAGATAGAGATCGCATATTTTTGAATTAAAAACTGCTTACCATCATGCAATACTGCCATCGGCACATTTCGTAATGCCCCGTCGTTAACAAAAACTAAGCTCGTAGTGCTTGTTTTTGCTAAATCAGCTTCTATTGGTCTAATTAGTAAGTTATATACTTTCTGCGACAATTGCAAATATTCTGGATTACTTTTTTCCTCTAGTTTGAAACGAAGTTCGTTAATAGTTTTCTCTAACTCTTTTGCGGTTACGACTATTGGGTAACTTTTTAAACTACCATCAGGTAATCGCAAAATTATATAAGTTTTTTCTTTTAAAATAACAGAAGAAACTCGTGTTTCATTATTATTTTTAACATTGATAAGCTGGCTAGATGCTAAGGATTTTATCTCTAGGCATTCATCGCCAAAAAAGTCTTGTAGCTCTGTAAGCTTTAACAAGTCAAAAACTGGTAACACTTCTTTTACTTGCCCAGAATCTAATAATAAAGTTATTAATTCCCGATATACTGGCTCAACTTCATCGCGGACATCAAACTGTAATTCGTTACTAGCGACAACAATATTGCTTCTTATACTTTGCAAAGTTGAAACTGCATTAGTATAGGATGTGATCGCTCGTTCATTATTCCCTGTATTGGCAAGTATTCTGCCAGCTTGCCACTGCCATCTATACAAGCTATCTTCATCTCTTTGGGCGGCAATAATAGCAGCTTGAGTAAAATTTAATGCTTTGTCAAGTTGGTTAGCTTGTTCGTAAGTATTTCCCATAGCTCCCAGAGCAAAAGATTGGGCGCGGTTATCGCCAATACTTTCAGACACAGATTTTGCCCACTCTAAAGCCTGTATTTTTTGATTGAAGTCTAAATATTTAGATAATTTAATTATTGCGTAAGCTTTGTTGCGGGAATTAGGTAAAGTTGAAAGTATATTTTGCGCTCTTAATAAGTAATTGGCATTAGGTGATAAGCTAATTGAATTTATCAAAGCAGTAAATCCAGGTATTCCACCTGGGGATTTTGAAACAGCACGATTTGCCATCAATAAAGCGGATTTACGGTCTTCTTTGCTCTGAAAAGAAAGTCTAGCTATACCTTCCTTGTCTTCTTGAGCAGTAGAAGCTTTTAACTCGGTAGAATATTTTGTAGAACGGGCGGTAAATAAGCTAAATAAATTGTTAGCAGCAATAGTAACATACTTAGAATCATTTATTTTTTCAGCTTGTGTCAAGCTTTTTTGATAAGCAATAATAGCTTGATTGTAGTTTCCTTGGACAAAATATATATTACCCAATACACCCCAAGTAACAGTTTGAAGAGTATTGTCTTTTAAACTTTCTGCTATTTCAATTGCTGAAAAAATTAGTGCGGTTGATTTTCTATAGTTTCCTTGACTTAAGTAAGCTTGGGATTGATCTGCAAGTACCTTTGCTAAAGATGCTTGATTATTTTCTATTTCATAAATCTTTGCAGCTTTATCCCAATAGCTAATAGCTTCAGGAAAATTACCTTCTTCCCGATATTCGGCGGCTAGGTATCCATAAATAGCAGCTTTTTTGCTTGCAGTAATAGTTTGTTGTAACATATCCAGCCAGGACTGTTTAGGATCTGTTGTTAGATTTTTTACCGATATGTTATCAAATACTGGTAATGAATAAGTTTCTTGGGCGTTAACTGGTATAAGCAAGCATGGTACACTAAACGACAACCAGGGAAACAAAGCTAATTCCAGTAATCTCCTTTTGTTAGATTTTATCATGACTAATTTCAAGCTTGTTTTTGTTAAATTAATAGTTTTTCTGTTAGTTACAATACCGACGAGTACAATATCGGTTGCTGCTCCTAACTATAATCCACCCTCTACAGGAAGACAAGATGAGGAAAGCATTAGTTCTGGTTCTAGAGGTTGCGATAATTCAAAATTGGCTACTTTTCAGCTTATTGTACCTAAAGATCACGTAGGGAGAACTATTAAAAGTCACCCAACTTTTATGTGGTATCTTTATGGTAAAGCTGATGTGCCAATGCAGTTAATTTTACAAGATCCAAAGGCACATAAGCTAATCTTCAAAACGCGAATAGAATCTAATTATCCTGGTGTTGTTGCATTGAGTTTACCCTCTAACACTCCAGGTTTAGAATACGGTAGAAAGTATAATTGGACGGTATCTTTAATTTGTAGCGAAAGACACCCTTCAAGGAATTCTTATGCTAGTGCAGACATTGAGCGGATCAAAATCGGTAATATTTCTGTTTCACCACAAGAGATGCGATCGTCAACATATGCTGAGTTGGGTTTGTGGTACGATGCAATTGCCGCAAGTTGTAGACAAATAAAGAGTGGAAGTTGTTTAGCATCTAGGGATTTTAATAGTTTATTAGCGCAAGTAGGATTAACAGATATTTTGTCTCTTAAGGTTCAGCCTTTACAAAGAGTTGGATCTACTGATCATAAACCTGGAAAATAATTTGTATTATCATGCGAAATAATTTTAAGCTGCATACGCAAAAAATACCTGGCAGCGTCGCTATATCTTTTACAATTATTCTTTTAGTAATTTTCTGCCGATTATTAGGCTGGTTTCAACCATTGGAATGGAAGTTGTTAGATGCGTTTTTTAAACTGCGACCTTCTGAAAAAATTGACGAAAGAATAGTTGTCGTTAAAATTACAGAAGAAGATATTAAAAAGCTATCATACCCTATTTCTGATCAAAAGCTGGTGCTAATTTTAACTAAAATAAAAAATCAGCAACCGCGAACAATCGGATTGGATATTGTTAGAGATATTCCGCAGGAACCTGGGTCAGAGCAGTTAATTAAAGTATTGCAAGAAACTCCTGAAATATGGGGAATTGAAAAAATATTAGGAGAGAAATTTAGCAAATTTTCTCCTCACCCAGTTTTAAAAAAGTCAGGGCGAGTAGCTTCTGTTGATACTGTTTCGGACGCAGATGGAGTGCTTCGTAATATATTATTATATCCTGAAAGCGAAAATAAACAGAAATTACCTAATTTAGGACTAGCTGTAGCACAAACGTACTTACAGAAACAGTCTATTAGTTCTAAACCAGGAGAAAATAATTATTTACAATTAGACAAGACTTTGTTTGTTCCCTTTCAAGCGAACAAAGAAGGTAAATCAAATGCAGGGGGCTATATCAATATTAATGCAGGAGGCTACAAAGTATTACTTAACTATCGAGGAGCAAATAGTTTTCAAAAAGTATCGCTGTCAGAAATACTAGATGACAATATTTCGCCAACAATCTTTACTGATCGTATCGTTTTAATAGGATATGAAGCTCCAAGTATTAAAGATTTGTTTTTAACTCCTTACAGCTTCAATGGGGTAAAATCACCTGTTTACACTTCAGGTGTTGAAGTTAACGCTCATATAGCTAGTATGGTACTTAGCTCAGTGTTAGATAATCGCCATTTAATAAAAACTTCTAATGAGTTATTAGAGTATATTTTAATTATTTTTGCTAGTAGTATTTTCCCCCTGGTTATTTGGAAATGGCAAACAGCAAACATGAATTTTAACATAAATAAATTTTTACTTGTAGAATTCACTACTTTTTCTGTAGGAATTTTAGGATTATTTAGTATTAGTTATTTTGCTTTTTTGAATGGTTGGTGGATTCCAGTAGGAATTCCAATTACAGGCTTACTTATCTCAACTATTGCTATAGTTGGGTATACAATTCAAGATCAGAAGTTGCGAGTGGATAAATTAAATTACACATGGCAAGTCATTACAAAAAATATTTCTGAGGTAATTTTGGTTGTTCATCCTAAAAATTATTTAATCAGTGACCTTAAACCACTGGGTGCAGAGTTTATAGGATATTCAAAAAATAATATTCTTAACACCTCATTTTTGAATTATGTTGTTGAGAAAGATAAAGGTCTAATAAAGGCAATAATTCGTGATCTTTCATTTTTAGATAAAGATAAAGACGATAAAATTACCGTACAATTCAGAGTGATCCATCAAGATAGGAGTGAGCGCATACTTGAAGCAACTTTCTCTAATTTGTTAGACGACTCGTTAATAATCAATTCTGTCGATGTAACAGAACTGATGATAGCACAAACTAAATTCGGTGATGCAGTTTCCAGACTTGAAGAATTCATTAGTCCGCTAGAATGAAAACCTACGAATAAGGCGATCGCCCTTCAATTACCGCAAGCTTTCGCAAGCGACCCCATCGTTGTCGCCGTCCAGCCTAAATTTATCCCCAGGGAAAGCCTTTAGCACCTGCTGCGCCTGGACTTGAGTTTGAAAATCGCTGCAATTGCAATCGCTATTAGTGCAATTTGGTAGAGATTGAGTTCGTGTAGATGAAGCGACTTTATTTATTTGAGGATTGCTGCTACGCTTCCCCCGCCTGTAATCCCAAGGCATCACAGGTGACTTTTGATTCCAGAAGCCCAACCGTTGCTTTTTCGCTTGAACTTCTGCCTGTAAATACTGGTCTTTAGTGGCAGCACATCCACTGAGGTATTGGCGATAAACCACTGCTTGACCGTCTTTGACCATTTGGAGATTAACCGATTGCTTACCGATATATAGTTCAGCAACAGTTCGCCCATACCGATCTCGTGTTATCGTGCGAACTTGTACCGCCGTCCCTGGGGGTAGCAATTGCTTGAGCCGGGAAGTCGATTGTTGTCCCCAAGGGGTTTGTGATCGCTCTGGGGCATCAATGCAGCCAAGTCGCACTGTAATCACTTGACCTGCTTCGCGGATTCGCAAGGTATCGCCGTCGCCAATGCTGACGATGGTGGCGGGTTTGTTCTGGGCTAGGGCTACAGAGGGAGAAAATAATAAAGGGACAACTAATAAGATTCTAAATAGCAAGCTTTTCAAGGTGTTTCGTAGATTTTTGAGTAGATGCTGATAGTATTCCCAGTTTCTCAGTAACTATTACACTTTTTGCATTACTGCCAAAACCTTTCGTGCTACCTCCACCGATACTGATGCTTTTGCTGCCGCATCGCGCAGGAGATCGCCCTGGTGCAACGCGGCAATTACTTTCTGTGATGAGGGCTGGGCAAGGAATCGCTGTCTTAAGTTTGCTTCAATGCGATCGCTCACCCGCCTATTATCTGCTTTTGTTTGTTCGTCCGCTAAAAGTGCTACTAGAAAATCATCCTGCTTTCCCGCTAAAATATCTTGCTCTGCGGGTGATAATACTCTAGCTGGCATCTGGTGCAGGTCGCGCTCCACTGCTTGAGTTTCGTTAGGGGTGGCAAACTTAAAGTATTCCGTCAAGCTACCGATTGGATAGTTGCCACTGGAGTAGCGATACTTAAAATACCGCTCTATATTTCCCCGATTTGCCCAAGTTCTTACAACTTCGATATCTACGTTTTGGAAATGTGATCGCATATCTCGATATATTTCTACTAGCCTACTGTCGATAGAACGAGTTGTTATACCGATTTTGTGAAACACCTGCCCATCAGCCTGCACTTTCAGGTAGTACAAACTAGCTTCCAAAATTTTCCGCATCTGAGCGCTGTAAATCCGCAGATCAGCCAAGCGAACCCGTAGCTCCTCAAGCGGCAGCACCGAGCCAGAGTTGTCGAAAATAGTAGCCTCCAGGTGTGCCAGCTTTTGCTCTATCAATGGCTCTTGTACACTATTGAATACGGATAGAGGCAATGTGCCAACCGGGATTTGCCCTAGCTGAGTAAACTGGTAAGCTTTTCGCCCTGTTGCGGCGTTGAGGTTTGGTGAAGTCTCCAGTAAGTTTTCCCTGGTGAAAGCTGGCAGTATTTCTAGGCGGTCGATACCATTATCGTGCGACTTATGCCTATGCCAAAGCTTATTTAGTTGCTTTAATTCCTTACCTGTTAAGAAAATGTTGAAGGCATCGTATAGGGGTAAGCGCGGGATGTCGCTCGGTTCTCTCTTGATAATTAGGTTGCACGTTTCGCCGTCATGAGCGAAATGATGCTCTTTAATCCTACCCTTTTTGGCGATCAGTGCTTTACTACAATAAGGGCATATTAAATTAGTTTTCCCGCTTGGGACATTTTCAACCTCAACAAGCTTATTCTCTGTGTCAACGCCGTACCTCAACCACATGCAATTTGCAGTTCTTACTTGATAGCTTCCTATAAAACTATTGCTAGATAATATTTAACATCTTCCGTGTAACGTTCCGGTTGAGCGGCAGCAGACTGTCTACAACGATAGACGAACAGACTCTCAACTGTCCGCTCCAACCGGGTTGTTATACCGTTTTTCTACGATCAACTCTCCGTACATCGATCTGCTTCAGCTTTGTGCAGAGCCGTTGATTTGTTGCTGAAACTGAACTTTCTCCTGACCTAAATTCTGAACTTTAGTGGGCGTATGCACTGTCTCATAACTAGCTCAGAGCTTAACTACCTAACTATTACCTCACTTTTCCTATCTGTATAATCCGTACTTACAGTAACCTGTTGCCAAGCATCCAAATCCGTTTTGACCCATTCCAGTTTTTCCTGAATCAGGCTCATAGCATCCGTGCCTAATGCCAGTCGCATCGGTGGATGAGGACTTTCCACAGCTTGAATGATGGCTTGCGCCGCCAATCGTGGATTGCCAGGTTGCTTACCATCCATCTCTTTGAACCACTGCAATGAACCCCCGCTTACGGTCGCATAAGCATCAATGGATTGTTCGGCTGCTGCCAGAGAACGTCCGTTAAAATCTGTGCGAAATGCCCCAGGTTCAATTAAAGTCACTTTAATTCCAAAAGATTCCACTTCTTTAGCCAAAGCTTCAGAAGTACCTTCCAGAGCAAATTTAGCGCCACAGTAGAGGCTACTTCCGGCAAACCCCACTAATCCTGCCGTGGATGACATATTCACAATGTGACCGCTGCCTTGCTGACGCATCAAAGGTAAGACAGCTTGCATTAGACGGAGCGCCCCAAAGAAGTTAGTTTCAAAAAATTGGTGAATCTCAACATCACTGACTTCTTCAAGTGCGGCAATGAGTCCATGACCCGCATTGTTGACTAGCACATCAATTCGACCAAATGTGGCGATTGCTGTATCAACGGCTGCTTGTATGTCTTGAGACGATGTTACATCCAGACGTACACCCTTCGCGGTTTCTGGGTAGTGGTCAATCAAATCGCAAAGTTGCTCTGGTTGGCGAGCAGTAGCAAGCAGGAAGTCACCCTTCTTCAACACAGCTTCTGCTAGAATCCGTCCAAACCCTGTTGAGCATCCTGTAATCAACCAGGCTTTGGGAGCAACACAATTTTTGCTTGAGTTCATTTGTTTTCTCCAATATGAAAACGATGAGATGCGTTTTATGTTTCTTACGATAGGAGACATCCTTGCAACTGTCCAATATATATATGACTAGGATTAATAGGTTAGACATATAAGTACGATGGAATTACGACACCTGCACTATTTCATCACGGTGGCTGAGGAACTACACTTTAGTCGAGCAGCAGAGCGGTTGCACATTTCCCAACCCCCGCTCAGTCAGCAGATTCGTGCTTTGGAAGATGAACTTGAAGTTAAGCTGTTTGAACGAACGAAGCGGCAAGTGCATCTGACTGAAGCAGGCAAAGTGTTTTTAGAGCGTTCCTATGGAGTGTTATCGCAACTCGAACAGGCGATCTCCGTGACCCAACAGATTGGGCGGGGTGAGGTTGGTCAGTTGGCAATCGGTTTTGTTGATTCTGCAACGTATACGGTACTCCCAGAGATTTTAAGGGTCTTTCGATCACAGTTTCCGGCTGTAGAACTGCGATTGCATGAAATGACAACGGCTCAACAGATTCAGGCTCTGCATCACAAGCAGGTCGATATCGGCATTGTTCGTTCTGCTATCAGCGAGTCAGGTTTGAGTGTGGAGTGCTTTTTGCAAGAATCATTGGTCTTAGCGTTGCCAGAAGCTCATCCATTCTCTGCTCAGACTCAACTGTCTCTCTCTACGTTGGCAGATGAATTATTTATCCTATTTCCTGCCAGAATGGGACCTATCTTTTACGAGCAGATTATTCACAGTTGTCAACAAGCTGGATTTCGTCCGAAAGTGGCTCAAGAGGCAGTGCAAATGCAAACGATCGTCGGCTTGGTTGCAGCAGGACTGGGCATTGCGATCATTCCTGCCTCCATGCAAAACTTCCACAGAAGTGGAGTCATTTATAGACCCCTACAAGAGCAGATTCCTAAAACTGGACTTTACCTGGCTTGGCGGCAGCATGATTCCTCCCCAGTCATCAGCGCATTTCTTAGCTTGGCGCGGAAGACGGCACAATGGGAGTCAAATCGTAATGATTGAGCAGTTAGGAATTAATCACTTCACCTAATAGCGCCTCCAAGCATTGTCTTAGTAGTAACCTGAAACGGCATAACTAATACTTACGGAGACTTCGCGCTAATATTAGCCAAAGCAATGACTTCGCATCTTCTCTCTAATGGCTTACCAAATTTCCGCGACTAAACTTCAAACCTACCACCGTTGCCCCCAAGCTTACTATTTCCGTTACGAGTTAGGTTTGAAAGCTCCCGGATTCTTTGGTAATGCTGCCCTTGGCACAGCCTTACATCAAGCTCTTGCTAAAATTTACCGCGATTGGGACTACCTTGAACCTATACCGCCCCTAGATTGGGTTTCTTCCTGCTGGGAGCGATGTTCTAATAATCTCAGTCCCAACCAAGCTGAGGAAGGACAAGAAATTTTAGAAAATTACTATTATCAGTTCATTGCTGGTGAAACTGCGATCGCAAGGCCTTTGGCAGTCGAAGAATTAATTAAAGGGCGCTTGCTCGTTAATGACTTAGAATTTAAAGTTTCTGGGCGCTACGACCGCCTCGATTTTCTGGGAGATGGGTTAGAACTAATCGACTACAAATCAACTAAAGAAGTCAAATTGCCGAAGCCCGATGAAATTGACTTGCAGATTGGTCTGTATTATATCGCCCTAGAACAAAGATACCACTCCTGCTTACAGCAGTTAAGCTTACTTTACTTGCGGACAGGTGAAAAGATAGTTTTTGAGGCTAGTAGCGAACATAAACAGCAGGTAGAAACTGTTATCGGTGAATTAGCTTGGCGATTGCGTACTGATGAACAATGGGAAGTAAAGACTGGGAAACAGTGTGAAGTCTGTAGCTTTAATCGCTACTGCGCGGCGGTACAAGACCAGCCTGAACCGTTACCGCCAAATGCTAAATCTCCTCTACAAATCCAACTTGCTCTGAACTTTTAGAGAATTTCATTATCTTAGTCACCAACGTACTTGTTCTCCTAACCTACTTCTTAGCTTTTAACCGACTATTCCACTTCAATGCCGCTTCATCCTCGGTTTTTGCCGCCGGACCTTGTGCGCCACACGCGCAGTAAACCACAAGTTCATAACAATCATTGCTGTCCTCGAATAATGATTCAACGATTTCCATTTCTGAGTCACCACAAAATGGACATGGTAAAAAGTAATCTTTATGTTCTATTTTCTTGCTGTTCACATTACGGGTAATTTAAACTGACTAAGCAAGTATACAGGGTGAAGTATTATTACCGAGCAAACAATCTTGCTATTCCACTACCAATTAAGTAAAAGACGAACACCAAAACTGTTTGAATTAGATAAGTGACGAGCAAAGATTGATATAGTTTACGATTTTGTTGCCGAAATAACCTGTTCCACAAGCACCACTTGCCTTGAATATAAGCGGCGGTGAAGAATAAGGATAATGCTGGAACGCTCCACAAGGAGAATCTGGCAAAGCCCATATAAATAGCGCTTGCCAGTAGCCCCAATCCTAACAATCCTTTAATAAAATTCATGTTATTTTTGTTTGGTACTCTCGGTATTGCTTATCTTTATTCTGCCAATACTTATCTACAGTTTCCTTGGCGACCGCTGCCTGCTCTAGCTCCACCCCTTGCTCGGCTAATAATCGCACTTTCACCCGCTTCCGCAAGTCTGAGATAATTTTGCCGTTAGTCTTTCGAGTCTGCGCCCAGTCTAGTATTGGCTCTGGATATGGACTCTCGTTTAGGTACGCTCCATTGAGGATCTCTGACAAATTATAACCTCGCAGTTCCTCAACCCAGTGGTAAATAAATCTTAGATCGCCGTCTTTTTCCTCTAGATTCTTGTTGGGATTATAGATACGGAATGTATCAGACAGAGGATTAGTTACTCCTGCCTGCATCTGCCATTGAAAATGATCGATTGCTAGATTTCCATCGATTAGTTGTTGCATATAGTGCTGCGCCCCGTGATGCCAGGAAATGCCACAGTTAATACACAGGAAAGTAGCGCACATCGCCCTCATCCGAAAGTTCATCCAGCCCATTGTCTTGAGTTGCCGCATCGACGCATCTACTAAAGGAAAGCCTGTTTGCCCTTCTTTCCAGGCAGCAAATAACTCTTGCTTCTCCTTACTTAATTCGGCGGGTGAGTAATACTCATCGAACTCTGGGTAACGGTTGGTATCTACTAACTCTGGGTGGAAGTACAACCGTTGAGTAAAACTATCGTGCCAGCGCAGGCGATCGCGGAATGCCTTAAGCGAAAACTGGGCTTTTGGATTGCTGGCTAATTCGGCGGCTTTAGCTTTGGTACTCTGGTAAACTTGGCGAACAGAAATAGTACCGAAAGTTAAATGAGGTGATAGGTGGGATGTAGCACCCTGCTGAGTCAACCAGGGGCGCGAGATTTTCCAATGATATCCGTGAAAGCGAGAATTTAAGAACGAGTTTAAGGTAACGATCGCCTGTGTCTCGCCGCCACTAAAATAGGTATCCTCTATTTCCCAGAATTGGCTATACTTTTGCTTCAACTGACTGAAGGTAAGCTGAGGAATGTCAAGCTGAAGCTGGGGCGTATTGATGTGTTCTGGTGTTGGGTGTAGAGGTTGCCGCAGGTAGGTATAGTATTCGTCCATCCACTCATCGCGGCGGTTTTTGTCAGTTTGCAGGAAGTTGTTTAGCCCCTGGTGATAGTCAAGATTGTGTTGGCGGTAAAAATCTATGATTTGGCGATCGCGCTCTATCCCATATTGCACCTGCACATCATGGTTGAAAAACAATTTAGGGCGATCGCCTTTTTGGATTAACTGGCGAGTAAGCTCTTGGATTACGTCAGTGCTATTACCTTCAAGTAAATAAAGTTGACTTCCCCGCTCTCTGAGGTTTCTATCCAAGTGTTCCAAAGACTCGAACAAGAATTTGACTCTGGCTTTACCTACTTCGGCTTGCTGGTAGAACCAGGGGTCAATGATGAAGCAGGGCAATACTTCAGCGTTATCGGCGGTAGATAGAGCAACTATCTCGTTATCATTCAACCGTAAATCCCTTCTAAGCCAAAGGATGTGCATTTGTAAAATGTACTATTTTTGTACTACTATTATAATTCTTTGCAGACGATCGCATTTGAGGTAGTCATTTCTAATTTGCGTAGTTTAAAATCGTATTTAACTACCCCAAAATGCCCCAAGCGTAGTCCTCACAAGACTTTTCATTTTCTTTATGACTTCCCACAATATCCTCAAAGTCAAGCGCCCAGTTAAGCCCCAAACCCCGCCACCGTCACTGCCATTGAACGATTCCGCCATTGAAGAAGCAGTTGAAGCGCTCCAGCAAGCCGCAATGGAGACGCAACAACAAGAGGAGCCAGTAATAGACGAAGAAGTTTTTCTTGGGACTCCAAGAGATGAATCAGTCTATGGGTGTGGGTGGAGCTTGACCGAATTATTGAATGAGTTTAACGAAAGGTAATTACTGTCGCCAAAAGCTTAGGGCGACTGTCTGGCTTTTTGAATTTGCTCCTCCGTTGCCATTTGCATAGGATTGAGGTCATCATTTAACACGAAAAAGCCTTCAACAAGTTCAATGACATCGCCTTCAGTGAGTTCGCAATCTGGCTCTAGTGCGGGGTGCATCATCATGTACATTTCACGAGTAGCGAGATGATTTTCATCAACCAAGAATTTAGTAATCATAGTTTTTCATCTAACTAATAATTGGGGTGACGACAAGTAAATGCACAAAAAATAAGAAATTGGGTAAGGCTATAGACTCTATTGTCATTATCAGCAAATTTAGGTTAAATATTAATCCATAAACGTTTATGGATTAATGAATGCAAATTTATCTGTTTCTACATATGTCTATATATTCTGTGATAGAAAATATTAGCTCTGCTTCATCTGGTCTAACAGCAGACGTGCAGCAGGTAATAGCTTAGTTTGCTGTTTGAGTGCTTTGATACCTTGAGCAGCATAAAGTGCGATCGCAGCCAACAACTCCCTAACCAAATCCGGCGAACTCTCATCAAAGGGCAAAATTGCGCCACCTGTAATCCGGGCAATTTGTTCAAATGTCGTGAGTGCGGCTTTGGTATCATAGCCTTGAGCTTGAGAACTACTATCGTGGAAGATAAAACAGCGAACACCCTTGAGTTTTAGTTGTTGAGCAATTTCTACGGCTTCCTGTGCATCTTCCTCAAAACAATCACCAATATATATTAGGGCTTTAAGTTTAGGCGCTTGATCCGCTTTATCTAGTATTTCATTTAAGGCTGTCCTACCCGCAGAACAACGTACAGTTTGTACTTTATCTAGAAAAGCCCTTGCTTCCGATGAAAAAGGTGTCATCTCTTGCAGCCGACCACCGCTATGATAGGTAAGAGCAACATCTAATTCTCCAGGTACAGCTTCAAACATCGCTCCTGTTATTTCTTTGGCAATATTCCAACAGGCTTCGCGGCTGGCAGTGGCATCCATCGCAAATAGCAACCGGGGGCGTTCTTGGTAGGCGATCGCTCTCTTGAGCATTTCTTGTTTAGGAGCAGCAGAAATTGCCTTGCTGGAGCGCACTTTGTCTAAAAACCCAGAGCCAACTCGCTTTGCTGGCAAATTCTTTTTATCTTGAGACATCTTCAAATTCCTCCATGATTTTGCGGTAAGCATCGTTCACTATTTGCGCGTACCATCGCGGCATCCCTGATGTGTCTGGGTGAATATGTCGCATAATCTTTCGATAGGCAGCTTTTACTTCTTCTATTGATGCACCAGGATCTAAACCTAAAACTGTCCAAGGATTAGTTTTTTCCTCATTATTGTCCTCTAAGCCGATCTCTTGAGCAACTTTGGCGCGCCAATCCTCATCTACTGCTTCTAAATAGGCTTCTAACAATTGCGCGTCAATTACTAATTCACGATCGCGCAATGCAACAAGCATCTCGGCAAGTTTGCTCAAGGTCAAAGTAGCTAAATTCGTATTTTTGACTAATCCCTGAAAATCAGCAATTAACCTACCTGTAACTGTTTCATCGGCTTGCAAAGTAAGTTCGATTACTTCTCCTGCGTTCGTAGCATTATCCTCCTCGTCGCGCGATCGCGTTTTGGGTCTGCCTCTTTGACGCTTAAGCGGCGCATTTGGGTCGATTCCTAGCCACAAACAGGCACTCCGCAATACGGCTGACTCTACGGTTTGCCCAACACTGGCACTTGCCTTCAACGCTTTGGGTATTTCCTCATCTAGCACGTAACCTTCCTTAGCTTTAATTACTAACTTGTAGAGTTTGACCGCGCGTTCGTTGTCTCGCTCCCAGGCATCTGCTGCTAGTTCTCCAATATATCTAGTCGCCTCCGCGTCCGATCCTTTCATGCCTACTGCCAAACGGTAGACTAGGCTATTGATGCTGACACTGGAGCGTTTGTTGACGGCGATGAATCCTCCTTCTTCTCCAATTACTGTGCCTCCAGTGCTGAGGCTTTTACTGAGTGAATGCTCCTCGCTGCATTCTTCCTCTCTTTTGGGGAAAAATTCTTGGGGCGCTCTTAAGTGCCAAACTAATTTTTCTACAGTTTGCTTCAAGGTTTGCTTAGTGCCGCCTAGCACGCTCATTTCAATTTCTATTTCAATAAGAGCGGGTTCCCGTTTGAGGATATCTAGCACGTTGGGGCTAACCGATACAGTTTCCGAGAGACGGAGTGGTAAGGATACTTCTGATCCAGTATGAGGATTGATTATGGGCTGAGGTGATTTCCACAGCAAGTCCCGGCGTTTGAATTCAATTGTCAAACGCAAGCCAGCATTAGAGATGGAGTTGATATAACGGTTGTGCCAAGCCATAGTATCCATAAACGTTTATGGTTATTTTATTCTGGCACACTCTCTTGGCAGAAGTTAGATGCAATAACTCGAACTCGTCAAGCTTTATTGTCTAGCATCGTTTCATGCACCTAGGCAGTACCAAAAAGAATATCGCGCTCTAGTTCATAATCGCCACAAGCGCAAAAGTTACATCTGATAATACCTGAGTGATTCCACTGAGATTAATTCGCCACAACAATAAATTAACCAATTATTCCGTACACCTACCCATTACATCCTTTCGATTAGTTGAATATGATGCAGCAGATAGAACACCATGTTTTCGACAATAGGCTAAATGATTATTGCTAAACCGCTAACAATTAAACAACCCCAAGCAGGCAAACTAATCCGTGAGATGCGATCGCATCTTGGTCTAACTCAAGAGCAACTAGCGCTATCACTGGGGGTCACTTGCTCAAGTGCCAACCGATGGGAAAATACGATGGTGACTCCATCTCCACTAGCTATGCAGAAGATTGAGGCGATGCTTAAGCAGATGGGTGATCGCGGTCAGGAGTTATTAGTGCAATATTCCCACTAATACGCTGATAATTAATCGCCCCGATACAAGTAGAGAATTATCTTGCAAGTAGAACAACTTAAGCCTGGTATTGTCCTGCGTGGTTCCATCTTCTCGGAACCCGTGAAAGTTTTGACTGTAATGCCGATGGGGAAATCAATTAAGCTGATCGGGCAAGGGCTTACTACCAATCAAGTCCATCAGCCCATTTTAACAATAGAGCAACTTGCAGAACTTGAATCTACACCAGAGCAAGAATTATTTGATGGCGACCCAAATAAATTTCGCCATGCCGTAGAAGCAATGCGTTTGGGTTTAGCTTACGAATACGATCCATTTTTTGCCTTAAGCGTTGCACGAGTAGATCCTCTGCCCCATCAACTTGAAGCAGTCTACGATTACTTTCTCAAGCAGCCAAGAATACGTTTTCTACTTGCCGACGACCCCGG
>NZ_PVWN01000118.1 GCF_003003885.1 Chlorogloea sp. CCALA 695 | reverse complement strand
CCATTGCTCTACCTGCCTCATAGAGTTTTATCCTTCACTTATTTTATTTATTATATCCGGAAAATGACACAAGAGGGCTAGATAACCTCGTTCCTTACTAATAAAAACTCATGATTATTAAATCCATCAGTTACCAGAAAGTCAAAAACCTTGGTAACTACGAATCCGAGCGCTTAGAAGCAATTGCCACAATTTCGGAGGACGAAAGCGCAAGTGAGGCTGTAAGCCAGTTACGCGCCTTTGTCGAATTTCAATTAGATGCCCCGGTTAGTCCCTTCCCGGACGAACATAACCCTTTATTTGACAATGTTCCCGCCGACAACTTCTAACCTATGTATACCTGCAAATTATCCGACGACCATTGGCTGAATTTAGCTCAAATTCGTTCTATTGAGATTGAATATGGCCCAAAAACGCTAGCCAAAGTTACTTGGATAAATGGCGATAGCTCTATTTACCGAGACAAAGACGTGGCTTTGTTGATGGAAGCCTGGTTTAGATTACATCCCCGCACCAAAGTTTAGGCAATTGCTCCGCATGGAAACAATTGAAGTCCACAATATTTACACCCTTTATGAAATTGAGGTTGATGGCACTGAGGTAGAAACCCCAATTTTAGGTTTTTCAAGGCCTCAAGATTGGGGCGATTCTTCGCGCTGGCACTATCATCAATGTCGCGTGCAATTTTCTTATGGTGGGACGGTTTACATCAATAATTGCCACCTATGGCAAAACGTAGAGCGCAACAGCGTTGAGGCATTCCAGTGTATTGCTTCCTATCTGTTTATGGTCATGATGCCTGGAAGAATAGAGCAACTAGCAGGGAAAGAGTTTCTTGATGAGGATGATTTTTGGGATGAAGCTTGGGGCGAAATACCGCCCTATTACGAAAGCGACGAGGAAGATTACGATTATTAGCCGCCTGATGAGCTAGAAGACTAGCGAAACACCGATAGTGCGCGGTGTAGCGGCTTGGGTCCAAACCAAGGCGTACTAGCAAGAAACCAACCACTTAAAGACCTCAACAGCGAAGTAGGCGCTCTTAAGTGCCTTTTTACGTTCATAGGCACTTGTGGTTAGTGCTTGTTAGTCCCCACTATGCCTAGGCATTCGTGCCTAGAATCTGCCTTAAAAGTGAATTAGGCGCTCTTAAGTGCGTGCCTATGGGTGATTCGCAGGCGGCTTGCATAGATGGGTAAAAAGGCGCTCACCGCAAAACAAAAAGGAGAATACACAATGCGAGTTGTCGGACTCGACGTTTGCAAGAACTCTGTAGTTGCTTGTGTGCTTGATGCTGCACCAACGTCACCACGAAAAGTATATTATGACTATGATTTCCCCCGCTTTTTCACAGATAGCAGTGGTATCAAAGCGCTCTTAGCTCTTAACGCTGATGTTGCGGTATTAGAGCCTACAGGGGTCAATTACTCCAAGTTTTGGGTTACAAAATTAGCCGAATATGGAGTAGAAATCGCCCTAGTTGGTCATAGACAATTGAACACTTACCGCGTCAACTTGGACTTACCAGATAAAGACGATTCTGCCGATGCTTTGGCTCTTGCTTGCTACTACATAGAGCATCACTTGAGCGATCGCCGTTTTGTCAGGATACGCGATCCGATCATCTCTCAAATCCGGGATATCTCTTTAAGACTCCAGCATCTCAACCGAGTGCAGTCGCCAATTGTTAACCGCATTCGTCAAGATTTGGCTTGGCAGTTCCCGGAAGCGGCTTTCATTGGTCTGGACGCGCCGCTTTTTTGGGGCTGGTTAGCAGGAGAACGTAAAAGCAAAAAATATCAAAAGCTCTATCAAGAAAGTGTCGGTCTAGGACTCAAGGAAGAAACGGAAAACAGCGCCAAAGCCATCATTGTTCTTCAGCGCCGGGAACGAGCTTTAGAAGTCTCAATGCGGCATTTAATGAAAGATTTGCGCTTTCTCAAATACCGCAAGGTCTTTGCGCTCTTTGGTTTTGGCGAACGCACCGAAGCTCTGATCTTGTCCCAAATCTACCCTCTAGAAAACTACTTTGGCGCTGATGGCAAACCAGAAATTAAAGTCCTCAAGGGTCGAGTATCAGGAAAGCCAACTAAACGCCACCTGTCCCGTAGGCGATTTCAAAAAGCACTAGGGGTAGCGCCAACGAGAGAAGATAGCGGCGATAAAAAGAAAAGTAAAAAGGCTGGCTCTTCCTTAATTCGGAGGGCGCTCTGGCAGTGGGTTTTTACTCGAATTGAACCAAAAAGAAACCGCGTCAAAAACTCTATTGGTACGGCTTTAAGTGAAATATTTGACCGGGAAAAAGAGCAGTCGCGGCCGATCCAACTTATCCGCAGTCGCATCGCCAGTCGCGCTATGGATTGGCTATTTGCTGAATTGGTCAAGGAGTTGGTTACAGGTAACAATTAATTACTCGCGTTTCCTATCCTCCTGAAAGTGCCGAACTATTTTATTAGTTCGGCTTTCTCTTGAATCGCATGAAAGCTTTAAAGTGAACGTAAAGAAAAAACAGATGCTCAAGTAATTGCCGTGGCAAACAGCGCTCTTGAAGCAAACACTTACAGAGGCAAGTGAACGTATTTCAGGTTCCTTTTAGCTTTTCAGCTTACTCTTATAAAACTATCCAAACCTGAAGGTACAGCAAGTGCGATCGCATGGCACAATACTGACATTTACCATATCTTCTAAATGGAAATTAAAGGTACTGTAGCTTTCGATATTATTGGCACTTGCTTTAGTTTAGAAAAACCGCGTCAGAGTTTGATAAGTTTAGGAGCGCCTGCTCACAGTCTCGAACTTTGGTTTGCTCAGTCTTTGCGAGATGCTTTTGCACTCTCTTATGCAGGCGGCTATCAACCACTGATAGAAGTGTTAGCCGCCGAATTACCTCGAACAATGAAGCTACTGGGGATTACGGCAGAACGAACGCAATTAGAAAAGGCGATCGCATCAGTTAGCGAACTTGAGTTGCAACCAGGAGCTTTGCCAGCATTTCAAAGCTTAATTGATGCTGGGTGGCGCATAGTTGCTCTAACTAATGGTAGCGAACATTCGACGCGCCAGCTATTAGAACGTGCTGAGGCTATAGATTACTTTAGTAGCATTTTTTCTTGTGATGCGACCTTTCAAAACTAAACCTCATGCTGATGTTTATGCTATGCCTAAACAAGATGCTAATGGTGATTTATGGCTAGTAGCGGCTCATGCTTGGGATATTCAAGGTGCTGCCCGCGCTAATTTAAAAACTGCTTTTATCACAAAATCGGAGCAAGAATACTTATCTATTTACCCGCAGCCAGATGTAATTGCTGATAACTTAGTTGCAGCAGCGAACAAAATTATCAACTTCTTTGCATAGTAATTTACACTCACTCATTAAGTCAATAGGGAGCAGCCCATCTTTATAGTAAGTGTAAATATTTACAACAACAAATCTTACATATCAGGGCTTTTGGCAAAAATAGAGTTTTCAAATTGGAATTCTAAAGCTAAAACTATTTCCGACTGATACCTGAAAAAGTTTAGTTTTGCGCTTGAGTATTTGTACTCATTGTAAAAGTGAGATGCTCCCGGCAAGATACCTATGTTACAACTCATGCTAGATTTTTCTGAATTGAAAACCGCTATAAACATTTACACTGAATAAATAATGCCTTGGCAACCTCTAAATAAGTATTGCTGGGATTTTTGGTTTGTCTACAAAGAGCCAAATCTCCACGTTTTCTACCTCCAAGCAAATCGACTGGCTTGTGCTTACATTGCCGAGCGGCGGCATAATCTTTCATCCATTGGTCATGCCATTCTTACTGATTTTGGTTGGCAAGAATCACTTCAAGACCCTGCCTTAGCAAGACGGGAGGGTCACTGGGATGATGTTTCTATTTGGACGGGCAGTATTATTGAAAAAGAAGGTTGCTACTATATGTTCTACACGGCGCGATGCTCCCAAGCCAAATTTGTACTAACCGCTCATGAGCGGCGACAACCGCAAAATATTGGTGTCGCTCAGTCAGACAATCTGCTCGTCTGGCAACGGACATCAGCATCAAAGGAAAACCCTATTATCCCTAATCCTGGACTGGGCAGTGAATTTGATGGCGTTAGCTGGCGCGATCCTTATGTAATTAAAGATGCTACAGACGGGCAGTTTTATGCTTTTATCTGTGCTTGTCCAAGTGATGCGCCGACTGATGCGGGTGGTGCTGTAGCTTACGCGATTTCCTTGGACTTAGAAGATTGGCAGACGCAGCCTTATCGTGTTTTGTACGTGTCCCCAGAATTTTATTATCTGGAGGTTCCCCAAGTCTTCTGGCGAAAGCAACCCAACTGTTGGCGTTTGTATCTTTTGTTTAGTCCTTATTGGAATAGATTTTTTGAGCGCCGAGACCCAAAAGGCACGTATTACGTCCGCTCTTTGCCGATAAAAGACCGGGGACAAATTACTTATGATCATATTCCTTGGGAACAGAAGTCAGCTACCTTGCTTAGTAATGGTCTTTATGGCGGCAAATTTGCCAACCCGGAAGAGGAAAATCCTGTCTTCTTTGGTTTCCAACTTGAAGATGAAGCGGGACACTTCGTCGGTGGCATCTGCGATCCGCAGTGGGCGATTTTTAATGATGATGGCACGATTGGTTTATGTAACTCCAAGCCCCACTCTAATTAGCAAAAAGTCTGTGCTTAAATGAAACTAAATCCGCTACATTAAAAAATTATTACCCACTTTTTTGGCAAACATTAACGGCAGAAATTGAAGAATTCATTACTTCTAGTTGGTATTTTAGGCTACACGCATTAGCAGTTTCTCAAATTTTTCAAGTGAATTGGCAAAATACTGTGTAGCCTAAAGGCTAATATGACGAGAGTAATGATAATTGCTAGAGTAGAACTTGTTTGCTCCTGTTGAGTTGTAATTATACCGGAATCTTATATCTGTATATCAGCTAGAACCGCTAAAAAGTCTAGGCGACAAATTGTTGGTCATTTTTGCAATAAATCATTACTTCTTGTAGGACTACCAACGAATTTAGTTAAGTGGTTTGCGTTCCTACTAGTATTGATGTTAGTGATCCCATTGGTTAGAGTCGATGGGGGCTATTACAACCCCGCACCTCTCCTACAGATCCGGGCATGAAACTTTTGCCTCACCCGGCT
>NZ_PVWN01000042.1 GCF_003003885.1 Chlorogloea sp. CCALA 695 | reverse complement strand
ATGGGGGGTTTGGGGGGCAGACCCCCCATATTCGGTTTTTCCTAAACAAGCCCCAAAAGTTTAACCTTCGCCGCGCAGCTTATCGAGTACCCCGCGATCTTCTAAAGTAGAAGTATCGCCAGTAATTTCTTGCCCCGAAGCCAAGCTTCGCAGTAAGCGCCGCATAATTTTACCAGAACGAGTTTTAGGCAAAGAATCAGTAAAACGAATAACTCCCGGACGGGCGATCGCGCCAATTTCTTTAACTACGTGCTGTTTAAGTTCTTTACTTAGTTCATCACTAGGGCTGTAAGTGCCTTCTAAAGTAACAAAAGCAACTATCTCCTCACCTTTAATTTCATCAGGCTTGCTGACTACCGCAGCCTCGGCTACGGCAGGATGAGACACTAAAGCCGACTCAACTTCCATCGTCCCTAAGCGGTGTCCAGAGACGTTGAGGACATCATCTACTCGTCCCATTACCCAAAAATAGCCATCTTCGTCCCGTCTTGCGCCATCTCCAGCAAAGTAAACGTACTGCCCGTTAGTGGGGGGTATATGCTCCCAATAAGTGCGCCGGAAACGCTCATCATCGCCGTAAACCGTCCGCATCATCCCTGGCCAAGGGTGGCGAATAACTAAGTAACCCCCTTCGTTATCGCCGACGGGATTACCTTCAAGATCGACTACATCCGCCATAATTCCAGGAAAAGGACGAGTAGCCGAACCGGGTTTAGTGGCGATCGCCCCCGGCAAAGGCGTAATCATAATTCCCCCGGTTTCAGTTTGCCACCAAGTATCGACAATCGGGCAGATACCGCCGCCAATTACTTGTTGATACCAAATCCAAGCTTCGGGGTTAATAGGTTCTCCTACAGTCCCTAA
Organism: Chlorogloea sp. CCALA 695; assembly: GCF_003003885.1. GTDB lineage: Bacteria > Cyanobacteriota > Cyanobacteriia > Cyanobacteriales > Chroococcidiopsidaceae > Aliterella. The sequence goes on along the minus strand of NZ_PVWN01000042.1, from coordinate 39,392 downwards.
TAGACGCAACGAAGATAGATTTCGGGCGTTGGGCAACTGTTCGCCCATTTTAATAAAAGCTCTAATTGCTGTAGGGGCGGTATAGAAAACGGTAACGCCGTACTTTTCGATTATATCCCACATACAACCAGGGTTTGAGGCACGGGGAGCGCCTTCATACATCAACGTAGTTGCACCGTTGGAAAGTGGCCCATAAACTATATAACTGTGTCCTGTAATCCATCCCACATCGGCAGTACACCAGTAAACATCTGTGTCTTGCAGGTCGAAAATCCATTTTGTAGTAATGTGGGTGTAGAGGTTGTAGCCGCCCGTTGTGTGGACAACTCCTTTAGGCTTTCCTGTACTTCCAGAAGTGTAGAGTACAAACAGCATATCTTCGCTGTCCATTGGTTCAGCAGGACAGTCAGCAGACACAGTTTTTTGCAATTCGTGCCACCAAAAATCCCGTGGCTGCATTTCTACCGCTTGCTTTGTCCGTTGCACTACTAAAACGCTGCTAACGGTGGGTACAGCATTATTAGCTAAAGCTTTATCTACTTGTTCTTTTAGAGGCACGATCGCACCCTTGCGCCAACCACCATCGGCAGTAATGACTACTTTAGCCTCGACATCAATTAATCTGTCGCGCAAAGCTTCAGCACTAAAACCGCCAAAAACTACGCTATGAGCCGCGCCTATTCTGGCACAGGCTAACATGGCGATCGCAGCTTCCGGGATCATCGGCATATAAATTCCCACGCGATCGCCTTTAACTACTCCCAATTGCTTTAAAACATTGGCAAACTGACAAACTTCAAGGTGCAACTGGGCATAAGTAAGGGTACGCGAATCGCCGGGTTCTCCTTCCCAAATTAACGCTGCTTTATTTTTGCGCCAAGTTGTCAAATGACGATCTAAGCAGTTGTAAGAAATATTTGTTTTACCGCCTACAAACCATTTGGCAAAAGGTGGCTGCCAATCTAATACGGTATCCCACTTTTGAAACCAGTGTAGTTCTTGTTCGGCAAGTTCTGCCCAAAACTTTTGTGGATCGCTCTTTGCGCGATCGCATAATTGCTGATACTCCTCTAAGCTTTTAATTTGGGCATTTTGGGAAAACGCCGCCGTTGGAGGAAATAAGCGCTTTTCTTGCAAGATTGATTCAATATTTGACTCAGACATATTTTTTGCTGTAATCGGCTTTGCTCAAAAATATTGTGAACCCATAGTTGCACCAATTAATTTTGAGTTTCATTAAGTATCGGTGCATTTTGCCCTGATACTATGGCAATGGTCTTTTAAATTAGGATATTAGTAATCCGCAATTGGTGCTATGGTTTCTATTGCTCGTAAACATTTGCTTGAGGATATTCCCCGCTTTCTTGTCGCTCAAGCTGGAATTATGTTTGCTGTGAGCTTAGTTACGATTCAAACAGGGATTTTCAACGGCTTTACGCGCTCTACAGCGCAGTTAATGACCAATTCTTCGGCAGATATTTGGGTAGCGTCGGAAAATTTGGTACATCTTGAACTAACTTTACCAATTCCGCTAACTAATTTAAGTCTTTCTCGCCAAGTTGTAGGAGTAGAAAGCGCTGAAGCCTTGATTGTTAAAACTGGTGTATGGCGTAACAACAATGAGATTTCTTTAGCTAGAATTATTGGATTTGACCCTAATGGGCAGCTATTTATACCTCAAAACGTTACTCAAGGAAATATCACTAAGCTCAAAGATCCTTACACAGCAATAGTAGACGCTTCTAACTTAAAGTCTTTAAATCTCAATAAAATTGGCGATCGCGCTGAACTTAGCACTTTATCTATTCAATTAGTCGGTTTAACTACAGGCAATCGCTCGATTATTTCCAATCCTTATATATTTACATCTTTAGAAAACGCCAACGCCTATGCTAATTCTGGGCAAACTACTAATTTATCCTGTCGATTGCCATCAGACTCGGAAGACCTTAAATGTACCAATAGCTACATCAAAGCCGATCCTAATGCTATTGCCCCTAAAAGGCTAACTTCCGCAGATACAATTACTTTTGTCTTAATTCGCGCTCAAAAAGGGCAAGACTTAGCAGCATTGAAGCGAAGATTAATTGCCGCTTTACCTAATACTAGCGCCTATACTCACGCCGAATTAATGCAAAGAACTCAAGCTTTTTGGCAACAAAGGACGGGTATTGGTTTTATTTTGGCTTTGGGTGCAGTGGTAGGTGTAATCGTTGGGGGTATTATTGTCGGACAAATTCTTTACGCCTCAGTATCCGATCGCCTCAAAGAGTTTGGAACTTTAAAAGCAATGGGAGCGTCCGATTTTACTATCTATAGTGTAATTCTCGAACAAGCTTTATGGATGGCAATTTTGGGCTACTTGCCAAGTATGGCGCTTTGTTGGGGGGTATCGGCTTGGACGCTGGCAAGTCAGGGGATCTTGATTTTAATTACACCTACTATTGCGATCGCAGTTTTGGGAATCACGGTAGTAATGTGTGTAGGGTCGGGAGTTTTTGCTATTCAAAAAGTTATGCACCTCGATCCAGCGTCGGTATTCAAAGCCTAGTCGCTAAAAAATCGGATTGCAACAAATTGAAATATCCGCTTGATTAGGTATGCCAGAAGCTCTAACTGTCCACACCAATTAGCTGTTAGGATCGAGAAAAGTAATAATAATTCATATTTCTTACAATGGCACAGTTTTATCTGGCGCTTCAATATTACCCACCAAAAATAGTAAATAAATGACTGCTGCTAAGTTTAAAAATTTTCCTAATCAAATTGAAGCTCTAGGTATTGATTTGGTTACTACCCAAAGTAAAGTAATTGTTGCTAAGGGTGTGGAAATGGAGTTTAAATCTCAAAAACGATGCTTTCAAATATTGAAAGGTATAGATTTAGCAATTCCCAAAGGCAATATTCAGTTACTAATGGGCCCGTCGGGTTCGGGTAAAACTACTTTGCTCTCTATTTTGGCTGGGTTGATGACACCAACTAGAGGGAAAGTAAGTTTATTAGGTGAAGATATTACAAGTATGTCTCGCCAAAAATTAGCGAAATTTAGACAGCAAAATATTGGCTTTATTTTTCAAAATTTCAACTTATTTCCCGCACTCACCGCCAGCGAAAACATTGAAGTGGCGCTAAATATTCAGGGAATAAATAGAAAAACTGCAAAGCATCAAGCACAGGTGCTATTAGGGCAAGTAGGCTTAGAAAATCAGGCAGAGCAAAAACCCAGCGATTTATCTGGAGGACAAAAACAACGAGTAGCGATCGCGCGGGCTTTAGCAGGTTCTCCTCAATTAATTATGGCAGACGAACCAACGGCGGCGTTGGATTCAAAAAGCGGACATTCAGTAATTGAATTATTGCGTGCTTTGGCGAAAGAGCAAGGTTGTACAGTGCTGATGGTGACGCACGATCCGCGTATTATTGATGTCGCTGATAGCGTTACTTATTTGGAAGATGGGACGCTCAAAGAGTAACTAATTCTTTTAAAGTTTCTGTCACCGAGCGGGGTTGCCAGTCTAATTCTGTACGGGCTTTAGTAGCATATACTCTCACGCAGCGATCGTATATATAATGCACTCTTTCCCGGCTTAGAGGTGGTTGAAATTTAAATAACCTCCCTAAAGGATCTAACAGGTTTCCGGCAAGCCTAACTAACCATTTAGGGGCTTCGCGGGGTGCGGGAATGCCTGTAAAGCTTGCCATGGTTGCAAACATTTCTTTCGTTGTTAAGTCTCCGGCGGAAATAATGTATTTGTCTCCATTAATGCCTTTTTCGGCGGCTAGAATCATCGCGGCGGCTAAGTCGTCTACATGAACAATGCCCGTAACGCGACTTCCTCCTGCCCACAGTTTTAGCTTTCTGTTGATAAATTGCTGCAATATAGGGCGAAAATGTGGATCGTCTGCGCCAAAAATGCCAGAAGGCAAAATGCTTACTACGGGCAATCCTTGGGATGCAAAACTATCGACTAATTCTTGAGCAAGGTACTTTGTGCGATCGTAAGCTGAAGAAAAGCCTTGTTGAGTACGTTTAAATCCTTCATTAATAGCTTGCCCCCCAGTATCACCAAATATGCCGATGGTACTGCAATAAACTATTTTACTAACATTGCAAGCTTTGGCAACTTCTAACACGGTGCGGGTTCCTTCTACGTTTACTCGCTCCATTTCTTTTTCGTTGACAATTCCTATCTCTACATAGGCGGCGGTATGAAAAACTACATCTACCCCGGAGATCGCTTGCTGTAAGGCGGCGGAATCTGTAATGTCTCCATAGACTAGCTCAATGTCACAATTAGCTAAACGATCTAAGTTGCTCGACTTTCTAACTAAACCAATAACGCGATCGCCATTATTTACTAAAACTTTTACTAAGTGAGAACCTGTAAACCCATTCGCCCCAGTAACTAGCGCTTTCATAAAGCTTTTTCGTAAATGCGATAGGTTTTATAAATTTTGGCTCCGCAAGCTTCGATCAATTTGCGAGATGGGTAATTATCTTCATACACCCAAGAAAGTTCGCAATCTTTGTAAGGTTTTCCTTCCTTAAGTACGCCTTGCATTCCTAAATAGATTAAAGCTGCTGCCACCATTTTGCGGCGATATTCGGGCAACGCGCAAACTAAAGCTACTCTCCCTCTATTTATTTGTCGCCGATACCACAGAAATTTTAAAGTTCCTAGCCAATCTAGTTTTCCGCCTAGATGTTTTAGCACCATATTGTAGTCTGGCAATCCCACAAAACAGCCAATCATCTTCCCTTCATATTCAGCAATCGGGAAAGCGTCGGGATCTACTATACTTTGTAAGGATTTAGCCTCAGCTAAAAATTCTTCTTCGGTGCGCGGCGTATAACTCCAGTTGTTTGAATAGGCGGCATTGAGCAAATTGTAAAGGTTGTGGCAATCTTCCTCAAAAGCTGCGCCTTTGGTTCTAATTAGCCGAAAGTTAACGCCAGATTTGCAAGCAATTCTATGCGCCTTTGTAAATTCTTCTGATAATCCTGCACCGATGGGTAATTCGTAAGCATAGGCATCTTTTGCTTTATTCCAGCCATCAAGCTGCATAAATTCTGGATAATAACGCGGATTATAGGGCATCAAAATCATTGGTGGCGAATCGAAGCCATCAACTAAAAACAAACAGTTGTTATGAGTAGATAAATCGATGGGCCCTCTAATAACTGCCATACCTTGATCTTGCAGCCATTTACGGGCAGATTTTAGCAACGCTTGAGCGATCGCATAGTCTTCTACACACTCAAAATAGCCAAACAACCCAACATCTTTACCTTCAGTTTCAATTAAACGATGGTTAACAGCAGCAACTATTCTGCCCAAAGGCTCATTACTGGGAGATACGGCTATAAACTGTTGCAACTTGCCATACTGAAAAAATGAATTTTCTGGGGCAAATTGTTTGGCAACGCCGCTCCGGATTGGTGGAACCCAGTTAGCATCGCCCTTATATACCCGACTAGGGACATCTAAAAATATCTCGCTGTCGGCTTTGTTTGTTACTGCCCGGATCTGAAAATTTGAGTTTGACACAAATAAATTTGGTTAATAAGCTGTTAGTTATTAGCCAACAGTTAACTAATTAAGAACTAATAGTTGATTACCAATTACCAATTACCCATCACCAATTAAGCACTAATTGTTGGTTCATACAACAAATCTCTAGTTGCTACCATTCCGGCAACCAAACGATCCATTTCCTGCTGAGTATGGAGGGCATTAACGGTAATACGGATGCGAGGCTTGGCTATAAACCAAATCGGCGACACCCAAAGACCGTAATTAACCATCATTTGTTTGCCAAACATTTTTGGATTAATTTCAGGCGGTAAAATGACGGGAATTACGTTAGTTTCGCCAATAGCTGTAAAACCACGCTCAGTTAAACGTGATCGCAAGTATTGAGTATTTGCTTGCAATTGCTGTACTATTTCGGGTGATTTCCGCACTTGTCGAATGCTCTCTAAAGCTGCTCCTGCTAAAGGTGGCGGTAAAGAAATTGTGCCAATAGAAGTAGGCGATACGTTTAGTAACGGGATTAGTTCCCTAACATGAGTGCTAATTGCTGCACCCGCCGAAGCGGCAAACTTAGAAAAAGTAGTCATAATCAGGGGGATAATGCCCTTTTCAATTGCATGGCTAGGTAAAATACCAAAATGCTCGTAAATGCCGCGTCCGGTAGCTCCTATCGAGCCGCTTGCGTGGGCTTCGTCCATTAATAGCACGCTACCAGGATAGTTTTGCATCACCTCTATCATGGCTGGGAGCGGGGCAATATCTCCATCCATTGAGAATACGGCATCAGAAACTACCATAATGCGATCACCTGGGCGGACATACCTGCGTAACTTGCGCGCCAAGTCTTCTACGTCGCAGTGACGATAAGCTTTTACTCTAACGTTGGGACTATGCCCAAACACCTTACCCGACCGAGTTCCAGCATTAACAACTGCCGAAACAATACAGCCGTGATTTAGCACATCGGTCAAAATCAAAGTTTCGCGAGTATGAGTAAACCCTGGTACGGGAATTGCCAAGTGACAAAAGGCATCCATCAACGCTTGCATCGCCATCCAAGCATTGAGAAATAGTTGGGTATGGGGTAGATGCTTAAAATCAGATATTTCTGCTTCTAGCTGTCTATGTAGGTCAATGCGACCGCTCAAAACCGAGCAAGAGCTATTAGACGTGCCATACTGAATAATTGCGTCTATTGCCGCTTGCTTTACAGCTTCGTTATGAACTAGCCCTAATACATCATTAGTACAAAAAGTCAGAGCAGTTTGGCGACTTCCGGTAGCTGCTTCTTCAATTTCTACTAAGTTTCCTTGCTTTTGATGACAAATATACTCCTCAGGCTCGAGTCCACTTTCATACCAGCGTTGAACATACTCTTTGATAACTTGCACTAACTTACTCCCCTCACCTTTTACCAAATAGCCGATTGTTTGTAGCTCAATAGATTCTCGCTGGCTCTATATTTGCTATCTAGTCTTTAGCAAAAGCCTTATTAGAGAACACATGATACTGTTTATTAAGAAATTTATCTAGTAAAAACATTTTATCGGAATGTCTTTGCATAAATTTATCTTTCATTTTTTTTGACTAGATTGTTGTAAAAATTGTTCGTACTGTCGCACAATTAATCGTTGAATAGCAATGATTGCTGGGTTGATTTCGACGTAACGGCGATCGCGGTTAGCTAAATAAGTCCGTTGTTCGCTTTCAATCATCTCTATATCTTGAGCTAAAAATTTCTCTAATACTAAACGCCTTAGCAGCTTTTGTAACAATGGCTGTAACGGTTTTAAAATTGACTGCGGTAGACGAACTTTAAAGAAAAACAACGCAAAAGACCTACTTTCTGTAGCACTTACGGGCAATCTAAAAAGGTACAGGCTAGAAACTCCTTGCAAAGTTGTGTAGTAGTTAGGGTAATGATACTGAACTGCTACGGGTAAAGTTGTAACTTGGTCGGCTTTTTCGCTTAGTCCCAAAAATTTAGCCATCCACCCGCGATAGGAAACTTGATAATCGGCGCAAACGGCGGTTTCTGTCTCGCGCAAGTTTACAAGTACCGGATCGAACCAACCTTGTAATTTTTGGTGCAAAAAGCCATGAAATACATCCATAGTATTTTCATTGCAGATTGAAAAATGTGCCTGAAAGTGGGCAGACAAAGGAACTACTAACCATTCTTTTTGACTGAGTTCGGGAATATCTGGTAAGTTTTGGGTGTTAGCTAAAGCGCGATCGCCCGGAAATAGCCAAATTACATTATATTTTTCCTCTACTGGATAACTACGGGTTTGGGCGCGGGGTAGCTTTTGGGTTTTGGGTAAGTAGGGAATATTGACACAATCCCCTTCGCCGTTAAATTCCCACCCATGATACCCACAAGCAAGATTACAGCCCGTTACTGCACCCTGATGGAGGGCAACGCCTTTGTGGGGACACGCGTCCTCTAGGGCATGGATTTGACCTAGTTCGTCGCGGTAAATTGCGATCGCCTGTGACCAAATAACCACAGGCATGATTTCCCCAATTTTTAGTCTGTCTGCCCACCCTACCGCATACCAATAGTTAGGATTTATACCTACTTCGCGGACATTATTTTCGACTACTTGGCTAGTTAAATTTGGGGCTAGTTGCTTCATTATCGGTATTGTTGACAACTTCTATGACAAAATTTAGCGTTAAGGATTTTTTTAGTCAAAATATAGATCTGTAAGTCAGCGATCTATACTGGCGTTGTAAAAATTTATACACCTATTTTGACTGTAGACAAAACGAGCGATAATTTTTTGAAACTAAACGATCCTAAGTTATTAATCCTTTTAGCATCTGGTTCCCTAACTACTATGGCGGGGGGTGTAATCGCCCCGGTTCTACCCGATATAGTACAACAACTCCAACTAGATCCGGGACTGGCTGCCAATTTAGTTAGCGTCCATTGTCTCACCTTGGCTTTGTTTAGCCCTTTATTGGGCATTCTGGCAGACCGCCTAGGGCGAGTAAAAGTGTTAGTTGCTTCGCTATTTTGTTACGCTCTATTTGGGGTAGCGGGAGCTTTTATGTCCAGTTTTATCCCCTTATTAGTGACGCGGGGTTTGATTGGCGCAGCTAGTGGAGGAATCGCCGCCGCTAGTTTGGGGTTATTAGGCAGTAACTACGAAGGAGAGTCCCGAAGTGTAGCACTAGGCTACGCTACCAGCACCCTAACAATTACAGGAATTTTGTTCCCGCTTCTTGGGGGCTTCGTGGGGGCTAATAACTGGCAATATACTTTTTATCTTTACGCTTTAGGACTGCCTTTAGCTATTTTAGCAAGGGTAGTTTTGAGGAAAGACAAAAAACCAGCCCTGGCAAAGGAAATAAACTACAAATTAAGCCAAGTTTTAAGACAACCTCAAACTTTATGGTTGTTACTTACGTTGCTATTGGTATCTGTTGCCATGTATGCAGTGGTGATTTACGCGCCGCTTTACCTCAAAACCACAATTGGGGCGGGGGCAGTTTTAAACGGTGTTGTCTTAGCTTCAAGAGCCATCGGAGCGGCGGCTATTTCCGCTTTTGGGAGCAAAGGGGTGGCGCAGAAATTGGGGTTGCCTAGGGCGATCGCAATGGGCTGTACATTGATGGCTATAACATTGATACTTATACCTTTACTGCACACAATCGGCCCCATTATTTTCACGGCGATTTTGTTTGGTGTAGGGTTTGGGCTAGTGTTACCCAACGTTTATAGCGCTTTAGCCAATCTTGCTATCCCCAATTTGCGATCGAGTGTTTTAGCGGCGGGTACAGGAGCGGGGTTTTTGGGACAGTTTTTATCTCCAATTATTCTTAGACCAATGTTTAATTATGGTGGATTAGAAACAGTTTTTTATGGGGCGGCGCTTGTGGCGATTACGGCGGGAGTTTTAATGTTGTTGAGTCAAGATGGTTAATCAAGTCTAATTTCTTGCTCTACCTTTAACCCTGATAGAAAATTGCGATCATCGCTGATATGCGGAAATTTTAGTTGAGAATCGGGAATGCCTTTAAGCAACTGACGCTGACGTACAATCGCAAAGCTTCCCAACGCAAGCACTCGCAAGCGTGGGGAGGGAATAGGATCGGGACGTTTAATTGCGTAGGAAGTATTATTTTCTTGCAGCAATAGATCGAAAGCTGTTAAAAATCCTGAATAATCTTCTAAGATTTCACCAGGCGCGAGTTCAATGTTGACAAGGTAAGAAGGCGGAAGTGTCTCGTCGGATAAAGTTATACAAAAATCTTCTAAAAGTACAGAGAATTTTTGCTGCAAGTCTTGCATTACTTTAGTTACATGAAACTCGGTAGTTTTTTCTGTAGTAGAGGAAATCAACCCACCGCGACGATAGCGAAATACGAGCAACGGCGCTTGCTCGTAAAAACCCACAACTTCAACCACATCGCCAATATCGTAACGGTAAAAGCCACTGTAATTAGTCACTAAAATCCGGTAAAGTTCCCCCGGTTTAACTTCTGTTGCGAGTAAAGTTTGGGGATGAGCCGCTTCCCATTGGTCTTGGGGGATAAACTCAAAAAAGCCACTTTCAATCGCTAAAATACTACCATCGGTATTGAGAGCGTGGTTAATGCTAAACGTGCCTTCGGCGGAGGAATAAACCGCTCCAAAACCCGGTGTATCCTCAAAGTAAGTAGGAAATCGCTCAAAGTAAAAATCAGACGTGCCGCCCCGCGCCGTAGCCACAAAAGATAGGTTAGACCAAGCAAGTTTTGGAGTCAAGATGCCATGAGACTTGTAAATTTCTCTTAATTGCGCGGCGCGACGGGGGTTTGCCACTATTTGTCGTTCTAAAAGGGCGCGAACTTCTGGCTCTAAACTTAACCAACTAGCGATTTTTCCGGTTTCCAAATCCTTAATTAAGTCTTCGGTGTAAAGCTCTAAATAGTTGCAGATTCGCAATACCAACATCGGAAAATTTGCCCCAATTCCGCGCAAATTGGGGTTTGCTAAAGCAAATAACAAGCAAATATAATGACGAGCTAAACTATCGGCAGGCTGCAAAGTTTCGTAAGGATGAGCAAATAGTTGTTCGTAGACAAACTTTCCCATGCGTAAAACTCCCACACTTGCAGTCCCGTAGTCAATACCGCCGCTAGTTGTCCCGACAAGTTGGACGGAATTTGTGGCTAGAAGTTTGCCAAATTTGCGCCCTTGGGATTTCAAGGCTTCCTGTAAAAAGCCGATGCTGGTGAGATTGGGTTGAAGTAAGGAATTTTGAAAACGTTTAGTAACGGGAATTAGCTTTTGCTTGCTCGTAGAACCGCTAGTAAGATTAAAATATACTACCGGGTCGCTAGTAAGAATATTTTGTTCTCCTTTGGCAATGCGATCGCACAATCGCTCGTAACTGCTATAAGGTAAAACGGGAATACGGCTTCTAAACTGATCTATAGTTTTGATTTCGCCGATTTTGTAAGCGCGTCCAAGCTCAGTATTTTGATACGCAAAAAGTAGCTTTCGCAAAAATTGTTCTTGAACAGCGTTTGTTTGTCGAGTTTTTTGGATAAAGTTATTTTTAACTTGATTAGCGACAGTAGTTAGAAGGGGAAGTAAGAAATTTGCCATTATGAGGTTGCAAAATTTAGCTTGATCGGATTAAAAATCAATAATGCCTAATCCACACTGTAGGAGGATTTATGCTGAAAGCGTCAGACGTATCTTTGGCGGTTTTTTGTTTTACTTTAGCTTTTGTCTTAGCAAGTTTATTAGAGTATTGGCTGCATCGATTGATGCACGTCTCAAAAAAAGTCGGCGCGCGTCACTTAGAACACCATCGAAAGAACATCGGACAAGGTGTACTGTGGGAATTTCGAGATTATATCCAAGGAGCTATTGTTTTAATCGCGGCGATGTTCCTGTACTCTTGGATTGCGGGTATTGGCTGGCTTTTGGGTAGTCTTGCATACGCTGCTTTCTCCGCTTATGCTCATCAACTCCAACACGAAAACCCCACTAAGTGTTTTTGGATGAAAATGCCCGTTCATTACGTTCATCATAAGTACGGAATGTGGGATCACAATTTTGGTTTAGCTGTAGATTGGTGGGATAAAGTTTTTGGTACTTACAAGTTGGTAGATTGGTTAACAGAAGAGGAATTGAGTCAGCCAGAGCGGAACTTGCTACAACTGCGATGGTGGTAAATTAGCAACTAAAAGGAGAATTATTTTGACTTATTTTCAAGAAGCTAAAGTTTATTTTGCCCAGTGTCACCAGCACCCCATTAATCAACTATTGCACCATATTACTAATATTTTAGCGATCGCCTCTCCATTCATTTTATTCTACGATTGGCGGCTGACGGTGGTTTGCTTAGTTTTAACGCAAGTGTTGGCTATAGGCGGACACTTTATTTTTGAAAAGAATCAACCCGCTTTTGCTAAATACCCTGTCTGGGTAACTATTCCTACCTCCTTAATGTGGTCGTTTCAACGGTGGTTTGGTTTGCGCCAAGTTTGGCAATATTTGCAACAAAAAACGGCTTAATTTTAAATTTGTCAGCCAAAAACTAGCTAATACAGCTTGTTTTCGCTACATTAGACCGAGTGCTGCAAAAAAATTTCACCTATTGACTTTGAGGATAATTCATGTATCAGGGTTTGAAAGTCATTGATGCCGATGCCCACAAGTTAGAAAATCCCTTAGTATTGCGCGAGTATTTAGATCCAGAGTACCGCGATCGCATCGGACTTGCGATCGACAGTCTCGGCGACCAAAGAGCAAGGATTGTAGACTTTAATCCAGCAACGGGCAAAAATGATTATATGCGGATGTTTCCGCAGCCCCAAGGGATGGGTAAAGGCGGTTTTCGCAACTTACACCCCGACACAACGCTAGGGGCAATGTTTAACCGCGTACGCATCGAACATATGGACACCGAAGGGGTAGATGTTCATGTGATTTACGGTACGCTCAATTTAGTCTTTTCGAGTATTTTAGATAAAGACTTCGCGATCGCCCTTTGTCGCGCTTACAACAGCTACATAGCGGATGATTGTAGAGGCTACGATAACAGACTCAAGCCCATTGGTGTTTTACCTCTGCAAGATGTCAACGAAGCTGTTGCTGAAATGCACCGTTGTATCAACGAATTAGGCATGATTAGCGTAGCAGTTGCGCCAAATATGCCCATTCCTCACCCCAAAGCCCCCGATGCTTTCCCAGAAATACGTAGTTGCAAAACTATCAGTCACCCAGACTTTCGCCCCATTTTGCAAGCGGCGGTAGACTTAGATATTGCCCTTGGTATTCATGGCGGCCCAGGTTCGTATATGGTAGGCGGAATTGCTGACTATACGGAAACTTTTGTACTTACACATATTTTTGTACAAAGAAATCAGCAACAACTAGCTTTAGCGCGAATGGTTTTTGATGGCGCTTTTGAACAATTCCCTACTTTGCGTGTAGGCTTTTTAGAAGGTGGTTGCGGTTGGTTGCCAGATTTGGCTCATGCTTTCCACGAGCATTGGGAAAAAAGGATTCGGGACTTCGATCCTAAGAAGCCTTATCGCCCTTCTTTGATGGAGTTTACTAAGCTAATGGTGCAAGAAAGAGGCACTAGCAACAACTTCAACTTAATTAGTCAAGCAAAGAATATGTTTGACTTATTGTGGAATACTCAACACGATCCGGCAAAAATCAATGATGAAAGCTTGTACGAGCATTACGACTTACGTCACCGCGATCCAATGGAGTATTTTCATAGAGGACAAATTTATACTTCCTTTGAATCCGACGATCCGGGCCCCGCTTACCTTCCTGTAGCGATGGGTGAAATAGGCAAACACTTAACTTGTTTCTCTGGAGACTACGGACATTGGGACGGAGTATTGCATAATTGTGTCAAAGATGCGGCAGAAGTTGCCGATTATGACCGTGAACATTTAGAACTATTGTTAGGCGGTAATGCTTTGGCGCTTTATGGCAAAACCTTACAAAACTCTTTACCTAGCTACTTAACAGCGCCTTCACCTGCTGTAAGTTAATTAAAGATACAGGGCGATCGCATTACACTAATTAGTAAATGCGATCGCTTCTAATTAATTCTTGGGACTTGGGCTAAACTTATTACGATACAAGCACTGGTTAAGCATTTGGCAAAATGTTATGCGGTCAATTGAGCAACTGACAGAAGAAATATTATCTTTACCTAGTAGATCAAGAGCAATTCTAGTAGAAAAGCTAGTAGAAAGCTTAGAGTTTGATATCGACCCAATTATTCAGGCAACTTGGCTCGTGGAAGCAAAGAAAAGACGGGATGAAGTGCAAAGCGGCTCTGTACAGACAGTTACAGGAGATGAAGCTTTGTCTCAAGCAAGGTTATTACTTGAGCAATGAAATATGTATTTCACCCTGAAGCCCTAGCAGAGTACGCTGATGCGGTTCAACACTACAAAAAACAAAGAACTGAGTTAGCGCAGGCATTTATTAATTCTATTGAGGATGCAGTATATCAAATTAAAGAGTATCCCACTCGTTATCTTGTGATTAATGAGGATATGCGGCGTTGTATGACGCGCAAATTTCCATATATGATTCTCTATACTGTTGAACAAGACTATATTCTGATTTTGGCGGTAACGCATTGTAGCCGAGAACCTGGATACTGGAAAAGCCGCAAATAGTTATCCATCAAGGAGTTTCTTCAGGCAATGCCTTTCTAACGTTGCCCATAAATTCTTCTTTAACTGCTCCATATTTTACAAAGTTTTCCCTTGCTTTTAACAAACTAATTTCATTAGCTCCGCCTTCATAATTCGGAGCTTTACTTTGGGTACTATCATCTTCCCAGAAACAAACTGGACAGATTTCAAACGTTCCACAAACTTCGGTAAATGTTAAATAACCGCAGCAAGAGCATGAATAGTGCATATTTAATCACACAAAATGGCGGCATGGTGGCAAATATGATCTTCAATAAAGGTAGCAATAAAGTAATAACTGTGATCGTAACCGGGATGAAAACGCAGAGTTAAAGGCTGCTTCACCGCCTTACAAGCCTCCTCGAACAAATGGGGCTGAAGCTGGTCTAAATACTTATCCGCCGCACCTTGGTCAATCAAAATTGGGCGCTGATAATTAGATGTAAGCACAAGTTCAGTAGCATCATACTCCTTCCAAGCTTCCCTATTAGTTCCGAGGTATTTGGTAAAAGCTTTATCAACCCAAGGAGAACGCAAGGGGGCAACAATTGGCGCTAGGGCGGACACTGACTTATATAGCTCCTGATTTCTCAAAGCACACACTAGCGCCCCATGACCGCCCATAGAATGCCCAAAGATGCCTTGTTTGTCTGCTCGTACTGGAAAATTATCGGTAATTATTGCGGGTAATTCTTTAACAATGTAGCTGTACATTTGATAGTTTGCTTTCCAGGGTGCAAGGGTCGCATCTACATAAAAACTCGCCCCACTACCAAAATCCCAATCCTCATTTTCGCATTCTATTCCTGTATTGCGCGGGCTAGTATCGGGGACAACTAGCATCAAACCATATTGGGCGGCGAAACGTTGCGCCCCTGCTTTGAAAGTAAAATTTTCTTCTGTACAAGTCAAACCAGAAAGGAAATACAGCACTGGGACGCTTTGAGAGGAGGCTTGCGGCGGCTGGTAAATAGAGAAACGCATTTCACTATTACAGGTTTGCGATTGATGGTTGTAAAAGCCAACTGTACCGTCAAAACAGCGATTTTCGCTTAATAAATTAATAGATGCAGACATGAGGAGACAAGATAACTATCCTAAAAATTATAGCGATCGCATCTGTTCTTGCAGCCAAGTACGGAAAGATAGCTTAGTTTGGGTTTCGCCTTCAGTATTACACTGCGCCAAAAATTCGTAAATCTTTGACTTAGTTAGTAAGGGAAAAGTAGGGCTAGTAACTGATTCTATATATCGATCTTCATTTAATAGGTAAATAGTTAAAGCTTTGCCGTTATAGCGCCAAAACTCTGGCACTTTCATATCTTGATACAGTTGGGTTTTATTAATATCTGTATGAGTAATATCTACTTCTACAATTAAATCTGGCGGAGGATCGATTGCTAAGTCTACTATCTTACCCCGTACCGCAGGCTCATTTTGAATGTAATAACATTTATCGGGTTCTGCGCCGACTTTTAATTCAGGTTTATTTAGGGTAGTTGAACCCATGCTTTTGAGATTTAGATTAAGTTCTTCAGTCAGAAGCTCAATTAGTTGTCCTATCAAGCTATTAGCGCTTTCATGTTCTTCTAAAGGACTCACAATTTCTAAAGTTCCTTTGTAATAAGTAAGCCGTGCTGCTCGTTTGTTACCAAGCGCCGCTAAAATTTGCTCATAAGATTGCCAACTAAGGTTATAGAAACTAACACGTTTTTCAGCAACGGTTATTTCGATAGGAATGCTTACAGATTCATTGGTTGTAACCATCTAACTATCCTAAATTTATCAATCTTGATCCCAACTTCTATAGTATTGCTTACCAGTTAATAAATTAATTGGTGCAGTAAGTGTCATCCTAAGCTATGATAGTCATCTGTCAGTTTTGACCGACTGAATTGGAGAGGTGGCAGAGTGGTCGATTGCGTCTGACTTGAAATCAGATGAAGTGAAAGCTTCCGGGAGTTCGAATCTCCCCTTCTCCGTTGTCTTTAGCAATACTTGCGCTACTACAAGTGATCGCACAACAACTATTCGCTAACTATTTCCTCTACCGCTACATCTCCGCTACTAATTACTCGCGCTACTACACCCGTTTCTTTATGCCCAAAGTGCTGCTTTAGTAAGGAAAAAAGCTTAATATCTTGCTCTCCCGTATCAGGGTTAACATCAATATTTAGACAACGAGTAATTGGCGCAGAGATTCTAATTCTTGCTTGTCCTATTTGTAATTCTTGCCCTACCCAGTTAAATTCTTCCCAAGCGGGTACGCCTTCTAACACAACGTTAGGACGAAAACGCCGCGCGTCGATTTCTTGTCCTGCGGCGCTTGAAAGTGCGTCTAAAGTCGCTTGACTAACTAAGGATATATGCACAGGTTGGCGATCGCTATAACGGGTTTTACCTCCTGGATCGCCAACTAGGCGCAAAGTTCCTTTCTGGGGACGGTGGGGGGCTATATACGCGCTAAAAAAGCTACTTAGGCGATCGCGTCCTTCTAAAGTATTAGTTGCAGCGCTTAGTAACTCCCGATTGCCCTGATTAATACTCATAATTGTAGTATTACTGTCGTACTGGCAATTTAAAGCGGCTAAAACTGGTAAATCGCACTGCATCGCAAAGTTTTTTTTCTGCATCCAAGGTATGGCAGTGTCGGGAATATCAGTAGTAACATCGTACATTAAAGCAAAAGCGCGATCGCCCGGAATGCCATGATCGCAGAGCAAAAATACGCGATCGCATTTCTGTGGAGTTAGCCCTTTGACTGGATGCGTAAACAATTCTTTGACTAAAGCCATATTATTTTTCAGCTTAATCTCGCCCTGTGCTTAACGGTAATTGAAGTGAAGGCTCAGTTTTTTTATTTACTTTACCGCCTAAACTCCGAAAATAGATACTACCTATAGTTAGCAAAAACACGACGTAAGCGATAGCTTGCACAATAAACAGATTTTCTGTATAGCCAAACAAAGCATTAAATACTACTCCTGGAAACTGGTCATCGGGCAGTATTTTTGATGTATTCCAAACTCTTGCGCCTAAAATACAGGAAGGATTTTTAGTAAATCGTTCGTAGTAAAAGCATAAGCCTTGAGAAGATCGATCCATTTGTGACAACGTTGCAAAAGCTACGTCAAAGTGTCCTAAAGCAGAGACAACTAATCCGGCGACAATTAGTAGCAATAACACCCCCATAGTTTTAAAAAACAAACGAATGTTAATTTTGACTCCCCATTGAAACAGCAATACTCCTATAAAGGCGGCGGTTAAAACCCCTGCTACAGCCCCAAAAGCCGGGAATAAGCCTTGTTGAAAGTTGGCAGTAATAAATAGTACGGTTTCAAAGCCTTCTCGCACTACAGCAATCAAAATCAAGGTGAAAACGCCCCAGCCAGCATTTTTGTCTTGCAAAGCCGCGCTAATTGTTCCTTCTACTTGCGCCTTCATAAATCTAGCTTGGCTAGTCATCCACACTAACATCCAACTCAGCATGGCGATCGCAATTACACTAAATCCTCCCTCTAATAAGGGTTCAACTACCGTCGTGTACTTTGGATTAGCGGCGCTAATAATAGGGATTAAGAGGCTAAAAAGTATTCCCACTAAAGCACTAACAACTATTCCTACTCCTACACCCGCGTAAACCCAAGAGTTTAATCGCTTTTGTCCAGCTTTTTTTAAGCAAGCAAGTACGATTCCTACTACTAATGCTGCTTCTACTCCTTCGCGAAGAGTAATTACAAATGTAGGTATAGCCGCACTAAAATTCATAAGTTTATTTTTGGTATTTTAATTTTGGCGGAAATAGGAATTTTAATGTAGAGACGTTGCAATGCAACGTCTCTACATTAGTTTTTGGATGTCTTTAAACCGCACTACCGCTAAAATCACGCAACATTTTTTTTATTTCTATGTTATGCAATTCTTCCGTACCGATCATTGTCCGCGCAAATTCTTCTAAATAGACGCTAGCATCACTGACCGTCTCAAGCAACAATTTATACAAGTCTAACGCGCGCTTTTCGTGATTCAAACTTTCTTCCAGAATATTTTTGACTGAATGTTGGAAAGTTTCTTCCATTGACGCAATTTTTAAACTGGGATGTCCTTCTAACCCTGTGAGGATTTCCCCTACTTGCTGGGCGTGGGTAAGAGATTCGGTTGCTTGCATTTTAAAAAAATCTACAATCGGGATGCGATTGGGGCCTGTCACCATCAAGGAATAATGAGTATAACGTACTACTCCCGCCAATTCGCATTCCATGATGGAGTTAAGCAAAGTAATCGCTTTTTCTTGGTCAAGTTCGCGCATATTTTTTATTAGTTAGTAGTGGTATTACTGTCTAACACTTTCTGCGACTCTTTTTCAATGGTTTTAATCAACTGTGTAACTACAGCAGGAGGATTTACAGGCGTAGCGGGAGGAATCACAGAGGGCCAATTTTTACTTAATTCGCTCATGTTACTAGCAATCAATTTATCGGTATCTGCACTTGCGGCGCTTACTTGGCTGGAAATACCTTTGTATAACTCCTCTGCATAAATAACAAAACCACGCGAGTCTTGATACTCAATGGCGGCGGATATTTTGCCATTGGCGATCGCTGCGGTATATTCAGAATTAGCCGTGTCTAGCAATCCGTTGATTACTTGTAAGACAAATTCTGGCGAAGATCGCATTGCGTCTGGCAAAAATGCGATCGCATTATCTACCGATTTTACAGCTTCAGTAAAATTAGTATCTATTTTTGCAGATTTAGCTTTCACCAAGTCTTGCAAACTAATCAAACTTGTTTTAAATTCTGGGACATTACGCTCGTTTAATTGATCCTCTACATCTACATAAATTTCTTCTACTGGATGTCCAATATGAGGTTCAGCTTGAGCGGGTTTTTGTAAGTCTAGGAGTTCTTTAGCCACGAACAAGTGTCCCTTCATTAATCCCAACTTAGTCATGTAATCGACATCTTTAGCAACACCTGTAAGCACAATATCCTCAATTGTCACCATGTCTTTAATTTGCTCGTATTGAGCTTGATTAATTACCTTTTTACTTACTAATTCTTCAGGGCTGCCATAAGGACGTTGGGCTTGAATTTGGTTAGATAAAGCCGGAATACCTAACTTTGCCTCTAATTTATCTAACTCCGATAAAATAGCATTATTAATATTAATTCTGTTTTTGCTTGCAACTACCACAGGACTAGAAACGTTACTAGGCGCAACATTTGGCGTTGTAACAGATGGCGTTTGATTGCAGCTAAATAAAACTGAGAGCATAGCCGCCGCAAAAGTGAGAGACAAAAATCGTAGAATAGACATGGTATTTATTTACTGTGAGTGAAAAACTTTACTAAATTGCTGGAAAAACTTCAAATAAACCCATACATCCCTCTTGGGCGATCGCATCTTGATGAGGATGGAACATATATTTGCCCGGATATTTGTAAGCAAATTCTAAAATATGTCTCTCCGCCGTCCCCATTGTAATTACGTCGCTTTCTTCCGTAGGTTTAAGAGTTCTACCCGTTCTATAAACTTGAAAAAAGTTAGCATGGAGGTGAAAAGTAGCTGCCGGATCGAACTCAATCATGTTAAGCAAATAAAGCCGCACTAGCTGATTTTGATAGATAGGAATCGGATGAGTTTTATAATAATTTGGTTGCCCATTGAAGGCGTAAAACTCATTTTTGTTATCATCGTTTGTATCAAATCCTCCCATAACTAGCACGATTTCATCAGCCGGGGGGCGAGGTTTGGGCGGATCGATAATCAACATTCCATACAATCCCTTGCTAATGTGCCGTGTTACAGGTTCAACATGGCAATGGTATAATTGAACGCCAAAAGGTTCGGCATCAAATTCATAAATTGCCGCATTTCCGTGACGTACAGGGCGCAAACCATCAGCTTCCGCCGGATGAATACCGTGAAAGTGCATAGAATGGGAATGTCCGCCATTATTGTAAAATACTACCCGGATGCGATCGCCTTGAGTTGCCCTTAGTGTTGGCCCTGGGATGCGATTATTAAAGTTCCAAGTATTAAAATCAACGGCACTATTTAAAGCAATTGTTGAATTTTCAGCAACAATTTTATACTCTCTAACCGTCCGTCCTTTTTCCCGCTTTACCGTTCCATAATCAAAATCCCGCAAGATTGCCATCGGGTTATTGCTATCTTTTGGCAAGTCATTAGAGGAGATGTTCGGGATTCGCACAGGTGTAGACTTTTGATTGAGTGCTTGATAAGCAAAGGCTGCACCCGTAACACCTACCCCGGCTAAAGCAACTTCTAAAAATTGTCTGCGACTCAATAATAGCTTTGCCTTAGTTTGTAGTGTATCGTTTCCCATGTTGTGAGATCGCGCCGCTTCCTAGTTGTTGCAAATTATTTGCAAATACATCCGATGATTAGTATAGGTCATCGCACTCTTATCGTCAATGATTCGCAATAAGTTAATGGTGAATATCTAAATTCAGTGTATAGCGTCCCATTTGCACTTTTTCCGACCATAACTCATATTCCAAACGCAAATTTTCCGGCAAAGTTTGCCCAACCAATTTTAAATTACAGGTAAAATTACGCAATCGCAATTGCTCTTGAGGTTTGAATGATTGACTTTGCAACCAATAGTAGCTATACCCATAAGCGCCTTGTTGCCATGAGTGACGATAACTTACTTTACCGCTTGCTTGCATACTCATTGTTACCCGGTAAGGGGAAATATCAAGCCAGAGTAAACGAGGAGTAGCTAGTTCTAACTGCTGCAACGGTGGTTCGTGCAAGACTATATGGAACTGTTCGCAGGTTTTTTGATATAGTGTTGCAGCAGTTTCTACAACTGACCATAGGGGTAGGTCTGTGGAGACTAGAGACAAACTTACAGGCTTGCGATGTTGAGTAAGCATGATGAATAAAAAACAGACTTAAAAAGCCTTTAATTCTTGTATTGTGGGATAAGATGCGATTGTCAATGCCCTTTGCTTAAAGTGAGACAAAGACCTTCCAGTAAAGCTTGTACTGAGAACTATTGTAACTTAGTCCTCTCAGCTAAAATCTTTACTATCAACGATTTAACCCACGAAAATTTTTCTTAATGTTGACTGTTTTTCAATAAACTTGTTCCGTTTTCATTTCGGTAGTCACCAGATTTTGATACATTCTGCTCGTATTTCTGTAATTATTCCTGTTTTAAATGAGGCTGAAAATATTGCTGCTACTATTGCTAGTACAAAAAATGTCGAGGTAATTGTTGTCGATGGCGGTAGCCAAGATAGCACGGTGCAAATAGTAAAAGATTTAGGAGTAAAAGTTTTAGTATCTAATACTGCTAGTCGCGCCCAACAAATGAACGCTGGCGCACAGACTGCAACCGGAGAGATTCTGTTATTTCTGCACGCTGATACTCGTTTACCGATTCAATTTGATACTATGGTTTATCGAGCAATTGCGAGTAATGTTGTGGCGGGTGCGTTTGCCTTGAGAATTGATAGCGCTTTATGGAGGTTAAGATTAGTGGAAATGGGTGTAAATATGCGATCGCGCATTTTCGCGTTACCCTACGGAGATCAAGCTATATTCCTCAAGGCTCACCTATTCCACGAATTAGGGGGATTTGCTAATTTACCAATTATGGAAGATTTTGAACTAATTTGTTGTTTGAGACGTAGAGGACGCATTGCAATTATTTCTACTCCCGTTATTACTTCAAAAAGGCGCTGGCAAAAGTTAGGAATCATGCAAACTATTTTCATTAATCAAGTAGCAATAATTGCTTACTTACTCAGTATCTCTCCGCAAAAGATTGCTAATTGGTATCGGCGTTAACTAAGGCTGCACATAACGGGTATAACGAACTAGTATCAAAAATAAATAATGAAAAGCTTAAAACCGCTTGCATCCATTAGTTTATTTATTTTAGCTGGGTTAGGGATAGCAATGGCGACAACTAACCCAGATTCCTCAACTTATGAAGAATATGCAGCAGAACAACTTACTACTTATTTAAAAGAGGATGTTTGTAGCCAAGTACCTAAAGCTTTTGAAGCATTAGTTCAAGACTCATGTGCCTCCTTAATCGACTCCAACCGTCCGCAGATAAAGCAAATTATTGTTCGCAGTACGCAAAGACAAAATTTTATTTTCTTTAGTATTTATCGCACTAACTTGTCAATTAGTTCTGTTGTGCCTCTATATCGTTTTCAAACAGTTGGAGTAATGCAAAACTTTTATACTTATTCTGCCAAATCACAATAAAATATTAATTTACAATTTCAAATACATATTTGTATAAAATAGCTTTTAATCAAGTAGGAATATAATTTTATTCATTCGTAAAAGCATGTAATGTTAATTTTTACCACGTAAGTTCAAATACCAAATCTTTCTTAAGGTGCATGATAGCGTTTAATGCATCTACTAACATAAAAAAGAAGCAAGACTAAAGTTATTTAACAATAATTATTTAGGTTGAGTCAAAAGTCAGGTAGTTTGCTAGTCTGCCGATCTATTTTTATAAAAGAGAGAAATTCATGTTTTTTCACAAGAAAGAGACTATTCATACAGTAGATATTAAGGAAGCCGATCCGCGCTTTGCTCAACTACTTTTAGAGCAATTCGGTGGAGCTACAGGTGAATTATCCGCAGCTTTGCAGTACTGGGTACAATCTTTTCATATTGAAGATGCAGGCATCAAAGATATGCTCCAAGATATTGCCATAGAAGAATTTGGTCACTTGGAGATGGTAGGAAAAATGATCGAGGCTCATACAAAAAACGTTGATCAAACCGAAGCTTATAAGAGTACTTTGTTCGCGGTACGTGGTATGGGGCCACACTTTCTAGATAGTCAAGGCAATACTTGGACGGCAAGCTACCTTAATGAAGGTGGAGATGTAGTCCGCGATCTTAGAGCAAATATTGCTGCCGAAGCTGGAGCGCGTCAAACTTACGAAGCTTTGATTAAGTTAGCTACTGACGAAGGTACAAAAAAGACTCTTGTGCATTTATTGACTAGAGAGATTTCTCATACGCAGATGTTTATGAAAGCGTTGGATGCGATGGGTAAATTAACCGATCCAATGTTTGGTAGCATTCAACCCGATGAAACCGTTGATATCTACTACAACTTATCATCTAATGGCAAAGATGAGCGCGGTCCTTGGAATTCTGAGCCAACTTTCCGGTATATTGCCGACCCAGCCGTAGAAAGTCAAGCTAAGTAATTTACGTGATTAGCCTAATTTAACTAATAGAAGTCAGCAGTAAATATACTGCTGACTTCTACTTTTTATGTTAAAAATACTACGTTTGAATATAAAAATTTTAAAATTGGATGTTTAATTGCCAACCCATAACGCAGCAAACTATACAGACTAAGTAGGATGCGAGCGCCTATATTAATAAAATAAGTACAAGTTGCAACTAAATACTTACCTAATGCCTTCAGCCTATTTGTTAGTAGCTCATGGAAGCCGAGATCCGCGTCCTCAAATTGCTATGGAGCAACTAGCTAAAATAATTTATCAACACAAGTTATTAGATGTTAGTACCAGCAAAAATAACTCCCGTAAAAGTGCTGACAATTTACTGACAGTTATAGAACCCTTAGTAGATATAGCTTACTTAGAGTTAGATCCGCTCCCTTTACATGAACAGATTAAACAAAAGTGCGATCGCGCATTAGCTCACGGATGCGACCGATTGAAAATTTTGCCTTTATTTCTGCTTCCTGGAGTTCATGTCATGGAAGACATACCTGAAGAAGTAGAAAAAGCAAGGCAAATCAGCAGCCCGAAAATAACTATAGACTTGCAAGCTCATTTAGGTACGGGGACGGGCTTAATTGAGTTATTAACCCAGCAGATGGCAAATACTACCGTCGAAGCATGGATACTAATCGCTCATGGTAGCCGCCGCCCTGGCGCTTTAGCGCCTGTAGAAGAAATTGCCAGGAAATTAGGCGTATTTTCGGCTTACTGGGCTATACAACCAAAATTAGAGACACAGGTAGAAAAGTTAGCTAATATTGGCTATAAAAAAATTGGCATTGTGCCATACTTCTTATTTGCGGGTGGGATAACTGATGCAATTACTGCTAAGGTAGACGAGCTAAAAATACAATTTCCTGCGATTAATTTCCAATTAGTTGAACCATTAGGCGCTAGTACAGAACTTACAAATTTAATTATTAATTTAATTGATTAATGAACGATAACACAGAGAAAAAGTGTTTGGGAAAGGTTTACTTAGTAGGTGCAGGGCCAGGAGATCCGGGACTATTTACGCTTAAAGGTAAAGGACTATTAGAGTGTGCGAATGTCGTAGTTTATGACGCTTTAGTTAGCGCGGCAATTTTGCAAATGATTAATCCTCAAGCTGAAAAATTGGATGCCGGAAAACGTCGAGGTCGTCATTCTTTAAGTCAAGCAGAAATTACTCAATTATTAATGAATAAAGCTCAAAATAACGCTGTAGTAGTACGTTTAAAAGGTGGCGATCCGTTTGTATTTGGTCGCGGTGGCGAAGAAATGGCAGACTTAATAAAAGCTGGAATAGCAGTAGAAGTTGTCCCCGGCGTAACTTCAGGAATCGCTGCCCCAGCCTATGCAGGCATCCCATTAACTCATCGAGACTATAGCTCCTCAGTTACCTTTGTCACCGGGCATGAAGGCGCAGGAAAGTACCGCCCAATCGTCAAATGGAGTGCGATCGCTCATGGCTCAGAAACGATTGTAGTTTACATGGGAATTCACAATTTACCCTACATTATTGAGCAGTTGCAATTAGCCGGATTAAGTGTAGATACTCCCATTGCTTTAGTACGTTGGGGGACAAGAATCGAGCAAGAAGAATTAGTTGGAACGTTAGCAACAATTGTCAAGCAGGTGGAAGAATCTCAATTTAGCGCTCCGGCGATCGCAGTTATTGGGGAAGTAGTAAACTTACATCATATTTTGCCTAGCTATCGCCCAATTAGCTAGTTTTATTGTATCGACCAAGCAATTAGTTAAAATAAATAAATTAACATCCAACGATTGAGAGAACAGCAATGGTAGCCTCCGATGTCACTCAAAAAGATATCATCTACCCCGACAGTGACGGGCAACCGATGGCAGACAATACCAAGCAGTTTGAATTGATTGTACTGATTAAAAAAAACTTGGATTTATTGTTTGCAAATGATGCAAATGTGTTTGTTGCTGGCGACTTACTTTGGTATCCCACTGAAGGTAACAACAAGCTTAGAGTTGCTCCCGATGTTATGGTAGCTTTTGGCAGACCAAAAGGAGATCGCGGATCTTATCAGCAATGGAAAGAAGACAATATTGCTCCCCAAGTAGTTTTTGAGATTCTCTCCCCTGGAAATACCACTAAGGAGATGACTAACAAATACAGATTTTATCAAAGCTACGGCGTAGAAGAATATTATCTTTATGACCCAGATAGTAATAAATTGTTAGTTTGGCTGCGCTCTGGAGACGAACTAGAAGCTATCGAACAAGTGGCTGGGTGGATGAGTCCGCGTTTAGGCATAAGATTTGAATTGCCTGAAGATGAACTAAAAATTTATCGCCCTGACGGTCAATTATTTCTTAGTTATTTAGAGGTAGAACAGCAAAGGCAACAAGCCGAGGAACGAGCCGAACAAGCCCAAAAACGAATCACACAAGCCGAAGAACGAGCCGAACAAGCTGAATCTCAATTGCAAGCTCTCCGCGCTTTGCTTCAAGAACGAGGAATTGACCCAGAAAACCTGTGATAGAAATTAGTTTACAAATTGAAGAACAAGGCGAAAGATTAGATGTCTATCTTGCCCAAAATCTCAGCGATTTATCTCGTTCTCGTCTCCAACAATTAATCGCCCAAGGAAACGTTCAAGTTAATGGTAAAATCTGCCTAACTAAAAAAGCTACCGTTCAAAAAGGCGATCGCATTTACATTCAAATCCCTGATGTCCAACCTCTAGACCTCAAAGCTGAAAACATACCTCTCGATATTCTCTACGAAGATGATTCCTTGCTAATTGTCAACAAGCCTGCGGGTTTAGTTGTTCATCCTGCGCCCGGTCATCCCGACGGAACTCTAGTTAACGCCTTACTTGCTCACTGTCCCAATTTACCAGGAATCGGCGGCGTACAGCGTCCGGGAATTGTTCATCGTTTAGATAAAGATACAACAGGGGCAATTGCGATCGCCAAAACAGATTTTGCTCAACAACACTTGCAAGCCCAGCTAAAAGCTAAAACAGCCCGGAGAGACTATTTAGGCGTTGTCTACGGCGTTCCAGCTACCTTAAAAGGCACAATTGACCTTCCGGTCGGTCGCCACCCGGTAGACCGCAAAAAAATGGCTGTTGTCCTGATTGAAAAAGGTGGGCGCAATGCTGTTACCCACTGGGAAATTACCGAAAGGCTAGACAACTACACCCTGATGCACTTTCAGCTAGAAACCGGGCGCACCCATCAAATTCGCGTCCATAGCGCTTATATTGGTCATCCGATTGTCAACGATCCTCTTTATAGTTCCGGTAAAGATATCGGCGTAAATCTCCCCGGTCAAGTTCTCCATGCTTGGAAACTCCAACTGCTTCATCCTGTAACTTGTCAACTTATTTCAGTTACTGCACCCCTACCAACAGCATTTTTGACTCTTTTGGAGGTTTTACGGCGCAGAACTTCCGCAATTATTAGCAATATTTAGAAATAATTTTGTTATATAAGTTTACTCAAATATTTATTTTTGCTTTTGTATTTTGTCTAGGTTTGTTGCTCTTGCTACCTTTAGAGAAATATAAAGATAATATTAAACTGCTAATTAAATTTGTTGTAGGTAGAAATACTATTAAGTTTTGTAACGAAGAATTAGGTGAATAAAAGCCTGTAATTGTTGCCATTCAATCAGCCTGACTTATAAAAAAGCTTAAAAGCTAGCATTCATAATTTGTAATAAACATGGTCGCAACAGCATTGTATAAACATAACCTAGAGAGGATAAACAACAGCCAAAGCCATGATTTAGTCAAGTTCGCTCATTTCTCATATAAAAAAGAAATTTCTCAGATTTCTCGCTCTCAAGGTTCAAAACCTTAAGAGGGACTAAGAGAAAAAAACGATCGGCGGCTTGAGTAGAATGTTTTTGTGTCTGTTTTATCTATCCAACATTTTCGCTTTTTAGCAAAACTGCACTCAAAAGTTAAGCAATTAGGAGAATTGAGTTCATGTTAGACGCATTCGCTAAGGTAGTTTCTCAGGCTGATTCAAAAGGTGAATTTTTGAGCAGCAATCAGTTTGATGCACTGTCAAGCATGGTTAAAGAAGGCAACAAGCGTATTGACGCAGTAAACCGAATCAGTACCAATGCTTCTAGCATCGTTTCTGACGCTGCACGCGCTTTGTTTGAAGATCAGCCCCAACTAATCCAACCAGGCGGAAACGCTTACACCAACCGTCGCATGGCAGCTTGTCTGCGCGACATGGAAATTATCTTACGTTACGTTACCTATGCCTTAATGGCAGGCGACGCTAGTGTATTAGATGATCGCTGCTTAAATGGCTTGCGTGAAACTTACCAAGCCCTAGGCGTACCCGGTGGTTCTACAGCTTCCGGCGTACAAAAAATGAAAGACATCGCTATCAACATTGCTAACGATGCTAAAGCTTCCGGTATTGTTCAAGGCGATTGCAGTGCAATCATGTCTGAACTAGCGAGCTATTTCGACCGCGCTGCCTCTTCTGTTGCTTAACTAACAATTAGTTAAGTCAAATACTTGAAAAACAATTGCAAAACAAGTTTAAAGGAGAAATCTAAAAAATGAAAACACCAATTACTGAAGCGATCGCATCTGCTGATACTCAAGGCCGTTTTTTGGGTAATACCGAATTACAAGCAGCCAATGGTAGATTTGCTCAAGCTAACGCTGGCTTAAATGCTGCTCGTGGCTTAACACAAAGCTCACAGAAGCTAATTGACGGTGCTGCTAATGCAGTTTACCAAAAATTCCCCTACACCACCCAAATGCAAGGGCCTCAGTACGCCGCAGATTCACGCGGTAAAGCTAAGTGCGCTCGTGATATTGGTCACTACCTCCGCATGGTTACTTACTGCCTAATTGCTGGTGGTACTGGCCCAATGGATGAGTATTTAATCGCTGGATTAGATGAAATCAACCGTTCTTTTGAGCTATCTCCTAGCTGGTACATTGAAGCTTTGAACCACGTCAAAGCAAATCATGGTATGAGCGGACAAGAAGCCAACCAAACCAACACATACATCGACTACGCAATTAGCGCCCTAAGCTAGTTTTAAAGTAGTTTGCCCGGAAGAATCAGTGAGTGTTGGCGCGACAAATAAATTGTTGCTAACAGTTACTAATTTTTCCGGGCATTGTTTTTCAAGAGCCTCATTATAAAAATCTGAATAGTTGCATAGGGACGGTGTATGAGCGCTTTAATGGTGAACAATTTAGCAAATGCCGGATCGCTTGGGCTTTCTGCGTTTGATGCTTCCTCACGAATTGAACTGCGTCCAGATTGGACAGAGAGCGATTTGCAAACGGTAATTAGATCCGTCTATCGTCAGGTGTTGGGTAACGACTATATTATGAAATCCGAGCGCCTGATCTCGGCAGAATCGTTACTAAGACAAGGCAGCATCACAGTACGCGAATTTGTCCGCGCGGTGGCTAAATCTGAATTATACAAAAATAAATTTTTCTACCCAAATTCAAATCAACGTTTTGTTGAACTCAACTTTAAGCACCTATTAGGTCGCGCTCCCTACGATGAAGCCGAATGGGCAATTCATACCGGACAGTGCGAGGAGCAAGGCTACGATGTAGACATTGATTCTTACATTGATAGCATTGAATACGAGCAGAAGTTTGGCAATAGCGTTGTTCCTTACTATACCGGGTTCATGGTAGATGCGGGAGTTAGAACCGTAGGCTTTACTCGGATGTTTCGATTGTATCGAGGTTATGCTAGTAGTGATCGCGGTTCAGTAGGCGGCAAATCTCCCCGGCTTACCCGCGAACTTGGTCAAAACAAAGCTGGAACAATCGTTAAGCCCTCTGGTGGCGGCTCAAGTTGGAGACATGGCAGTGCTATTCCTCAAGACTCCGCTTCGGCTAAAGCTTTAGGCGGGACTCCTCAAGAAAGCGGACGGATGTTCAAAATTGAAGTCACAGGAATTCTGCAACCAGGTTATCCTTACGTACGTCGCAGTGCTACAGCGATTATGGTTCCCTACGAGCGGCTATCGCAAAAGTACCAAGAAATCGTCCGAAAAGGCGGCAGAATCGTCAGCGTTACACCAGCTTAAGCTAGTGGCTGTTAGCAATTAGATTCAACTTTTTTGAGAAAATTTGATCGAACTAAGGGCTAGCAGCTATTTATTAATTTACGGGAGCAATAATAGATGTTTGGTCAAACTGCACTTGGTAGTAGTCGGCTTAGTGGAGCCGAAAATCGGATGTTTCGCTACGAAGTTGAAGGGATGCGACAGACTTACGAAACAGACCAACTCAGCTATCCGATCCGCGAGAGTGGCAGCTTTTATATTACAGTGCCATACAATCGCATGAATGAAGAAATGCACCGCATCAACCGTATGGGTGGCAAAATTGTCAGCATTGAACCATTGAAACTAGAACATAGTAACAGTCAAGCAAAAATTGAAGCTGCTACAGCTAACCAAAATCTAGAAGCTGAAGGTAAGGGTAAAGCTACAGGCGCTCAAGAAAAAGCAAAATAACTATAAGGAGCCTTAAATAATGTTCGGTCAAACAATCGTCGAAACTGGCGGAATTTCTTCCTCAGCTAGTCGGGTATTTCGTTATGAAGTTACTGGCTTAAAGCAAAACGAAGAAACTGACAAGAATAATCATGGCATTCGCCGTAGTGGTAGCGTATTTGTTACTGTGCCATACAGCCGCATGAATGAGGAAATGCAACGCATTACTCGTTTAGGCGGCAAAATTGTGAATATAGAATCTTTAACTAAAAGCTAAAATGCTGATGGTTGATTCTAGTCCTGAAGCTGTAACGCCGTTAACTGAAGAAAGTGCGATCGCATCTTTGCAGCAAGAAGATTTAAGTCTGCGCTACTATGCCGCTTGGTGGTTAGGAAAATTCCGTATCCGCACAAAGGCAGCCGTAAACGCTTTGATTGTTGCTTTGGCTGACGAAGATCACCGTACTGAGCTTGGCGATTACCCTTTGCGCCGCAATGCTGCTAGAGCGTTGGGAAAGTTGGGAGATAGAAGCGCCATTCCTAGTTTGATTCAATCGTTGGAATGTTCAGACTTTTACGTGCGCGAAGCTGCCGCTCAATCGTTGGAAATGCTCGGCACTACTGCTGCTATCCCCGCTTTAAAGTTGCTACTTAAGGATGGAGTAGAAGCAACAAAGCAAGTTACGGGCAGACCTCATGCTGTTGAGCCTTGCGAAGCTGTAATTGAAGCGTTGGGAAGTTTGGGCGCAACGGAAACTGTGCCACTAATTGAACCATTCCTAAATCAGCCTATCGTAAAAGTACAGTACGCCGCCTTACGTGCTTTGTACCAATTGACTCAAAATGATGCCTATGGGCAGCGTTTAGTTAATGCACTTAATGGCAACGATGTCAAGTTACGTCGGGTAGCTTTGACAGATTTGGGCGCAATTGGTTATTTACCCGCCGCCGAGGCGATCGCAAAATGTGCTGTTGAAAGCAGTTTTAAGCTCATTGCTCTTAAAGGATTATTGGCACATCTTGCCTCAGAAGCCAATTTATCTGAGTCTGCTATCGAGATCATGAGTCTGATGGATTCTTTACTATAAATCGCTAATTTTTAATGGTAGTCCTTCAACTAATCCAAGCCGTCGAACAAGCGTCTGAACCTGCCCAATTAGTGGCAGCAGTACAGGCTTTAGTCGCCGTTAAGGATAAGTCCGCTATTTCTACTTTAATTGCTGTGTTGGGCTATAACAACCCTACTGCTGCGATCGCTGCCGTAGCCGGACTAATTGAACTAGGCACGGATTCCGTGCAACCATTAATGGAACAATTAGATGAGTATAACTATGGAGCAAGAGCTTACTCAATTCGGGCTTTAGCAGCAATTGGCGATCCCCACGCTTTAGAACTATTCCTTGAGTCCGCCGCTACAGATTTCGCGCCTAGCGTCCGTCGGTCAGCAGCAAAAGGACTAGGAACCTTGCATTGGCAGCAATTAGACCCAGAGCAGGTTTATCCGGCGTGGCAAAAAGCCATGCAAACACTTTTATCAATCTCCAGCGATGGGGATTGGTCAATTCGTTATGCGGCAATAGTTGGATTGCAAGCACTAGCAAATATTCCCGAATTAGCAGCGCAAATTAAAATTCATTTTGACTTGCAAATTCAAACGGAATCCGATAGGGAAGTGCGATCGCGGATAATCTGGGCGCAACAAGTTTTATCTCAGGTATAAAAATAGGTCAGTATTATGTCAATACCATTACTTGAAGTTACACCAAAAACGCAAAACCAGCGCGTTGAAGGCTATGAAATCCCCGACGAAGATAGACCAAGAATCTACCGCGCCGCCGATGCCACTTCAGAATCAGATATTAACGATCTAATTTGGGCAGGCTATCGGCAAATTTTCAGCGAACACTTAATTTTAGAAAGTTACCGCCAACTCTACTTAGAATCGCAATTACGCAATCGGGCGATTACAGTCCGCGATTTTATCCGGGGATTGGGTAAATCGGAAGTATACCGCGAATTAGTCGGCGAAACAAATTCTAACTATCGCTTGGTAGATATCACCTTTAAGCGGTTTTTAGGACGCGCCACTTATGACAAAGACGAACAGATTGCCTGGTCAATTGTCATTGCTACTCGCGGCTTACATGGCTTTATAGATGTATTAGTTGACGGTGAAGAATATCGGCAAAACTTTGGTAACGATATCATTCCTTACCAACGTCGCCGTTATAAAGACAGACCATTTAACCTTGTTAATCCTCGCTACGGCAATGATTTTCGCGATCGCCAATCTATACTTGCGATCGGTGGACGTTCTTTCTACCAAACTCGCCAAACTGGAGACGTAACTAAAGAATTAGTCCGCAAAGCTATTCCTAGCAACTTTATGTCAATGGCTGGAGGGCTGTTAGTAACTGAAAACAACTACCAACGTACCATCGCTTCGGTTACTTCCCAAATCAAAAATATGGAACTTCTTGATATGACTCAAGGGCAAAATTCCATCGAACGTACCGTTAAGCCCAAAGAAGCCGCCTTACCCTACCGCTACATCCCCAGTGCGAACCCCAAAGTATAGGCAATTTGTTTACACTAAAACTCACCCGAAGTTATTACCATGTCAATCCCTTTACTTGACTACAAACCTTCTTCTCAAAATCAACGCGTCGCTGGCTACGAAGTACCTAGTGAAGATACGCCTTGGATTTACCGGATTGAAGACTGTCCCGATCCCAATGACGTACTAGAATTAATCAACGCTGCTTACCGCCAAGTTCTCAGCGAACACCAAACTCTGCAATTTAACCGCCAAGTTCAACTAGAATCGCAACTAAAAAACCGCTCTATTAGCGTCCGCGATTTTATCCGAGGAATAGCAAAGTCGGATGCTTTCCGTAACTTGGTAGTAGAGACTAACTCCAACTACCGCCTAGTTGAATTATGTCTCAAACGATTACTAGGTAGAGCGCCTTACAATCAAGCTGAAGAAATTGCCTGGTCAATTAAAGTTGCAACTTTAGGTTGGGGTAGCTTTGTTGATGCTTTAATCGATAGCGAAGAATATCGTAGTAGCTTTGGCGATAATACCGTACCTTTTCAACGCCGCCGTTATAAAGACAGGCCAACTAATCTAGTTACGCCTCGCTATGCTAACTACTGGCGCGACAAACTAGAAACTGAGCGATACAAGTGGGGCGATATCAACAACTTTATCGATATGGCGCAAAGCATCAGTATCCGTATTGTTGTACCCCAGCCAGTCCAGACTGCTAACATTCAAATTCCTGACATGACGCGGGATAATAAAGAAGCAGCCGCTTCAATTAATCCCTCGGCTAGTTTTCCTGCCCGATTATAAAAGTCAGGACTACATTATTCACCCTATTTAATGGAGATAAGCAGTATGGAACTGCCGTTGCTTGAATACAAGCCCACAACTCAAAATCATCGCGTCGCCAGCTTCGGCAAAGCAGACCTCAATGAAGAAACACCTTACATTTATCGGATTGAAAACGCCGACTCTTTGACGGCAATTCAAGAAATAATTTGGGCAAGCTATCGTCAAGTTTTTAGCGAACATGAAACCCTAAGAGCAAATCGTCAGATTCAACTAGAATCTCAAGTAAAAAATCGTAGCATCAGCGTCCGCGACTTTATCCGGGGTCTTGCTAAATCTGCACGGTTTTATGAGATTGTTGTATCGGTAAACAATAACTACCGCTTGGTAGATGTTTGTCTCAAGCGCTTTTTAGGTCGTGCGGCTTACAACAAAGCCGAAGAAATTGCTTGGTCAATTAAAATCGGTACTTTGGGTTTTTATGGCTTTGTTGATGCGTTGCTAGATTCTCAGGAGTATACCGATGCTTTTGGTGATAATGTTGTACCTTACCAACGCAAGCGGATGGAGGGAAGACCCTTTAACCTCGTAACTCCTCGTTACGGCGCAGATTTCCGCGAACAAGTTGGCACAGTCAAAACAGATTGGCGCTTTACGTTGGAAGAATACTACAGCCGCAAGAGCAAAGATCGCCGCCTCCCTGAAGGAGATCCTGGCAAATATCGCGAAATGGCAGCAGCCGTTAATACGAACAACAACTACGCGCAAAAAGTCTCGGCTTTTGATTTAGATTACTTAAGCTTAGTTCCGGTACGTGGCAGGCGTTAGGAAGTTAAGGTAATTTAATTAGCGCAGCGCTAAGAGCGATTTCGTGGAACGCAGCGCTAAGAGCGATCGCACTGGGTTTAGTTTCTGTTTTTATTTGGTAAATAGCTAATACATTTAGTTTTTTGTCAAGTTTAACCAAAGGCTAAACCCAGTTGTATTTTGTACCAATAAAAAAGCCGCTCTCGTTGGAGCGACTTTTAGTAATGTATAAGCTGCGAAAGAAAAAAGCTAAACAAAAATTTGTTTTAAGTTTGATCCCTAACCTAGCCAAGCTATAGTTTTTTACTGTTTTACTGGTACTGGGGCTAGTTTAACGTTCGTAGCTAAACCGAGGGTTTGCAGCAAGCGAATAGTTAGCCACGTTAAATCAAATTCCCACCATCGCAAACCATGACGAGCAGAATACTGGAAAGCATGGTGATTATTGTGCCAACCTTCACCGAAAACAAGTAAAGCTACCCACCAACAGTTAGTAGAATTGTCTCCAGATTCATGGCTGCGATAACCAAATTTGTGAGTCGCACTATTTACAAGCCAAGTGCAATGATAAACCACTACCACGCGCACAAAAATTCCCCAAATCACAAAGGGCCAACCACCCAGAAGTAAAAGTAATACTCCTAAAGCAACTTGAATCCCGATCATGTTTTTTTGGTAAAACTGATAAACAGGGTCATCAGAAATATCCTTGATGTAACGGGAAAGTTCATCTTGGGCAGGTGCGTGATGAATCATCCAACCTAAATGACTCCACCAGAAACCTTTATTAGAATCATGGGGATCTAAATCTTGGTCAGAATGCAAATGATGGATGCGGTGCATTCCAATCCATTCAAAAGGCCCTCCCTGACAAGCAAGGGTTCCGCAAAAAGCTAAAAAATACTCTAGCCACTTGGGGGTTTGAAAGCTACGGTGAGTAACTAGGCGATGAAAGCCTAAAGTAATACCCAATCCTCCAGTTACCCAGTAGAGAAAGAAGGCAACGCCTACGGCTCTCCAGTTAAAAGTACCAGGAATTAGGGCAAGTAATGCTCCAATATGTAGAACCGCGAAAAAAGCGATATTTACCCAGTTAAGTGTGGGTTTTGTTGAGGTGGCAATCGTCATGCAGTACCCTTAATACGAATGGTCTTACCGATCTTAAGTGAATTATTAATGGTTCACTAATCTCGATAGCAGAAAAAGTTATGATTAACAGCGCCCAGATGCTCAGTTCCGCAGAACAAGCATTACTTCCTATCTTTTCTAAAATTGACTCCCAGGTCAAGCAAAACTTGGAAAAAGTCTTAGCATCTTTTCGCGACCACCGGGTAGGAGTTCATCATTTTGCCGGAGTAAGTGGCTACGGACACGATGATTTAGGTCGAGAAACTCTAGACAAGGTATTTGCTCAAATTATGGGCGCAGAAGCAGCCGCCGTAAGAGTACAGTTTGTTTCTGGCACTCATGCGATCGCCTGTGCTTTATTTGGCGTTCTTCGACCTGGGGATGAAATGTTAGCAGTGGCAGGTACTCCTTACGACACACTAGAGGAAGTAATTGGTATCCGAGGTAACGGACAAGGTTCACTATTAGAGTTTGGCATTAGTTACCGTCAATTGGATCTAACTAACGAAGGAACGATCGATTATAAAGCTTTAACACAAGGAGTAAGCGATCGCACAAAATTAGTATTAATTCAGCGATCCTGCGGCTATGCTTGGCGTTCGAGCTTATCTATTGCTGATATTGAAAAAATCGCCCTGATCGTCAAACAGCAAAATCCCAACACTGTTTGCTTTGTCGATAACTGTTATGGGGAATTTATTGAAGACAAAGAACCCACCGCCGTAGGAGCGGACTTAATTGCTGGGTCATTAATTAAGAATCCTGGGGGTACAATTGTCACGGCTGGCGGCTATGTTGCGGGTCGTGCTGACTTGGTAGAGGCGGCTGCTTGTCGCCTGACCGCGCCGGGAATTGGTAGTTATGGGGGGGCAACCTTTGACCAAAATCGGCTGCTATTTCAAGGGCTGTTTCTCGCGTCGCAAATGGTAGGGGAAGCAATCAAAGGCAACCATTTAACCGCTTATGTATTTGACAAATTAGGTTATCCAGTAAATCCTTTACCTATGGCTCAAAGGCGCGATGTAATTCAAGCAATCAAACTCGGTTCGCCCCAAAAAATTATTGCCTTCTGTAAGGCGATCCAACAGCATTCTCCTATTGGTTCTTACTTAGACCCTGTTCCGGGAGAAATGCCAGGGTATGAGAGCTTGTTAGTGATGGCTGGTGGCACATTTATCGATGGTAGTACCTCCGAGTTTTCCGCCGATGGCCCGTTGCGAGAACCCTACGTAGTGTTTTGCCAAGGGGGAACTCATTGGACTCATGTTGCGATCGCTCTTGAAGCTGCGATTGAGGCTGTAGAAGCTGTAGTTACTTAGGTATAAGCGATCGCTTCCTTGAATTGTGTACAGCTATTGTAGCTTGTAGCGGATGCTTAATAGATAGTGAAAGTTAGAGACTGACAGTAAATCAGGATTTTTTTGGTTGGCGATCTATCCAACTTAAATTAATTGAAAATTGTTCCATAATTTTCCGAAATTGACACGAGCCTGATTGAATCTAAATTCAGTGCTAGTTGTACTAAATAATTTCAGAAGGAGAAAATCATGATTGACGATACACAAACACGATTAAGTAATAAGGCTGCCAATCCATTATTACTTGATATACTCAGCGATCGCGAACTAAATGAAGTAATTCAAAAGTCTTCTTCGTCAGGGAAAGTTGAGATTGAAATCAAAGTCTCCCAAAATGGACGACAATCGCTCCTAGTAAACGTAAGGAAATTTGAAGTCTGCCCTTGCGATCCACCTCAGCACGAGGACGGATGTGTTCATAGAGTGGGTGATGATGGTAATCCTATATGTTAACTGATCCAAAAGCATAGAACAGTTGTATGTTATGTGAAAGCCAACTCAAGCACATTACTTGCCATCTTGAACAAGTTAAAGCAATGCCTAGGTAGATTTAGATAAATTATGTAGTTCGAACGAGCTATAAAAGTTCAACTAATAATTTTCTAAAATCATGTATGTGACAGCGTACGAACTATATACAAACAAGTTGCTCAATGATACAGAGACAAAATAACTTTTCCTGGAGGTTAGGGCTATCAATCTCTTTATTAGTTGGCGGCGTGTCCGCCTCTATAAAGTGCGTAATAGCCCAACCTATTCCTGATGAAACTTTGGGTACTGAAAGCTCAATAATTAACAATGTTGACGGCACAAATAGCACTCAAGTTGATGGTGGAGCAACTAGAGGAAGCAACTTATTTCATAGTTTCAAACAATTTAATATTGGTGAAGAGCAAAAAGTATTGTTTAATAGTCCACCTGGAATTAGCAACATATTAACTAGAGTAACTGGAGGTAGCCCGTCCGAGATTCTTGGAAGTCTTGGGGTAATAGGTGATGCTAATTTATTTTTGATTAATCCAAACGGAATTACCTTTGGAGCGAATGCTAAATTAGATTTGAAAGGTTCGTTTATAGCTAGTACCGCTAGTAGCGCGATATTTTCTGATGGAATTCAGTATAGTGCTACAAATCCTCAAGCTGCTTCCTTGCTGATAGTAAATACTCCTACAGGTTTGCAATACCAAGGAACTGAGACAAGTATTCGTGTACAGGGAGTTAGGCTGGCAGTGCAGCCTGGTCAGACCTTAGGACTAATCGGCGGTGAAGTGAATATAGAAGGCGGAAGGTTAATAGCACCAAGTGGAAGAATTGAGGTAGGTAGCGTCGCAAATAATAGTGTAGTGAGCTTGAACCCAACAGCAAAAGGTTGGTTGCTGGGTTATGAGAACGTTTCTAACTTCCAAGACATTTTCATAATAAAGCGCAGTTTTAATAGATTCGCATCTACCCTAAATGCCAGTGGCGGTAGCGGTGGTGATATTAGTTTACAAGGGAAGCAAATACTATTAACTGATAATTCACAAGTATTATCTACAACTGATGGTGTAGGAACGGGAGGAAATTTAGTAGTCAATGCTTCGGAGCTTTTCTTGATCAAAGGTCGTAGTAGTAACCTATCAAGCTTATCTACAGCCACTGGAAGGGGCGGTGACATAACAGTAAATACTGGTAAGTTAATACTTGAAGACGGAGCAGGCATATCAACGGACTCTTCTGCCCTAGTGGAACCTTCTGGAAATATTAGGTCTGCAACAGGGAACGCAGGAAATTTAACAGTGAATGCTCTTATATCTGTAGAACTAAAAAATGGTGGCTCTTTGTCAAGTGGTACTCAAGCTTCTGGAAATGCTGGGGACATCAAAATTAATACTGCAAATTTAATTGTTGATGGATCTAAATCTGGAGTGGCTGTAAGTAGTTCAGGAACAGGAGACGCAGGGAATTTGATGATCGCGGCTCGTACTATTAGTTTAAATAATGAAGGACAACTTACAGCTACAAGTGAAGCGGGCAAAGGTGGCGGCAATATAACTCTTCAGGATTTGGAATCGTTGATATTGCGCGGTAAGAGTGAAGTATCTACTAATGCTGGAGAAGGAAACGGTGGCAATATCACAATTGGTACAAAACTGTTAACCGTTCTAGGAAATAGCAAGATTACAGCCAATGCTCAAGGTTCCGGTAACGGCGGCAACGTTCGCATCAAAACCAAAGGATTGTTTCTTTCTCCTAATAGTGAAATTAGTGCCACGTCTGAAAGGGGTGTAGATGGTGTAGTAGAAATTGATAGGCTAGAGAACGATCCTGAAGGTGCGTTGCTAACTTTACCAGCAGAGCCAGTTAATATTTCGGGATTGATTGCTCAAGGCTGTTCGTCGGGTGGCGGTAGCGTGGCAAGAAGTAGTAAGTTTGTCGTAACAGGACGCGGTGGATTGCCGCCTACTCCTAAAGAAGCTTTTAGAGGTGATGTTGCTTTAGCCGATTTGGGCAAGCCAATTGAAATTGAAGCAACTCAAGCTAAGGTAATTGCACCTACTAATCAAAAGCCGCCAGAATTAAATCCACTTGTGGAAGCTCAAGGATGGGTAATAGGCTCTAAGGGCGAAGTGATACTTACTGCCTCTGCGCCTAACGTTACACCTTTTATTCCTTGGATGAAATCTAGTAGCTGTCATGGGTAGTAGACTTGCTGATCGCCTTTTTACTTGCCATTTTTGGTTGTCAATAAGCTTAATGTTATTAACTAGCGCGATCGCACTGCCACTAAAAGCACAAAACTTAGAAACAGCCCAACTGCCGCCCACGCCTCCCCCCCAG
>NZ_PVWN01000117.1 GCF_003003885.1 Chlorogloea sp. CCALA 695 | reverse complement strand
TAAGCTTGAAAGCCTTACATTACAAGCTTGTTCAAGTCTTGGTTTATTTTGTGCTTACCCAGAGTGACAAATGAGGGTTACCCCTCTTTTATCACTTTAGGCAGAAAGTATGTAGAATAGAAGTAGATACTACTGTATGAAAGTGAGTATGTCAGTTGCAAGAGAAGCTCGACCGACAATCCGATTTGTAGATGAGTATTGCCAACTGTTTAGGGGACTGTTCCCAGAGGTAAGGAGCGCGCGAAGCCTTCAAGCTATTGCATCTGGGGATGATAAGTGAGATCAAACGTAAATCACTGCCTGCTATAGCTAAAGCTGTTGGGCTAGATAATCATCAAAACTTGCATCACTTTTTAACCGAATCTCCTTGGACAGCCCAACAGTTGCGCGAACACCGCCTAGGGTTAATGCTCAAAGTATTGAATGGAAGAGCAATGATTCTGCTAATAGATGAAACTGGAGATTGCAAGAAAGGGCGAAGTACCGATTATGTCAAACGACAATACATTGGGAATGTAGGCAAAAAGGAAAATGGCATAGTCGCAGTCACTGCCTATGGATTAGTTGCAGGCATGATTCTACCGCTTTGTTTTGAGGTGTACAAACCGCGAGAACGACTTAAAGCAGGAGATGAGTATTACAGCAAGCCGCAAATAGCCGCGACGATGATTCGGCAACTGCAAGCGATGGGATTTAAGTTTGAACTGGTATTAGCCGATAGCCTCTACGGTGAGAGTAAGCTCAACGCGCGTCAATGTCCTGGATGAGTTGAAACTGCCTTACATCTTAGCAATTCGTAGCAACCATGCCCTGTGGCTACCCCAGGACAAGGAAGTGGTTCAACAACCGTGGCAGAAATTTGAACGCACCTTTAGCAATGGCACCACCGA
The DNA here is from genome assembly GCF_003003885.1 of Chlorogloea sp. CCALA 695. Classification (GTDB taxonomy): domain Bacteria; phylum Cyanobacteriota; class Cyanobacteriia; order Cyanobacteriales; family Chroococcidiopsidaceae; genus Aliterella. The sequence goes on along the minus strand of NZ_PVWN01000117.1, from coordinate 4,415 downwards.
AATCCGCTACATGGCGCTCGGTGATTTATGGTCAACGCCATCGCCAGCAGTATTGGCTCTTGACCACTGACCCCAAAACCTTACCAGACAATTCAACTTCGTTTGTCATGGTCGCTGCACCTAGGGTGAAACTAAGCGAGATTGGCGACAGCTATGGATTTAGAACTTGGATTGAATACGGACTCAAGCAGTCCAAAGATGCTTTAGGCTGGGCAGATTTCCGCATGACCCACTATGACTAGATTGAGAAGTGGTGGGAAATGGTGATGAGTGCTTTCTTAATGGTTAGTTTATTCGCTGAGACCTTTAATGATTCATGTCCTTTAGCTCATCAACACTTTGTTCGACATCCCTGGTGGAACAATCAGAGCGGTTGGAAACCTCTGCTCAATAATTTGCGTTTAATTATCCAACCGTTAATTTGTTTCAACTGGCTGAAGCGATGGTTAAAGGTGTTTCCTATTACTCCATTGCAGTTTGGCTTTGAGCGACTCGTAAGTAAGATGAATCGGTTTGTGTGTCCCGTCGTGCATCAACTCAACTTCCAATTCATATTTTCTTCTGCCTAAAGTGATAAAAGAGGGGTAAGCGTCAAGATATCTTAAAGAAAATAGAGCAATCACTACCGAACATACAGCTTTGTTTTTTGCCAGCTTATAGCCCAGATTTTAATTTAATTGAATTAGTATGGCATTCCTGTAAAGCTCGCTGGGGGGATACTCCCCCCAGCAGACTTTACGTAAAGAGTTCATTGCCCATCGATTATTTGAAGGAGTCAATCAACTTCAAGAAATCCTAGATAGATTGCTCAATCGAGGAGAGCTAGTAATTAACTGGAACAGAAGTATGCAGAATAAAGGTAATAAAGCTATTGCAAGTTAGATATCTATCAGCTTAACTATATCAACAACATGAGTGATTATTGCAAGCACTGTATCTATAACCCGCGCAGTCGCCCTGGAGATAAGGCTTGTCCCTTCAACTTCTTTTATTGGGACTTCCTGGCACGTCATTATGACAAGCTCAAGAACAATCATCAGATGTCGTTAATTTTGCGGAATCTAGAACGTATACCACCAGAACAATTACAGCAGATGCACCAACTAGCAGCAGCTTGGCATGAAGCGCAGTAACTTATGTTTATGTTTAGGAAGTTTGGACTACACAACTACTCCTCTGGTTCGGTTGATGAAGATAGTCCACTTTTTGATAGTTCCCAATCTTGCTACTGCCATGTCTCTATTTCTTTGTGCCATTTGCACCTCAATAAAGAAACTATACCCATCACCCCACTGCTAATACGCCTAACTCAGAAGAAGGTTCGGGGACAGGTTCAGCCAAGAGCGTTGACGAGGCAAATTCTCCCAATCGTGCGTGAGCAACAGCTGTTGGATGAATACTGTCGCCGAACAAATACTCATCTGGGTTTGTACAAGTGATTGCGGTGACCGGATCTAAGCAGGGTTCAGTCACATTTGTCAAACCAAATTCTGCTGGGTTAGTGATGGCTGCCCGAAATAAAGAATCAGTTGCCAAAGGTATTAAGTTGATTCCTTCGTAGGTCTGGCTCAAATTGTTAAGGGTTGTGGCTAAACTGAAGTTATGTGCTTGGCTCAACTGAGTTAATGCATTAGAAACATCTGGATCCAAGCTAAGCATAAGAGGACAGCAGCATGGGAAGGCATCTAGCCAATCAATCTTAGTTACGGGAGATTGGAAACATCTCGCGCACGCAGCGCCTCCAATTCAGATAGGCTCAAAACACCTCCTTTGCCCGTGGGCGCGCCAAAAATACGCATATTGTCCAAGAAACCATCAAACGGACGATCTCTGACCTGATTCGGAATGCTGGGGCGGCGGTCTCTGTTGCCTATACCAAGTCCGGTCGGTTCACTATTAACTGTCCCCTTGTTCAAGGTTAAACTGTCAATCAGGATCGCTGGCGAAGTTCTCGTGCCTTTGTAGAACTTAACGTTATTGCTCGTGAGCGTTCCATCGTAGCTAACCGCAAAAAACACCCAAGTATTCTGCTCTTGGTAAGACGCAGTTGTCGTGGATAATTCACTGCCATCAAGCAGCAAAGTGAGTTTGCCAGGATCAACTGGACCATTGACATTGCGACCACCGTAAAGCTCAAATCCGCCTTGCGGGGAAATACTGTCATTATGATTGTCAAACAATCTAGCGAAATTTCCCACCGTTTGACCCGGTACTGTTTTGAACCAGCCTTGCAGCGTAAATGAGGCAAGTTTGTCAATTCCATCCAGGTCGCTTTGGTTAGCGATGCCACCAGCATTGGGCGAGCCATCCCCCCGACCCATATAACGAGAAGCGGTATTATCGAAGGCGCGGTCCCCGTCAAGACCGGATACGCCCGCACCAGCAGACGAATGCAGGTCAGTAGCTGCTCCCGCAGCATTGCTCAGAGACAGCGAGTAGTTTGGACAAGAACTCTTAGCTGTTGTGCCGGTAGAGTTGAACTTGTATTCCATGATTGGAGTAGCGGCTTGCGCTTTCATGCCAAAACTAAAGATGAGGCTAGCCACAAGCAATCCTTTGATATCCAGGCATGGAAGTAGATTGGGATGAACAAAAGCTCGTAGCCACGCATTAGAAGGAAAGTTTTTATTTTTCATTACAACTACCTTTTGGGTTAAGAAAAGTGGAGAGAAGTTAAAGCATTACTAATATGACTTACGTGTTGCAACCAAAACCCTCATGTGTACTAGGCGCTCATTTTCTTTTGGCAAGGTTTTATCGGATGTAGTCAAGTAGAGTTTTGTAAACAAATTCCTTTTCACTTCGATTTAGCATCTTCTCTAATTATGAATCGATTAAATACAGTAAAGTTACTGAATTATCTGCTTCAATAAAAGCGCAAAGTTCAGTATTTTTACTGTTGTAGACGCGACTACGCTCACCACAACTATGTTATGCGGGTAACAGCCGACAAAAACTGAGAAGGTTTCATGAGCATAGTGAATGCTGCTCTATTTGAACCGATGAAAGCTTGTTTTGAACTTTCATTGGTTCAAATAGAGGCTGAAAGCCTCATCAAATGAGAGGTTCAGCTCTAATTAGAGTCTGGTAACTTAGCTATGTTTGCCTTTACCTGCGGTTGCTAGCCGAAACTAGCAAAAGTGAAGTAGTTAGCGCTAAGACTCAAATCCGCATCCCCTTGAACAATCGCAATCAGTTCGTCAACCTCACAGGCAGGCTGGTTCAGAAACAGCGCTGTCCCTGCTAATGAATTGCTGGGAGAAAAACCCAAAGTGTAGTCCGCTGCTGTCCCTTTCAGCTCGATAATATCTTGGCTAGTGTTGAAGTCAGTAATTAGCGCATAGTCATTCGTACCGGCAGTGGTCTTCTGACCGTCATCGTAGTAAGCTAATAGACATTTAATTTGCAATAACCTTGTTACCTTTGTTCTGGATGCTTCTGTGCCAGTTAATTACTAACTCTCCCTCATTAAGCAATCTCCCTAGGATTTCTTGAAGTTGGTTGACTCCTTCAAATAACCGATGGGCAATAAACTCTTTACGTAAAGTCTGCTGGGGGGATACTCCCCCCAGCGAGCTTTACAGGAATGCCATACTAATTCGATTAAATTGAAGTCTGGACTGTAAGCTGGTAAGAAACAAAGCTGTATATTCGGTAATAATTGCTCTACTTTCTCCATAGTATCTTGACGCTTGTGATAGCTGGCGTTATCTAAAATAACTAAAACTCTCGGACCTATCCGTTCATAAAGCTCGTCTTTATTTCCTTGACGGGTCCATTCAGCTTTAATAAACTTGTTCAGCTTTTCCAAAGACTCAAAAAAACTCTCGCCATCACCTTTATCCACAAAAAAGCTTAGACTTTTTCTGTCATGATAACGCAGTCCACCCATCACGTTTATTTGCCCTCGGCGTGCGTTTACCTGTCACTTTTTGTCTCTTTCCTCGAAGTGTCCAGCACTTCCGTCGTATTACCCTTAAACTGAAACCAGTCTCGTCCCAAAACCATACTTGAAAAAACTCTGGTGCTACAACTCCAGCTTTCAAATAAGTCTTTAGCTTCTCCCGAAATATTGTTCTTTCTGCCTGATTTTGCTGAGATTTTAAGCTGTATAGCTCTTTTGTCAGTTTCCGAAATCAACAAATAGTAAATAAAGTCTTTCATCCAGAAGAATAAAAGGGTTTGAATTGATTCATTCTGCTAATTAGGTAATTAAATCCAAGCAATAAGTTGGAGTTGGGGAAAATATCTAACCAAGGAGAAAATAACCAAAATAATAAGAGTGGTTGGACAACTAATCGCAGATTATTTAGAACATTTTTCCATCCGCTTGCATGGTTCCATTGTTGATGGTTAGAAAAATCTATCATATTACTTTTTTGACTCTCAGTTTCAATTTGAGCAGATTGCTTTAG
>NZ_PVWN01000041.1 GCF_003003885.1 Chlorogloea sp. CCALA 695 | reverse complement strand
ATGTCCCGCGAACATTCTTCAAATGTTGGTCTGACTTACTTTGCTATGCTGCCTAATGGCTAAAGCCGAGCTAAGGTAATATGTAGTTGTGGAAAAGTAAGCAAAAGACTAATGAGGCGCAAAACTAACTCAGATAACATTAACGTTATATCTAAAAGAATTCAGTTTACTTTTGATACTGATTCTGAAGCACAAGATTTTTACAAAGAGTGCCAAGATAAGCTAACCGCATCGGAAATTGAAAAGAATAGAGTCACACTTTTGATACCTGCTAAAATAACTAAATAGTGGCACTTTAAACTATCCCCTAGAACTAAACGAGTGATCGCCTCCAGCACTACGCTATGCGTAATCGTCTCTGCCACAAATAGCACGCGCGTTAAGCCACGGGTGTTCCGATTAAGACCATCGCTCATTTTACTTTCAAGTTATTTTTGGATACATTTCCCGTTGCCCACCAACGCCCGTCTACCTATCTTGCGGCAGAACATTTCTGCGGCTAATTTTGCTGCAATATAGATTAACGTTTTACTACTCTTCATCAGAGCAAACAATTTGTGATCGAAGCTGTAATCTTTGACATCGACGGAACACTGGTTGATACTGTTGACTTTCATGCCCAGTCCTGGGAGAGAACCTTCACTCACTTTGGTCATCAGATTCCTTACGAGCAAATACGCCTCCAGATCGGTAAAGGGAGTGACAAGTTAATGCCAGTCTTTTTCTCCCTGGAAGAACTTAACACTTCAGATGATGGTCAAAGCCCTACTTTCGGTGAACGGATGCGAGATTATCGCAGGGAACTCAACAAGAGGGAATATCATCCCCGGATAAAAGCTTTTCCTCAAGTGCGTGAGTTGTTCATGACAATTAAAGCAGACGGCAAACTCCTTGCTCTAGCTTCCTCGGCTACAAAGGACGATGTGGCAGCCTACACACAGATTCTGAATATTGAAGATTTAATCGATGCTGCAACTACTACCACAGAGGTAAAATCGTCTAAGCCAGATCCGGATCTGTTCTTTGTCACGCTGGATAAGTTAGGTAACGTTGCTCCTAATAATGTCATTGTTGTGGGCGACACACCCTATGACGCAGAAGCAGCAGGTAAGGCGAACCTACGCACGATTGGTGTACTTTCTGGTGGTTTCGCCGAAGAAAACTTGCGTAAGGCAGGTTGCATTGCCATCTACCAAGATATAGCCGATCTGCTGGCACACTACGACGAATCTCCGCTCAAGTAGTTTCTGGCGGGTTCTTCGTCATAACGAGCAATTTTTGAGTAATTGAATAATTCAGCCCAATAGTACGCGCATTAAGGAGTTAGGGGCAGCGTCACAATTCGATTTATAAGGGTTTGGAGAAAAACTTGCGCTTATCTTAGAAAGATTCAGTTAACATGAAATTTAGGATGCAGTGCGCCTTTAGGAAATCCCTGTTGTAATATTTGATATTTGTCTACATAGTAGTTTTCTAATATTCCATAATGCTTAGTTTTTAAGGCTATTTTTTTTACAAACTCATTAGTAAAAACCACCCCAAAATAAGTAGATTCAGTATAATCTTCGTTCCACGTAGGATCAATTACTTGCGAGTTGTTATCTATTAACCAAGCATGAGCAACGGTAAATGACACTTCCTTAGAAATAGCAAATCCTTCGCAGTAACTTAGTTCTGGGTATTTCAACAAGGCAGATGTACAGTTTTGGTAACAAGATTTAGGTTCACCTTTGAACGGACTAGGTTTGCTCATTGTCAAAAAAGGTAAACCATTTTCTAATATCAGTCGTTGACTGCTTTTTCGAGGGGTTGTAGATTTTTTATAGATACTGTCAATTAAGTCTGCCTGTTGATTTAAAAACTTTAATAAGTATTCTAAGTTATCATTCATTAGCTATATAAAAGCGAAGTTAAAGATTCAATTTGTCATTAATAATAGTATTAGTAATCTAAAACCCTTGTTGCTCCAAGAGTCTTAATTTGTTTAACTTGCGATTGAGAAGTGTAGCATCACTTTCAGGTTTATCGTTATCATCATTCCAGCGTTCTTCTTCCAGCCATTGTATATTTTCAGGTGTAGGGCGGAATGACCAAACTGGTCGTTTTTTGTTGTATTCTGCCTGTGCTGTTTGAACTATATCAGGATGTTTCTCATTCCACTGTTGTTGTTTAGACTTACCCATTATTTTTTAATGTAGCTACTGCTGCGCGAATATTTTTTCTGGCGTTCAATATCTTTTTCTGTAATGATTGGCAGGCGAGTCAAATCCATGTTGTCTTGTAAATCTGCAAGCTTTACCGCGAAGCTCTGCGAGCGCGCTGGCGCTATCGCAATTGGATTAGTTTTGATTCGCCGCAAGTAATTTTTGTAGGATTCACCATTTTGCTTAGTCAGCGCTTCAACAGCCTGTACGATCTCCTCGCTAAATCCGGGGTGAAATGAGCATTGATTCCGAAAGTTACGCTAAGGACTTAATAAGCCGCTTTCAACACTGCGATCGCCAGGGACAAAACTGTATCAATTGAAGTCTCTGAAATTTAAGGGCTTCAAACCCTTGCTATACCGTATTAAAATACTGTATTAAATAGGCTATATTCTAATTGGTACAATGAGAATTTCAAAAAATATTGATTGATATAATGCTTACCTAGCAAGGTTTTTAGCCTTAGCGTAACTTTCGGAATCAATGCTCATTTACCCCCAATCCCGCCGTTACTAGATCGTCCAAACTGTAATCAGAATCTTCAATTACATCATGCAGTACAGCAACAATCCGTGCTGCATCGGACATCATTTGTTTCATTACTCTGAGTGGATGCTCGATATAAGGCTTACCCCCTTTATCCACTTGATTTTTGTGAGCGGAAGTTGCTATTGAAATTGCTTTTGTTAAATCACTCATGTAAATTTATGGTGTACGGGAAACCCGGAAGCGCGAACTTTTCTCAAACATATTGCTGTAAATATCAGTCAACTTAAGTAATATTTAGATTCAGCTTGAAAACCCGCATAAAACGCTGCTTGCAGTTCGTCTCTTAGTTCTTCGGGCAAGTCACTCCACTTCAATACGCCAGCAGTATGAATCAAGTCATCCCTATCATCTTTAGTCATGAATGAGGTTCTTTGGTTAGCTCTAGCTTCGGCTCCGAAGCTATGAGCAGAACTTAGAAGCTTTTGTTTATCCATTCTTTTTTCTCCAATTGGTAATTAATTGACTGCTACAAAATAAAGTTTTGGGCTGTCGTTAGCTACTAATTTCAAATTTAGAAGTTACTCTTGTACAACGGATTCAATACTTTCTAAGCTTTTCCCAATCGGATTATAATCTGGGGGAAACTTAAAAAAATCAGATGCCCAGCAGGTTTTCTTCATTTTTTGCTCGTACTTTTCTACTTCATTGTAGGAGCCAATACATATTTTATCTTCAGTAAAATACAAGCGAACTTTTCCTTCTTTGTTTAGTATAAACATAAAATTTAATTCTCCAATTTTTATTAAGTGAATGAATAATTTATAAAAGTCTTCTGTATCCTACTTATTCAAAAATAGTAACCGAGAAGTTTCACCTACAAGAAATAGACCGGGTTAGTGAGCTAATAAATACTGTCTACCGAAATCTTCATACCAGGCTAAGAGATGATCGCCTAACGTATTAAGAGAAGGATTCAATGAGCTTGAATTACGAAACTTTTTAGTATGTTTCAGTAAAGTATCGTAAGCTATCCATCCATTGTAAACTTCTTCAACATTGCTATAAGTTATTGTTGACTTCTTGATAGATTTATCGAACATTAAACGGTTGGCTTTCACACCATCAATTATTAAGCTTGCAAATTCACTTTCTAGCCAAATTGTAGTCCCCGAACATTTTGCTTTCGCAGCATCTTGAATTAGCTTGTAATTGTCCGTAAACTCAACTTCTTTAGCATTGATTGACCCAAGGTAAGTATCGACAGTGAGCGCCGGAGCGTCCACCAACTCACCCGTTTCCTTAGTCGCCTTCTTGTTAGCTCGAATAATATGCCGATTGACATATATCTGTGCTTTCATAGAGAGTAATTCCTTTTAACTAATGGGAATTGCGATCGCGCCTTGTACCGCCAAGTCATGAGAAATCGCTTATACCTAATATTATACATCGTTTACTATGTATAATAATGTAGGAATAAGTTTTTGGGAATAGACCCAACATCTAAGGACTATTAGCTTTAAGGCTACCGCTTTAAAACCTTTTTAAGCTTTGCCCATAACTATAACTGGTTCAATCCAAACTAATTTTCTGTGCTGTCTGCCTTCCCCATAGGGTTGATTTCGCAAGTACCCTCTGCGCCAATGAACGCGGGGAGAAGCATGAGTACCACCCCGTTCTGATGTATCTTCGGACTTGACGCGGTAATTCTTCCCAATCCACAGAGGTTCGTAGAAATCTTTAGCTTTATTCTTGGCAAATCCAAGATTTACTCTGATTACTTGAGATTCTGTATCTACTAATTCAGGGCGGCATTCCATGATTAGAATTAGTCGCAGGAATATTGATTGCAAATAACTATTAAACTCTACAACGGCTTGCGGATCGACATCTTGGGCATCGGCGTAAGTTAATTGTCGCATATTATCACTTACCTTAAACCTGCGGCAGAAGAAGCTAGATCCATCAATTGCAGTCCAGTAAAGATAATCGTCGCCCTGATCGTAGTGCCAAAAGATTGCCCCAATGCTACGTTTCTCTGGAGACAAAACTACATTTTTGGGCAGTATAAAAATTCCAGTCTTCATTGCCCAGTGTAAGCTATCAGCTTCAAGGGTTAGGTCTGATTGCATAAGTGCTGTTAGCAAATCTTTACCCACCCAATAAGCAGGACATTTAGCTTCACCTACTTTGTAGAGAGTGTAAAGAGACGTATATATTGAATTTGGACTACCAGTTGCCAATTTCTGACGAATCTCATTTTCTTTGACAGAAAAGTAGATATCAGCAACATAACCGCATACCTTTTCATGGCTCTCATAGCCATCTACACTCATTACAGGACGAATAACGAGCGCCTCATACCAACCTTTAGGTCTTTTACTCATATCCTTCCTTTAAGCCGCTCCAAATACGTGCTGACGATGCCACTGTAAAGCTTCTAAGCGGGGATAGTATCGCTCTTGATCTGGTAGGCGAATGCGATCGCCATTGAACTGCTGCATAGGTTTAGAGTTTGGAGCATCTTCACGAAGGTCGTTCTTTACTAGAATAGTAAAATCATCGCTGATACTGAACCAACCCTTATCAAATGCCCAATGATGATTTTTGCATAATGAAATGCCGTTATCAATGCGGTCATCATAGAATTGAGAGAAAGGCATAATATGCGACCCATCTACAATATTTTGTCCTAATGAGTTGAGTATCTGTAACTCGCAAAAAGCGCAACGATGTTCATAGATAGAAATAATAACTTTGCGGAAAGCAGCATCTCTAACAACTGTTTTAGTTTCATCTTTTAATACAGATTCTTCGTAGACCTTTCCACCAGTTGCTAATAGTTCTTGCTGAAATTCTGCAAAAGCATTAACGCGCAAAATTTCCTGCAATTGTTGAGTTTTATCAGTAAACCAATAGTTAAGCAAGGTGTTAATTAAAAGATTTCTACTTACTCTTTGTTGCAATAGCTTGAATAACTCATCATCCAGGTAAGCATACTCTACTGATTGAGTAAGCGCACTTACGGATCTTACTTTAGCGCCTGGTGAAGATAACAACACTTCAAAACCTGAATTAGGCAAAAAGTGCCAAAATCCATCACTTTTGAGATGAAAAAATGGCATTCCAATATCTGCATTATGGGTAGTAGATCCTAATTGTTGCCACAGCTTCAGGAAAGCAGCGATTAGCTCGGCAGATAGAGGAATCCTGTTGTGAGTCAACAAGCCTTGCTCGATTAGCTCAATAACAGACAACAGTAAGATAGGTTTGTGTGGCGCAATAGTCCCGTGAGCGCGGTCTACTCGTAGTTTGGTAAATTTGTTGGCGTAGTAACTAAGGTTTTTGTCACTCAAAACAATCAATAATAAGTAGTTATATTTAGCAAAGTTTATAACCATAGCCCAGACCATGCAAGAATATCGCTGCACCCGTAACGCCCTCTATACTCATAACTGCATTGGTCGTGACGATTTAACGGCTAGACAAGGCTATTTCATTCAAGCATTAAGCGCCGAGGAAGCCTGGGAAAGGATGGCGATTAGATATCCAGAGGAAACAAGTATTGGTTTTACTGTGCAAGATTGGGAAGGGTTTAATGTTGTCATTGAGGAAGTGAAGCGCGATTCATGAGGGATGCGATCGCGCATTGCTGTAAATGTTTACAGTAAGTTAAATAAAATTACGCTACATTACTGTAAATTGTTTACAGTGAAGCCAGGAAATATCACAAGAGCGCATTACTTTAGGCTTCAACGCTGCAAACCCTCGAATTGAAAGGTGGCAGGAGATTGATATGAAGCTCGATCAATTGACAGCAGAACTGATAAGGCAAATAGGCTACAAACCTAGTAATTACCAGATAGGCATTTTGGAATGGGTGCTGAATGGCTTGGGTAATGGAGCCTGTAATGCAGTGGCGGGTGCAGGAAAAAGCAGCACTTTGAGGATGGTAGCGATCGCCTTGGAACTGATAGGGTAGTGCGATTCGTTGAGTGTGAATCACGGTGAAAGTCCGTACATAACCACTCTAGACCAAGACTCCCAAGTCTAGTTTAAACTTCAAGGCTGATGTAGGTGAAAGCCCTACCCGTCAAACTCAGACGTGACTCCTTATCTGACTCCAGTGACTAGGCTCGGTTCCTAGAGGCTGACGCGGGTAACAGGGCGCGTGCGATTCGTTCTAACCCCAAATGGTTGCGAACCTATTAAGGTTAGGTCTTAGGTCTCCTAAGATAACTCTCATTTGATGTCAGTGAGGCGTTTATTGCCAAGTCTGACCCACTAAAGGCTGGTGTGACTCGAAAACGAACCCCACAGAGGCTAACTACCAAAGTGAAAGCGGGTTGTAAGGGCTTGACTGAAAGGTGAAACAGATCGGGTTAGCAATAACCGAGTAACCAATCGAAGCTATTAGGAGTCGCTACGGTTAGCCAAGGGCGAAACTTCAGAAAAAGCATCCTAGTTACTAGCAGTAAGGGAATCTGTACCCTCTGACTAAATCACCGCAATAATTCTCGTTCCCGCGTGCAGCCCACGAGGAACAGCCTAGGAGATGGTGATGGGTGAATTGAAGTGACCTAAAGCGACAAACAAATCAAATGCGGGAACGAAGAAAAACGATTTGATAATTCACAATTTGGTGTGGGAGAACATCGTTAAATCTCTAGCGTTACAAGTCGGGTAGGAGACGGATTAATAATTATCCGTCAGTTTCAAGAATAGAGGAAATGGAGTAAATCAAGCTATGACATCGATAGCAATATCAGATGATAGATGGAAAAGACTCCCCTGGAAGAAATTCCAAAAGAATCTTTTCAGATTACAAAAACGAATCTATAAAGCTCAGAAAGTAGGTAACTACAAGCTAGTACGGATGCTTCAAAAGCTAGTCCTCAAAAGCAAAGCGGCTAAACTGCTTGCAATTCGTCAAATAACGCAGCTAAACACAGGTAAATGTACGGCTGGTATAGATGGGTTTAAAAACCTCCACTGCCATCAACGCCTGACACTAGCCACACAATTGAATATCAATCATTGGCATCACGCCAAGCTCAGAAGGGTATGGATACCAAAATCTAACGGAGAGCAAAGACCGCTTGGAATACCAACTATTAGAGATAGAGTGTACCAATGTCTTGTCAAGTATGCCTTAGAGCCTGCTTGTGAAGCCTACTTCAATGCCAACTCCTATGGATTTAGACCTGCCAGAAGCACTCATGATGTCCAAAAAATGCTATTCATAAACCTTAACAGCAATGCCAAAGGTTTATCCAAAAGAATACTTGAATTGGATATCGAAAAGTGTTTTGACAGAATCGACCATCAATACTTAATGAGTCAAATCTCATTACCCAAAGCTGCAAAACTAGGCATCTACAGAGCAATCAAGGCAGGCGTTCTTAATGAACGACAAGTCACCGAAAGGGGAAGCCCACAAGGTGGTGTTATAAGCCCACTCTTAGCTAACATTGCCCTTCATGGGTTAGAAAATGTTGGATACAAACTAAGACACAAAGTAGTGAATGGTCAAGGGTGGATAAATGCACTCACAGGTATTAGATATGCCGATGACTGCGTATTCATCTTGGAACGACTTGATGACGCAGATGCTCTGAGAATTGCCATTGACAAATTCTTGAAAATCAGAGGACTAAACGTAAAAGAAGCAAAAACGAAGCTAGTGCAGAGTACGGAAGGGTTCAACTTCTTAGGATGGAAATTTATCGTTCGTCCCGATGGTAGGTTCCTATGCACCCCGTCTGATAAGAACTATAAAACCGTCAAAAGAAAAATTAAATCCTCCCTGAAAGACACAAACTACACACTTGAGCAACGTATGAAGAAGGTATCCAGTATCATCAGAGGCTGGAGGAACTACCACCAATATTGCGATATGAGCCAACACGCACTATGGCACACAAGTCACTGGGCATGGAAATTCATCCGCAAACAGGGGCGGTTCAACCGAAGGCAGAGCAATACAATTCTGAAAAAGGTATCGCCAACGGTTTCCTGGGCAGCAGCAAAATTTGTCAAAGTCAAAGGAGATAAAAGTCCATATGATGGAGACTTGCTCTACTGGTCAAAACGTAATTCCGCATTATATGACGGAGCTACAGCCAAAACACTTGCCAAGCAGCAGTACAAGTGTCCACACTGCAACCTGTCTTTCCTGCCCGATGACCCAATAGAGCTACATCATATTGACGGCAACCATAACAATTGGAAATCCAGCAATCTAGTGGCTCTACATCGTTACTGTCATCAGCACCAGATAATACATTCATTAAAACGGGATAAATCTGGGAGATAGCCCTTGAGACTTATGAAACTTAAAGCCGTGTGCGGCGAAAGCTTCATGCACGGTTTGGCAGGAGAGGTGTCTGGTGGCAACATCAGCATCGACTCTAACAATCAGACAACTGTTATGGGTTGACACTGGCGCTAACAGGGAATTCCTATGATGAAAATAGATTCTAGAAAAGCGTCCCATCAGTTGGCAGAGCGTAACACAGGTAACACCTGAAAACTCTGACCGCGCCAGAGATTAGTATCCCGCCGCATTCGCCCTAATAGCGGCATGAGTAGGGGGTTCTGGCGGATGAAGTGAATCCATCTAAGGGAACGAACAATCACCTTGAGGAACGAATAAAAACAGTCTGTTAGGTCTGAGGAATCGTACCCTCAGTAGGCTAGACGAGAGGCGGAACTCCGCAGACTGGGTAGGATGACCCGTAATTGGGTCAAGGTTCAAAGAACACACATTTTGGAGTAGAGAATGGTTAGGCACAGCGACAGCGCTAGTGAACTTTGGAAGAATTTACCCTGGAAGAAATTCCGGCGTGAACTGTTCCGCCTACAAAAGAGGGTGTGGAAAGCAGTGAATGTTGGTGACAAGCGTAAAGCGAAGTATCTACAGAAACTTATCTTGAAGTCACTGGCTGCAAGATTTATGGCTATTCGGCAAGTAACTCAGTTAAATGCTGGTAAGAAAACGGCGGGTATTGATGGAAAAGCGTCTCTCACCTTTGAGGAACGCTTCAACTTAAGTGAATTACTTAAGGAAAACGTTAACACATGGAAACATAATAAGCTACGTGAAATTCCCATCCCTAAAAAGGACGGAACAACGCGGATGCTAAAAGTACCCACTATTGCGGATAGAGCTTGGCAATGCCTCGTAAAATACGCCTTAGAACCCGCCCACGAAGCAACTTTCCACGCTAGGAGCTACGGATTCCGAACAGGACGCTCGGCACATGATGCCCAGAAGCTTCTTTTCCAAAACCTACGCTCCCAGTCAAATGGAATAGATAAGCGAGTCATAGAACTAGATATCGAAAAATGTTTCGACCGGATTAACCACTCATCAATAATGGAACAACTTATCGCCCCTCTAGGCATTAAGACAGGAATCTTTCGCTGTCTTAAATCAGGAGTTAACCTAGGATTTCCCTCTCAAGGAACGCCGCAGGGTGGGGTCGTTAGTCCATTACTTGCCAATATTGCCCTCAACGGGATTGAGAAATTACACCAAAGCGTTCGATATGCGGATGACATGGTGTACATTTTAAAACCTGAAGACGATGCAGAGCAAATACTTGAATGTATTAGCCAATTTCTAGCCGAACGAGGATTAAAGGTAAGCGAAAAGAAAACAAAGCTAACCGCTACGACAAATGGGTTTGACTATCTTGGATGGCACTTCAAAGTGCAAACCAACGGAAAGTTTAGATGCTCTCCCTCAGTGGATAATTTCAAAGCGTTTCGTAAGAAAGTAAAACACATAGTCAACAACAGTAACTATGGTGCGAAGGTAAAAGCTGAGAAATTAGCTCCCATCGTTAGAGGATGGCGGAATTACCACCGCTTTTGCAAGATGGACGGGTCACGGTTTTCGCTGTACCACATCCAAAACAGAACGTTCAAGGTATTTAACAAAGAAACTAAACAGAATCGCTACACTAGCAAAACATTGTTAGACAAAGCTTTTCCAGCAGTTTCTTACTCCGAAAACAAGCACATCAATGTCAAAGGGAATAAATCACCTTTCGACGGAGACTTGACCTATTGGAGCGAACGTAACAGTAAACTCTATGACGGTATCACCTCTAAAGTCTTAAAAAGACAAAACCATTCATGTGCCAGATGTGGATTAAAGACTACATCCGAGGAGCGAGTTCACTTGCACCATAAGGACAGCAATCACTACAACTGGAAACTTAATAATCTGGAGGCTCTACATGAGAGTTGCCACGATTACATACACATGAGCAAAAGGCACTGCCTAATTGAATCGGGAGCCGTGTAAGGCGAAAGTTTTACGCACGGATCTAACAGAGAGGGGCGAGGCATAATAGCCTCCCTCGACTCTAACCAAGCCAAGCGACATCCGAGTAATTGTATTTGGCAAGGAGAATTCTAAAGACCTAGTAGCCAAGTTTGGAGTCAGGTGGAAGGCATCAATTAGCACTCTGCATAGCGCTGGGTTCTCGCTGCTCAAAAGAGAGCTAGAAATAAAAGACAATCGGGACATTCAGCTAGTTAGCGGCAAGTATAGAAATATTGCCCAAGACATAGACCTGATTAGCAAGCGTGGTTCTAGGGGACAGCTAACCCGTGATGGAGCAGTCGGCAGAGATTCAGAATTCTTGCGGCTAGTTAACCTGATGAGGCTGACTAACAACTACCCAACTGCCACATCAGTCAAAGAATTATGCCACCACTTTGAGGTAGAAGATATCTGGGAATTTTCAATAGTCGCAAGCGCGGTCGCGGCTTGTTTAAGAATTGGAGAACAAAAAGCTAGAGATAATAGATTTATCGATTTCACAGATCAGATTTGGCTACCCGTAAAGTGGGAAATCTACAAACGTCAATGGTTTAAGCCATACAAATTTGTACTATGTGATGAAGCACAAGACTTAAATGCAATTCAGCTAGAGTTAGCAATTGGATTGACTGGTTCAGAAGGTCGGCAGTTGTTTGTGGGAGATCCCCGACAGGCAATTTTCGGCTTCGCTGGGGCAGACAACCGCAGCTATCAGAAAATCTTGGAGAGAACTAAAGCAACAGAATTACCACTATCAACGTGCTACCGTTGTCCGCGATCGCATATTGACTTGGTACGAAGGCAATTCCCTAATATTCCAATCGAAGCTAAGGAAGATGCAAGTTTCGGGGAAATCAAACAGGTTGAAGAAAAGGATCTGGGGCAGCACCTTAAAGTAGGAGATCGCGTCATCAGTAGGAAGACAGCCCCGCTAGTATCGCAATGTATCAAGTTGATAGCAAGAGGAATTGCAGCAACGGTCAAGGGCAGGGACATTGGGGAGACAATCAAAAGAGACTTAGAAGAAATTGCCTCCATGCCCAGGTTCAGATACGAAGATTTCCACGCTGTGGCAAGCGAGTACCGCACCCTCAAAGTTTTGAAGTATAAGGAAATGGACAATGAGGAGCAACTGATCCAAAACCTAAATGACAAGTTAGAGGCTTTAGCAACGATTTACATTAGCCAACCCCAGGCAAGATCGATTGCAGATTTATCTGCTTACATTGATTCCCTGTTCAGCGATGATATTTCACCCATAACCCTCAGCACTTGTCACAGAGCCAAAGGGTTAGAGGGCGATCGCATATTTATCCTAAAGCCTGAAGATATGCCAATGTCTTGGCGGAATCAGATGGAATGGCAGAAAGAACAGGAAGATAATTTACTTTACGTGGGATTAACCCGCAGCAAGTCTGAGTTATTTATCGTGGGAAAACCTGATTGGTTGCCACAAGAAAAAACAGGAGAGGATAGCAAGAGCGATACTGTGGAAGCGTTGCCGGAAGGAGTTATCGCCGACCCACCTGACTTAAAGCCAAATCTGAAGATCGAACTGGAGACACTAGAGTATGAGGAGGACGTGGAAAACTATTCAGACTGGATGCCTGAGCTATCACTGGAGGACGATGATGAGCTAACTGAGATAGAAATCTACGCCCCTGTTGCCCCCTATGTTTTAGAGCAGCCAAGAGGACAAGTTTCACGCCAGAATTTAGATCCCCTAGAACAGGAGGATAAGCAGGGCTACCTAGAGATCGAAGAAGTCACCTTTGTGGGAAAAGCCGTTCCTAGTCTCAATCCTCTAAGTGTAAACGGTTTACAAACACCCCTAATCCCTAAAACAAATGCCCAGAAACGAGAACGGGTAATTCAGGTACTTATGGATAAGGATTGGCAAGGTAAGAGCGATCGCGCAATTGCCTCATACTGCAATGTCTCGCCCCCCTTCGTTGGGAAGCTAAGGGCAGAACTAGAGAGGATTGGTACTGTAAATATTTCTAGTGAGCGAATAGATAGCAAGGGGCGGAAGCTCGATATCGCTAACATTGGCACTAAGCCCAAACAGCAACCAACCCAAGAGTCAATAATCGGCTCTCCCGCCAGTGTGATTCAGGCAAAACTTAGGATTGAGGGGGAGACGAAAGGGGACATCGATACGATTGCTCTTTTATTGCAGCAGACCTTTGATGTAGATGGGGAATCTGGGGACTATCCCAACCGAGATGGTGAAGGATATAGGCGTTACCTGACTGTTAAAGTCACAAATTATCAGTCTATTAGTTTCCCCTAGAACTATTATTTTCTAGCGCTGGCGATCGCTCTTGAATTAGAAAAACTGGATGATGTGGAAAAGACCATTTA
Source organism: Chlorogloea sp. CCALA 695 (assembly GCF_003003885.1). GTDB lineage: Bacteria > Cyanobacteriota > Cyanobacteriia > Cyanobacteriales > Chroococcidiopsidaceae > Aliterella. The sequence goes on along the minus strand of NZ_PVWN01000041.1, from coordinate 27,200 downwards.
GATAAGTGCGATCACGCTAGTGACTTTCCCCTAGAACTAAAGCGATCACCTACTCCTCATAGTCGTTAGATCAATTTCAACTATCCCCTAACACTGAATGTGCGATCGCTTACTAAGTATTTTTTGTGCCACCCGTCACCGCTTTGGCCCCGTGCTGTTTTGGATGTTTTGTATACCACCAAGCCCAAGCAATCAAAACCGCCTGCAATGGTAGCCTTCCCCAATAAAGTAGTTGATTTTGAGGAACGCCGTCGAGCTTAATGTTATGCACAGCCATGTAAATATTGGCAGGAAATACGCCGATAAATAAAGCAATCAAACCCCAGGCTGCTGCCACGCTGACCGATGGAATCAATAAGCCAATACCGCCCAAAATTTCAAATACACCACTGATGTAGACGGAGGGATAGGTCGGAAATATTGGTGGAACAATTCGGGCAAATTGCTCTGCTCTAAAAAAATGAATAATACCAATGATGATGAGGGACGTAGAGAAAACAACTCGCAGAATTTCTCTAACCCGCCCGGAAGTGCTATTGCTTAAAGTCATGGGGTCACAATGTAAAACCTAACAGAACAGTAGCTATCTATATTTCAAATTCCTTCTATCTCAGGGCGAGTTAAGTAAAATTAAGAGCCGTTGGATAAATATTTGTAGAACAAGCGCGATCACCAATCTTACGACTTGCTGCTACAAGTTTTGCACGGTCTTCGTGAGATTTACCACAATTAATGTCGTCCATCATTAATAGGAAAAAGTAAGCTTGAATCTCAATTGTATGCGTTGCTCATAACTAAAAATCTAATCTGTTCGAGCTATTTTATTATTAAACTCTTGTAGTGCTTTAGTACGGATTTTCATAGTGTATCCTTGACAAACTACTTTATTAAAACCGCGTTTTTCAACTCCTTCTAAAACTAATAAAGCTTCTTCCATCTTCTCTCTATCACCTTGGTGAGATGCAGCGAAAATATCATCTAGCAAAGAGCTATGAGCCTTCTTGCCAGTTTTTATGATTGCAACTTGTTCATCAATATAATTAGACTTTGGCGATGATGTGGACAAACCAGCAAGTCTTGCTTTTCGTGCAGCCCCACGACTCTGAGCGCGGCTAGGATTTGGCAAAGCTGTTTTGGACACTTGTGGGTTGACTTCAATTGGACTATCAGCAAGTTCGCTAGGTTGTTGCGAATATTTATTCCGGTAGTCACTAGCAGCCATATCTTCTGCCTCGCTTTGAGTCCATTGCCGCATTTCTTGCAAGTTAGGAACATTGACAAATTGATTCAATACTGAGTTATCCCCTAGAACTTCGGCGATCACACTGGCAATAGTTTTGCGGCAGCTTTTGGGATGGCAAACAACTTGCTCCTCGCTAAAGCGGATTACAAGCCAGCCCTTATCAAGAAAAAAGTCGTTCCGGTTGTTGTCTTTCCAAGCGCCTAGATAATGCATAGGCTCTTTAGTGTTATGAGCGTATGGCTCATCTAACTCAATATCAATGTGCAGTTTTAGCGATGAGTCAACGTAAGCAAAGTCTGGGGTGTAAGGATGGTCAAAATTTGGAATTTTGAGCGTTAGCCCAGAATGAATTTTACCCGGAAAATATCTTTTCAGATGATCGCCAAACTTAGCTTCTGAGCAACCCCGTGTGGCAACACTGTGGTCGCCATCGTGGGCGCTAGTCCGACGAAGAACATCCCGCAGCAGCTTGTACTGAAATTCAGCAACCCGTTCTGGGCTTTGAGATGCTTTGTTTTCCTGTTCGTAGTGGCGCTTTTTGTAATTATAATCTTCAAGTTTCTTGGGATAAGCGCCAGCCTCGCGCTGATGATCGCGCTTACGTTGAGGATAGGTTTTGATTTGTTGCCATGCTTGAAATGTGATCGCACAAGCGGCAGTAACAAATGACAAAAACCCCCATCCTGCACCGCCACCAGAAGTTATGACAGTGCTGATTATTATAGTTAGTGCCACTTCTACTGCGATGAGGGGGTTGTTAATTTTCTGTGGTTTTGTTCCTGGGTGTTGGGGTAATGAATCGGGGAATATAAGTGTCGGTGGATGTGCTGATTTTGCTTGCTGGATTGATGATGGAATTAGGATAATGGGGAAGTGACTCATAAGATGCGCTCGCTCTTTGTGCCTTTAAGCATGATTTTTCCTACCGTTCTAGCTTTCCCAAAAACTGGGGGGCGATCACATTAGTTCTAGGGGATTTATTACAAAAGTCTGCATTACCAGCACAGGAAAGCCCGTGCAGTCAATATAGCGTTTTGGTGGGATGCACCTATACAAACTAGACTAGGGCAGCAGATGGAGTTGGGGCTGACTTGAAAGGTGGCGATCGCCGTTTAATAAGGAAAATTTGACTTTATGGGGTGCGCCATTTGTTTAGAGATTTTTTACTTGTCATTTGATATAGACGCAAGCCCAATTATTCGGACTTTTAGTATTTTTGCAAAATCAACTCTAGCGCCGATGGCAGTCTGAGTATTGGCTGGTGGGTTTATTTCCAGTAATAGGTTGAGGGCGAATGTCATAGTCACTGCTAACATTAGTTTCGGAAACATCACTTTTCCCTCCTTAATTTGCACTACGTTTGTAGCAACCAGTTTCCAAAGGGGAAGCTGCAACAATTTCTTTTCCCCATTGTGCCTATCTATAAAGTGGATGTTTTAGCGTTACAGCCTCTCAACTGGTACAATCATGACTAATGCCAGCTTGTAGATTAATTTGTCCCAAAATTCTTATCCAAATTCATAGCTCGGAGACACATCTTCAACAAACTTTAAAAATTCACTTTCTTGATACTTTCCTTTTTTGACAAACTCTAAAAAATGCTGATGTAAGTCGCAGAGCTTCTGATTCCTTACATGAAAAACTTTTTCTCCTAGATTATATTGCCTTGCTTTCTTGAGCATATGGACAAAATCTAGTGACAAACGACACTTTACATCAAAAGTGTATGTAGAAGAACACGTATTTTATTGTTATTTTGAGAGCTAGTAAACTCGTTAACATTAGCTTTTGTTGTGTTTCTATATTGAGTAGCTCGTCTCATTAAGTGACTGATTTGCAGTTCAGTTACTTCTTGATTGAAATAAAGATTTTCGTTTGCACTTATACATTGAAGTAGATTCAAATTTTCTACATCGGTTTCAGAGGTAATAACGACGAGAAAGTTACTCTTACTTCCTATTTTGTAAACATTACCATCAAAAAAAATTAACAGATGGCTTGGAGACAGAGGAATAAAAATTTCAAGACCTTTGCAAGCTATTCCAGTATTGCTCCCATAGCTTTTTTTATCTTCGAGAAACTGATTGTAGAGAACCACTGGATGGTCTGATGTAATGAAAGGTTTTCTTGTTTGATTAACGATAAGCTTAAAGTGAAGATCGAAAGTAAAAGGTAGAAGCAGGGCAGCCTGACGAAGATTTGCATGAGTGGGCTGATTCAACGAGAATTTACCTCGATTTAGGGTAGCGACAATCATTGGAACAGAAAACCGGAATAAGCTTGGAATCTATACCAAGTAGACGTTTTAATTTCATACTCTCAAATGTTTAGAGGTAAGTTTTTAGATAATTGACTATGTATATACATGACAAAACTATGTATGTACATAGCAAAAAGAGGTTAGAAGGCTTCTTATTACCATTTTTGGTTCCGTTACTTGTCGTGACCCATAATCAACTGCTTCAAGTAAACGTGGCTTGTTTCTTAAATAGTTTAAGTCTCCTTCAGAAAAAGTTGCGGCAGTTTCTTCAGGTAAATTACTCATAATGTAGCGATAGTAACCAGGAGAGTTCTGCCAGCCATGTTCCCGGTACAAATATTGGTCAGAGTCTTCTAAATTTTTCCAATTAATAATTGGCTTGAGTTCCTGAATTCTTCTATTCTCAAGCTCTTTCAAATAATTTTCTGCATAAATCTCCCAAGCAATAGTAATTCTACCATCGTTATAAATAGATTCAAGTATCCCAACATCCCAAGCACGATGATGATTTTTCCAGCGACTTCTAATGTTTTTGGCTCTACCGATATAAACAATTTCCCGCTTGTAGCGGTTTAAAACATAGTAAATACCTGAGGAATTAGGCAAGTTAGCTTTGTCTTTGTAGAGAATATAGGGGAGTGCAAATGGATTAATCGATAACATAGTAGGCATTCATTTAAAGGTTGGACTAGGGAGGCAATCAACAATTTTAGGTGTCTCTTTAATTCAAGCCACACTCTTGTAACCTACTTATGTTGCCCAAACTTCCTTAAATAATTTCTAAAGAGAGGAAGTTTGGGAGTTATTTTGCTATTTATCTTCAGTTCCTTGGATAAAATTCCAAATTTTCTCTTGCGACCATGAACGTGCGATCGCAAGAGAGACAGCTTCCACCTTATTTTTAGGTAGGCTTACAGCGCGGGGAATACGCCTACTTTAGCTCTACTATGATCTGACAATTGACAAAATCTGGTCTATCCCCACTCCTTGGGCAATTGCACTTTTCACAACGAGGACTTTAGATATCTCAATGTGAAAGGCTTTAGTGCGATATCCCCTAGAACTGGCTGCGCTAGAGTCTTTTAATTCATAGCGCCACATCCAATACCAATGCTCTGAGTTGTTCGGCTCTCGCTCACCTTCTACACGGGGATAAGTTGCGATCGCGCCACCTTTGAGCTTCTTGCTTTTGGTGTAACGTTCTAACCAGCCACTAGCTTTTCTTTTAGTCGTTGGCTCTAGTTCTAGGGGAAATGATTTATTTTGGTTATCCCCTAGAACTAAATTCTGTTCAGGTTTTAGTTCTAGGGGAATTACGAATGCGTATAAATTAGTTTTCTCTTGAATTAAACTTTGCTGTTGTTTTAGTTCTAGGGGAATTACGGGAGCTAAGTAATTAGTTTCCCCTAGAACTTTTTTGTTGCTATCCTGTTCGTCGGATTTTAGTTCTAGGGGAATTACGAATGCGTATAAATTAGTTTCCTCTAGAACGCCGCGACTGTAATTATTTACAGAGGGAATTGAGGTAAAGGACGCGGCGGAGGGCGATACTTGCAACTCTAGGATCGAAGCAATTGCCAAGCGCTGCGCGTCTTGCTCTAACAATTCCGTTGCCGTCCGGCACTCCTGGGGGGATGTCCAGTTGCGCGGGAGTCCGAAGCATTGCTCTAGGAAATCCGGGTTGGCAACTTCTCCGCGCTTTAGCAGTCCTGACTTCTGCCACTTGCCCTCGGACTTGCTCAGTCCAGGACTTCGGCTCACGTCGGAACTCAAGGCTCCGGGAGATTCCAACCAGTAATAATCTGCGTCTAAGGAAGGGAGCGCCAATGTCGCCGCTACCGACACAAAGCCATTGTGCATCGTACCCGCTTCGCCAAATTTCCCGGAGCAGATATGCGAAATATGAGCCAGTTGGTTCGCCAGGGCTGAGGGGGCAACTGAGCAGTCCTGGCACGTTTTCAATGGCAAAGAAGTTTGGTTGTACTGATTTGATGGTATGCAGGACGGCGGGGATACAGTCACGTTTATCTGCCAAGCCTCTACGTTTGCCTTCAACCGAAAAGGGCTGGCACGGCGGACTACTAGAGACGATTTTGAACTCTCTAGAGTGGAACTGTAACGATCGCACGTCAGGGTGGATAGGGATTTTAGGGAAGCGATCGCGTAGTCGGTCATGACAGAATTTATCGATTTCGCATAATCCTTTGAGTTGGAATCCTCCAGTGATAAGTCCTGCAAGGGGAAAACCTGCGCCGACCCCACTACAGAGGTCAAGTTGTACGAGCATTTTTCGAGTTCCTGGGAAACTTGCCGTTTGACAAAAAAGCTTGATATTGAGTGTTCTATGTGATCAGGTACTACAAATCCCCTAGAACTTTTAGCGTGGTGTTGGTCATTAGACCCTATATCTAGCGGCTCAATTTCATCTAATGACACACGCCGCTTTGCCGGAGAGTATATTTTTTGGGGATGGGACTCAAGGAGGTTAATAGTTATCCCTTCTCCTGAGATTTTGACAACTTCATAGATAGAATTGCCAGCCTTGTCCCAAACGACGCGATCGCCTACTTGGAAATCTTTTACAACGCCATTACTTAACTTTGTAGTCATAGTGGATTGCCTCTTATATATTCATTGCCCAAATACTCCAGCGCCATCGCTCTCAACTGTGAGGGATCGGCATTACTAGCTTCCCAATGCCGTTGTTGCGCCTCCACTTCTTCAATTGCTGTGCGATCACGTTTCCTTAAGCTCATCTCTTGAGCCAAAGCCTGAATGTTTATCTGCTGAGTACGTGCTGTCTGTCTCCAGTCTTCTCGTGAAATTGCGTCCAATTGCTGACAGGTTGCTGCACCAATCCGGTAGTCAATGGAATCAGCTAAGGCTTCACTATCCCAATCGCTTTCTGCTTTGCAGCCAGGATTGACGCATCTGGGTAATTTGTCGCGGTTATAGTCATATTCATCAATTGCTAAAGTTGCCAGGTGTGGGTGAATAATTCCGGTATCGTGGCAGCAAAAACACTTCCAACTTGGCTGCCAAATTTCTGTTTCTACCCCTGGCTCTTTTTCCGGTCGCATCGGGCTACGAGGCAGTTTTTTTATATTCATGATTCAGTCCCCCAAATCAAGCCCCGTTCATCAGCCCAGTCTGCGATCGCGCGCCGCATCTTGCGGTTAAAGCACGTTCCCAGCGCCACAAACCGAGGGACACCCTCACGCATTCCTCCCAACCACTCCTCCCAGTCCGAGTGCTGCGTCCAATCTGTATCCGCGATGGCGGCGGCGGCAGATTCCGGCGTGGACTTGAATTGTGCGTACAACTCCTCCCAGTGTGCCTCAATCCATTTCAAGGGCAATTGCGGCAGCTTAGGAAGTGACTTACATTTCTCTAAACCAAAATTCAAAAAATTCTCTCTCTCGCCTTCTGAGAGAGTCTTTATTAAGTCTGAATAAGTCTTAATAGTCTTAGAGGTGTTGGAAGCCTCACTGTTACTTGGTTCTGAGTCTTGGTTGTTGCGTAGCGATCGCGCCCGTTGCGTAGCGATCGCGCCCGTTGCGTCAGGATCATCCTCGTTGCGTAGCGATCGCGCTGGTTGTTCTGACGCAACGCTGTTGTCTGGAGGCAACGCTGTTGCGTCAGAACAACACTTACCTTGGGAGAGTATTTTGGCTTTGACCTGAATTAACTCCAGATCGATCCACCCCTTTTGATCGAGTGCTTTGAGCGCTCTAGATACGGTAGATTTGTCGAGCTTCAGTTGACGCGCAATCTCAGTCACACCCAAACTCAAAGGGCGATCACCGTAGGGGTCTAGAGTACGGAGGTAGTACAGAACGTCTCTCTGCGCTGGGGTGAGTTCCTGACAAGCTTTTACCCATTCGTCATTTTGCAATGCGTAAAACTTCCCCTGAATTTTTGCCTTTGAATGTGTCATAATTGGTACATTGAATGTGTATTAGAGCCTCGCTTTGCTGATAACAGAGCGGGGCTAATTTTTGTTTAAGAAAACTCAGTGTTCCCTGAAAAGCACCTTTTAAAGTAGCTGCATTCTTCTTGTGGTTTTAGCAATCCAGTAAGAGATTGATTAAAGTGCCACTTAATTACAGCTTCTCCTAGTGCTAGAATTGAAATTACTCATGAGTATCTTCACTACCCTTGAGTAATCCCCTAGAAAAGTTCTAGAGGATTATCGCAAATTGTAATTACACTATCATCTTTTTGCCGCAAGTGATAATCATGTTACAAATCTTTTCATGAAACTCAGAGAAGCACTAATTCAAACTTTTGATGAATACAAAATCACTGGCAAACAGCTAAGTGAAGCATCTGGTATTACTGAAGCTCAGATATCTCGATTCAAGAATGGTGGAGAGTTATCTTTAGTCAATTTTGAGCGGGTAGTCACTTCTTTACCAGACAGTGCATACCATTACTTCTGGTGTCAGTTAGCAGTAGATAAAATGGATGATGAGCAGCTATACCAAACAATCATGATGGCGGCTGCTCAGTTAAAGGAAAAGCAGCCAAGTCAATTAAGGGAAAAGCAGTCAAGTAAAGTTGCTTAAACATTGCTGCTTTATTAGTAGCTGTGCAATCGCTTTCAACATAGCGTTTCTTTGTATCGCTCCTCAAATATTCATAGTTAATTGCTTTCAGTGTTCAATAGAAATCACTAATGAAGTCTGTTATTTGTAATTTAGAAACTTTTGCTTGATCTCGTTAAAAATCTTAATATAAAAACTATTTACTTTAAGAATAAACCCGTAGAATTGCGGTTAACAAGAGGTTATAACCGATACTAAGATTATTTTATCTCCATTCTAAAAAAGAGACACATTGTGGTTTCAAATAATCATTTGAGATTTAATTTAGATGAAATACTCCCTATAGTCGAAAGCTTGCCTATGAAGGAAAAAATTGAGCTAATTCAGCGATTACTTAGCAAGCAACCAACCAACCTTAGATGTCAATTATCTACATGGTTCGGTAGCTGGGCGGATTAGCTCAATGAACCGTGATGAACTAAGCGATACCCTGAAGGCGATCGCTAATCGCATTGCTGCGGATGGAAATATTTTTAGAAAATAGCTTAGGAGTGTAGATTTGAGCGTTACTATAGACGCTTAAGTAAGTTAAGATACTTTCTGCTTGTACTCCTGATACTGCTTGTCTTTAGTTTCCCAATATTTATCAACTGTTTTTTTAGCGATCGCAGCTTGTTCTAGCTCTATCCCTTGCTCCGCCAACAATCGCTGCTTTACCTGTTTACGCAAGTTGGAGACGATTTTGCCATTAACTTTCCTTGTCTGCGCCCAGTCTAGGATTGGCTCAGGGTATGGACTCTCGTTTAAATATGCTCCATTGAGGATTTCTGACAAATTATAACCGCGCAGTTCTTCAACCCAGTGATAGATAAACTTCAAATCGCCATCCTTTTCCTCTAAGTTTTTATTGGGATTGTAAATGCGGAATGTATCAGACAAAGGATTTGTTACCCCTGCTTGCATTTGCCATTGCCAGTTGTCAATAGCCAAATCCCCGTCTACCAAATACTTCATGTAATGCTCTGCGCCGTGATGCCAGGAGATGCCGCAGTTGATGCACAGGAAGGTAGCACACATCGCTCTCATCCGAAAGTTCATCCAGCCCATTGTTTTGAGTTGCCGCATTGACGCATCTACTAAGGGGAATCCTGTTTGCCCTTCTTTCCAGGCAGCAAATAACTCCTGCTTCTCCTCATTTAATTCGGCAGGTGAGTAATACTCGTCAAACTCTGGGTAACGGTTGGTATCTACTAACTCTGGGTGGAAGTACAGCCGTTGGGTAAAACTATCGTGCCAGCGCAGGCGATCGCGGAAGGCTTTGAGAGAAAATTGTGCTTTGGGATTGTTGACTAATTCGGCAGCCTTAGCTTTGGTACTTTGATAGACTTGTCGAACAGAGATAGTACCAAAAGTTAAATGTGGCGATAAGTGGGACGTAGCACCTTGTTGAGTTAGCCAGGGGCGCGAGATTTTCCAGTGGTAGCCTTGAAAGCGAGAATTTATAAATGAGTTTAATGTAGTGATCGCCTGTGTCTCACCGCCACTAAAGTAGGTATTCTCTGTTTCCCAAAACTGGTTGTATTTTTGCTTCAAATCGCTGAAGGTGAGTTGTGGAATGTCAAGGTTTAATTGGGGCGTATTAATGCTTTCTGGCGTTCGATGTAACGGCTGCTGCAAGTAGGTATAGTATTCGTCCATCCACTCGTCGCGGCGATCACTATCGGTTTGCAGGAAGTTGTTTAATCCTTGGTAGTAATCGAGTTTGTGTTGGCGGTAAGCTAATAGACATTTAATTTGCAATAACTTTATTACCTTTATTCTGTATGCTTTTGTGCCAGTTAATTACTAGCTCTCCCTGATTGAGCAATCTCCCTAAGATTTCTTGAAGTTGGTTAACGGACTCAAATAACCGATGGGCAATAAACTCTTTACAGGAATGCCATACTAATTCAATTAAATTCAAATCTGGACTGTAAGCTGGTAAGAAACAAAGCTGTATATTTGGTAACACTTTATCTATTTGATCAATAATATCTTGACGCTTGTGATAACTGGCATTGTCTAAAATAACTAAAACTCTCGGACCTATCCGTTCATAAAGCTCGTCTTTATTTCCTTGACGGACCCATTCAGCTTTAATAAACTTATTCAGTTTCTCCAAAGACTCAAAAAAACTCTCCCCATTACCTTTATCCACAAAAAAGTTTAGACTTTTTCTGTCATGATAACGTAGTCCACCCATCACATTTATTTGCCCTCGGCGTGCGTTTACCCGTCACTTTTTGTCTTCTTCCTCGAAGTGTCCAGGATTTACGTCGTATTACTCTTAAACTGAATCCAGTCTCGTCCCAAAACCAGACCTGGAAAAATTCTGGCGCTATAACTCCAGCTTTCAAGTAAGTTTCTAGTTTTTGCCTAAATACTGCTCGGTCTTGGAGATTTTGCTTAGAATCTAAGCTATACTTCGCCCAGATATAAACATACTTTTTTTTTGCAATATTCGACTAATTTGTTTGCTGCTCAACTTAATTCCTGTTTGCTGTTCCAGATAAGTTGATAATCTTTCTCCTGTCCACCTGCCAAATTCATACCCAAGTTCTGACGGCGCTTTTTCTACTACTTCTAGTAATAACTTAATATATTGCTCTGTAGCTTTTCGGTAATTACCTTGCTGTCGTTTGTCTTTCAAACTATCTAGGTTGTTCGGGTCGCCATGTACGCACCAATGAGCTACCGTTCGATACCCGCAACCAATAAAACTAGCAATCTCTTCATAAGTCTTTCCGTCATTTTGAAGTAACAATATCAGAGCGTGTTCTCTTAATCTCGGACAATTATTAGAGCGCACTAGAGTTTGCAATTTTTCTTTTTGTTCAAAATTTAGAAATCCTTTTGCAGGCATTGCTCCCTCCAGACCCTTGTACTTCAAGCTTTCATTTTATACCTTCTAAAGGTCTATTAGCTTAAGTCACCTAAAGTCTTCTTCAGATGTCCCTGAATATTGGTCATTACAAAGGTCGTAGAATTTTCTGGCATAGTTTCTGGGTCAGTAGTTATTTCCCAGTAAGTTATTGCTCTTTTTTTACCGTAAATTATTTCCCTAATGTATCTAAGTAGTCAGGTGGAATTAAACTTAAAACGCTCCAGGGCATAACCACCTTTGACACTAAGAGCTTCCATTCCATCCATAACTGCTAGAGCTAAATCATATTCAGCCTCAAACATCCGTCAGGCAATTTCATGGGTCTTAAGTTGATGCCATTGCTCCTCAATCCGGTTCATTTCGGAGCAATACGGGGGCAGGAAAAACAGAAACAAACCCTGTGCTTGCCAGCGTTGCCACTGTTGGCGAGTCAAGTGGCTTTTGTGTATTGAACCATTATCTTGCACTACCACTGTCATTCGTCCGGTTGTCTGGAAAGTCTCCGATGCCAGTTCTGCAATCCAATCGATGAATTTGATGTAATACCAATTTGAACTGAGTGGCGGGCAGAGGCACTAGACTCAGAGCATTTGTTTAGCGCGTTTTACTAATGGCTGGTGTTACCTCAATTGATGTGAAAGAAAGCCTCGATGATCTGGCAGAGCGGCTACGTCAAGCCAAATTGCCAACGGATAAAGAACGATTGCAAGTGCTTTACTGGCTCAAACAGGAGAATGCCCCCAGTATCAGCGCGATTGCTCAAGCGGTCGGCAAACATCGAAACACCTTGCAGACCTGGTTGTCGTTGTACCGAAACGGAGGTGTAGCGGCAATGTTGGAGATTAAGAAGTCGTCAGGTGGAGTGCGCGTGATTCCGCAATGGGCAGAAACTGCTTTGGCAAAGCGGCTTCAAGAGCCGGAACACGGCTGCAAAAGTTATGGGCAAGTGCAGCAGTGGTTAGCCAAAAAGTTAGGAGTTGAAGCCGAGTATCATGCGGTTTACCAGATGACCCGCTACCGACTCAAGTCCAAGCTCAAGGTGGCTCGCCCCCAGAATCGCAAGCAAGATACCGAGCAGCGAGCGGCTTTTAAGCAAACCTTGAACTCGACTTGGAGTTGCTAGTCCATTACTACCGCCAAGTGCGGCAAGATCAGCGCCCCCTTCGCTACTGGGTGCTTTGGTGGAAGTCGCTTTGGTCTGAAGACCATCGTGGGGCGACTAATCACCGTTTGTGGCATCAAACCGATTGGTTCATGGCAATGGTTGTTCAAAGCCTTCTGGCTCTACGGGGCAGTGGAACCTGCGACGGGCAAAGCGTTTTTCCTTCAGTTCTCCCATGTCGATACCGTGTGTTATCAGCGGTTCAGGGATGAGTTGTCCAAGGCGTACCCCGACAGCATCAATATCGTGCAAGTCGATAACGGGCAGTTTCACAAGGGCGGGGATTTGATTGTGCCGGAGAACATTGTCTTGTTGTTTCAAACGCCTTACTGCCCAGAGTTGAACCCGATGGAGCGATTGTGGGAACACCTCAAAGCTGACCTCAAGTGGGCATCATTTGAAACTCTTTATCAACTGCAAACTAAAGTCGATCAATTACTCAATGCATTAATTGCTCCGGTGATTGCTTCAATTACGGGTTATCCCTTTATCCTCGATGCCCTATCTGCCCTCAACGCTGTTTAAATTGGTATTACCTCCTTAAAATTCTTCCCAGCAAAGCTTTTCAAAACAAAATACGTCTCAAAAGCTCTACTTTTTGATACTCACCTATATTGTGTCTTTTTTCATGTCTCAAAAGGCAATTCTTAAATGCTTTAAGGAGTAATGAGACTCTCCCAAACGCATAGCTGTCATTGGTTATGCGCTAATGTAAAAGTAAAGCCCCATTCTAGGTCAAAATCCCTAATCACCCTTTTCGAGGGTTTATACAAATAACCCCTTATAGCAGCTTCGCGCAAACCCTTTTTTGAGTCAATTTATATCTGCTAATCATTAATTAGCGGACATTAATCAAGCAAAATGGACTATGGCTGAAATCTAGAGATAGTAAGTCTTAAGAGCGAAGTGGCACTAAATTACTCGTATCTCGGCTCAATCCCTATACCCTCATCAGCATAGATAATTAATTAATTGATAGTTGATAGAGGAAGGGCTAATGTTACCGTATCTAGCAGAACGTTTGAATGCAGAGCGAAATCACCGATTTGTAGGACGTAAGAGGGAACTTGAATTGTTTGCAAAAGCAATCGCTGCTTCGGAATTACCTTTTTATCTACTGTATATATTCGGTCCTGGTGGTGTCGGCAAAACAAGCTTACTCAAACAATTTAATCGTCTAAGTAATAGCCGTGTAAAAACAATTTATTTAGATGCACGTAATATAGATCCGACACCAGAATCCTTTATTAATGCTTTAAAAGTAGTACTAAGTCTAGATAGCTCCCAGTCTCCTTTAGAAAAACTCGCCTCTCAAAGCGAACGGCAGGTTATTTTTCTCGACACTTACGAAGTTTTAACACCGTTAGACCAGTGGCTACGGGAAGTATTCTTACCGCAATTATCAGAGAATACCCTAATAATTATAGCTGGTCGTCAAGCCCCTTCACCAGCTTGGCGCATCGATGATGGCTGGCAAGCCTTAATTCATACTTTGTCCTTACGCAACCTCAGCCCTAATGAAAGCAAAAATTACCTTACTAAACGAGATATCCCGGAAACCGCACACCAAACCGTTGTAGATTTCACTCATGGTTATCCCCTAGCTTTGTCGCTAATTGCTGATGTACTTGCCCAAGATGGACAAATCTCGTTTCAACCGGAAGCTGTGCCAGATGTAATTAAAACTCTATTGCAAAGATTTATTCAAGATGTACCAACACCCGCCCACCGCATGGCTTTAGAAGCCTGTGCTTTAGTACGGATAACTACAGAAACCGTATTAGCACAAATGCTGAATCAGGGAGATGTCTATGGATTATTTGAGTGGTTGCGGGAATTATCGTTTATTGAATCAGGACAGCTTGGATTATTTCCCCATGATTTAGCTAGAGAAGTATTAATTGCTGACGTGCGGTGGCGTAATAGTGATTGGTACGCCGAGTTGCATCAACGCGCTCGTAATTATTACACGCTGCGCTTACAGCAAACCCAAGGTCAAGAGCAACATCGGGTATTATTCGATTACATTTTCCTGCATCGCGATAATTCGGCGGTGCGCCCTCGGTTTATTTGGCAAGAAAACAGTAGCTTGGTAACGGATGTGCTGAGAGATACAGACAAGCCAACACTACTAAAAATAGTGGCAGAACATGAAGGCGAAGCCAGTGCGAAAATAGCCGCGCACTGGTTGACAAGGCAACCCCAAGGTGCAATCGTTTTTCGGGATGCACAACAGCAGTTGGCGGGCTTCGTAATTATGATAGCTCTACATCAAGCTAGTAAAGAAGACTTAAATGCCGATCCAGGAGCGATCGCTTGTCAGAATTATTTACATCTCTATTGCATTCCCTTACAGCCAGGGAATGGTGTAACTTTATTCCGATTTTGGATGGCAAGAGAGACTTATCAAGAGGTTTCAGCTATACAAAGCCTAATTTTTATTAACTTTGTTCAACACCATAGATTAACAAAAGAGCTTGCCTTTACCTTTTTTTGTTGTGCCAAACCGGATTTTTGGGCAGAAATGTTTGCTTATGCAGACTTGACACGCCTACCGGAGGCGGATTTTCAAGTCGGATCCAGAAGTTATGGAGTTTACGGACATGATTGGCGAGTGTTATCGGCCTCGGCATGGCAAGAGTTATTAGCACGAAGAGAAATTAATGCTTCCGCCCAAGCAAAGTCTCTGCCTATATCAACGGAACCACTGTTATTTCTTAGTCAGCCAGAATTTGCGATAGCCGCCCAAGATGCATTACGTAACTTTGCTCGTGCTGATGTGCTGCATAAAAACCCTCTATTGCGATCACGTTTAGTAGTAGAAATTGACACTTTGGGAAGGGAAAAACGTATTGCAGCCCTGCAAGCAGTGGTACAGCAAGCTGTTGAATCGCTCTTATCTTCACCACGAGACGAAAAACTCTACAGAGTCTTGCATCGTACTTATTTGCAGCCTGCATTAACCCAAGAAAAGGCGGCAGAATTACTAAACTTGCCTTTTAGTACCTATCGCCGCCATCTAAAGGCTGGGATGATGCGGGTGGTAGATATTTTATGGCAACGGGAAATTAGTTAAGGAATAGAGCATATAGAGGGCATACTTCATTTAATTGCTGGTATTACAGGGGCGACCGTTAGCGTCTACAAAGTAGCATTTAGTAGTAATAGAGCTATTTTTCAATTTTAAACTGCTCGTTGCTGCTGATGAATTTACAGGCTTAAAGATAGGAGTTAAACTTGTGCCTGAATTCTCAAGCTTGTTTGCACATAAAATGTCAAGGTTTAAAATCCTACCGTCTTTGGTTTCCATATAACAAAGTGACGAATTATTTTTAGGACTTGGTACTTCTGGATATTGAGAATTTATAGATAGGGGACGAGCAAAAGTAGATTCACTCAAAAATGGCACTAATGCAACAGACATAGTAGCAGTTAAGCAAAATAATCGTTTCAACATTAGGTTTTTCTTAATACAAAAAAATTGTTAATCATCTAGTTAAAATCGAACCAGCCCAATTTGCATCAATGCTTGAGTTGTAATGCCTACACCGATCAATGCCACAACTAGAGCGCTGACCGCAGGCAATACTTTAACTAAGCGCATCTGCGATGGTAGGCGATCAAAAAGCCGCTTAGTGCGAACAAGCAGCAATCCTAGACCAGTAAGCACTCCTGCTAGTCCTAAACTGAACGCCAAAACCATTACAAGTCCAAAACCAACACGACCCAAAGCAACAGCACTCAGCAGAACAACCAAAGCAGAAGGACAGGGAACAAGACCGCCAGAAATTCCTAAAGTCAGCAGACTACGCCAAGTTATGGGCGCTTCGTTAGTCATTGGTGGTAAATGAGAATGGTTACTGCCGCCATGAGTATGATGGTGGTCGTGATGGGCGTGATGGTGCGTCGTCCTATGACGAGTATTTCGCAGTCGGCTAATAAACAAATTCAGCCCAATCACTACTACCATAAGACCTGATAAGCAACTGAGCCAAGGGTATATCTGATCTGGGACAACGAAGCGAGAGGCAAAAAGCGCTATTAATCCTAGAGCAAACACTGCCAGAGTGTGGGTAATAGTGGTCGTCAGCCCTAAAAATATGGCGTGTTGGGCAGTAGCACGCGACCCTACTAAGTAGGCTCCAACGATTGTTTTTCCATGTCCTGGAGACATAGCGTGCATTCCCCCCCACACAAAAGAAACCGCAATCGCCACTAGCAAAGTTCCCGTTTGCTGCCATATCGAACCCCCAATTAAGGTTAGTTCACGATTATTGGGATCGAATATATAGTTTTGTACCTGCTCCGGGTAAATTATGGTCGCCAGACAACGCGCCATAGATACTCCCGGCAAAAATAGATTGTAGTAAAGTTTTAGTCCTTGAACAGGCTGGAGCCAAGTGTAGGCTAGTAATAAAGTGCTATGAGTACCTACTGTAGCCTGCAAAGCGGTCTGGGTAGCCTCTTGTAAGGTGAGAGTCATTGCAGATTGATCGCCTTTGTCATTAGTCAAGCGGAGGCGATCGCTAAAAAAGCTTTGCAACTGGACTTGATGGCTGCGGACTTCGGCAATGGAAAGCTGATTGTCCTGATTATCGTCTGCAAACGCTGTCAAACCTGTAGGAAAAGTTAGAGTTATTTGAGTTTTTGTTTCGCCGACGACAACTTCAGCCACTGACAAGTCTGCCCAATGAGCATAACTAGAACTCGCAAAAGTAAATGAGAGTAAAAGCGAGGTGATGAGCGAAATCAGGCTCAAGCCAACTAGCCGCCATTTTCTCTGCATATAATTCACCACTAATGTAATTTTTTTAATTCACACCGAGTCCGACTCCAAGCCCCAAAGCCTTTTGAGCTTGTTTGTTAAATTGGGGGTCTGTTTCTTGAGCAAGTCGAAAGAATTTATTAGCCTGGGCTGTATTGCCTAATACCTGCTCAATTATGCCTGCTTGGTGAAATATGCCAGCATCGCGGATGCCCCAACGTCGCGCCTGATTCATAACTTGTTGAGCTTCTTGCCAGCGCCCCGAACGACTAAGAGCTAAAGCTAAAGTAGCAAGAGTTTCCGCATCCCGGCGATCACTTACTTCTGCCTGCATCAAGGTCAGAGATTCCGCTACACTTTCCGGGCGATCGCCTTCTAGCAACAACTGCGCCAATTCCCTTCGATGTCCGAAGCCAATCAAATCTTCCCGTAGCCTTGCTTCGGCTTGAGTTCGCCACTTTTTTGCCTCGGAAAAGTCACCTTGTAAGTCTTGAACGCGAGCCATTCCCCGCAATACGACATGATCGTACACCGTGGGAGACTTATTGACCAACTGAAAGAATTGCGAATAAAGTTTTTCGGCGGCTTTGTAATTGCCCAGTCGAATCTCTAACTGAGCTTGATTTAAAAGTGCTGGAGGATATTGGGGGGTTATCCTCAATGCTTCTTGGTAGAGCATGCGGGCTTGTTCTAGCTGCCCTTGCCTGTAGTAAAGCCGACCAAGAAGACTTCGCGCCCAAACCGAGCTACCCGTCTCTCCTGATTCTTCTATCGCTATAGCTTGCTGAAGATTTTGAATTGCCTCTTTATCTTTACCCTGGGCTACTTCTACTAAAGCTTGTAACGTCAAAGATCCAAGAGTAGGAACTCGATTGACTAAAGTTTCCGCCGCTTGGTTGGCTTTATCCACCTTACCCATCGCCAAGTTTGCCGTAACCGAGATTCCTAAAGCATTGTCACTAGGAGCTTTTTGGGCTAATTCGATTGCTTTTGCAAAATCATGTCTAGCTTCTGCAACTTTCGCACTAGCTAAAATCGCCCCTTCATTACTAAAAGGCAATTTAGCAAGCGACTCTTGAGCCGCTTGCTCTGCTAACAAATACCAACTAACATCTCCTGAAGCACGAGCCATTTTTAGGTAGGCTGTAGCGAGTAAAGCTCTATCTAAGCCACCATCGGGATTTTGGCGGATACGTTGTTGGTAAAAACTAATTTCTTTGCCTAATTCCAGAGTAACAGTGCCTGATGAAGAACGAATCAAATTGTAGCGGTAAGGGCTATCGAGCCTAGTACGATCTAAAAAACGTGAACCTAGCCAGATACCAGCAACGGGTAACACAATCAAAAGCAACAACCATAAAAGGTTTGTGGCTTCTGGGACTTCAATTTTATTTTTAATAGCTTTCATTTCACCTCTACAAAGAAGTCCGTGCTGTTAAGCGCTTTTTCGCGCTTAACAGTGCATTGATAGTCAAAGCGGATCTAATTGGGTAGAGCTAAGTAAGGAAAAGAGGTTGCTAACGGATTGTGTCCTTGTGCTGGGTTGCCTAATGTGCCATCGTAGGAAGCGTTATCACTTGTAATTGCTCCATTAGTCAGTACGCTCAAGGTAATATCTATTACATCATCTTTAAGCAAGCGACCGCGAATTGGGCTACCTTTGGCATTCAGCGCATTACCGTATCCACTGGTGTTCGTGGTATCAATTCGCATTACATCTGGTAAAAACGCCCCCAATAGAGCATTAGTACGTTCGTCACTATTGCCAATTGCTTTTAGCGTTTTTGCGGCTTCACCCACAATTGGTGCAGCGATCCTAGCGGCGGGTTGTTGACCAGCTAAAGCCGCAGCTTCAAAGTCAGGTCCAACGCTATTTAGGGCGTTGAGATAATCATTAGTAACAATAAACCTTTAATTGATGGCTGTTCTACTTAACCTTTCAACTGGTTTTTTTTTGTTCCCCGCTCCCGCCACAGAAATTGTTTGCCAAACATCAAAAGTTGTTGCAGTAGATGAGCCTTGGAGGAATTTAATTGGTACACGCACAGCGATCGCGTTTACGTTATAACCTTTAGCAAAGTCAACAGCGGTGCTGGGGGGGCGAAAACCTACCGCAGTTCCAATTCCTAGCGCTCCTGCACGGACTCGAAAATATTGTTCTACATCAAAGAAAAATGGATCTTCTCGCAATCCAGCAAACACGCTTAAATTAGAGCCACCCACTGAAACTTGCTTAACTACTGGTTTTGATGCGTTGATGATTGGAGTAGTTGTTGCCATTGCCACATTACTCGTACTACCGTCGCGTAGGCTTGTTACTTTAATTTCCTGTTGACCATTGGAATTAGGCACACCAAACTCAAATCGCAAAGTTACATCTGGTTTACCAGTAGGAGTAGCATCATTATTTGTAATGCGGCTAACATTAAATTCGTACCGCGCTCTGGTACTGAAGTAATACTGCTGGCGAGCTACTGAGCGCGGGTTTGTGTTCATAATAAAAACCAAATCTCCACTACTGGCTTGAGAATTTTGATCGTTTTCTCGAAATACATATAAATCCGTTAAGTTTAGGTTGCGACCTTTGGTATCAACCTCACCATCATCATGATCGGAAGTCTTTGCGTATTGCGGCAGAATCACTGCACTTATAGCTATTCCTAATACTAGTCCTCCTAATGCAAGGATTTTTTTAAAATTCATTTGGACTGCACTTTTTTTTGTCTTCATATTGATTTCTCCTACAACTACCGAACACATTGAGTTTTTACTAGCACCAAAAACTTGTTTTAATAGTTTTAACTATGATGTTTAATTACTCATTTTTAATTGGGTAATTTATCAGGTTAAACAAATCATTTAATTGTGTCTTTGAGTTAGAAAATTTACAATTTTTTATTAACAACTTTGTAGCTATTTATTTATTTTTTAGTCAAATTTAAGCCGGACTTAAGCAACCTGCACCATCCAAAAATAAGACAGTCTCTGGCAAATAACAAACTTACTTCTGGTTAATTTTATTCTTCAGTCGCTTAACAATACCCCAAGCTCCGAGAGATAATATACCTAATATCGATGTCGGCTCAGGCACAGCTTTAGCACCGCTTAAAGCGATCTCATAGCGTCCATTAGTATTACTTGCACCCATAAAATTAGTCACAACAAAACTACTGCTATTCGGTATAACTTCTCCAGACAATGCCTCAGAAAAAATTTTTGTACCGTTACTGAACGGATTATAGCCCGAACTGGAAACTGCTAAGTAATAAATGCCAGCCTCGTTAGGAGAAAACCCAAGCGATGAAAGAGTAGGTTGTAAAGAGCCAAAACTATCATCATTTGCATACACGCCCCTACCCGCAGAGTCAAATAAAAATAACTGCGGATCGGTGACTAATTCTGTTGGAATCCCTAAAAGATCGTCAATTGGAATTTGCTCTGTTTGGGCATTTCTAGTTGTGGCTGAAAATGTCTGATCCCCTGTTAAAAAGATTTGAAATAAATCAGCATCATTCTTAAATAGATTTCCAGAGATTGAATCTAGTGAAAATGCCCCCGACGGGATAACTTGGGCTGTATTGAGGTTGTCACCAGCATCACTAATTTCAGCGAAAGTTACAGCTTGTGCTTGCCCTGCATAAACTACTGCTAACAGCACCGGAATAGCTGATATAAATTGTTTCATGTATAGTAAGTCCTTAATCATACTGCAAGTATCAAGTTAGAGCAGCCTAAAAATTTGAGTTATGCTGTCTTCAAGAAATGAAGGTTCTTATGATCTGAGCCAAAAGCAGCTAAATAAAGTGTCGATTTCAGTTCCTCCGGCGCTCGAAAAACATGAGAATCCTCATTAGGAATGTGAGTTTAAGGTAAATTTGCACTCCACTTGTTAGCATCCATAATCTAAATCAATCGGCTACTCACTTTCCAGTCCAAAAGTTGCTCACTTTTTGCTCGTTTTATAAATAGGGTGCAAAAATAAAAGCTCTTGTAATGATTAATGTTTGACAGCATTGTTCAGTCAAAAACTATAGTTTAAAGTTAAAAATATTCCATTTTTGAAAATGGGATGTGAGTACCGACCGAGCAGAAAGTTATAAGCTTTTTCGAGGATCCTTCACCGAATTGCCAGAAACTTTGCGGAAAGCTTTGCAGGGCAATGTTTCTAGACATTAGGTGGCACTTGGATGCAGCTTTCCTACCTTTACCTGTTGAACTAATCATTATTTGATGGCAGTGCTTCTCCGCAAGCTCTTGGTGTCGGGGTGAAATGAGCCGGCGTACAGAAAGTTACGCTAAGGACTTAACGACCCACTTTCAACAGCATGAGCTTTAGGAATGAAACTGTACCAATTGAAGGCTCTGAACTTTAGTAGGCTCAAACCCCTGCTGTAGCGTTGTTATTGACTGTACCAAATAGCCTAACTGAACAATTTTTCAAGGGGTAAAAATATTGAATACTAAAATGCTTACATGGAGAGGCTTTCAGCCAAGCGCGTAACTTTCTGTACGGTTGCTCATTTCGCCCATGCAGCTACTAGGAAAAAATATAAAAGATTTTTTAGAGATAGTGCATCCAATTTGTAGTTAGTCACGTATTAGAGTCATTCAAGCCAATTGAACGTGCTGATTAATCAGTAGTAGTAACTCACTTATCACTAAAACAACCAGTCCATTGGAGGACTAATGAAATTTAATCAGTTGACCAAAATCGCGGTAGCAATATCTTTGTCGGCTTGTCTACAGACTTTTATTGGTACTCCAGCTAAGAGTGCAGAAATGTACAAAATAATTGGGTTAACTAGCAATAATACCCTAGTAAAGTATGGTTCTAATTCTAATTCTCGTTCTCGTCGTCCTAACCAAACTATAAACATTACAAAAGTAGATGGAAATGTTTTAGGCATAGATTACCGCCCTGCTAACGGGATGCTTTATGCCCTTACAGATACAGACAAGATATATACAGTCAATAGCGACAACGGTGTCGCTACTTTTGTTAGTAATTTATCAGTCAGCTTCAGTGGTGGATTTCAATCGGGTATAGATTTTAACCCAGTTGTCGATCGTTTACGAGTAGTAGCAAGTAACGGTCAGAATTATAGAATTAATGTTGATACAGGAATGGTTACTGTCGATACACTTCTCAACTATGACCCTGCTCAAGACTTAGGTGTTACCGCTTCTGCATATATTAATTCTAGAAAAGGAGCTACTGCCACCATGCTTTTTAATCTAGATTATGATTCTGATGCCTTAGTAAGCCAAGCTCCTCCTAATGATGGTAGATTGACTGCGGTAGGAGCGTTAGGATTTAACCTACCTCCAGTAGCAGGGTTTGATATTGTTACCAATAGTCAGGGAGAGAATGTTGGATTTATTGCGGCTGGCAAGTCTTTGTATACAGTAGATTTATCAACCGGAGCAGCTAAAATGATGGGCAACTTCCGGGAAGGTAATTTAATTGGAGTCGCTGTTTCTCTTACTTCTGATAATAAATAGCCATATTTCAAACTGAACAAAAACCCTGTTAAACATAGCATTGGGGTAGTACCTAGCACTCGCTTCAGTATTTAATACTGCATAAAATAGTTTAGAAAATTGAGTCGAGGGTCTTATCTAAAGAGATGACATTATCTCTTACGACTCCTGGCTCAGTAGAGAATTGAGCCAGGAATCGAATCATAAGATTTACAAAATAAATTATTTGCTTAAAATCAGCATCCTTTAAAAAATAGTAAAGAATTTTCATTTGTTTATCTTGAGTTATGGGAGATTAATCATACAATCAACTCCTAAAGCACTTTTTTTTACTAGGTAAAATGCCTTCTGAGCAACCCACCAATAGTAATCGCTTATCTGGACAGACAGATATTGAACTATACCTAGCACTGAAATCTGGTCGGGATGATGCTTTCGGCATTATTTACGACCGTCATGCTGGATTAGTTTATGGGATAGCCCTCAAAATTCTTGGCAATTCTCAAGAGGCAGAAGACTTGACCCAGGATGTTTTTCTCAGTATTGCTAGATCGTCCTCCTACGAACCAACTAGAGGGTCGCTGAGAACGTTTCTAGCAATTTTGACCCGCTCGCGAGCTATTGACCGAGTGCGTTCGCGCAACAACACCCGCAAGGTTCTCGGACAATGGCAAGATAATCAGCAACAAACTGCTACGGAGGCTCCTTTTGAACAAGTATCCCGCAGCGAACAGTCGCAAGAGGTAAGAGATGCGCTCGCCCAATTATCCGACCCTCAGCAGCAAATTCTCCAGATGGCTTATTATGATGGTCTGAGCCAATCAGAAATTGCCAAGCAACTGCAAATTCCTCTCGGTACAGTGAAAGCTAGAGCTAGGCGAGGTCTGCTCAAACTGCGTCAAACCCTCAGAGATTACGTTGGATAATACTACCTATGGTTTAGTCGATGCTTTCAGAACAGTTACAGTTATTAGTTGCTGGGTACGTCCTCGGCGATCTTAGTTCCGAAGAAGCAGAGGAGTTTGAGCAACTCTTAGCAACTAATTCGGCAATTGCCCAAGAAGTAGCACAAATGCAACAAGTATTGGAGATATCCTACGCTCCACCAGAAGTGAGTCCGCCAAGCCATCTGCGCTCGGCAATTATGGAAGCACATCAAGCTATCCCAAGAAATAGCCCCCGCCCGGTCACAAAGTTAGCCCGCCCGTTTTTATCTGTTTGGAAAATAGGGGCAGCCGCCGCCGTGCTGATGGTTGCTTTGGGCATTAGCAACTATCATTTGTGGCGAAGTTTACAGGTTATCCAAGCCCAAAGCCGACAGGATGAATTTTTGACTTACTCGCTGCGAGCAAAAAATGCAAGTCTCTCGTCAGCTACTGTAGCAGTGAACCCCAATAATCTAGAAGCTACACTGAACGTTGAGAATTTACCTCCGTTGCCACTGGGTAAAGTTTACGTGCTATGGACAGTGTTAAAGCCAGGTGCGCCCTTCACAACGGACAAAAAAAACGCAATTTTGACAGAAGTATTCAAGGTTGATGCTAAAGGGAATGTTTCTAAGCAGATTACCGTTCCTAAAGCTTATCGTACCGAAGACGTAGTTACAGCCATTGCTGTAACTATGGAAGATTCTGCTGCTCCTGCCGAACACGCAGGAGCGCCAATCTTGATCGTAAGATTGTGAGACTTAACGTAAGTTTCTGTTCTGTTCCTGATACTGTTGGCGAACTTCACAATTCACCAAAGGGAAGAAGTGTAGGGGAATGAAACCAGCAAACACTTCAAAAAAGAGAAAATATTAATACCTTTCTTACCGTGTTTCAGGCATTTTTAATAGCAAGACAAATAAATAAACTATCCCCGCCTTGCTGCGCGAGGAGGGGATAGTTCAGGACTACTTAAATTTTGAGCATTAAGTGGTCAGGTGGAATTAAACTTAAAACGTTCCAATGTGTAACCACCTTGGATACTACGAGCTTCCATTCCATCCATAATTGCAAGAGCTAAATCATATTCATCCTCGAACATCCGCCCGGCAATTTCATGGGTCTTAAGTTGATGCCATTGTTCCTCAATCCGGTTCATTTCGGAGCAATAGGGAGGCAGGAAAAACAGAAACAAACCCTGTGCTTGCCAGCGTTGCCACTGTTGGCGAGTCAAGTTGCTTTTATGTAGTGAACCATTATCTTGTACAACTACGGTCATTCGTCCGGTTGTCCTAAAAGTTGCCCCTGCCAATTCTGCAATCCAATCGATAAATTTGATGTAACTTTCGCTTTTAAAACTGCCACAAGCTAAGGCATACTTAAAGCTTTTATCTGGTTGCCATAACCCTAAAATACTGATGCGTCCGTTACGTCGCTCCGTCTGCTCAAGGCATTTCTGTTCTCCCTTGCGGCTATAACTATAACTATTTGGACTCCACAACTGGCAGCCTGACTCATCTAGGTATATCAGTTTAACACCGCCTAATTGTTCTACCTAAAGAAGCGCATCTAACTGAGCTTGTTTGAGTAGTTTGTACTCAAGATTTTGTTTGGCTCGATGACTGTGCCGTGTGCGTTTCCACTTAAAGCCCTTTTTTGCAACAAATGTCGCAAGCGGTCAGGACTTAATTTTACCTGTCGCTCCTGGGATAATTTGTGAGCTAGTTGGAGACTGTTGTATGTGCGCCCTTCTTTCTCCAGACACTGTTCTAGATATTGCAAATCAGCTTCTGACCATTTACGCTTTGCTCCTCGCCCTGGGAATTTCCACAGTCCGCCTAACCCCTCTGCTTGCCAGCGTCTGATCATGGCTCTTACTGTATGCTCATGACACTCAAAAATTTCTGCGCCTTGCAGGTGTATTCCACCCTTGAGCATTCAGACGCAAGATATGGGCGCGATCTCTTGTCCTCTGTGGCACACTGGTGGCTACCCGCAATTCTAATAATGTGCGGTCTTCTTCCTCTGTTAAAACTATTCGGATAGGAGCAGGCATTAAAAAAATTGTCCCCGTGCAGAAAACCCATTTCTTCTATCTTACACTTTATTGTAGCCGTCTACTTAGTAGCGGCGTTGGTTTTTTTCTACAGTAGCAAAGTTAACTAGAGTAGCTGAGATTCAAGACTAGCAAGGTAATCAGCAGGGGAACGTCGAAAACGTAGTTGTTCAACCCGATTGATACGATGTTGTTCTAACTGGGAACGTAACAAACGCCAGTCTGCCACTGATACAGCCGCTAACTGTTGCTCACACCAGGTTTTGAGTTGAGTCGCAACACAAGCAATTAACTGAACACTGCCACGTAATACAAGTGAACTGGGAGCAACTTTACGACCTGTACAACGACGGTGATGATGGCGCACGGTGCCAAAAATATGCTCCAAGTCATTGTTTGTTCTAGGTAAACCTGGCACCCAGTAGCAGTAGAATAATCCCGACCAATAACTAGCAGTGACTTTAAGAAAATGGATAACCCCCTCAAGCAGAGAACCAGCGCTGGTTTGACGCGCAGACATTGCTTCAATTAAAGCCCGAAAACAAAGTTGGACAATAGAGCTATCAAATTGGGCGTGATTAGCAAGAATCTTTGCTGCATGGTGAACCCAGTCGTAAGCGATGATAATCGGTGACCACAGGGCTGCGGTTTGCTCTAATCATGCGCGAAAGTAACTGTTTCAACTTGAGTAGAGGGAAAGTTAATCCCCTTTTTGAGCCACCCGTTCTAGGCTCTGCTCAATTAGAGTCAATTGTGAGCGTAGTTTTAATCCAGAGGCTTCTAGTGGTGGACGACCGTCATCGGTGAGAGCGCTGCGTACAGCTAAACAATAACCTTGGACAGTTTTAGACACTGGGTCATCATTGTTAGTAACACTGCGTTCGATAGCTCGGACTCCTCGTACCTGTTTTTTAAGTTCCTTTTTTGCATGGCGGTCGGCGGCATAAATTACTTTGGCAGCTTCTCGTAAATAGTGAAAATGACATAAGCCGTGAGGCACTTCAGGTAATGCCACCTCAACGGCTTTACGAATCGACTGCTGACCGTCACTGATGACTCCAGCAATCGGTACTCCTATTGCCTCCTTCACCTCCCTCAGTAGCACTGCTAAATCTTCGCTTCTAGCAGACAATAAGGTTCTTGCCAGCAGAATTTCTCCAGACAAACATTCTCTAATTACCCATAACACTTCATGCCCCACATCTGGTTGCATACCATCAATTGCTAGGATTACCTGCTTATTCCCACCTACAATCTCCTGTAATCGTCGCTTATTGCTTATGCACAGAGCCAATAATTCTTCATATCGCTCTAGTAGATGGCTCACACTACGTTGACTAACACAGATCCCTCGCCCCTGCAATTGATGATGAATTTCCGGTACACTACGATGTTCCCCGTAACGCAACGCTCCTGCCAGTGCCATCACGTCCAATCCAAATTCATGCTGCGGTAATGCCCATTTGCCTTCTGCCTCCGGTCGCAAGACGTAGCCAAACCTTTCACATTCACCGTTGTAGCAGCGACGGATCTTTAATCTTAAGCGTATTACCCCCGCTAATGTTCTCACCGTACGGTAGTTGTCGTACTTGTTCCGCATTCGTTTATTGCAGTGGGGACAATTCTGCTGCACGCACTCCAGAACTTCTTCTCGCTCTGCTTCCGGTTGTGATTGGTTTCGCGCCATTTATGTTGAGCAACGATTCAATATTTTCTTCTTTCTAGCTTACACTCTTTTCCAGCTAGCTTTGCTACTATAGAAAAAAACAGAAACAGTGTGCCTTTGAGGAAGTCGAGCGAGGGGACTGCTGGATTGCAATAAGTCTGGCTCAAGCGA
>NZ_PVWN01000116.1 GCF_003003885.1 Chlorogloea sp. CCALA 695 | reverse complement strand
CTAAAGCAATCTGCTCAAATTGAAACTGAGAGTCAAAAAAGTAATATGATAGATTTTTCTAACCATCAACAATGGAACCATGCAAGCGGATGGAAAAATGTTCTAAATAATCTGCGATTAGTTGTCCAACCACTCTTATTATTTTGGTTATTTTCTCCTTGGTTAGATATTTTCCCCAACTCCAACTTATTGCTTGGATTTAATTACTTAATTAGCGCAATGAATCAATACAAACCCTTTTATTCTTCTGGATGAAAGACTTTATTTACTATTTGTTGATTTCGGAAACTGACAAAAGAGGGATACAACGTATCAGAGGTGATATTGTTAGTGCCAACACTGACTTACAATTTGATGTCCGCGATTCGGTTGAACCAGTCTACCGCGAACTGATGTATTACTACTAGACAAGGGACAAGCAACTGAGGCGCTTTCTGTTTCTCAGCTACTAAAGCTAACTGAATTACAAAGCTTTTTTGGTGATGAGTGTTTGCAGGTAGAGCTTGCCCTAACTTCAACTCAACGAGTTAGGACTAAAGAAGCTGTTATTAATTCTCTCATCTTGAGTGATCGCACTTATCTAATCTTACGTTTACCTGACGGTACGCTCAAAAGTTACCCAGCAACGATAACAGCAAAGCAGATGCAAAGCGAGGTCGAGCAATTTCGCACCAAGTTAGAAGATTTTGGTACTGAGGCATATCTTGAGCCAGCACAAAGACTCTATAATCTGCTAATCCGTCCGATGGCAGCAGATTTAGCCCAGAGTGAACCTACTTTTTATCAACGATAGTGTATTACGAAATATACCAATGGCAGCATTGCATGATGGCAAGCAATTTTTAGTTCAAAAGTACGCAGTGTCTACCTCTCTTGGTTTAGGGTTAAGTACAAAAGAGCCGCAAAAGAAAGAGCAAAAAGCCTTAGTATTTGGTTTGACTGTAAAAGTGCCACCTTTTGATTCCTTACCTAATGTTAATGCCGAAACTGAAGCTGTACGTGATATCTTAGGGGGCAATAGATTTCTAGACCAAAAGTTTACTTTGGCTAACTTGGAAAAACAAATTATTAAGCAAAAAAATCCCTCAGTTCTTCACATTGCAACTCATGGTAAATTTAGAGGCACAGCAAACAGCACTTTTCTGCAAGCCTACAACGGTCGTATCTCTTTGCAAGAGTTTGAAAATGTCCTCTTAGCTAACACTAAACCTATAGACTTGCTTACACTTAGTGCTTGTCAGACTGCGGCTGGCGACAACCGCTCCACTTTAGGTATTGCTGGACTCGCTGCGCGCACTGGCGTTAAAAATGTTTTGGCTAGTTTATGGTTTGTTAACGATGCTGATACAGTGCCACTGATTGAGAATTTTTATTCTTATTTGCGTCAACCAGGTACAACTAAAGCAGAAGCGCTTAGAAAGGCTCAGTTAAGTTTAATTTCTAGACCTAACAGTCATCCTGCTAGATGGTCTAGCTTTATTTTGGTTAATAGTTAAATATATGCACACAATAATTATTTATTATAAAAATCAATTTTCGTATCTGTTATTTAATTTAAATGGTAATACTTTAATTAGAAATTATGCCAAGTAACTCGCAACCTGAAATTTCAACAACAGTCCTTCCAAATGGTATAGAGATATATTGTTTTCAAAAAAACGAAGAAATATTTTTAATTTACGAACAAGTACAAGAATACTTCAGGCATGGAATTAAAATAAATAAAGGTGACATAGTATTTGATGTAGGAGCTAACATTGGCATTTTCTCTTTGTATACGTGGAAAGAAAATGAAGGGGATGTAAATATCTATGCTTTTGAACCTATTGCAAAAACCTTTGAGTTATTAGAAGGAAACATTAAACGCCTTACTTCGGAGAAAGTAAAGGCAATTCCTTGTGGACTTTCAAACTATGCACGTACTGAAAAATTTGGCTTTTACCCCAATACTTCATCAATATCTACTGTATATCCAGACGGATCGAAAGAAGAAAAAGACAAATTTAAAAAAGCTGCGCTTCAAAAAATAAATGAAGTTCACGGTAGTAAAAATATATTTCATCCTTTATATAAATATACTGTAATACCGCACTTTATGCTTTCATTTATACTCAATCGTAAAATACAAAAAGCTTTTGTAGTAGAACAAGTTACGTGTCAAATAAAAACTTTATCTGAGATTATCCACGATTACAAAGTTCCGCATATCAACTTATTAAAAATAGATGTTGAAAAAAGTGAATTAGACGTACTTTTAGGAATTAAGCCACAAGATTGGACAAAGATAAAACAAATTGTTTTAGAGGTTCACGATTTAGAAAATAGAGTTGAGACAATTAAAACATTGCTTGCCAGTCATGGATTTGACAAAGTTGTGGTCGAACAAGAACCTTATCTCAAAGGTACTGATATTTGTAATATGTATGCTTTACGAGCAGAAATTAACAAAAAATAGAGTACAAAAATGATTATGAAACAGATATTAAGATTTTGGTGTGTAAGCGGAATAGCTTTTTACAACTTAGCTACAATTACTCCTACATACAGTCAAATTATTCCCGATACAACACTACCTAATAGTTCTACTGTCACAGAGCAAAACAGTAGGGCTACAATTTCTGGAGGTACAGAGGCAGGTACAAACTTGTTTCACAGTTTCGAGCAGTTTTCTATTCCTACAGGTGAAACGGCTTATTTTAATAACGGGGCTAATATTCAAAATATTTTCAGTAGAGTAACAGGAGTATCAATCTCAAATATCGATGGTTTAATTGAAGCCAATGGTGCTACAAGTTTGTTCTTATTAAATCCTAATGGAATCATTTTTGGTCCTAATGCTTCCCTAAATCTTACTGGGTCGTTTATAGAACCCATTTGACATTTAATTGTGTGCCAACCTTTTAAGCATCAGCTTGATGAAACACGCTCTTGAGCTTTGCTGTGGCATGGTCTAGAGTGCGTTCAAAGTTTTTGACTAAACTTTTACAACAGACCTCTTGCAAAAGGGTAAGATAAAGTAGGTTCAAGGAAAATCAAGAATGACCTAGGAAAAAGTAAAACACCTTAAACCATCAGATTTTAAGCGATTTTGTGGCATCCAGCAGCAAACTTTTGACCAAAGGAGTTCAATTTTAAGGAAAGCTGAAGCACAAAAGTCTCCAGGACTACCCAAGTAAATTTTCAATGGAAGACCAACTTTTAATGAGTTTGGAGTATGGGAGAGAATATAGAACTTATTTTCATATAGCTCAGACTTGGGGAGTTAACGAATCAACAGTTTACCGAATTATCCGAAAAGTTGAAGATGAGTTGATGAAGTCCGGGAGGTTTAGTTTAGCTGGGAAAAAACACCTGTTTAATCTAGAAAATGCCCTAAAAACTGTGTCACGTTGAGGTCACAGAAAGCCCTACCCTCCGCCCTAAAAAAAACAGCGACAATATTACAGGGGAAAAAAGAAGAAACCTACACTTAAATCCCAGATAGTTGTCAATCAGGAGACAGGAGAGATTATTTGTACGGCTCATGGTAAAGGAAAAGAACAGGATTTTCGCATCTTTAAAAACTCTCAATTATTGATAAGAAAAGAGATTAAGTGCTTGGCAGACAAAGGATATCAAGGAATTCAAAAACAGCATATTAATAGTTTGATTCCTCACAAAAAGCCGCGAGGAGGTAAATTAGCAAATGAGGTCAAAAAAGCCAACCGACAATTAGCTATTCTTCGAGTAGTTGTCGAATATGTCAATTGCCGACTTAAGATTTTAGCTGAACGTTATCGCAATCGACGAAAACGTTTTTCTTTAAGATTTAATCTTCTTGCTGGTGTTTATAACTATGAGCTTCGCCTTAGTCATACTGAATCAGCTTCCTAAGCTTTTGCAAGAGGTCTAACGTTCCATCCAAGCATTAGACCGCTCAATTACCCACCGAGTTGCTACCACTACAAATCCTGTTTTCCCTTGAGCAGCTTTTTGGGACTTGGTTGGCTTAGGGGCTAGTTCAAAACGGATCTTAGTCAGGATCTGAGGGTAGAGTTTTTGCAAAGCTAAAGTAATTTTATCGGGGTGATAGCCATTATCAAGCAGGATGGTAATCTTCGCATGGGTTGACACGCTTGGCACGGAAATAATCGAGGTTAGGACTCAACATTTGGATTAAGCCCTGGTCATCGGACACATGAGCTTGGGTACAGTAGACCTCTTGCGTGAATCAAGAAGTGAGGGCGAGTTCAAAGTTAAGGATAGCTGCAATCAAGTTGAATCTTAAGCCAAAGCGCTTACGGCGGTTGCGATAGCGTTCGGCTAAAATGCGAAAAATCTTTAGCCGCCGATTAACGTGTTCCGCTACAATCCGCAATTGAGCTAATAAACGATTGTGTTGACGCTCAAAGTTATCAAGTTTTGCTTTCCGGGGCTTTTTTGTTGGCGTGCAACTGCTGGAATGTAACTTGGCAATGCCCTGATATCCCCGGTCAGCTAAACATAACTGCTGCGGTAACATTGGTAGTCTATTCAGCTTAAACAAACGAAAATCATGTACTCGCCCCTTGCCAAAAGCAGTACAAATGATTTGTCCTGTGGCTTGGTTGACCACTACTTGTGCTTTTAAAGTATGTTGTTTTTTCTTTCCACTGTAGAAGGAACGCTGTTTTTTTGGGGACGCTCTATAGGACAAAGGGTAACATCAACTACTATTACACTCCAACCGTCAGCATTCTCAAGCAACTGCTTTTTGCCTGGTAAGCGAAACTTACCAGAACTCATCAACAAAGTTTCCACTTTTTGAACCAGCCGACGACATACTGCTGACTCACTCAGTCCCCAACTTGTGGCAATGTGGAATTGAGATGCGATATTCCCGCGCCCTATTCCAGCACTAACAGTAATTGATCTTCAACACTTAGTTTGCACTGTCCACCGCGTTTTCCTTTACGGTCAAGGTTGGGGCGCAGCACCTCGGTCATCTGCTCGAAGGTTTCAGTGTGTACACCACATCTGCGTTTAAATGCGCTAGGTTTAAGGTCTTTAAATTGCTCGTAGGTCATGGCTGCTTCTTCTTCTTTATCTCTCTTTTACCTGCCTTTGACCTATTCACGCAAGAGGTCTAGTCAGTAAAAAACGGAAAAATAAGCGTATCCACAGCTAAATGGCGTTTGCTCCCATTGACACCTTTGTAATGGCAAAAGCCTTTAGAATCAACATTAGCATTGCAGGTATTTTTCACCGCTTGTGAATCTATAATTATCAACATTGTCCACTTGGCTTTTTTTTCACCTGACGAGCGTACTTGACTATGTAAAATACCCATCAGTGTTTCAATCGTCCCT
>NZ_PVWN01000115.1 GCF_003003885.1 Chlorogloea sp. CCALA 695 | reverse complement strand
CGGGAGCGTAGGTTGTTAATGCCTCCTTTTCATGGAGAACGGATGCGAACTTACGGACAATTAATTTGTGAGTTGGTAGACAATGCAATGAGTTCGCTGTCGATTGATACTCCGTTTTCTGCCCGGAAGTTGGCACAGGAAATTTCTTTAGAAGTCATGTTCAAGGTTGTTTTTGGTATTTACCAAGAAGACCGTTTCAATCGTCTCAAATCGCTAATGGTCAAGCTCACAGATTCCCTTCAATCTCCTTTTATTGGCGGATTGCTTTACTTTCCGTCCTTACAAAAGGATTTGGGAGCGCAAAGCCCTTGGGGATATTTGCGGCATTTGCAACGACAGATTAGCGAACTTGTGGACGCTGAAATTAGCGATCGCCACCAGAATCACGTTCAGGGTTCAGATATTCTCAGCTTAATGATTTGGGCCCGTGATGAAAATGGTCAACCGATGAGCGATGCCGAATTGCATGATGAATTGATTACTTTATTATTAGCAGGTCATGAAACAACCGCAAGTGCGATCGCATGGGCGCTATATTGGATTCATCGTCATCCACAAGTGAGGGAAAAGTTGATTGGGGAACTACATGATCTGGGCAAAGATTCAGATCCCACGGCTATTGTGCAGTTACCCTATCTCACAGCAGTTTGTAACGAAACTTTGCGCCTTTTTCCTGTTGCCGTGCTTACAGTTCCTAGAGAGGTAAAAGAACCTGTAGAACTAATGGGTTATCAACTAGAACCTGGAATGAGACTTTATGGTTGTATTTATCTGACTCATCAGCGCCCAGATATTTATCCCGAACCTAAATTGTTTAAGCCAGAGCGTTTTCTAGAACGACAGTTTTCTCCTTACGAATTTTTCCCTTTCGGTGGCGGTGCGCGCCGTTGCATTGGGGAAGCATTAGCCCAGTTTGAGATGAAATTAGTCTTAGCAACAATGCTTTCTCATTATCGATTAGCATTAGTAGATCAAATCCCGGAATATCCTCAGCGTCGAGGTGTTACTTTTGCTCCTGCTAGAGGGGTGCAGATGGTTTTACAACAAAAATTCTGAGCATATATCTGTCGCGAACACAACTATAATGAGTTGGCTAGGGCTTTAGGGCTATCTATCCTTACCTGTTCAGGACTACCCCTGATCGCAAGTGATGCCGCCTAATTTGTCTCCCCGTCTCTCAGTCAAGGTTGTCGCTATTGTTGACAAGCTATTAGATGAATCTATCCCACTAAGGTTAAAAATGTGATAATCTAATTCTCAGATTGATTAAGTTACTCGGAATATGGCGGGAAGATTTGATGGATTGAGCGATCGCATCGATGGAAGCTGTTTGAGGATGTGATGACAAAGGTTGGAGAAAAGCGGGAACGGGGAATGCCCCATGCACCTTTGGGTCATGTACTGAACACATTAATGTATGTATTGATTACGGGTTGCCGCCCTTGTGATGTACCGAAGGGAGAAATTTGGGCATCAAAAAGTTCAGCCCACAGGTGGCTCTGCGCTAAAAGCAAACGGATGGAACGTTGGAACGATTACAAAAGGCGGATATTGGGAATCGCCGAAGAACGGGGATTAATTAATTGGAATTATGGCGCGGTAGACGGGCCAGTATCCCCCTGGAAAGGGAGGAGGTGAGGATGTGGCGTATGGTTATAAGGGTAAAGGGATGCGTGATTCATACCTTGACGGACGGTAACGGGATGCCTCTGTCCAATAGCACCACCGCCGCCAATGGTAGTGAACGAGAACAAGTAATGCCGCTCATTGACCGCAACGCCAGTCAAAACTAATTCTCGGGTGTAGACCCCGAAAACGAGTCAAGGTGCTGGCGGCAGACAAAGGATACGATTGGATTTGAGAAAGGCAATAGTAAACGTGGTATTAGACCACAGTTGCCAAGCGCGAGTCAGGAAAATAAAAAAAAATCAGGGTAGACCAATAAAAATATCAGTTCCACGTTTTCAACTCGAGCGCTGCTTTGCATGGTTTCAACGCTCTTGCCGTAGGCTCGTTGTGCGATGGTAGAGAATTTCTGCCTGTTTCAATTTTCAATGCTTTTGTTTCTCTGGCAACAATTCACATTTGGATTAACAAGATTTTGTTAGTGGAATAAGTTCAGATTTTAATTTTCCGAAAGTGACAAATGAGGGATATAGCAATCCTAAATGGTTCATGAAAATGCACCATACATGAAGACATTAGGAAAATCAAAAATTTGCGCTTTGAGTTACTAACTCAAACAATCGCTTCAGGGCAAAGAAAGATTTACACAGATGATAGAACTTTCGGATGAACCGCTTTGCGTGTAGCCAAACATCTAAGGGCAGGATTTTGTGCAGGGGCATTTGGGGCAAAGCGAATACAGGTAATCTGCCAATCCAACGGATCCAACTGTTGATTGACGGATTCGCGCATATGTTCTGACTTCTTGAGAGCGGTGGTACGGATGGCTAATTTCCCTTTAGTATTACCCTTGCGAATAATTAAATAGGGTCTAACTCTTGCTTTGGTATCATAAACGTCTATTACGTGCAAAGTATAAGCTTCATTAATCCGGCAAGCGGTAAACAGGTACACGCCAAACAAAACAGAGATTAGGTTGGTGGTCAATTCTTGGTTGAACAACAAACCTAATCTCTGCTTGTGTGAGGACTTTGGCTCTGCCATGCCTGTCTATTTTCATGCCCAGTGCTACCTGTCAGTAATATATTTCCAGGCTACACCGTCCATCTTCTGTGTGAGCTATAACACCAGCACTAAGAGCTAAATATTTTTATCTTTGGAGCAGTGTAAGTTTCAAGGGTCTAATAGGGTTAGGACTTCCCGTTTGTTATACTGCTGAATCATTTTCCACTGCTACTTTTGAACTACTATACTTACCAGCAAGCCCTCGATACCATTTTCCTTTTTTCGCACCAACGGAAAGGACATTCGAGACACGTTCTCGCGCCTTACTTCTTAACTCTTTTGGGATCTCCTCGACAAAAATGGCATCTAGTATTGTTGTAATCTCTAATACCTGCTCATAGTGCTGTTGCATAACTTCAGCGACAGCCTCCGCTAGACTAGCGTCGATAAAGTCTTCTTTTACATACTGCTGCCAAGTATCTGCTTCTTTAGTTGCCTCCTTGGTAGGTGAGAATTTCTTATGTAACTTGCTAGTAGTAGAAGATGGGTTTTTCTTTCCTTGTTGCTTTTGAGTGGATGGCGCAGCTTTGGTAGTATCTATCATTGTATCTTCTAGCTCTGGAGTTGCCACTTCTGGAACAGGGGGTTCTGCTAGTTTTTCAACAACTGGTGTTGGTGTTATTACTGGTGGATGAGCAGCATCTACAGGAGGAAATAGGCTGATAACGTTTTTGAGACTGTGGCGTTTTTCTTGAATCGATTGAAGTTGAGCCATTAACTCAACTTCAGTGACTGCTAAATCGGCATCAACCTCTAAAAGTTTGACAACGATGGAATTAGATGTAGGAGAAGAAATGGAGGAGTTTTGCACCGTAAAGAGTAACTTGAGTTGAATAAGTGTAAAGTACTACTCACTATTATGCACTTGCTGGTAACAACTATAAAAATGTTGTCTGGTAGTTCTAAATGTTTTCGGCAAAGTTTTCAAACGCCAGTAGGAGGGAGTCAACCAGTAGTTACCGGAAATTTCTGGCAAGCGAGGGAACAATAAATAAGCGCCCAAAAGATAGTCGATAACATTTTCATCGCTGCTAACGCCAGCGAAAGCTTTGATTTGGTCAAAAGCAAGCAAAAAAGTCTGCTCACGTTTGCGGTTAATTGCCTGGTACTCAAGTTGAAAGGAAGCAGGCATAGCTGAGGGGGTGGCGTAATAATTCCACAGTAGGCAGCATTCATGTAAAGACAGATGGGTAGATTGCAGCAACACGGCGCGGTAATATAGCCCAGAACGGCGGAGCCTATAGGGATGAATCGGCATTGGTAAACCAGCTTTTTCGCCAGAAAGTTGAACGATGTAGTGCAAAGAGCGATCACTTAGGCGTTGTTGCCTTTCGCTCTCTAGTATCCAATCAGTTTTACTAAGTTGTACTAATTCCTGCAAAATCTCAATTTCCGCAGGACATAAAGGTTGTTGGTTAACTACACTTTGCGGTGGTCGGCGGAGGGAAAGGGAGCGATTGCGGACGATGAGCAGAGTATTGACGGTGGAATTGAGGTCGCACCAACGCAGCCAGCAGATTTCCGATGGTTGCAGCGCTTGGCAGAACAACAGCATAATTAAAGCTTGGTTGCTGATGGGGTGCGGGTTTGGCGCATTGCGGCAATCAGGGCATCGACTTCATGGAGGTAAAGGAATGGGCGATCGCGGCGGTTTGAAAAAGGGAGAAGGCGTGGGGGAAGCTTGGTCATAAAGGAATCAACTTTTTACCCGGTCGCTATCTACTGTATTGTCGGGCGTACTTGGATACTGGAAGCCTTTTTCACCAATCAGTTTACGATCAAAAGAATAGGTAGGAGAACACTCAGCTTGGTGAGCAATTGCACCAATTAAGTAGTCAGAGAAATCAGCCTTCTCTACTTTCAT
This sequence comes from Chlorogloea sp. CCALA 695, assembly GCF_003003885.1. GTDB lineage: Bacteria > Cyanobacteriota > Cyanobacteriia > Cyanobacteriales > Chroococcidiopsidaceae > Aliterella. The sequence goes on along the minus strand of NZ_PVWN01000115.1, from coordinate 792 downwards.
ACGAAGCACGCCCTGATGAAATCATCATCCCGACATTCGCGCGCGGCAAAGCTTGATATACGTCAGAACGATTCTCAAACTCCATCACAGGAGTAACAAACAGGGCTTCTAAAACTTGAGAAATTTGTAAGCGAGTAAATTGGTAAGGCTTGCCTCTAAGTATCCAAACCAACTCACAAAGAACAATATTGGAAAAAAAGCATAATTGCCCCTCTGCTTCAATTAACCTGGCGGCTAATTGCCACTGCTCTAAGTCATCTTGAGTAAGATAGCGCACAAGTACATTAGTATCAAGTGCAACCACAAGCACCCTCGGAGATCGCAGTTTCCATATCTTCAATCGTTGCGGCAGGCATATTGGGACAGTGTAGCATCCCAGATAATGCTGTAACTGTTACAGTGAGAGGAATTACCTTGACAGTCCCGTTCTCATCAATCACAAAGTCAATTTTACTGCCAATTTCTAACTTTAAGTAGTCTCGAATCTGTTTCGGGATAGTTACTTGACCCTTACTGGTAATAGTTGCGCTTTTGATTAACCTCGCCCCTTACTATAAATCCTTACCTGGTTGTAAGGTGAAAGATGACAAGAAAGAAGAATTTATGAGCTAACTATTGAACGACAATTAAATAGACCGGGTAACGACAATTAAGATGACCGGACCTGGTTAAGAAGACAACAATTAATAGAGCGCGACAAAGACGACAATTATCTGGCGTTGCTGAATGAACAGATGAATAGTTAAACACGATAAGGGACAGGCACATCACCAAACTTGAGGTAATGAATTA
>NZ_PVWN01000040.1 GCF_003003885.1 Chlorogloea sp. CCALA 695 | reverse complement strand
GGGAAAGGGGGAGAGAAAGAGAAGAGGGAAAAAAGGGAAGAGAAAGAGAAGGGAGAGAGAAGGGGGGGAGAAGAGAAAGAAAGGAAGAGAGGGGAAAAGGGGGAGAAAAGGGGGGAGAGAAAAGGGAGGAGGGGAAAAGAAGGGGAAAGAGGGAGAGAAGGAGAGGAGGAGGGGGAGAGGGAGAGGGAAAGAGGGGAAAGAAAAGAGGAGAAGTTTATAAAGAGCCGATTAGAGGGAGTAATTCAGGGAAGAAAAATAGGGGGGGTGCATCGTTATTTATAATTTGCCTCTCTACGCTTTTCCTTAGCAATTAAATTTTTTCACTTCCTTTATTTAAAGCGATCTAGTTTAAAGCTTTATGAAAAATTAGATAAACTTTGGTTTTAATTAAGTTAAGAACTATTAAAGTTAGGTTAAATTTAAATTTAAATAAGATTAAATTTTGATTATACTAATAACAACTATAAAAAGTTTTAAGGGTAAATACTTACTGAGCATGGTAATATTAGTTACGTAAACCTACAACTTACCGTAAGTTTTGACAAAGGGTAAAAGTTAGTAAGTTTAGCTAAAAGACCTGAGTAACAAATGTTTATTTAAGAGAAGTTGTCTGCCTTAGAGCAAGCAACAGTAACCCGTAGAAGCTATCGTCACCTATGTCTCAAAGAAACGAAACAACTGTTCTTGTCTTGGCGCTTTTAGTTACAGCAGGGTTAATTGCTGGAGGCTTCTGGTGGTTTACTCAAAAATCTGGCATTAGATTAGACAAATTAAATAATTCTTCTCCTCTAACCGATTCTAGTCCCGCAGATAATGGTGGCATAAACAACTCTAGTCCAGTTGGACAGCAAAGCAACTTTATTAAGGATTTTGCCTCAATTCCCAAAGTTCCTAGCGGTTTATTTAATTATGGTGGTAGTACGTCTTGGGCCCCTATCCGTTTGAGCGTTGATTCAGCCATTCAAGCCGCGCGTCCCGAATTTCGTTTGCGTTACGTCACGCCCACCGGGGAATCACCGGGGTCATCAACGGGGATTAGGATGTTAATTGCTGGGACACTAGACTTTGCTCAATCCTCACGAAGTCTTCGAGACGAGGAGTTAAGCAGCGCTCAAACTAGAGGATTCAAGCTGCAACAAACTCCTGTTGCTATTGATGGTTTGGCGGTAGCTGTAAACCCTAACTTAGCTATCTCTGGACTGACCATAGACCAACTTCGGTCTATTTATACAGGCAAAGTTACTAACTGGCAACAATTAGGCGGCGCAAATATTCCTATCCAACCTTATTCGCGCCCCGCTAATGATGGTGGTACGGTAGAGCTTTTCGTCCAGGATGTTTTGGGTGGTCAAAAGTTTGCCGCCAATGTCCAGTTTGTAGGTACGACTACTCAAGCTTTGCAAAAATTAGCTAATAGCCCTGGGGGAATTTACTATGCTTCTGCCCCCGAAGTCGTCCCCCAGTGTACGATTAAGCCTATTCCTTTAGGGCGCAAAGCTAACGAATTAGTTGCCCCCTATCAAGAACCTTTTGTGTCGTTGTCTCAATGCCCTAGTCAGCGCAACCGATTAAATACCGAGGCTTTTCAATCGGGCGCGTACCCCCTTACTCGGAATTTATTTGCGATCATCAAACAAAATGGTCAAGACGAGCAGTTGGCTGGGGAGGCTTACATAAATTTTCTGCTCTCAAATCAAGGGCAAGAATTAATTACTCAAAGCGGGTTTGTGAGAATTCGCTAACCTTAATGTCGTACCAAATTGATCGAAGCAGCAGGCAAACAAATTAAGTTATCTCCTTGATTAACTAATAAACCCTTTTGACGTAGCTTACCCATTAAACGAGTGACGGTAACGCGCGTAGAGCCGATGGCGCTACCAATTTGAGCATGAGTCAAAGGAAAAGGCAAATAATAACCGCGCAGAGTTTCGGGGTCTTCTTCACTTACTGAAGCTTCGCCGTATTCTTCTACTAATAAAGTCAAAAAGCCTAACAAGCGATCAATTGTCCGTCTTTGACCCAAAGCACTGAGCCATAAAAGCTTGCGCTGATGTTGGTAGCGAAAGGCATCAAGCACTTCCCGACGGAAGTGGGGCCAGTTATCTAAGTCGTGCCAGTACATCCATACTACTGAAGTTTGGTCTACATGGGCGTAACTTTGGAGTGTAAAAGGAGATTGAGCAACAATTTCAAAGGGCTGTCCCGCTCCTACAAAACCTAAAAAAGCTTCTTCAGGAGTACGGTGAATCCGCCGGGACATTAATTGACTTGCTGTAGTGCTAGGTTGAGCAGTTCCAACAAGCCGCACAGCACCTCGTTGGACTAAATACAGCAATCCAGGTCTAGCAGGGATTCGCTCATCTTTACTAAAACTGCGGCATCGATAATGCTCGTTAGCCCAGTCGAGAATCCGTTGCCAAGTTAAAAAAGGTCGTGATGGCTCTGAAAAAGATGGAGATTGCATAATTTAAAATAAATGGCACTAACAGCGCGAAAAGTTACATTATTTGCAGGCGTTACCGACTTTCTGTAATGATAGGTCTATACAAAGGAATCGGGCGATCTAAGCTGTCAAGCTTACTATATTTACACATTTATCTAAATACTCGTAGTTGGATTTACTTATTATTTAGTTAATGTTAGTGATTGTAAATTTGTAGCTATTGTAATTCAATCTAGGCAGATAAAAATCAGTAATTAGATGTGAAATAGTAGAATAAGTGTGTGCATAAATTAATGGCGCGATCGCATTGGTTGAAATTATCTAACCGATCATTTTTGTTTCGAGCGGGTTTGCTTGAGTATACAATATCACCCTTGTCAATTATTTATTGCCTATCCTGCAATTAAGCAACTAGCTTTAAGCAGATTACAAAGTGCTGTAGATAACTATTTTGTGAACTATTCACAGCAACAAGCTTATTCTATTTCTACATCCTACCGATCTGGCGATCGCTGTCAAGTAGTGTATGTATCTAACGTAGCATTTACATTCAGTAAATTTTTAAATCTTCCTCCTTTAGAAATAGCAAAAGACTTTGTTAATGTTCATGCTCAAACTCCCAATTCGGAGCAGTATTTTACCTTCGCCGCCGTAGCGCCGGGTTTTTTGCAATTAAAACTAACAGAGCCTAAATTAGCAATTTGGCTTCAATGCCTGCCATTTTTGTTACTACGGTTAGATAGTTTGCCATGCCCAAAATCTTCTCATCCGTTAATGAATGATTCAAGTTTGTTCGCAATTCAATACACTCATGCACGTTGCTATGGTTTGATGCAGTTGGCTCAAAAGGAGGGTTTGATTAGTTTGGAAGAAATAGCAGCTAATAACATTAAGTCAAGATTTGCTGACTTCAACCTTTTGCCCCTAGATGCAAGTATTATGACTATCGCTTCGCCGTGTCCCTTACCTTGGTTGAGTGCGCCGCAGCAATTGCAATTTTGTCATCAGTGCGAATATGCTTTAATTATCCAACTTGTTAAAGTCGTAGACGAACTTTGTTGTTCTGACTTAAATTTAGATTACTGGGCTAAAACTGCCTTAAATTTAAGCAAAGCTTTTGCCGATTTTTACCGTGACTGCCGAATTTTTGGCAAAACGAACGCCCAAAATCCCAAGTTAGCACAAGCACGGTTAGGTTTAGTTTTAGGGACTTACGTTGTCCTAAAGGTTATGTTACAGCGCTTGGGAGTTTTTGCACCGCGAGAACTTTAATTAATATCTCTATCCATCTTTAGATAGAAAACTCTAAAAAGACTTTAGATATATTTTATTTCGGGTGAGGGGCGAACTAGCAAAAACGTTGAGACGAAATACGGCAAGTCGTAGGTGTTCTTTCTAAGTTTAATAGTCATTTAGTAAAAATTTTTCAATGGCTATGGCGGCTCCATCTTGCTCTACATTAGGCGCAACCCACTGAGCAACAGCCTGGACATCCATAGGCGCATTACCCATTGCTATACCTAGTCCTGCATACTCTAGCATTTCTACATCATTAAAGTTATCGCCAATAGTCATCACATTAGCCGCGTCTATTTTCAGTAATTCTTCGGCTAAGTACCGCACACTTGTACCTTTATTGACAAGAGGGTTTGTAGCTTCAAAAAATGTCGCCACAGATTTAGTCAAATAGAGTTCTGCGGGGGTATATTGCGATCGCAAATTGCCTAGCAAGCGATCTATTACCTCCGTATCGTCACTTAAAGCTAAAACTTTGGTTGGTGCATCCTTTAAAACGCGGCGCAAATCTCCTACAGAAATCGCTTCTATTTCCGATCTTTGAGCATAAATCTCTGTTTCTGGGGTAATCTCTCGTACATACAAGCAATCGTTGATGTAAAAATGTACCGATAACAGACTCCGCAACTGGGGTTGCTCGAAGTAGTCTAAAAGCTTGTGGGCGGTAGCGGGAGGCACGCACAAATGACGGTGAATTTGCCCTGTAGCTGGATTCTGTATCCAAGCGCCCTGATAAGCGAGTAGCGGCAAAGTAGAGCCAATATCTTGATGGAAACGCAAAGCCGAGCGATACATTCTCCCTGTTGCGATCGCAACTTGTACGCCGCAATTTTGAGCCGCTTTGACAGCTTCCTTGACACGGGGATTAATTGTATTAGATTCTCCGGCGATCGTGCCATCAATATCTAACACGAGTAGTTTAATTTCCCTGGGCGCTATTTGTGTATTTTGGTCTACAGATATCTGCATAATTGCTTGCTAGTTTTCTATTACGAAAAAACTCGCTCTAACTAAAGAAGCTAGAGCGAGTTTTTTATCAGTTATTCACTGTTTCTAGAATGTGAATGTAGTACGCAAGGTTCCTACATAAATTGTGTCGTTAGCATCATTGTGTTCTGGGTTAAGAATCACCAATAAACCTGGGGTAACAGCGATATTATCGTTAAGTTGTAAACGGTAAAGCGCTTCAATGTGGTAAGAAGTATCTGGGTCTTCTCCACCACCGCCAAGACCGCCGTTGTTAGCTACGGTTAAGTCGTTGTCGGTAACTTTTGGTGGTTGACCAAAGATTAAACCAAGTTGGCTACCTTCGGGCCCAACGTCTTGGATAGCTAGAGTAACTGCATAGTTGAAGGAAGTTGCGCTGTTCTCGCCAGCGCGGAACTTATCTTCTGCGTCTGTAAGACCAGCCCAACCAGAAAGTGTAAACTTGTCACTAGCACGGAAACTAGCTTGTACACCATAGTGGTTAGCCGCCGTAGGTACGTTACCGAAAGGTCGGTTAGCACGATTACTACCTGTACCATCAAATAAGCTTGTACCGTCAGCACCAGCAACGCCGCCACCGCCAAGAACCTCGTCCCCGTCAATGATACCATTGTTATCTAAATCACCACCATTACCTTTGTCATAAGTACGAGCGTAGGTCAAACCAATGTTGATTGCTTCGCTGGGTCTAAAAGCAATTTGACCGAGAGCAGCAAAAGAACCGTCAAATAAGCCTGTACCCTCACTTGGATTTTCAGCAGTATTTGCTATGTAACCTACTGATGCGCCAATTGGACCATTGGGGTTGAATTGAAGTGTTAGCCCTGCACCGCTACCTACACGATAGATTGGGTTAAAGCGACCAAAGCGGGAGATTGCACCACGTCCACTACTTTCAAAAGCTGGGTTGAATGTATAGACGTTATCGTTAAATTCAGTATTAGCAAAGTCTACTTGTACTTGGACTCTCTCACCGATGGGGAAACGATAGAAAAAGTCGTCTATTTCAAACTGGTTCTCAGTATTTGTCTCAAACCCTAAGCGGGTCATAGGAGTGCCAGTATTGAAGGTATTAACGTTTGCAGCTTGCAGACGAGTTCTGAGTAAATCTCTACCAGTGAAACTGGTGTTGAAGTTCAAACGAGCGCGAGCGCTAAGGGTAGTATTGGTTCCTTCATCTAGGTTTCCCTCATCATCCTCATCGTCATCATCCTCAGCATTTTCATCATTCTCATTATCTTGTCCATCAATATCTTCTATAGCTCTGTCGTCGCCAAACGCATCAGAAACCGCCGCAACAACTTCTCCAGTCAACTTAGTTGTGGTAGAGAACTGGTTAGCTTCTAATTCCGCAGTCCGAGCTTCTACGGCATCTACACGACCGCGTAAGGTAGCAAGTTCGGCAGAAAATTCTTCTTGCAAGCGCTGTAAGGTGGCGAGGTCTTCGCGTCTTACTAGGTCAGCAGTTGCAGTAGCAATTAATTCGTTAACGCGGTCTAAACAAGCATTCAAACCTGCGGCAAACTCGTAACGAGTTAAGGCGCGATTACCGCGATAAGTGCCGTCAGGATAACCAGCAATACAACCGTAACGCTCTACTAAAGACTGTAAGGCTTGAAACGCCCAGTCTGTTGGTTGTACGTCGGATAGCTGAGAAACTGATGTTACTTGAGCTAGATTGCCAGTAGCAGGAGCGTTTTGGCTCACAACTACGGGCGCTGATTCAATAATTTCTTGAGTTGCGGGGCTAACTTGGGCAACTTCTTTAGTAGTTGCCGGAGCATTTATTGCTACTACCTGACTTTCTACTACTTGATTTGTACTTGCGCTGGGAATTGGCGCTAAATCTGCCGCCGATACTTCCGCAGCTTGGGCGCGGCTGGCTACAAGTAGGGTAGCTCCTAATAAAACTGGACTTAGTTTAAGCGCGTTCCAAAAAACTTTAGACATATATTCCTCTCACTCACACCTTAAATAATTGTAGTAAATTGCATTTTGCTGGTTGCAGTCTTGCTACTTTCGTTCGAGCCTCAACCTTATTATACAAATCTTTTGCCTAAATATGTCTACAAAAAGATACATATTTCTCAGGCTTTATCTAAACTTTATTTTGTCATTATTTACCAAAGGAATAATTAATTGTCTTTGGTGACGTAGTAAGATGCCCTCCTGTTCAAATTGCTGCAACATCCTTGTTACTGAAACTCTCGTTGTGTTGATAACTTCAGCAATTTCTTGATGAGTTATTGTGATATCTATCAATTGTCCACTATCAACCTGACGACCAAATTTTTGACTCAGCCAGTTTAAAAATTGCCACAATCTTAGAGAGACGGGTTTGCGATGAATAATGCTTAAAAGTTCCTCTGTTTGCTGGATATGAGACAGCATTGCTTCTAAGGCTTCATCCCAAAACTTAACGGGGAGCAAACTTGTCTCTACACTTGTCAAACATTCTATTTGGTAAGGATTAACCCGTGATAGGCAATGACCGACAATATCTCCTTTTCCCCAGTATCCTAAAGCGATTAATGTACCTTGTTCGCTCCAAGTATAAGTGCGAACTGCTCCACGATCAATTCTCCATAAAATGTCATGACGTGGTGGAATCATCTCGCGGCGGCTAAATATTCGCTGCGTCAGCATGGAGGGTAAGGTGGGATTCAAAGCTGAAATTGTCATAGGTTAAAATCGCTCTTGATACATTTACTATTGCGCGATCGCCCAAGGGTAGAATTTGACAGACGTTAAATAAAAAAGAAACTCTAAAAATGTAATGTGATTGCCCTTGGCGTTACGCTTTGCCTAATCGCGCTTTTCATGGCTAATTTAATACTTTTAATCCTTAAATTGGCTTTTCAGCGCTGGCTAGGAAATGATTAGCCATATTTTAAAGGAGTAAGATTAAGAATAGGTAAGGCTTTATTAAAAGTTAATTCTTTAGCCTCTTTGTCCAGTAACTATATATGCCACTCTTTGCCCAATATTCGTGGCATGATCTGCCATGCGCTCTAAATGACGAATAACTAATGCTAATAGTAAAATTGGCTCTACAACTCCTTTGATATCACGTTCGCTGGCTAAGGTTTGATAAACTGTTTCGTACGCAGTATCAACTACATCATCTAGACGCTTCACTGATCGCCCTGCTTGAGCATCCAAATCTGCTAAGGCAACTAAACTTGTAGCTAACATTGCTTGCGCGTGATGAGACATACTTTCAATTTGAGGGACGCAGCGATGGGGAGGGTAAGGAAAAATTTTCAGCGCAATTTCGCCTAAATCTTCGGCATAATCGCCAATACGTTCTAAGTCTCGGACTAACTGCATAAAAGCGCTCAAAAGCCGCAAATCTTGAGCTACAGGTCCTTCTAAAGTAATTAAAGCCGCACATTCTAATTCAATTTGGCGATAAAACTGATCGATTTGTTTATCAAGTAAAGGGAGTTGTTCCGCCGCCATCAAGTTACGAGCAAATAAAGCTTGGTGACTCAAGCGAAAAGAGTTTTCGACCAAAGCACCCATGCGTAAAATATCGCGTTCTAAACGCCGGATTCGGCGTTGAAAGTGACCTCGTTCAAAATTGCGATCAGAAACGGCATTATTCACTATTAGCTTTTGGTTACAACCAGCTACAGAACCATTTGTTTAATATAGTTCTAGTTACTCAAATCTGGGATAACTTGTGGTAATTCTATTTGTAGCCATGCACCGCCAGTATCGGGATGGTTTTTGGCTTTAATTGTACCCCCGTGAGCAAGAATAATTTGCTGGGCGATCGCCAAACCTAAGCCGCTACCATTAACTATCGATGAATTTATTGATTCAAGAGACTGCCTGGTTCGGTCTGGTTCGCAGCGATACAGGCGGTCGAAAACATGAGGCAAATCTACCGCCGGGAAACCCTTACCGCAATCAATAAAATTGATTTGCACTTGCTTGGGAGCAGTTTTAGTGGGGAGCAAATTAATGATCGCATAGATAGTCGCTTCGGCAGGACTATATTTAATACTGTTGTGGAGTAAATTTAAAAATACTTGCGTCAGTCGCGATTTATCTGCCCTAACCCAGACAGGATTAGGTTGAGAGTAGGAAAACTGGAGATGCTTGACCTGGGCAATGGGTTCGAGATTTTGCCAAACGGAAGAAATCAAACTTTGTAATTCTACAGGCTGAAGATTTAATTTTTTATGCGGTTCTAGCTCTAAATGGCTGATTTCTAGCCAATTTTGGACTAAATTAATTAAGCGATCAACTTCTGGAAGCAAGCGATCAATTAATCGCCGCTTGGGAAAGTCTATTTGCTGCTGTAAAGTCTCTACTACCAAGCGAATAGAAGTAAGGGGGGTTTTTAGTTCGTGGGCTAAATCGGAAACCAAGCGATCGCGCGCTTGAATAATATCTATTACTGGCTGCCGATTTTCTAAAAACACCCCAACTTGTGCTTGGGCTAAAGGTAAACTAGAGGCGCGCAAACTAATTTTTTGTAAATTGCTCATAGCCGCAGCATCAGCGCAATCTGGATGATGCAACCATTCTTGTTCTTGGGGTGCTTGGCGATCGCGGGTTTGCTCAATTAACTGATCCAATTCGTAGGATCTGACTAATTCTAAAAGCAACCGTACTTGCCCTGGTTCCCATTTTTGCAATCCTAGTAATTGCTTTGCTTTTTGATTGCACCACAGCAATTGATTTTCTTCATCAACTTGCAAATATCCGATGGGGGCAGCTTCTAGGATAGTTTTCCATGTCTGTAGTTGAGATTGTAGTTCTTGATAACGCTGATTTTGCAGCGCAATTTCTCTACGCAAGCGAGGAATTAACGGCAGTGAAACTTTGGAGACTTCAGTATCAAAAGTCTCAAGTAAACGTCGCAGTTTGCTTTTGAGTCGAATTTGTTGCCAAAACCAAAATCCAATTGCAACTGCCAACCCTAGGAAAAATGGAACCACAGGCACTATTAGATTCTTAGGTATCAGCTTAACAATTTTTGCTAGAGATACCAATAAGATTTAGGATACGTGCTGAATTTAAAATTTCCCTATCCAAAGCGATAACCAAACCCCCGCACCGTAACAACGTATTCAGGATGACTAGGATCTACCTCTAATTTTTCCCGCAGCCAACGAATATGCACATCTACAGTTTTGCTATCGCCAACAAAATCTCCTCCCCATACTCTATCTAGCAATTGTTCGCGCGACCATACGCGACGCGGATAGTTCAAAAATAATTCTAAAAGGCGAAACTCTTTAGGAGAAAGATTAGCTTTTTCTCCTCGTACCATTACCCGACATTCTTGAGGATAAAGAGCAATGTCTTTAAACTGTAATATAGGCAATTGCGGTAAACCACCTAAACGCTGACGGCGCAGTAAGGCGCGACAACGGGCAACAAATTCCCGCATACTAAAAGGCTTGGTAAGATAATCGTCAGCGCCAACTTCTAAGCCCAAAACGCGATCAATTTCGCTACCTTTAGCACTCAACATCAAAATTGGTACGGGGTTTCCTTGGTGGCGCAGTAGGCGGCAAATATCCATCCCATTCACTTGCGGCAGCATTATATCTAAAATTATCAAGTCAAAAGGAAAGTCACCAAAGCTAGGTTCAGTAGTTTGTAACAAAGCCAAGGCTGTACGCCCATCGGTAGCGGTGAAAGTTGTATAACCTTCGCCTTCTAAACCCAAAACGAGCATCTCTCTGATTAATTCTTCATCTTCTACTACTAAAACGCGGCTCATTTGTCCAATCTCTGCCCTAGGAGGACTTTTTGTTAGTTCGCGGGTAATCATGAATGAAAAACTATTTAGCGGTTTTGCACATTTCTATTATCCGCTCTGAGGGTACATACAACTTTATTTCTGCCTTTGTCAAGAAATCATGTCTTTATAGCTTGACAATCGCCGGAGGTTATGTATAAATCTTGATAGTACATTTGTTCTGCACGTAGAACTTTTAGGTTGGAGTATTTCCGTAATTTACCTGAAATAATAAAATTAACAAAGCTACATTAGACACATCTTAGGATGTGGCGGAGATTTTGAGTGTCCAAAACTATTACAACTTTAGAGGAGTTAAAACATGACAAAAATTGTTGCTAAAGAACAATTAAAGCAAGCATTTCAACAAATAGTTGCAGATAAGAAAAAATCGGAATTTAAAATAGCAACGAGGCAAGAAATAGCTGAAAAAGAAAAAGACCAGCAAGTTTTAGAAGTTGCTTCTACCTACACCGTAAATAGCATCATTAAAGGTTTGGCGGACTTACAATTAGAATTTGGTGGTATTATTCGCCAGCTTTCGGAAAAATTAGCCAACGAAAACTCTAAGTTAGACGAACTTAAACTAGCAATAGAGATTGAAACTCAACATTTGCAGGAATTACAAGAAATTAGAATTGCCGCAGATACCGTACATATCTTGAATCAAGAACATCAAGAGCAGTTAAATATATTAGAGCAAAACAATAGTAATCAAAAACAATTTTTAGAGAAAGCAATAATAGAGCAGCGTAAAAGCTGGCAGCAAGAGCAATCAGAATACGAAAGTATCCTTTCACAACAAAATGAATTGTTGTTAAGAGAGCGGCAAAGAGAAACTGAAGATTATCAATATCGTTTAGAACTAACTAGAAAAATTAATACTGATGCTTACGATTCTAGAAAGCGCAATTTAGAAAGAGAAGTTCAAGAAATAACGCAAATTAGACAAAAGCAATGGACGGAGCGGGAAACAATTTTAACTGAGCAACAACCATTGTTTAAAGAAAACTTAAAGAAAATAGAATCTTTCAATGTTGAATTAGAAGAAGCAATTAAGAAAGCTAGGGAAGAAGCAATCAGAGATGTACACCAAGACGCTAAGGTTAAAGCAGATTTGTTTGAGAAAGAGTGGCAATCTACAAAGCAAAATTACGAGCTAAAAGTTCAAGATTTAGAAGGCTCTATTACTAAGCAGGTAGAACAAATACACGGATTAGAAAATCAGTTGCAAGCTGCAATGAAGCAATCTCAAGACCTAGCAATGAGAGCTTTTGAAAATGCTTCAGGAAAATTTACAGCTAAAATCGAGTAGCTTTTGGTAAACCAGTCATAACCATTGAATAAAATATTAGAGGATTAGTTGTGGTAGTTAAAAAACCCAGCGCTAAAAGCACTAAGGCAGAGATTTTAGAAGCTTTTGACGAGTTAGCGAAAGAAAAAACAGAACTCAAGGCTCAAATCGATACGATAGCCCATAGTTCGCCAGTAAAAGTAATGAAAGAACAGTCTGAATTACCAGCAAAAAAAGAAGTTATGAATCAGTCTTCGTCAGTGCAACAAAAAATGAACTACACCATTGAAAGCCTAGCAAAAGTTCAAATGGGATTTGGTACGGCTGTTAGCGAACTATCCGAACAACTGACAACAAAAGCTGCTAACTTAGAAGAATTGAGAGGTGCTGTTGCAATAGAAATTAAGCAGTTAGAAGAATTGCACGAGCTAGAGATAGCGCCCGATACTTTAGATAATTTGCTTAAAGCTTATGGTAATAATGCTCAGACTTTTGTAGAAGAACTTAGTCAGAAACAAGAAACATTAGTTCAAGAGTTTATACAACAGAAAAAAGCTTGGGAGCGAGAACAGGAGGAACATAAACGCTTAGGTAAAGAACGCAACGACGAGCGTAATAAAACAACCCAAAGAGAAACCGCAGAATATAAGTATGATTTGGAATTGCAACGTAAATTAAGTAACGATGAATATGAGCAAACGCAAAACAGACTAAATAATGAGTTAGAAGAATTTAGACAAGTACAAGAGAAACAATGGACAGAAAAAGAGAAAGTAATCGCCGAACAAGAACAACAAATTGCCGAGGCGAAAAATAAGGTAGAAAGTTTTGCTAAAGAAAAAGAATTAGCCATTAAAAGAGCAACCGAAGAAGGCAAAGGAATTGCTCATTATCAAGCGAAGATAAAAACAGATTTGTATGCTAAAGATGTGGAAGGGCAAAAGCGTTTTTACGAGCAAAGACTAGAATCTTTAGCACAAACTATCCAAAATCAAGAAGCGCGGATGCAAGGATTGGCAAAACAGCTTGAATCGGCACTTAAACAAGTTCAAGACTTAGCAGTAAAAGCTATTGAAGGAGCAGCGAATATTAATTCTTATCAAGCTGTTAAAGAAATTGCTATAGAACAGGCGAAAACTCAGGTGAAAAATAAGTAGTAGGGAGATCCCCCCTAACCCCCCTTATTAAGGGGGGGAAATATGGATTAGTTACCTTTTTAACCCTCTTCTGTCAAACTGGGTCGAAAGCTTGATTTTCCGTAGGCTGAAACGACGCAAGCTCGTCGATTTTTCTCAGAGTGATGAAAGAGGGTTAAGAGAAACATAGGGATGTGACATCAATGCAGAGACTTTTAAAATATTCTCTAAAAGTGTCGTTGAAATAGGAAGCCTTGCTGCTAAAAGTAAGGTTTATTGCGATCGCACAAATCAAAATCCCAACTATTATCGAAAAATATTCTATTTATTTGGTATAATAGCAATTCATCTCCTTGTAGCTCAGTGGATAGAGCATCCGCCTTCTAAGCGGAGAGTCGTTGGTTCGAGCCCAACCAGGGAGGCTTAACAAATTTTACACCCACGCTGAGGAATCAATATCTGGCAGGACATCTTGCCAACGTCCTTGGGAAATCGCTCTAATTGCGTCTGTAAGCTCAATATCGCCAGTATATAAGGCACGACCAATAATTACCCCACTTACGCCGGAAGGTTCTAGGGCTAGTAAGCTTAAAAGGTCAGTAATAGAGCTAACGCCACCAGAAGCAATAATAGGAATAGTGATAGCGGCAGCTAGTTCGCGTAAGGCTTCTAAGTTTGGCCCTTGCATTGTACCGTCGCGGTGAATATCTGTATAAATAATGGTTGCTGCTCCTGATTCTTGCATCTGCTGGGCTAAATCAGTAGCTAAAACTTCCGAAGTTTCTAACCAGCCACGAGTTGCCACTTTGCCATTACGCGCATCTATCCCCACAACAATTTGCGCTGGAAAGGCTTGGCATAAATCGGCTACAAGTTTGGGGTTTTCTACCGCCACAGTACCTAAAATTACTCTATGTACGCCCAAATTCAATAATCGCTCGACGCTGGCAAAATCGCGCAAACCCCCGCCTACTTGAACTTGAATCGGTACAGCTTGGACAATTTGAGCGATCGCTTGATGGTTGACTAATTGCCCAGTTTTTGCGCCATCTAAGTCTACAAGATGCAGTAATGTAGCGCCTTGTTTTGCCCACTGCAAAGCCACTTCTACGGGGTTGTCGTTGAAAAGTTGCGATCGCGCATAATCTCCCTGATACAACCGCACGCAAGCACCGTTGAGTAAATCAATTGCTGGTATTACATCCATTGTTTAGTTAATTCCGCAGACTTGTTTGAGCGTAGCAACAAAAGTAGGGTAAGAAATTGAAGCCGATTCCGCACCGTGAATAGTAGTTTTGCCTTGAGTATTGAGAGCGGCGATAGCTAAACTCATAGTAATACGATGATCGCTATGACTTTCAACCTCTGTCCCAGTTAAAGGAGTACCGCCAGTAATTTCCATCCCGTCGGTTAATTCGGTAATTTTTGCCCCCATTTTATTTAACTGATTTGCCATTACTGTAATGCGATCGCTTTCTTTTACCCTTAATTCTTCCGCATCCTTAATAGTTGTCGTTCCCGATGCAAAAATGGCGGCTACCGCAAGTACCGGAATTTCATCAATTAATCGGGGAATTAAGTCACCAGAAATTGTACAACCATGTAAAGAGCTTGCTCGTACTCGGATATCGGCTACAGGTTCCCCGGCTACCACGCGCTGATTTTCGAGAGTTATATCTGCGCCCATCATTTCTAAAGCATCTAAAACCCCGGTGCGAGTCGGATTAACGCCAACATTTTCAATTACTATTTCCGAACCGGGGACAATTGAACCTGCGACTAGCCAAAAAGCCGCCGAACTAATATCTCCAGGAACAATTACTTTTTGTCCTTGTAGAGTCGCACCACCTGTAATCGTCACGCTTTTGCTATCAGGATCGGTGGTAAGTTGCGCCCCAAAAGCTTGCAACATTCGTTCGCTGTGATCTCGTGACACCGAAGGCTCAGTTATTGTTGTTTGTCCCTCGGTCATTAATCCTGCTAAAAGAATGCAAGACTTAACTTGAGCCGAAGCAATAGGGGATTGATAATGAATAGGTTTCAAACTTTGTCCTTGGACGGCTAAAGGCGCTAAAGTTCCGTTAGAGCGTCCCCAAATATGAGCGCCCATTTGCTGCAAAGGCTTCACTACACGAGACATGGGACGCGATCGCAAAGAACTATCTCCTGTAACCGTAAATAGCCGCCCTGGGTGCGATGCTAGTAGCCCTAGCATAAGTCTTAAAGTAGTACCCGAATTACCCGCATTTAAGATATCTACAGGCTCTTTAAGTTGCCCTAAACCGATGCCTTTAACGCTCACCATTTGGGTATTTAAGTCAGAAATCTCTGCACCCATCGCCCGGAAGCATTCGGCGGTACTACGAGGATCTTCGCCTAAAAGCAAACCTTGAATTTGGGTTTCACCTTGGGAAATCGCTCCTAACATTAAAGCCCGGTGAGAGATTGATTTATCGCCGGGAACTTCAATTTGACCTTGTAAAGCTATTCCCGACACGGGGGGCTGAATAATCAGATCGTCTGTAAGCTGCGTAGTAGTTTCGACCGTAATTAAGGTTGCCGACATGAGGATAACTAGCGTATGACTGAGCGGTTCTATCGTACCTTAGAAAACCTGCCCAGGAAGTTAACATTCTTTCTGTATTTGCTCCCATATCGGCAAATCTTCCGGGCGATCAACGTCGGCTAAAGGTGGTAAATAAGCAGTGGTTAGGTTAAGACTTTGGGCGGCTTCTACGGTTTGGGAAAATACTTGAGCGCTACCCCAACTAATTCCTGCAAATAACTCTGGGATAAATCTACTCAAACCAATTAAATAATAACCCCCGTCTATTGCCGAACCTAAGACTAAATCGCTACCTAAATGCAATTGTTGAAAAGCTTTTAAGATTAATGCAGGTGTTAACTCTGGGCAATCGCTACCAATAATTACTACTAATTTTGTTTGGTTTTGAAAGGCAGATATTAATGAATTTGCCATTTTTTGACCTAAATCCCCTTCTCCTTGAGCTATACACTCAATATCATTTCCTAACCAAGCTTGCATCAACTGTTTGTCGCCACCAGCAAAACGTACTTCTATAGAAACGTCATCAATACTCTGCAATAGTTGGGCTTGAGCTAAAGTATGTTCAGTCATTTGACGCTGAAGTTTTGCTGCACCTACAGCGCCTAAAGCCGGAATCATGCGAGTTTTGGTGATTCCTGGCTCTGGATAACGAGTAAAAATTATTAAGCGTTTGTTGATGATTGTGGGCGGCTGATTATAAAACAAAGTATTGATAAATTGGAAATTTTTGCTATTGTAGCTACGAGTAAACTAATAAAAAATATGATAACTTCGGTAGGTCTTGCTAAATGATAGAAGTGATGGGCAAGAAATGGAAAAAATAGTTGAAGTTTTACCAAGCTTAGAATCGCTGATTGAACGCAGTTTAGCAATTGTTCTTGAGCGCATCAATACAGCTATTGCCGAGCGAGGAATGTGCGCGATCGCTCTAGCCGGAGGAAGTACGCCCAAACCCCTCTACGAAGCGATTTCTAAGCAGCCGTTACCTTGGGATAAAATTCATGTTTTTTGGGGTGACGAACGCTATGTACCCCCAGAGCATCCAGACAGCAATCAATTGATGGCGCGTACTGCTTGGCTAAATAAAGTCCCAATTCCCGCTACCAATATCCACCCTATAAGAACAAGTGAAGTTGATCCCGCCGCCGCCGCCAGCCAGTACGAGCAAGAATTAGTAGAGTTTTTTCAACTTTCCCCCGGCGAACTACCAGTATTAGACATCATTTTGCTAGGGATTGGAGATGATGGGCATACAGCGTCATTGTTTCCCCATACCGCAGCTTTGAAAGTGAGCGATCGCGCTGTTACTGTAGGAAATAAAGATGGACAGCCGCGAATTACCTTCACGTATCCTCTAATTAATAAAGCTCGTGACGTAATATTTTTAGTTGCCGGAGCAAGCAAAAGATCGGCTTTAACACAAATTTTTGCTCCCGTAGCCGATGCTAATAATTATCCCAGCCGCTTAATTCAACCTCAAGGTAAGCTCTGGTGGCTGCTCGACGGGGCCGCAGGTCAAGAATTGCCCTCAAAGAGCGCATAATAAAATAATTATTACCACCTGATGGTAAGTTGTCAGGCTAAAACTTAAATGGGGTAGAAATATTATCTTTCTCCCCGGCAATAAGTGAAAGTTGTTCTTTTATTCATATCCCATTTATGACCGTCTGCCCTAACTGCAATCACTCCAACCCCGAAGGCGCACAATCGTGCGAAGCTTGTTATACTCCTTTACCAACTATGACAAATTGCCCCAATTGCGCGGCAGAAGTTCAGTCTGATGCGACTTTTTGCGGTCAGTGTGGTTCTAACTTAACAACGGCTAGTGTTGCCACAGAAATGGAACCAAGTATTGCTACAGATATCACTTCGCCAATGCCCGATTTGATGGCTTTAGATCCACTCGTGCAACCAGAGCCTTTAGTTACTAATAATAATCAAACTGAAGCAATGCCTGTAGCAGCAAAAGAGGTGTCAAAACCACCAATGATGTCTGTTATAGAAGAACCATTAACTCCACAGCCTATAGAGGCACAAACTGCCCCTATAGTTCCACCCGTAGAAATGGCAACATCTAAGCCAAGTTCTACAACTCAATTACAGCAACAGCACGCGCGGTTGCTGCACATTCAAACCGATACATTGATTGAATTACCGCCAAATTTATCGGTAGTCCATATGGGCAAGCAAAATGATCGCATTCCTCCAGATGTTGACGTGTCTGGCTTTCCCAATTCGGAAATTGTTTCACGGGTTCATGCCGATATTCGGGTAGAAGGAGATACTTATTACATTGAAGATGTAGGCAGCGCTAATGGTACTTATGTTAATAACCTGCCTTTGCCTCATGGTAACCGTCATCGCTTGCGCGCAGGCGATCGCATTGCGTTAGGTAAGGGGGACTTAGTAACTTTCCTATTTCAAATTTCTTAGTAATTTTTAAAATACTGGCAACGTGATTACATTAATGCTTTTGCATCCTCAAAACTCTGCTCCAATGCAAAGTTGGCAATTCAACGACAAATCTTTAATTCGGATTGGCAGAGCAAAAGAGAATGAAGTTGTCTTATACAGTTCTGTAGTTTCGCGCTTGCACGTTGAATTACGAGAAAGCAATGGAAATTGGGAAATTATTAATAAGGGTGCAAATGGTACTTATGTAGACGAGCAACGTATTTCTCAAGTACCTGTTGTAGACGGAGTAGTAATGCGAATTGCTCCTTCTGGGCCAAAGTTGCAAATTCGGTTTGGCGATGTGGCAATGATACCGTGTCCACCTAACTAATAGCGATAAATTGGAGTGGATGCTAGGCTTTGCGTAATCGCGCTTCAAAGTTTTTGATAACGCATCTAGCATTTTTGGCTAAATAAATTAAGAATTGAAAATTAAATTAACTATTTTATAAGCGTTAGCTTAGTCTAAAAGCTTGGAACTATAATTTATTAGCCACAGTCTATGTAAGTAAAATACTTGTGGTTAAATTTATGACAATCAAAAAAATATTTAATGTAGTTTCTTTAGGATTTGGATTTACCCTCATAGGATCGGCGGTATATGCCGATCAATGCGCCTACACGAGCAAGCAGCAAGCAATAGCTGCGGTGTCTCGCTTAGAAGAAGGTCAAACTATTTACCAGTTATGCGAACCTTGTGGCGATACTATTCCTGAAACCCTCAAAATAAACTCTGTTTCGGCGGGAACAGTAGGATATCAATCTTACTGGGGTGTACAAGTTAACAATAGCAATATCGATTTAGCTTATACCTATATTGATGACATTAATAACAAAAATAGAAAAGTGAATTTAGCTAACCTTGCAAGCTGCCCAGCGTCAGAGGTTAGCAGTTTTATCTTTATATCTCCGCAGCGATAACAGGGCTAAATATTCACCATTGAATAGCAGATATTAGCTTGTTTAAAGCGCTGCAAAACTTCCGCCAAGCGATCGCATTCGGCAATTAAGCTAATTCTGACATAACCTTCTCCCCCTATCCCAAAGGCATTTCCAGGGGTGAGAACTACTCCCGTTTGCTGCAATACCGAAAGCGCAAAATCTGTAGAACCTATCCCCACTGGACAAGGAATCCATAAATACATTGTTGCTTTGGTTTTGGGAATATTCCAGCCTAGTTCCCCTAATCCCGCAATTAAAAAATCGCGGCGGCGAATGTAACGGTTTTGAACTTCGTGCAAGTAAGAATCGGGTAATTGCAAAGCAGTTTCGGCGGCGGTTTGCAAAGCCGCAAAAATGCCGTAATCTAAGTTAGTTTTTAGCGTCCTTAGTCCTTGAATAATATGGCGATTGCCTACAACAAAACCTACTCGCCAACCTGCCATATTGTAGGTTTTTGATAGAGTATGAAACTCGACACTAATATCTTTTGCGCCGGGAATTTCAAGTAAGCTAGTGGGCTGATAGCCATCAAAAGCTAATTCGGCATAACACAAGTCATGAACTAAAAGAATTTCGTACTTACGAGCAAATGCTACAATCTCCTCAAAAAACTCGCGCGGTGCAGTGGCGGCGGTGGGGTTGCTGGGATAGTTGAAATAAAGAATTTTTGCTTGCTTTGCTACAGCATCAGGAATAGCGGCTAGATCGATTAACCAGTCATTTTCCGGCTTAAGAATCAAGCTGTGAACCTTACCGCCCGCAATTAAAGGGCCGCGAAAATGAGCGGGATAGGCAGGGCTGGGAACTAAAACTAAGTCACCCGGATTGATATAAGCGATCGCCAAATGGGTTAATCCTTCCTTAGAACCTATTAAAGGCAAGGCTTCGCTATCAGGATCGAGTTTGACATCATAGCGGCGATGATACCAATTAGTAATAGCGCGACGAAAATTAGCCGTACCTTCAAAAGGAGGGTAGCCATGATTTGCCGGATTTTGCATGGCAGAAATCGCAGCGTCTACAATTGGCTGAGGTGTAGCGCCGTCGGGGTTGCCCATCCCCAAGTCAATTAAATCTAACCCTTGTTCTCTAGCTTTGGCTTTTAGTTCGTCTAAACGCGCAAATACATAGGGCGGTAACGATTGAATGCGATCGGCGGGACTAATCCAACTTAAACTCATTTTTTGACCTCCTCATTGATGCAGATAGGGTTGAGGGAGTCTTTATTGTTAGTCGGTGCAGTTGTCGAAACCATTGCCGCTAGGAGTTGTTCTACAGCGACTTTAAAAGGCAAGCGATGAATGTCAGATTTTGGTAATAAAGCTAATTCTGCCGCTTGTTCTAACTCTTTTAAACTAATATTTTCTAGTCCTAAATCGCTTAGTTTTTGGGGCAATCCAATTTCTGTATAAAACTTTAATAGCTGTTGCCTTGAAGTCGCGGCTAATTGATTTCCTTGTACCATTTCTTCTAAACGCAACTGTACCAAAATCCCAAAAGCAACTTTTTCGCCGTGAATGCTGCTATGTACTGGTAAATGAGTTAAACCATTATGAACGGCATGGGCGGCTACTGTCCGACATTCTGCGCCTCCTAGCCCACCAATTACCCCCGCTAATAACACTGTTGCGTCTACCACCTCCTTCCATACAGCGCTCCCAGGAGATTGCAAAGCGGCGGCGGATTTTTGAAATAAGATATCTCTCAATACTCTCGCTTGCTGTACAGCAGCAACAATCAAAGTTTGTTCAGAGTTGCCGCTACTAACTGAAGCTTCGTACCATTTAGCGATCGCATCTCCAATTCCTGCTACTAATGTATAAGAAGGAGCAGTAGCAATTAAATCGTAATCAAGCAATAGTAAATCAGGACAATTTTCGAGGCTGACATCGTACAAAAATGCCCCTTCCTCGGAATAAACATTAGATAGTGCTGTCCACGCCGCACAAGTAGCCGCACTGGTAGGAATTGTCACTACGGGCAAATGACACTGATAAGCTAATAGCTTTGCCGCATCCAAAGCCTTACCACCACCGACACCAATAATTAAATCTGCTTGATGGGCTTTCACGGCTGCGCGCATCGTAGCTAAACCCGCCTCACTACAATCAGATCCGTAGTTTGCGGTACTTGCGTCAAGTTTTTGGGCTGCTAAAACACTCTGCAAGCGGGGTAATGTGGCTTTTAAAGTGCGATCGCCTCCGACAATCAGGGGACGATTACCTAAAAATGCGATCGCGTTTCCAGCTTGTTCTAGAATGCGATCGCCGCGTAATACTTTAGCTGGGGCGACACTAAGAGTAAAAATTGCAGAGTTTAAGGCTTGGTTCATCGACTTTTACCGGACATCAGGTTTAGGTAATTGAGCAAATTTATCAGGGAAAATCTCAATCTGCATTTGGGAGTCTTCTTTATTTACAAGGCTGCGCTTGACTTGCCCAATATATAGGGGCTTTGACATTCCTTTTTGAGGATGAATAATAGTTCTAGCCCGGATAATTAGTTTATCCTCCTCTCGCCCCAATCGACCATAAGAATACAAGTTTCCGGCAGCTTGACGCAAGGTTGCTTCTAGCTCAGTTTCGGTAATAGTGGGCGCTACAGAAATTACAGCTTGATTTGAGCCAGCGTCGTAAACTCTAGCAAACTTTACTGCTCCCGGTACTACTGTTCGCATAATAGGGACTAAGCTTAAAGCAAATAAGCCCCCCGTAAGTACACCAAAAAAACCTGTAACGCCGACTAGCTGAAACCTAGCCGCCCATTGAAATCTAAAACCTAATACTGCTAAAAAAGCACAGAATAAAGTTGTAATACCTACCCATTGGGCAATGGTGAGAAAAGTAGCTGTACTTAGCATTGACTTAATTTACTCTTGTTCGTTGCTGATAGCTTGGGATTGATCGTTTTCCAAAGCAGCTTTGATTGTATGCCAAGAGAGGTTAGCACACTTAATTCTGACCGGAAATTGAGCTACGCCTTGCATAACATTTAGTTTCCTTAATTCTTTGGGAAACTCATCTTCACCTTTCATCATGCCTTGAAAGCGTTTCACCATTGCCAAAGCTTCGTCTACTTGCTTTCCGCGTAAAGCATCCGCCATTAAGTCTGCTGAAGCCATAGCGATCGCACAGCCTTCACCAACAAACTTTACGTCTTCAATGCGATCGCCCGTTTCGTTTAGCTGTACGGTTAGTTCAATCGTATCGCCACAAGAAGGGTTGTGTCCGCGTTGCTGGCGGTGTACAGGACTTGTTTGCCCTTTATGACGCGGTTTTTTGTAGTGTTCTAAAATTACCTGCTGATATAAATCGCGGACATTGCTTAAAGCCATATTTGCATAATCAAGACATTATTCTTCTATCCTATCAGTCCCCTAAATTCGTAACAGGCAATTTATTTGTTGTTGTTCTGGTATAAAAAAGTTTTTTACTCTTGTATTTGTAAACAGGCGATCGCATTTACTACTGATGCTAGATTACATTTAATAAACCAAGTAAAGGCAAGGAGCTATTTATTTTTCCAAGTGTTGAACAGTGTGTAAGTTGCGTTCAAGTGTGTCTCGATCTAACGGGATTCTATCTTCCCATCTACTTAGTGAGGCTGGATGAACGGGATAGCAGGTTAGTTATACTAGCAGGTGAAGCAATAGAGATTACAATTGAGCCAAACGGGGAATGGAGGTTTTTAGAATGAAGCCTGACTTTGCAACTATGATTACCTCTGATTTGCGTATCTATGTTTTGAAAAATCGGCACGATCAAGAAGCTTTTTACACTTTGATGGATAGATTAAATACTAATCTGTCTTCCATAAGCTATCCCTGTCCGAATACTCCAGAGAATTTGGAAGTTACGAAAAGGGCGATTCGAGAAAAACTAGGCTTGTAGCGATCGCACAGCCTTCACTAACAATTTTTTTCACCTACTTTTATCCTGTCAGTCCCTTAATCTTATGACTGGTAGGAGATTTAATAAATCAAAGAATACAGACCATACAGAGTATAATAAAGTACATTGCCTCTGAACAAACTACTGGTCAAGCTTGTTAGCGTCTTTGAAGTATATGCTGAAAAAAGTAGGTGAAAGTTGGCAGTTTGCAAGTGAAAATAATCTAGAAAACTTTGTTTGGACTCAGTTAGATAGTTTGTTTGAGCTATTGCCTTTAAAACGACAATACGCAGCATCCGGTGATGTCTGCGACATTTTAGCACTAGATAAAAACAATAGATTGGTAATAATAGAATTAAAAAATGTTGAAGATCGATACATAATTCAACAACTCACTCGTTATTACCATAGCGTGTTAGAGGAAAAACCTTTTCAGCAGCAGATCAATTATGAACTTCCAGTACGACTTGTTGCAGTTGCTCCTAGTTTTCATCGTCATAGTTGGATAGATCGAAAGTATCATAAACTAAATTTTGAGTTTATGTCTTTTGTAACTATGCAGCAAGAAAGTAAAGTTTACTTGCATTTAACAGACTTAAATACAAAGAAAGTATCACAAGTAAAAATTGTAGATATTTCACTACTTAAAAAAGTCAATATTTCGCAATCTAACAATACTATAGTAAGGACGGAAAGTGGTGATATTGCTTTTACTACGTCTTTAAATGATATATTGTTGTACTACGTTTTTGTCAAAAATGCTTACAAATTAGGGCTTCCTGAATTAGAACCATCTGAGATTGAAAGACTAAATAATCAAGGATATCCTACGAAGGTAAGTAAGCTTTTCAAGATTAGTGTAAAAGAACAGAGAGCGAAAAGTGGCTATAGAGAAGTATCAATACGAGTTCCTTCGAGTATCGGAGTTGGGGTTTTTGTGACTTGGGTGCAACATAATGTACCAACTGCAACTGAAGTCATTAGTCCGAGTGGTAGTCATTACATGGGATTTTTCCATAAGCCCTCAAAAAGTAGTGATGTTTGAATATTTTTTTGCATATTATTTATTACTTTTTGTCTGACAACTTTGGAATTTACAAATTACCTTCAAAACATGGAGTAACTGTTGAGATTCAACTTTGAGATACTGTTATTGCCAATGGGTTTGATTAACGATTACACATAAAAACAAGTTTTGAATTAGGCGTGGTTAAGTTTAACTGAGATGCGCGAAAGAAAATGCGATCGCAACCTGCAATATTCATCACTGGTTATTCAAAATAATTTTTTTAAGCGGGTAACGCGATTCGAACGCGCGACTTTCACCTTGGCAAGGTGACGCTCTACCACTGAGCTATACCCGCACTTTTAACGTGCAAAACTCACTATCTCAAATTTCTCAGAGTTTGTCAAGCTTTTTGCCCAAACTATTCCGCCGCCAATTCACTTAGCTGCGCTGAGGCACTTTTTAAGGACGATGGCAATTGATTATAATCGCTGTTGGAGCGCATACTACGCATTAAACTTGCCATTTCTAGCGCATTCATGGCATAATCCCAGCCTTTATTGCTTTTAATGCCTGCTCTTTCCATCGCTTGCTGCATGGTATCAGTGGTCAAAATCCCAAAAATTACCGGGACTCCCGTTTGAAACCCAATGGCGGCAATACCTTTAGCCACTTCTCCAGCTACATAGTCAAAATGGGGAGTTTGACCTTTAATGACCGCACCCAAACAAATAATCGCATCATAGCGCTGAGTCAAAGCTACTTGATGGGCGACTAAGGGAACTTCAAAGCTACCGGGAACCCAAAAATAATCTACTTGAGTACCGTGAGGATTGGGGTCTACACCGTGACGTTTTAAACAGTCTTGACAGCCTTCTAAGAGCTTAGTTGTAATTAAGTCATTAAATCGCCCAATTACTATTGCTAGTCGTAACGGTTCGGTTTGGGTAAAAGTCCCCTCAAAAACTGCCATCAATCTCTCTCACATAAATAATACGAACATTAGCTATTAGCTTTAGGAGCAATTGCCGACTCAGACACGAGCTAATAGCTACAGGCTAACTTAAGCTACTAAAAAGTTTAAAGCACCTACCAAAAATACTAGCCCAATCCAAGCAAAAGAGCCTAGCCAGAGCAATTTTTTAGATTCGTTCCAGCTTTGGGGAGTTGCATAGGCAACCGGAACACCAACAACCATTGCAAAGGATAAGCCAACCAAAGCCAATAAAGCAATTTGAAATAGGATTGTAAACATTGATATTTCTCCTAGAGGGGCAAAAAAATTGAGTATAAAGCAAGCTATGTTACTAGCATTTCCTATAGTTACGCTATCAGAAATTGCACCAATATAGAAGGTAAGAGTAGAGAAAGAATTGTTGCCAGCATGGATCTAATTTTGTGCCATACCACCGCCGATTTTGATACGTTGGGAGCAGCAGTAGGTTTGACGCGCTTATTGCCAGGTAGCCGAATTGTCATCCCTGGTGGCTGTCATCAGGTGGTACGGGATTTTTTGGCACTACATAAAGATGAGTATGCCATCATCGAGCGCCGCGCCGTCAATCCAGCACAAATAAAACGGTTAGCAGTGGTAGATACGCAAAAGCGCGATCGCCTGGGAGTTGCTGCCGACTGGTTAGATTTACCGCAATTAGAGTCTATAGTCGTTTACGACCATCATGACGACGTACAGCTAGATATTCCCGCCACAGAAACAAAAATAGCTGATGTTGGTGCAACTACAACATTAATTGTCGAACAATTGCAAGCTGCGAATATTGACCTCACTGTTGCTGAAGCTACAGTTATGGCTTTAGGTATTCATGTCGATACGGGTTCTTTGACCTTTGCCCAATCTACGGCGCGAGATGCTCAAGCTTTAGCATGGTTAATGCAGCAAAAAGCCTCTTTAGCGATGGTTAGTGATTACTTAGAGCCGGGTTTATCCAAACAATTACAGTCACTATTGCCGATCGCACTTAACAGCCTAGAAACCATTAAAATCGACGGCTACAGCGTTGGTTGGTTAATGCTCAAAACTGATGACCACATACCAGGATTATCGGGGTTCATTTCCCAAATAATGCAGCTAACCGAAACCGATGCAATGCTTTTAGGGGCAAGCTATGAAGATAAGCTAACAATAATCGGGCGATCGCACATTCCCCAAACAAACTTAAATACTTTGTTTCAACCAATGGGCGGGGGCGGTCATTCTCAAGCAGCGTCTTTGTCCCTGCGAGGAGTAAACCCAGAAGAAACTTTAAAGCAACTGATAGACACTTTTACTAACCAAATTCCCCAGCCACCTACAGCGAGAGAATTAATGTCATCTCCTGTTCGGACTATATTGCCTGAAACTACCATCGCTGAGGCGCAAAGGATTCTTTTGCGCTACGGTCATTCGGGCTTGTCGGTAGTTGATGCGGTGGGGAAATTAGTCGGGATTGTCTCACGGCGAGATATTGATATTGCTTTGCATCATGGCTTTAGTCACGCCCCAGTTAAGGGTTACATGACTACAAGCGTAAAAACTATTAGTCCTACCACCACGTTACCGGAAATCCAAGACTTGATGGTGACTTACGATATTGGACGCTTACCTGTTTTAAAATCTGGGCAATTGGTAGGTATAGTTACGCGCACCGATATTTTGCGGGAAATGCACCAAGAAAAAGCCCGAAAAATCCAAAATGCTGATAATTCCCTCGTTGTTAATTACTCACTGCTTAGTTTACTCAATAGTCGTCTAAATCCGGCTTTACAAACTCTACTGACAAAGGCTTCTACAGCAGCAGAACAACGCGGCTGGCATTTGTATCTAGTTGGTGGCGCTGTCCGAGACTTATTATTAGCTCAAGAGGAAGCTGAGATTCTGATTCAAGATATAGATTTAGTAGTTGATGGCTTTCACAACGCAACCGATGTAGGCGCAGGGGTTGAACTTGCTCAAGCTTTACAAACATCGTACCCCCAAGCCCGATTAGAAATTCATGGCGCTTTTCAAACTGCGGCTTTGTTGTGGCATAACGACCCAATTTTAGATTCTTTATGGGTAGATATTGCTACCGCTCGTACTGAATTTTATCCTTATCCGGCAGCAAATCCTGAAGTTGAAGCAAGTTCTATTCGCCAAGACTTGTATCGGCGCGACTTTACAATTAATGCTCTGGCGATGCGGCTAACTAATCCTCGTAAAGGAGAATTATTAGACTTTTTTGGCGGAATGCGGGATCTGCAAGCTAGGCAAATTCGAGTTTTACACGCCAATAGCTTTATTGAAGATCCGACAAGAATTTATCGCGCTGTCCGTTTTGCCGTGCGCTTGGGGTTTGAAATTGAACAGCGCAGTATTGAGTATATTCGTTACGCCATTTCTAGCGGCGTTTATAACCAAGCAGATAATAAAACTCGTCCTGCTTTGCAAACTCGTCTCCGCAGCGAATTAAAATATCTCCTCCAATCGCCCTATTGGCAGGCTGGGTTACGCTTACTGAGTGATTTAGATGCTACAAAGTGCATTCACCCAGATTTGAGCGTAAACCGCTCTTTATGGCAGCAATTGCGGCTTTTAGAACTATTAAAAGGCGATCGCATTGCTAATTGGTTACTACGATTAGAAGTATTAATTGCTCACTTACCACCCCAAGAACGCGGTTTAGTTGCCAAAAACTTGCAATTGCCCGATGACAGCATTAAAAGATTAGTAAATCTAGAGGCGGCGGAAGCAAAAGTTAGAGAATTACTACCTACATCGCCCAAAAGTCAAGTATTCCAACTATTGCAACCCTACGATGATGCTACTTTAATATTGCTAGTGGTGCGATCGCCCAAAATTATCCGCCGTCAAATATGGCTGTATCTTAATTGCTGGGCAAATATTCAAGCGCCCCTTAATGGCGATGACTTGAAAAAACTAGGATATAAACCAAGTCCGCAGTTTCGGCAAATGTTGACAGAATTACTAACGGCGACCTTAGACGGAATAATATACGATCGCCCCAGCGCCGAAAAGTTTTTGTCTATTCGCTATCCATTGTAAAGTAAAGTAAAGAAGTTTATATTTTATGATGCTACCTCAATCTCTACTACGGTGGAGGCGGCGACCTAGACAAGCAAGCTATAATCTTTGCGTATGGAATGCAGAAACAACCTATGACTAATCCTTTGATTCATGCCTTTTTTGTTGGTCGGGCTGTAGCTGAAATTGCCAACGAACATTTAGAAAATGCTTTAACCGATGCTTTAAGCGAACTAGGTAAATTTGATGCAGAACAGCGCGAACGCCTGCGCCAATTTACGACTGAAGTGCTAGAACGAGCCAACCGAGAAGCAGCCAGTAGTTCTAGTGGTAGCACTACAACCTATTCCTCTCCTAGTTCTCCATCGATGGACGTACAAGCAACCGTCGATGAACTTAGAGCCGAAATTGCGCTACTAAGAGCTGAATTACAACGCCACCGTAGTAATTCTATCTAAGTGGGGACGAAAATTAGATTTATGTTTGTAGGGATTTACCCCAAAAACATCTCATTGTATTTATTTCTGACCTCCTGCAAAAATAAAGATTAGGAATTCGAGTGTCTCTTTCTCCTCCTGTCAAAAATTCCATCAAAACTAAAGGCAAATTCAAGCGTAGTTCGATGGTGTATAAAGATAATTCCTATCGCTGGAATCGAGATAATTACTCTCGAAATCGGCGATTCTTTGACATATGGTCGTTTGTGCTGTCTTTAATGACGGGTTTTTGGCTCAACAAAAAATCTTGGAGTTATCGCGGCGGAGTTACCGAAGAAAAACGCAAGGCTCGACGGATTGAACAAGCGGTTTGGATTCGTAATACCTTGCTAGAGTTAGGGCCAACGTTTATTAAAGTCGGTCAATTATTCTCTACTCGCGCCGATTTGTTCCCCAGCGAATATGTTGACGAACTTGCCAAACTTCAAGACAAAGTTCCAGCTTTTAGTTACGAGCAAACCAAAGCAATTATTGAGCAGGAGTTGGGAAAGAGTTTACCAGAATTATTCCACTCCTTCGAGCAAATTCCCATCGCCGCCGCTAGTTTAGGTCAAGTTCATAAAGCGACCCTCCATTCGGGGGAAATTGTCGCCATTAAAGTTCAACGCCCCGGCTTAAAAAAATTATTTGAAATCGATTTAACTATTCTCAAAACCATTACTCGTTACTTTCAAAGTCACCCAGAATGGGGTAAAGGTCGAGATTGGCTAGGCATTTATGAGGAATGCTGCCGAATTTTATGGGAAGAAATAGAATACTTAAATGAAGGGCGCAACGCGGACACCTTTCGCCGCAATTTCCGCGACCACAACTGGGTAAAAGTACCGCGAGTTTATTGGCGTTACACTTCGCCTAGAGTGCTAACTTTAGAATACGTCCCAGGCATTAAAATTAGTCACTACGAAGCCTTGGAAGCGGCGGGTTTAGACCGTAAGCTTTTAGCTCGTCAAGGTGCGGAATCTTACTTAAGACAGTTGCTTAATCATGGGTTTTTCCACGCCGATCCTCACCCCGGTAATCTTGCTGTTAGTCCTGATGGTTCGTTAATTTTTTACGATTTTGGGATGATGGGGCAAATTCGGACAGGAGTTAGAGAGCAATTAATGAAAACACTATTTGGTATTGCTCAAAAAGATGCCAATCAAGTAGTTGCTTCTTTAGTTGAACTGGGGGCGATCGCACCTACTGATGATATGGGCCCAGTGCGGCGCTCGATTCAGTATATGTTAGATCACTTTATGGATCAACCGTTTGAGAATCAATCCGTCAGCGCCATTAGTGAGGATCTTTACGAGATTGCTTACGATCAGCCTTTCCGCTTTCCGGCTACTTTTACCTTTGTAATGCGGGCTTTTTCAACCTTAGAAGGCGTAGGCAAAGGTTTAGATCCAGAATTTAGTTTTATGGAGGTTGCAAAACCTTTTGCAATGGAAATTATGACAAATGGTAATGGTTCGCAAGGCAATACTTTTCTCAATGAATTAGGTCGTCAAGCGGCGCAAGTGGGCAATACTGCTTTAGGCTTACCACGACGGTTAGAAGACACTTTAGACAAGCTAGAACGCGGCGATATTCGGATGCGAGTCCGTTCCATTGAAACTGAGCGCCTGATGCGTCGTCAAAGCAATATCGCCTTAGCTACTATCTATGCTTTGGTAGCTAGTACATTGACGTTATCTGCTACTTTACTGCTAATTAATCATTATCTGTGGTTGGCGGCGATCGCGGCAACGGTTGCGGGGGCTTTAGGATTTGTCTTGATTAAAACTATTGTCCAACTTGATCGCTACGATAAAACATTTTAGGTAATGGGTAATGGGTAATGGGTAATTGACCAATTCCCAATTCCCAATTCCGCAGCAAAGACTCCTTTGCTGCGTTTTTTTAAGTACATATACTTAGCTTTGTTCAGTTTGAGCATTCTTAAGCTTGTCAACTTGCTAGAACTACCTGTAGTTTTCCGTATTAACCCCATTGTTAAATTTATCTCTTAAGGTTTATATGTAATTACGCATTTAGAAGTAGGTGCAGTTTGTCAAATAGTTGTTATATTTGTTAATACAGCAAGGTTAATTTTGACAAAGCGCCAAGCTTCTGAGCAGAAATGCTATCCACGTCTTTATATTTTTTGTTGGAGTCAATCATGAGTAACCCAATTGAACTATCACTAGAACAACAGTTCAGCATTCGCTCCTTTGAAACTCAAGTACAGCAAATGAGCCACGAACAAGCTCAAGACTTTTTAGTCAAGCTATATCAGCAAATGGTAATGCGCGAAGCAACTTATAAAGAGCTAATTAAGCACCAATGGGGCTTTGAAGGGGGAGTTTAAACTCAGTTAATGTTTTTAAGTCTACCAAGGGCGACCTCCAACTCTAGCTAAATTCTGTGAGCAGAAACTAGCCGGGGCTGTCGGGGCGTTACCTTAAAAAAGCTGGGTGGAAAAAACTTTAATTTATTAATAAAGCAATAATTGTCACATCTAAATAACAAGTTCTACAAAGTAGCACTAAAAACCGAATCTAAACCTGAAAGTTGCAACTTGGCTAAAATCTGCGGTTTAAGCTTCTCAAACTCTTGCCGGAGCAAACCTTTACTAACTTGAGGCTCGGCAACAGAAACCAGATTTTGGCTAGTCATTACCCATTGTTGCAGTTGTTGGCGCTGCACTGGCGCGATCGCCATTAACAAAATTTTGCAAGCACACTCTGGAGATTCTCTGGCAAATAGCAACAAGCGGTAAGAGCCAGATTCTCCTAATAGCCTAGTTATTTCTTGACCTTGACGAGTTTTTAAATCCATATAATAGGCTAGCCACTTGACACCATGTTGAGAACTGTAAAGTGCTGTAATCCAAAGCATCATTGGGTGAGGGGTGCTGATAAACAAAAACTGGTTAAAACGCGCACCTTGCAAACGTTTTTCAATTTCCTGTTGAGGTAGCATTACCCAGAGCGCAGAAATAATTTCGCCTTTGGTACGAATGGGTTGGGGAAAGACAATATCGGCGATGGGCTTATTTTTGGGCCAAGCTGTAGGTAGAAAAACTGGGTCGTCAGAAAAAGATCGATCTAAAAATGGCGCTCCCATCGTTAGGGAGTGGTTAATGCTTTCTTGTTTGGGCGGTGGCGGTGGGAGGGTCTGCGGGGCGCTAGGTACTACTCCTATACTTTGCATTCGTTCTAATGCTACGATCGCGGCAATAATTTCTCCCACTGTTTGGGGGCGATCGCCCGGAGACTTAGCTAAACAACTATGTATCAACTCCTCTACTGCTTTGGGAATAATAAGTTTAATGTTTGTAGAGGCAAAAGAACGGGGAACTTGGAAATGATGAGCTTTGTACCAACCGCCAAAAGATTCAGTATTTGCCTGAAAAGGCATACTCCCTGTAATCATTTCATACATCATTACGCCCAGGCTGTAGATATCAGAGCGCGGATCGATATCGTTGCCCTCCATTTGTTCGGGAGAGGAATAAGCTAAAGTTCCCAGATAATACTTTGTTTGATTGCTATCACTTTGCATTAGTTTAGCAATGCCAAAATCTAATACTTTGACCAATTCGCCAAAACTGGGATCTTGAACTACAAGCATATTGCTCGGCTTAACATCCCGGTGAATAATTGGACAAATTTCGCCATCAACTAAAATACCTTGGTGAGCGCATTGTAAACCTAGACTAATTTGCCGCGATAAACTCAAAAACCTAGGTAGAGTAATTGGAGTGAGCCGGACAGCATCATTCAAGTTTTCTCCCTGCAAATATTCCATAACATAGAATGGTGTCCCCTGTTCGTCTACACCGTAATCCATCACACGGACAATATGAATACTTTTTTGTCCTAATAAAGCGCAAGTTTTAGCCTCAGTTTCAAAGCGCTCTTTAACCCGAATTTTTTTGTGTTGAATGGAGAGAGCAAGAAATTTGACAGCTACAGGTACGCCACCCAACAAAATATCATTGGCACAATAAACTTGCCCCATCGCTCCAGTACCGATTAGTTTTTGAATCTGATAGCGTTTAGCTAATAAACGACCAATGTTGGGATCTGTCATAGGATAACGGTTCAATCAAGGGAGAACTTGTAAGCGAGCTAAATCTTGGAGCTACAGGAGGTGACGAACTTAGGATACCCATTTCTTTTACAGTATTAACTAACAACATTGGCGAAACTTTGATAAATATCTCCCAGGAGCATTTTTTGTTTTGCACCAGTAACTTTAGGTAAATTGCCAGCAATCCCTAAATTGCGCCAGTATGCCAACACAGCAAAAGAAATTGCCTCTTTGAAATTTCCGTTTAATCCTACTTCATCGGTAGTCAGTACGGCGGCGCTTTGCAGCAAAGCTTGCAACCGATTGGTAAGGTAGAGATTTTTACTGCCACCGCCACACAACAGCACTCGGTCGGGCTTTTGGGGTAAAAAAGTTTGGTAGCTATGGACGATAGAAGCAACGGTTAATTCGGCTAGGGTAGCTAATTTATCGGCGGGACTAAGTTCGTAGGGTTCCATGTCGGCTAAACATTGGTGTAGGTATAGAGAGCCAAATAACTCTCGCCCGGTAGATTTAGGGGGTAGCTGTGCAAAAAAATCTTGGTGTAACCACTGCTCTACTAAGCGATCGCAAGGTGTACCGCTTGCAGCCCAGATTCCATTATGGTCATAAGTTTGAGCGCCACTCGTGAAATGTTGTACGGCTAAGTCTAAAAGGGAATTGGCTGGACCCGTATCCCAACCACAAATTTTATCTAGCCAATTCTCTTGGCTACGTGGGGGTAAGTAAGCTACATTGCCAATTCCACCCAAATTTTGGACGCAGGTATATTTTTCTTCGTGGCTTAAAAGATAAGCGTCTACTTTGGGAACTAAGGGCGCTCCCTCTCCCCCGGCGGCGATATCGGCGGCGCGAAAGTTACTGATAGTGGGAATTTTAGTTATTTGAGCAATTAAGTCTCCTCTACCGAGTTGGAGGCTATAAGCTAAGTTGTTAGGGGAAATTACTTTGCCTAGAGGTCTATGATAGATTGTTTGCCCATGAGAACCAATCAGTGACGCGCGATCGCTATTGTTTTGAATCTCCTGAGCGGCCCAGGCGAAGCTACAAGCAATCTGATCGTCAAGCAGCGCTAATGCTGCCATTGATAGCTTTTCCCCGCCACACACTGCCAAAATTTGCGCTGACAAGTTGGGGGGATAAGGATAGGTTTTTCCAGCGATAAGTTCAACTTTTAAGTCTAATTCTGTGCCTGTTACGTCTATTAATGCCGCATCAATACCGTCTACAGACGTACCACTAATTAAACCAATTACACGAGTCATACTAAAATAGATTTGTTATTTTTAGGGTTAGAAAGCATAGATTCTACCCTTAATTTAAAGTTTAAGCCTGATCGCCTATTTAATTTCTGCCTTTAATTGTGACGGGGCGGCGATTTTTTCGGTAGCGATGATGTGCAAATCGATGTTTTTTAACAATCGTATCAATTGCTGAGTTAGGGAACCTTGAAATAACATTTTCCAGCGCGATCGCTGACTTTCGCCAATTACAATTTGGGTAATATGCCTATCTTGGGCAACATGAGCGATCGCACTTGGAATATCTTGGTCTTTGATGTGGATAAATTCGCCGCCAAATTCTCGACAAAGTTTGTAGCAAGTTTCTATATGCAGGCTTTCTTCTTTGGTAAGAAAGCGATCAAGATTGGCGACGTACACAGCATAAAGCGGCGCATTCATATACCCAGCTATTCTTGCTCCCCGGCGCAACAATTGCATGGAGTTAGGATAAGTAGAGACGCAAACTAAAACTCGTTCGTGAATGTTACAAAATTTTTCGGCGGGGGTTGAAGAAATTGCGTCATCTTCTACGTTGTCGGCGACTTCCCGCAGCGCTAATTCTCGCAGCGCAATCAGGTTGCGGCGTTGAAAAAAGTTTTGTAAGGATTCTTGAATTTTTTGAGGTGCGTAAATTTTCCCGTCTTGGAGGCGTTCGAGTAAGGTTTCGGGGGTGACATCTATTACTACAACTTCGTCAGCTTCCTCTAACAGGCGATCAGGGACACGCTCTCGGACTACAACCCCTGTTATCCTAGCTACTAGGTCGTTGAGGCTTTCTAGGTGCTGAATATTTACCGTAGAATAGACATCAATTCCCGCATTTAAAATTAGTTCTACGTCTTGATAGCGTTTTTCGGTGGCAGAACCGGGTACATTAGTATGGGCTAATTCATCTACTAATACAAGACTTGGCGATCGCTCGATAATTGTCTCGGTGTCCATCTCTGTTAAAGTTAGCTCCCCGCGCTCAATTTGCTTGCGGGGGATTATCTCTAAATCAAGGACTTTTTGAGCCGTTTCTTTACGCCCGTGAGTTTCTATTAGCCCAATAACGACATCAATTCCCTCTTGTTTGAGCATTTTGCCTTCTTCTAGCATCCGGTAGGTTTTGCCTACACCAGGAGCCATACCAATAAATATTTTATGCTTACCCCGACGTGCCGAACGAATAAAAGAGTTTGTAGTTGACATTGGGAATTGGGAATTGGTAATGGGTAATGGGTAATGGGTAATGGGTAATTGGGAATGGGTAATTGGTGATTGGGAATTGGTGATTAAGAGGTTTTCAATTCCCAATGGTGGTTTAGAATTGGGTGGATTTTATTAAGTTCATTCCAGCATCGGCAAATCTTTCAAAGGCTGAGTCCGCCTGTGAGGTATAGTCTACAATGCCGGGGACTACTACAGGGGTTGTACAATCTTCTAAGATATATATTTTTTTTGCCAAACTTGAATCGATTTGTTGAATTTCTGTCAGCAAGTCGTCAATTGTCCAAGCTACACAATGACTTTTTGCTTGTCCAGCAATAATAACTTTATCAAAATCTAACAATTGCTGGATTAAGCGGGTGTTTTTTTGGGCTAACTGTTTTCCCCCAAAGCTTTCTAGCACTTCTGGGCGCAAAACTGAGTAGTTTTCAGTTAAAGGGTTATTTCCTTTGATTTCAAATTGAGTTTGGCTGTCACGGGCAATACAATGAAAAAATACTGCTTCTTCTACGGCGGAAACTAAAGCATGACCAATCCCACCAAGCATAGAATGATAAAACCATACTGTTAATGGATATTTACCATTTTGGCTTAGTTGCTTGACGTAATGCAGGGCATGGTTTTGCAGAACTTCGTACGTCAAATTTAAACTATAGGCAACGGCGGGGTTAACTTTCCACTTGCCTTGTTCGATATCTTTTGGGGTAATGTTGGTAGCGGCGGGAGTTGGGTGGATTCCTTCGGCATTTATCCAAAAGATCGGGTGAAAAATTTGCATTGCTGTGTGAGTATCTAAAGTAGGTGCGATCGCACTTATTGACCCTAAGTTGCGATAAATAAACTCACACAATCGCTTATTATCTTCTACTGCACCATTTCCCGATTGTCCGCCGACAAATAGCTCAAAGCCAGGAATACAAAACGTATTTTGTACGTCAATCAACAACAGACAAGTCCGTTTTTTATCTTCAAAAGCTGGCTTAATATGGTGTAGGTTTGCCCAATCTCTAGCTTGCTGCGCCCTTTCAAGGTAAGGTACGCGCCAGACTTCCCCTACTTTTTGCGCTTCAAAGTGTGGGGGAATCGGTAACTGGGTTTTTGTCTGCATATATGTAAGTAAGCTCAACGTAACACTTACTTTTATTTTAGATATTTAGCCAGTTATGACACTAATCAGTAGCTTAAGTGTAAAAAAGCTAATAGCTAATATTCCTATGCTGAATATAAATAAGCCAGCTATCAGTAGAAAAATAAACCAGGTATTTTTCTTTTCTACTGCTTGAGGAATATTGAGATGAGCTTCGACTAATTCAAAGTTTTTTGTATTGGCTTTCCAGGCAACATCGAACAAATCGCCAATTACTGGTACTGTACCAACGGCACTTTCCAAAACAATGTTATACACCATTTTAAATAAAGTTTCTTTAGGTAAGCCTAAGCGCGCCGCTTCTATTACTAAGTAAGCTGAAAGAGCCGTCCCTAAAAAGTCCCCCGCGCCAGGGATTAGTCCTAGTATGGGATCTAAGCCGATGCGAAACTTTGTCCCAGGAATGCCCACAGCATTGTCCAGCAGGCGGCTAAACTTCCGCAAACGGTTGAGCGTAGCAAGTTTTGACGGAGCAAGCATAGAGGCAAATTGAGACGGCTGAGACATGGATTTAAATTATTGCGCTTTAATGTATCGAAACATAATTAAGTTGCGATCGCGCTGTACCTCTAGCTAGATTTAGTGCTTAGGTAATTTTGTCCGCATCGCTTCACCCACAGTAACATTGAGTTGATCGCCCACGAGTAGCACTACGGCGCTCATATACAGCCACAGCATCAAAACGATTACCGCCCCTACTGCGCCATAAACTTGATTATAGTTACCAAAATTGGACGCATACAGCCGAAATAAACCAGACACTAGCGCCCAAGAAATAGCAGCTAAGAAAGCTCCGGGCATAATTGGCGTACCAGCATCCCAGACACTCGGCCCATAGCGATAAACAAAGGCAAAAGCCGTAGAAACGATCGCTAAAGCTAAGGGCCAGCGCAGCAATTGCCAAACTACTAACAAAGCAACAAAACCACTCTC
Source organism: Chlorogloea sp. CCALA 695 (assembly GCF_003003885.1). Lineage (GTDB taxonomy): Bacteria > Cyanobacteriota > Cyanobacteriia > Cyanobacteriales > Chroococcidiopsidaceae > Aliterella. The sequence continues at coordinate 4,471 of NZ_PVWN01000040.1, read as the reverse complement.
CCGGACAAAAAAGTTCAGTAACCAGTCGCTAATAAAAATCAAAAAAGAAGCTAATACCAGCAAGCAAATTGTGCCGATAGTTAAGCCAATAGAAATAAGTTTAGCTTTCCAAAAAGGACGAACTTGTTTAGAGGGTATTTGATGAATTTGGTCTAAGGCATTCATAGCCGCACTTAATGCCCCACTAGCTGCCCAAATTGCCACAATAAAACTGAGAGAAAATAAGCCCCTGTTTTTGGTTTGGGTAATTTGTTTGGCAAAATCCCGAATCAATACTAACGCTTCATTGGGGGCAACTTTACTAATTTGTACTGCTAAATCTTTAAAGAATGATTGCAAAGATTCTTCAAATAAACCGATCGCTGTAAAAATAGCTAAAATAGCTGGAAACAAGGACAGCATAGCATTGTAAGCAATTTCTGAAGATAACCCGAGTAGCCTTCGTTCGCCTACACGAGCAATAGTTTTTTTGATTGTAGCCCAACGCAGATATTGAAAAAACCTAACAAAGCGAGTTGCGAACATAGAAAGAATAGAAGGCGTACCAAGGAGAAATTAGATATTTTTACCAGTCGAAATACTCTGCAATAACTGCTCGATTTGCTCAGATTTTTGCTCGTTGCGTTGAGACTTATACAAATCTTGGGCTTTTTGTAGAGATAATGTGGCAGCTTCTACTTTTTCTAACTTCATTAAAGCCATTGCTAATCTTACTTGCGCCTCGGCATTTTTAGGAGCGCGAGAAATCAGCGTCGTAAATTGAGTCACCGCTTCTTCTAGTTTATTTTGCCCTGTTAACGATTCTCCTAGCAGCAAACGTGCAACATCGTTACTGGGATGTCTGGAAAGCACTTTGATAAAAACAGACTCTGCATTCTGATAGTCTTTTTCTTGGTACAACTTAACACCGCGATCATAAAGGGATGACATAGTTATCCCTTCCCATACAAAAAAAGATAGAGCAATTAAGCTTGCAGCAACGACAACCGCCGCAATTAGATGAGTTTGTCCAGAGTCGACCATTTGTAGCTCTCCATTACCTATATAGAGAGTAACCTTAACAGAGGTTCACCAACCGATCGCTCCGCCGCCGTCTAATTTTTTAACCAAAACAAAAGTCCACCATGATGCAGATACACTGTCTCAGTTCAGCTTCTAAATTAGGCAGTAGTAGAGTGTAGACAAGTGGTAATTTTTTATGTCTGATAGTCCTAGGTTAGATGAACAAGCGATCGCCCAAGCCGCCCAATTAGGCTTGTCTAGTCAATTAGATTCCGCAGAAAAACTTGATGTAGATGTTCGCACCGACTTACTTAAGGTTATTCAAGGACAAGCCGATGCTGTAAACATATCTGGACAAGGCTTAGTGCTGCAAGCAGACATCCGGGTTCAAGAAATGGAGTTGCACCTAGATAAAGTGGCAATTAACCCCCTGAGCGCTTTATTTGGGCAAATAGAACTAACTCATCCGGTAGATGCGATCGCCAAGTTTGTTGTCACCCAAGAGGATCTAAATCACACTCTAAGCTCAGACTACGTTAAAAATCAGATGCCAAAGCTAGAACTTGATGTAGACGGGCAAATTGTAACTATGGCAATGCAACAAATAGAATTGTTGTTACCCAGTGAGGGCAAAATAGTTGTCGATGGCAGCGCTTTATTAACGGAAATGGGTACGACTAGGTTACTGGGGTTTAATGCTGTAATTCGTCCCCGTACTGCCAATATGCCCATACTAATTGAAAGTTTTTTGTGTAAAGACGGGCAAAATATTTCTCTTGAACTAGCAGTAGCCTTGTTACAACAGATGAAACAGCTAACCCAATTGCCTTTTATTGAACTAGAAAAAATGGCAATCCGCATCAAAAACTTAGAAGTACACCCAGGTAAATTAACTCTTTACACCGAAGCTCATGTGAGCGAAATCCCGCAAACATGAGCTTAAATGCGCGATATCGCACTACATAACTATTGTATCTTGGATAACTTTTTTCTAAAATCGGGAAATAGGGATCTGGAGCCAAGGCTTTATGCAATCGTATGATGTGGTGATTATTGGAGCAGGACATAATGGTTTAGTCTGTGCTGCCTATTTACTTAAAGCTGGCTATAGCGTTTTATTATTGGAAAAGCGTTCTGTTCCAGGGGGTGCAGCTACTACCGAAGAATCGTTGCCGACTGAAGCGCCGGGATTTAAGTTTAATCTGTGTGCGATCGATCATGAATTTATCCACCTAGGGCCAGTAGTGCAAGAACTAGAACTAGGAAAATACGGGTTAGAGTATTTAGAATGCGATCCGGTAGTATTTTGTCCCCATCCTGACGGTAAATACTTTTTGGGGCATAAGTCTTTAGAAAAAACTTGCGCCGAAATTGCTAGATATAGCGATCGCGATGCTAAAAAGTACAAAGAATATACAGAATTTTGGCAACGGGTACTAGGGGCAATGATTCCCATGTTCAACGCTCCTCCCAAGTCTATTATTGATATTGCTGGCAATTACGATATCAAAAAGCTGAAAGATTTATTTTCTGTGATTGGTTCGCCGTTTAAAACCCTAGACTTTATTCGGACTATGCTTAGTAGTGGCGAAGATGTCCTTAATGAATGGTTTGATAGCGAGTTTCTCAAAGCACCTTTAGCCCGATTATGTGCCGAACTCGGTGCGCCGCCTTCTCAAAAAACTAACGCTGTGGGGGCGATTATGATGGCAATGCGGCACGAGCCGGGAATGTCAAGACCTCGTGGCGGTACAGGGGCGCTAGTACAAGCTTTATTGAAGTTGGTTAAAAGCAAAGGTGGGGTAGTTCTGACCGACCAGCACGTAGAAAAAGTATTAATTGATAACGGTAGGGCAGTAGGAGTAAGAGTAGCCGGAGGGGTTGAGTACCGCGCCAACAAAGGGGTAATTTCAAATATTGATGCTCAAAGGGTATTTCTGCACCTTATCGATGAGGGTGACGTTAATAGCGCCGATCCAAATTTGCGGGAAAGATTAGATCGCCGCATCGTCAACAATAACGAAACTATCCTCAAAATAGATTTAGCTTTAGATAAACCCCTTAATTTTGAACATCACAACCACGATGACAGCTATTTAATTGGTTCGGTACTAATAGCCGATTCCGTTACTCATGTAGAACAAGCTCATAGTAAGTGTACTTTGGGCGAAATTCCCGATTCTGACCCTTCTATGTACTTAGTAGTTCCTACCATGCTTGACCCTTCAATGGCTCCTGACGGTAAACATACAGCTTGGATTGAATTTTTTGCCCCTTATCAAATTGCTGGCGCTGAAGGTACAGGTTTAAAGGGTACGGGTTGGACGGATGAGCTAAAAAATAAAGTAGCTGACCGAGTAATTGATAAGTTAGCCGACTATTCCCCCAATGTTAAAGATTCAATTATCGCCCGTCGGGTAGAAAGTCCTGCCGAACTTGGGGAACGTTTGGGAGCGCATAAAGGCAATTACTATCACATTGATATGACTCTTGACCAGATGATATTTTTCCGCCCTTTACCGGAACTTGCCAATTACAAAACACCGATTGAAGGATTGTTTCTTACAGGCGCAGGGACGCATCCCGGTGGTTCTATTTCGGGAATGCCTGGGCGCAATTGTGCGAGGATTTTCTTACACGACCAACAACCCATCGCGCAGAAGTTTAAAGAAGCAAGAGAGTCGATAAAATCAACGGTGGAATCAGTGTTTAAAGGAAGTTAAAAGAAAGAATGCGATCGCATTTTCCCTACAAACTGTTCTATCAACGTTGTACTGAAATGCGATCGCGCTGATTGCTTATATAGTATTCCCTTAACTATTTACCTCCTAAGCCATCGTGTCTTTTAGGATCTTTCTTTTCTTTTTTAGATTCTTCAGCCTGCGCTTTTGGCTTTTTGGTTTCTTTGTTGCTTTTCTTCTCTTTAGACATTACGATTCCCCAATAGAGATTCTCTTAATCTTGGCACGAACTTTCATTAATCGGCAAAGGACAGCATAGACAGCCGCGAATTAAACAATTTTTTCAACCTAGGGAATACGTGCAGTTTGCGCCGCAGGTAAATCCGCATCAGTGCCATCTAAAATTACCAGTACCATACTGGCGGCATCTAAACCCCGAATACAAATATTAAATAGTTCTTATCGGGTCTGTAGTTCCCGCGCATTGCTGCTGTGGCAAATAAACGGAGTAACAAGCCGCCGTTAATTGGTCAGCCAAGCTTTGATTAAAGGCTACCTCTGCTTGGGTAAACAAGGGAGCGGCTAAATAAATCGATGATGTCATTACCAAACTCCAAAGTTAGTACATTTATAAACGGCGTGCGATTCGTTGAGTAGTAAATCACGGTGAAAGTCCGTACATAACTACTCCAGCCAAGACTCCTAAGTCTAGCTGAACTCTCAGTTTGATGTAGGTGAAAGTCCTACTCGCCAGGTTCAGGCGTGACACCCTATCTGCCTCTACCGAA